>NZ_JBITGX010000022.1:0-148182 GCF_044457425.1 Streptomyces sp. NPDC050546
GCCCGGGGGGGGGGGGGGGGCGCGGCCGGCGCCGCCCCCCCCCCCCGCGCCCCCCCCCCCCCCCCCCCCCCCCCCCCACGCCGGGAGCGTGACACGGGCTCAAGTGGTCACTCGTCGCGGCATGGCCGAGCACAGTCCCTGCACCGCACGCGGCGAGACCCCACTGCAGCGCGCGTGCAGGTCTCCTCGCGACTGGCCACGACCGGCCTGATCGTGCTGGTGTTCGCCTTCAGTGGTTCCGTGCTGCTGGTGGTGGACGTGACGACCAGCAGGGCCGGCGGGATCGCCGCGGGGGTGGCGACCTTCCTGGTCTGCGTCGGACTGTGGGGGGTGCTCCCCCGGCTGGTGCGGCGGGCGGGGCTGCGGGAGGAGCCGATCGGCGGCCGCGAGGAGCCGGAGCCCGCTGTCGGGGAGGCGGCGCCCCAGGGCACCGTCAGGACCCCCGCACCGCGGCGGGGAGGAGCGTCACGCCGGGAGGCGTCGCTGCGACGCCGGTGACAGGCTCTGCGGGGAGGGTGGCGCGGACGTCGGTCGCGCCGGTGGGAGTACGCGCGTTCAGGGCCGGCGCGCTGCGCCGAGGCTACGGTTCCTGCTGTCCCGCCGCCGTCATGGGCTGGGCCGGGACGCTCCACGGAAGTTCCACGGAGATGGTCTTGCCGCCCTCACGGGTGGGGCGGATCCTCAGCCTGCCGCCGCATTCGGCGGTCAGCCAGCGGATGATGACAAGCCCGCGGCCGTTGTCCTGCTGGACCGCGGCGGGGAGCCTTCTGGGGAGCCGTGGGTGGCTGTCCGTGACACCGATGCGCAGCCGTTCGTCGCGGTCGAGCACGACATCCACCGTGAACGTGGGCGACTGCCCGAAGGTGTGCTGGACGGCGTTGGTGGCGAGCTCGGAGATGATGAGCCGGATGGTGTCGGACACTTCCGTGCCCGCCGGCAGGCCCCACTCCGCCAGCGTGTCCACCACGTAGGCACGCGCTGCGGAGACCGAGGCGGGATCGCTCGGCAGAGTGACGGATGTTTCCAGATGGTCTGCCATGGCGACGTCGTCCCTTTCCCACGGGACCGCAGTCCGACACGGAGCGGATGGTTCGAGTACGGTCCCGGACTGGTGCTTCGCCGCCAGAGTGCCACCAGAACACCCGCGAAGGGCGGCGATCCACCAAGATATGCATATATCTGTCGCTCAAAGCGGTGAACTCTACGACGCGAGACCGTATGTGGGTGGCTCGGAAGGAGTAAGGAGAAGCGCATGCAGCACGGTCCCGCGGTGCGCCGCCGGAAACTGGGCGCCGAACTGCGCGCGCTGCGCACCTCGGCGGGCCTCACCAGCGGTGAGGCGGCCCGGCTCGTGGGCTGGCACCAGTCCAAGGTCAGCCGGATCGAGACGGGCACGAGCGGGGTGAAACCGGCCGATGTGCGGTTACTTCTCGACGCCTATGGTGTGACGGACTCCCAACTCCGCGAGTTACTCCTGGTGTTGGCGGGGTCCGACGACGGGGGCGGCAGACACCACTGGTGGCACGCCTACCGCGGGGTGCTGCCGCCGACCTACCGGGACTTCATCAGCCTGGAGTCCCAGGCCACCGTGATGCGCACGCTGGAGACGACCGTCGTCCCGGGCCTGCTCCAGACGCCCGAGTACGCGCGTGCGGTGACGAAGGCCGCGGTGGAGGGGCTGCCGGAGGACCGGCTGGACACACTGGTCGAGGTGCGGCTGGCCCGGCAGGACGTGCTGCGCGCGGATCCACCGCTGGAACTGAGCGCCGTCCTGGACGAGGCCGTGCTGCGGCGCGAGGTGGGCGGGCCCGGGGTCATGGAACGGCAGCTGGAACGGCTGGTCGAGGCGGCGCGCCTGCCCCAAGTGCGGCTCCAGGTACTGCCGTTCGCCGCCGGGGCGCATATCGGCGTCACCGGCCCTTTCGTTATCTTCTCATTTTCGAGCACTTCTGATCTGAACGTGGTTGTTCTCGACCACTTGACGAGTAGCCTCTACCTCGAACGGAAAGAAGACCTCCAGGCCTACACGGAGGCCTTCAACGCCCTTCAGATCCACGCCCTTTCGCCCGAGGACTCGTTGGATTTCATCGCCGGGACAGCCGCCGGCGCGTAAGGAGGCACCATGCGTGCACTGCCTCGTCATGTCCCCTCAAGCACCGACCTGCACGGTGTGCGGTGGTTGCGCAGCAGCTACAGCACCGGCGCGAACAACTGCGTCGAGACCGCGTGTCCGGACACCCCACCCTGGGCCGGACTGCTCGCCGTGCGCGACTCCAAGGACCCGGCCGGGCCCGCGCTGCTCTTCTCGCGGAGGAGCTGGGCCGAGTTCGCGGCCGGGGTCGACCGCATCTGACCGTTTCTGATCGGTCGACCACCGTTCAGTTCGTCACCGTTCAGTCCGTCATCGTGCGACGCCCGGCCGTGTCACGCCGACTCATGGCCGCGTCTCGCCGATCAGCCGTACAGCGCGTTCGATCTGTTCCCCGTTCAGGTCCGCGCGGGCGGTCAGCCTGAGTCGTGAGATGCCGTCGGGCACGGAAGGAGGACGGAAGCAGCCCACGGCCAGGCCCGCCGCGCGGCACTCGGCCGCCCAGCGCACGGCGTCCTCGGGGGAGGGCGCACGCACCGAGACCACCGCGGCGTCCGGACGTACCGCTTCCAGACCCGCGGCGGTCAGGCGTGCGTGCAGTTCGCCCGCCACCGCACGGGCCCGAGCCGCCCGTTCCGGTTCGCCGCGCAGCAGCCGCACTGCCGCCAGGGCCGCCCCCGCCGCCGCGGGAGCGAGTCCCGTGTCGAAGATGAACGTCCGTGCCGCGTTGACCAGGTGGTCGATCACCCGGGCGGGGCCGAGGACGGCTCCGCCCTGGCTGCCGAGCGACTTGGACAGCGTGACCGTGACGACGACATCGTCGGCGCCCGCGAGCCCCGCCGCGTGCGGGGCGCCGCGGCCGCCGTCGCCGAGGACGCCCAGGCCGTGGGCGTCGTCGACCACCAGGCCCGCGCCGTACTCCCGGCAGGCCGCGGCGAGGGCCGCGAGCGGGGCCGCGTCGCCGTCGACCGAGAAGACCGTGTCGGACACCGTGATCGCCGCGCCCTCGTGTGCCGCGAGCGCCTTGCGCACGGCGTCCGGTTCGGCGTGCGCCACCACCTGGGTCGTGCCGCGGGCCAGCCGGCAGCCGTCGATGAGCGAGGCGTGGTTGCCCGCGTCGGAGACGATCAGAGAGCCGTGCGGGGCCAGCGCGGTGACTGCCGCGAGGTTGGCCGCGTAACCGGAGGAGAAGACGAGGGCCGCCTCGGCACCGCAGAAATCGGCCAGTTCCCCTTCCAGTTCCGCGTGCAGTTCGGTGCTCCCGGTGACGAGCCGGGAGCCGGTCGAACCGCCGCCCCAGACCCGCGCGGCACGGGCCGCGCCCTCGGTGACCTCGGGGTGCCGGGCCAGTCCCAGGTAGTCGTTGCTCGCCAGATCGAGGAGCGGTGAGGCGGCCGGACGGGGGCGCAGAGTCCTTACGAGTCCGGCGCGGCGGCGCACTCGCGCCTGCTCGTCGATCCAGCCGAACGCCATGGGTGGTCCTCCGGGAATTTTGTAGGCAGTGCACAGACACTAGCGGGACCACCAGCAGGTCAGTATGTGGCAATACCCACACCTCGAAGCGACTCTGTTGTGCGAACTCTCCTTGGCCCGGAGCGGGTCCGTAGGACAGGATCGGCTCTCATGGACCTGCTGAACACGCTGGTGGACAAGGGGCTTCGGCGCGAGCTGCCGACCCGCGAAGAGGCACTCGCCGTCCTCGCGACGACCGACGACGACCTGCTCGATGTGGTGGCCGCGGCCGGGAAGGTGCGCCGGCACTGGTTCGGCCGACGGGTGAAACTCAACTACCTCGTCAACCTGAAGTCCGGCCTGTGCCCCGAGGACTGCTCCTACTGTTCGCAGCGGCTCGGCTCCCAGGCCGGGATCCTGAAGTACACCTGGCTCAAACCCGACCAGGCCTCCGACGCGGCGGCGGCCGGTGTGGCCGGGGGCGCCAAGCGCGTGTGCCTGGTGGCCAGCGGGCGCGGTCCGACCGACCGGGACGTGGACCGGGTCTCCGACACGATCAAGGCCATCAAGGAGGGCAACGAGGGCGTCGAGGTGTGTGCCTGCCTCGGACTGCTCTCCGACGGGCAGGCCGAGCGGCTGCGCGAGGCGGGTGCCGACGCCTACAACCACAACCTCAACACGTCCGAGGCGACATACGGGGAGATCACGACCACGCACACGTACGCCGACCGGGTCGACACGGTCGGCAAGGCGCACGCGGCGGGCCTGTCGGCCTGCTCCGGGCTGATCGCCGGCATGGGCGAGTCGGACGAGGACCTGGTGGACGTCGTCTACTCGCTCCGTGAGCTGGACCCGGACTCGGTTCCGGTCAACTTCCTGATCCCGGTCGAGGGCACCCCGCTGGCCAAGGAGTGGAACCTCACCCCGCAGCGCTGTCTCAGGATCCTGGCGATGGTGCGTTTCGTGTGCCCGGACGTCGAGGTGCGCATCGCGGGCGGCCGGGAGGTCCATCTGCGCTCGATGCAGCCGGTCGCCCTGCACCTGGCCAACTCGATCTTCCTCGGCGACTACCTGACCACCGAGGGCCAGGCCGGCAAGGCCGACCTGGAGATGATCGCGGACGCCGGGTTCGAGGTGGAGGGCACCGACCAGGTGACGCTGCCGGAGCACCGGTCCGGCGGCTGCCACGACGGCGGCGGGGTCTGCGGCTCCGAGGGTTCCGGAAGCTGCGGCTCCGGCGCCGCCTCGGAGGCCTCCGAGCCTCGTACGGCCGCCGATGCCCGGACCGACCTGGTCGCCGTCCGCCGCCGGGGCGCCGGAACGGACCTCGCGCCCAATGCCTGAGCGGACGCCCGAGCTGACGGTGCCCGAGCTGCTGGAGCTCGACCGGCGGCATGTGTGGCATCCGTACGGCCCGATGCCCGGACGGCAGGAACCGCTCGTCGTGGAGTCGGCGAGCGGGGTGCGGATGCGGCTCGCCGATGGCTCGGGAGAACTGGTCGACGGCATGTCGTCCTGGTGGTCGGCGATCCACGGCTACAACCACCCGGTGCTCAACGAGGCGGCACGAGGGCAACTGGAGCGGATGAGCCATGTGATGTTCGGCGGGCTCACACATGAGCCCGCCGTACGGCTGGCGAAACTCCTTGTCGACATGTCTCCCGAGGGTCTTGAGCACGTCTTCCTCGCCGACTCGGGGTCCGTGTCGGTCGAGGTCGCGGTCAAGATGTGCCTGCAGTACTGGCGTTCGCTGGGCCGTCCCGGCAAGCGGCGGCTGCTGACCTGGCGCGGCGGCTATCACGGGGACACCTGGCAGCCGATGTCGGTGTGCGATCCCGAGGGCGGGATGCACGAGCTGTGGACCGGGGTGCTCCAGCGTCAGGTGTTCGCGGACGCGCCGCCCGCCGAGTACGACGAGGCGTACGCCGAGCACCTGCGCGACATGGTCGCGCGGCACGCCGACGAGCTGGCGGCGGTGATCGTCGAACCGGTGGTGCAGGGCGCGGGCGGTATGCGGTTCCACTCCCCCGCGTATCTGCGGGTGCTGCGCGAGGCGTGCGACGCGCACGACGTGCTGCTGGTGTTCGACGAGATCGCGACCGGGTTCGGCCGTACGGGCGCGCTGTTCGCGGCGGAGCACGCGGCCGTGACGCCGGATGTGATGTGCGTGGGCAAGGCGCTGACCGGCGGCTATATGACGATGGCCGCCACGCTGTGCACCGCTCGCGTGGCCGACGGCATCTCCCGGGGCGAGGTGCCGGTGCTCGCGCACGGACCGACCTTCATGGGCAACCCGCTGGCTGCGGCCGTGGCCTGCGCCTCGATCGAGCTGCTGCTCGGCCAGGACTGGCTCACGGAGGTCAAGCGGATCGAGGCGGGGCTGCGGGACGGCCTCTCGGCGGCCTCGGAGCTGCCCGGTGTGACGGACGTGCGGGTCCTCGGCGCCATCGGGGTCGTGCAGCTGGATCACGCCGTGGACATGAAGGCGGCCACCGAGGCGGCCGTACGTGAGGGCGTGTGGCTGCGGCCGTTCCGCGATCTGATCTACACGATGCCGCCGTACGTCACGGGCGACGCGGATGTGGCGCGGATCGCGCGGGCGGTGTGCGCGGCGGCGCGGGAGGGATGACATGTCGGTACTGGTGATCACGGGCACGGGCACGGAGGTCGGCAAGACGGTGGTGACCGCCGCCGTCGCCGCGGCGGCGAGGGCGGCCGGCCGTTCGGTGGCCGTGCTGAAGGCCGCGCAGACGGGCGTACGGCCGGACGAGCCGGGGGACGCCGCCGAGGTCGCGCGGCTCGCGGGCGCGGTGACGACGGCCGAACTCGCCCGGTATCCCGAGCCGTTGGCGCCGGCCACGGCCGCCCGCCGGGCCGGTCGCACCCCCGTGCATCCGCAGGAGGTCGCGGAGGCCGCCGCCAAGCTGGCCACCGAGCACGACCTGGTGCTGGTCGAGGGGGCGGGCGGACTGCTCGTACGGTTCGACGCGGCCGGCGGCACCCTGGCGGACGCGGCCCGGCTGCTGTCGGCGCCGGTGCTGGTCGTGGCGCCGGCGGGCCTCGGCACCCTGAACACGACGGAACTGACAGCGCGTGAACTCCGCTTCCGCGGGCTCGACCTGGCCGGCGTCGTGATCGGGAGCTGGCCCGCGGCACCGGACCTCGCCGCCCGCTGCAATCTCGCCGACCTGCCGGAGGTGGCCGGAGCGCCGCTGCTGGGCTCCGTGCCCGCGGGGTCGGGGGGCCTCTCCCCCGCCGCCTTCCGCTCGGCCGCGCCGCAGTGGCTGGCGCCTCGTCTGGACGGTACGTGGGACGCGGAGGCGTTCCGGGTGCGGGAGGCTCCCCCGGTGTCCTGAGTCCCGGTGGGCGCGCGGTGAAACCGGCGCGGGCGTGATCGCGTGTTGAACTACGTAAGTGATCACCTCTGGAGGGAACGCCTTGCGCACAACACACTCACGCCCGTCCCGCCGCACGGCTCTCGCGGTGGGCGCCGCCGCCGCTCTCTCGCTGGGTGGCGGCACGGCCCACGCGTTACCCGGTACGGGCGGCGTCACCGCACGGCTGAGGGAGCTCGAGCGGGAGCACACCGCGCGGCTGGGCGTCTACGCCCGCAATCTGCGCACGGGCCGGACCGTGGCCTACCGGGCGGACGAACGTTTCCCGATGGCCTCGGTGTTCAAGACGCTGGCCGCCGCCGCCGTCCTGCGCGATCTCGACCGCGACGGCGAGTTCCTGGCCAAGCGCGTCCACTACACCCAGGAGTACGTCACGAAGTCGGGGTACTCCCCCATAACCAAGGAGAACGTCGCGACCGGCATGACCGTCGCCGAACTCTGCGACGCCACCATCCGCTTCAGCGACAACACCGCGGGCAATCTGCTGCTCGTGGAACTGGGCGGCCCGACCGCCGTCACGCGCTTCAGCCGCTCGATCGGTGACGGGGTCACCCGGCTCGACCGGTGGGAGCCCGAGCTCAACTCCGCGGAACCGTGGCGTGTGACCGACACGACCTCCCCGCGCGCCATCGGCCTGACCTACGCCCGTCTGGTGCTCGGCGACGCGCTGGAGCCGAGGGACCGCGCGCGGCTCACGGACTGGCTGCTCCGCAACACCACCAGCACCGAGAAGTTCCGCAAGGCGCTGCCCGCCGACTGGCTGGTCGCCGACAAGACCGGCGGAGGACGGTACGGCGGCAACAACGACGTGGGCATCACCTGGCCGCCGGACGGCCCGCCGATCGTGATGTCCGTCCTGACCACCCAGCCGGAGGAGGACGCGCCGGCCGACAACCCGCTGGTGGCCGGGGCCGCCGCGTTGCTGGCGTCGGAACTCGGCTAGGGGGCTTCTGATGGATCTCCGTGGAAGAAGGAGCGGCGTTCGGTGCGTGCTCTCGGCGTGCTGGGCGGAAGGCCTCCATGGGGGTCCCCCCGCTCGAGCGAAGCCGAGAGTGGGGGCGGAGCTACTAGGCCTTTTGTCCGGTGCGGCGAGAGTGCGTGCCGGGCGTCGCGACGCCGCGGAGATCCATCAGAAGCCCCCTAGGGAACGCGGGTGAGGGGTCTGCGGTCGTGGGACGCCTGGCTCGTCGCGGGCGCCGTCGGTGTCGCCGGCCTGCTGGCCCTGCACTCCGCCGTGCCCAACGGAGTAGGGCGGCTCGGAAGCCTCCTGGAGACGTTCCTGCCGTGGCTGGGTGTGGCCGTGCCGCTGCTCGGCTGCCTCGCCGCGCTCAGGCGGTCGAGGGCGGGGCTGCTCGCCTGTCTGGCGCCGGCGGCCGTCTGGTTGTGGATGTTCGGCGGGCTGTGGTTCTCCTCGCCCCCGGAGTCCTACGACCTGACGGTCGCCCAGCACAACGTGGCCGATGACAACACCGACCACTCCGGCACCGCACGGGCTCTGCGCGCCACGGGGGCGGAGCTGGTGGCCGTCGAGGAGCTGACGCCCGCCGCACGGCCCGCGTACCAGGACGTCCTGGGTGCCTCCCGGCCGTACCGGGCCGTCCACGGCACGGTGGGGCTGTGGTCGGCCTGGCCCCTGTCGGACGTACGGCCCGTGGACATCCGGCCGGAGGGTTTTCCGGAGAGCTGGCAGCGCGGTCTGCGGGTCACGGTGGCCGCGCCCGGTGGAGAGCTCGCGGTGTACGTGGTCCATCTGCCGTCCGTCCGGCTGGGCCCTACGGGTCTGGCGTCGGCGGCCCGTGACGAGAGCGCGGCACTGCTCGGGGCCCGGATCGCGGACGACCCGGCCCGTCGGCTCCTGGTGGTCGGCGACCTCAACGGCACGGTGCGGGACCGGGGACTGGGGCCGCTGACCTCTCAACTGGACTCCCCTGCCTCGGGGTTCGCGTTCAGTTGGCCGGCTTCCTTTCCGGTCGCGCGGATCGACCAGGTGCTGGGGAGAGGAGCCGAGGTGACGGAGGTGTCCGCCCTGGACGCGACCGGAAGTGACCACCTTCCGGTGCTGGGACGGGTCCGTCTGGGCTAGTCGAGTCGGCGGCGGCAGGGGTGCCGCGGGGCCCCGCGGGGGACAATCCCCGTAGGTCCGCCTAGCAGGGAGGTCTCCATGCCGCTCCGCTCCGGCAAGGTGCCGCGGGATGCCGTGCACCATCCGCTGTTCGCCCGCTACTACGCCCGGATCAGCGTCGCCGCCGAGACCCGGATGGGTATGGGCCGGGTGCGCGGGAGACTGCTCGACGGGCTGTCCGGGCGGGTGCTCGAGATCGGCGCGGGCAACGGGCTGAACTTCGCGCACTACCCGGGCACCGTCTCGGAGGTCGTGGCCATCGAGCCGGAGCGGCGGCTGCGGCAGCTGGCCGTGGAGGCCGCCCTGCGCGCCGAGGTGCCGGTGGACGTGGTGCCGGGTGCGGCCGAGGCGCTGCCGGTCAAGAGCGAGGGCTTCGACGCGGTGGTGGTGTCGCTGGTGCTGTGCAGTGTGCGGGACGTGCCCCGGGCGCTCGGGGAGCTCCGGCGGGTGCTGCGCCCGGGCGGTGAGGTGCGGTTCTTCGAGCACGGCCGGGGCGGTGGCCGGGTGATGACCTTCAGCCAGCGCGCGCTGGACCGGACGGTGTGGCCGGCGCTGAACGGGGGCTGCCATCTGTCGCGGGAGCCGGTGCGGGCGCTGCGCGACGCCGGTTTCGAACTCGGCCCCTACCGGCAGGTGCTGATGCCGGAGCAGGGACCGACCCTGCCCGCGTCGTACTGCGTGCTGGGCACGGCATGGCGCCCGGTCAGCTCCTAGTCACAGACTCCACTGGCGCAGCTCCCGCTCGATGTCCCGCACGGACGCCTCGCCGCTCTTCACCAGCTTGGCGAGGTCGCGGACCTGCTCGGGCGAGGTGACGACCTTGGCTCCGCTGGCGACGAGATAGGCGTAGGCGACGGCGGAGGCGAACAGGGCGTTGGAGCGCTCCAGCGCGGGGACGTGGATCAACAGCTGGAGCAGCGCCGCGGCGCGGGCGTGCGGGCTGTCGTAGACGGGGACGTCGAATATGGCGGCCTGGTGGCGTGCGACGGCGGCGACGAGGGCTCCCCAGTCGGTGACCTGGGGGTCTCCGGGGGTCTTGTGCTCGGCGAGCATCAGCAGCCAGGCGAGATCGATCTCGAGGTTGTTCAAGGGATCAGTGACGACCTTCGCGCGTGCCCTCCCGGTCCCCGCCGAACTCCTCGGCGAAGACGGACTCGTACTGCTTCATGAAGTCGGCGGCGGCCTCCACGAAGGTGTGGCCCACCTCGCCGGTGTCCTGTCTGACCAGCTCTTCGATGTAGCGGTTGACGCTCATACCGCGGGCCAGGGCGCGTTCGCGGGCGGCTCGGGCGGTGCCCTCGTCCACTCGCACGTTCAGCTGGGTCTTCGCCATACCTCGAAGCTAGCGCGCGAGTGCTAGCACCGGCAAGGCCGGGACTCCGACTCACGGAGGATACCGAGTGTGGGCCGCGTCACATTACGCTCGGGCAAGACGGCGAAGTCCGGACATCCACCCCGAGGAGGCGGCCTTGTCCACACCTGCTGCGGAGCACGCCCCCGGCCTCGCGTCGGCCGACGGGATCGCGGCCCGCGCCCGCGGTCTGACCAAGGCGTACGGCTCGGGCGAGACGGCCGTGCTCGCGCTGGACTCGGTGGACGTGGATGTCGCGCGGGGCCGGTTCACCGCGGTGATGGGGCCCTCGGGCTCCGGGAAGTCCACGCTGATGCACTGCCTCGCGGGGCTCGACACCGTCTCGGCCGGCCAGGTGTGGCTCGGCGACACGGAGATCACGGGGCTGAAGGAGCGCGAGCTGACGCGGCTGCGCCGGGACCGGATCGGGTTCATGTTCCAGTCGTTCAACCTCATCCCGACCCTGAACGCGCTGGAGAACATCACCCTGCCCATGGACATCGCGGGCAGGAAGCCCGACGAGAAGTGGCTGGACCAGGTCATCGACACCCTGGGCCTGCGGGACCGGCTCAGGCACCGGCCGTCGCAGCTCTCCGGGGGCCAGCAGCAGCGCGTGGCCTGTGCGCGGGCCCTGGCCTCGCGGCCCGAGCTGATCTTCGCGGACGAGCCGACCGGCAACCTCGACTCGCGCGCCGGTCTGGAGGTGCTCGGCTTTCTGCGCGAGGCGGTGGACCAGCTGGGCCAGACGGTCGTCATGGTCACCCATGACCCGGGAGCTGCCGCCCACTCGGACCTGGTGCTCTTCCTCGGGGACGGGCGGATCGTCGACGAGATGCGGCGGCCCACGGCGGAGGCCGTGCTGGAACGCATGAAGAGGTTCGACTCGATCCGCACCCGGTTCGAGGACGCCCCGCCCACCGCGGGGGGCGAGGGCTCCCCGTCCGCCGAGGAGAACTGAAACCGTGCTCAAGGCGACCCTGAGAAGCTTCCTGGCGCACAAGGGGCGGCTGCTGCTCTCCGCGCTCGCCGTCCTGCTGTCCGTCGCGTTCGTCGCGGGCAGCCTGATCTTCTCGGACACGGTCAGCCGTACGTTCGACCGGCTGTTCGCCTCCACCGCGGCCGATGTCACGGTCAGCCCGAAGGAGGACCTCGACGAGGCCGTGCCCTCCGGCCGGACGGCCACCCTGCCGGCCGCGCTCGCCGCACGCGTGCGGCAGGTCGACGGGGTCGCGGCGGCCCGGGCCGAGGTGGACGTGGACGGCCTCACGGTCGCCGACGAGAAGAACGAGCCGGTCGGCCCGACCACCGGGGCTCCCACGCTCGGCACCGCCTGGAACCCGACCGAGCGCAGCCCCGTGGAGCTGACCTCCGGTCACGCCCCGCGCGGACCGGCCCAGGCGCTGCTCGACTCGGAGACCGCCGGCCGCAAGGACGTGCACATCGGTGACACCCTCACCGTGATCGCGCCGCCCGGCTCGTTCGAGGTCAGGGTCGTCGGCATCGTCACGTTCACGACCACCAACCCCGGCGCCGCCCTGGTCTTCTTCGACACCCGGACGGCGCAGACGAAGCTGCTGGGCAGCCCGGTGGGCGCCACCAGCATCTCCGTCGACGCCGCCGAGGGGGTCGGCGACGCGCAGCTCAAGCAGCGCGTGGCCGCCGCGCTGGGCGCGCACAGCTACGACTTCAGGACGGCCGGCGAGCAGGCCGAGTCGGACGTCGAGCAGCTGGGCGGCTTCCTCGACGTCATCAAGTACGTGATGGTCGGGTTCGCCGGGATCGCCGTGCTGGTGGGGGTGTTCCTGATCGTCAACACCTTCTCCATGCTCATCGCCCAGCGCACCCGCGAGCTGGGGCTGCTGCGCGCGCTCGGCGCCGACCGGCGCCAGGTCCGCCGCTCGGTCCTCGTCGAGGCCCTGCTGCTCGGCCTGGTCGGCTCGACGCTGGGGCTCGCGGCGGGCATCGGGCTGGCGGCCGGGCTCATCGAGCTGATGGGCCTGCTCGGGATGAACATCGACGCCGGCGAGATGGTCATCGGCTGGGTGACGCCCGTGACGGCGTACGTCGTCGGGCTCGGGGTCACCTTCGTCGCGGCGTATCTTCCGGCGCGGCGGGCCGCGGGGGTCTCGCCGATGGCCGCGCTCTCGGACGCCGAGGTCGCCGGGGTGGGCCGGCCGCTGCGGGTGCGCGCGGTGGCGGGCGCGGTCGTCGGGGCGGCCGGGGCGGCGGCGCTCGCGGGGTGCGCGGCGTCCGAACAGACCTCGTCGGCGGCGTCGCTGCTGGGGCTGGGCGTCGTGCTGACCCTGATCGCCACCGTGATCGCGGGTCCGCTGCTGGTGCGCCCGGTGATCCGCGTGCTCGGCGCGGCCTTCCCCGCGCTGTTCGGGTCGATCGGCCGGATGAGCCAGCGCAACGCCCTGCGCAATCCCCGCCGTACGGGTGCGACCGCGGCGGCCCTGATGGTGGGGCTCGCCCTGGTGGGCGGGATGTCGGTGGCGAGCGCCTCGATGACCAGGTCGTTCGACCAGCAGATCGACAAGACGCTGGGCGCCGACTTCGTGATCCAGAACACCAACTTCCTGCCGTTCCCGAAGGAGGTCACCGACGAGGTGCGCGGCACCGACGGGGTGGGCCTGGTGGTGCGGGGGCGGTTCACGCCGGTCGCGGTGCGGCTGCCGGACGGCGACCGGGTGGAGACGACCGCCGCCGCCTACGATCCGCGGCTCGACGAGGTCGCCAACATCACGTACATCCAAGGGGACTCCGCGGCGGCGCTGGCGGCCGGGCGCCTGGCCATGGACCGGGACTTCGCACGCGACCACGGCGTACGCGTGGGCAGCACCGTCCCGGTGGAGTTCCAGGGCGGCCGCGGAGCCGAGCTCAAGGTCGGGGCCCTCACCGACCAGGACTCCGCCGAGGGGTTCGGCACGCAGGGCGGGCTCTACTTCGGGCTCGCCACCCTGGAGCGTTACGCACCGGGCGGGCAGGACTCCGCGCTGTACGTCAACGCCGCCCCCGGCACGAGCGACGACGGCCTGCGCGCGAACCTGGAGCGGACCCTGGATCCGTATCCGCAGGTGCAGGTGCGGGACCTGGCCGACTACAAGCAACTGGTGCACGACCAGATCGCCGTCCTGCTGTACCTCGTGTACGCGCTGCTGGGGCTGGCGATCATCATCGCGGTGCTCGGCGTGGTCAACACCCTCGCCCTGTCGGTCGTCGAACGGACCCGGGAGATCGGGCTGTTGCGGGCGATCGGGCTGGCCCGGCGTCAGCTGCGGCGGATGATCCGGCTGGAGTCGGTGGTGATCGCGGTGTTCGGCGCGGTCCTGGGGCTGGCTCTGGGGCTGGTGTGGGGGGTGTGCACGCAGCAGGTGCTGGCGCTCCAGGGCATGACGGCCCTCGCGATCCCGTGGGGCACGATCGTGGCGGTGGTGATCGGCTCGGCGGTGGTGGGCGTGGTGGCCGCGCTGCTGCCGGCGTTGCGTGCATCCCGCATGAACGTACTGGCGGCCATCGCGCACGAGTGATGGAATCACGGGAGTCGCTCAAGTCCCTTCTCAGTGAGGAGAGTTCATGCCGCGCCCGTTCCGTTTCGGAATCAACATGCTCACGGCCGCCCCCGGCGAGGAGTGGCGCGCCAAGTGCCGCCGGGCCGAGGAGCTCGGCTACGACGTGATCCTCGTCCCCGACCATCTGGGCATGCCCGCGCCCTTCCCCGCACTGGTGGCGGCGGCCGAGGCGACCGAGCGGCCGAGGCTCGGCACCTTCACGCTCAACGCCGGATTCTGGAACCCGGCGCTGCTGGCCCGTGAGGTGGCGACGACGGACGCGCTGACCGGCGGGCGTCTGGAGCTCGGGATCGGCACCGGCTACGCACGGGACGAGCACGAGTCGGCCGGGCTGCCGTTCGGCTCGCCGGGCGAGCGGGTGGACCATCTGCGGCGCACCGTGGAGGAGTTGGAGCGCCTGCTGGCCTCCGAGGAGCACCAGCCGCGGGCGACGCAGCGGCCACTGGTGCCGCTGCTGGTCGGCGGGAACGGCGACCGGATGCTGCGACTGGCCGCCGAGCACGCCGACATAGCGGCGTTCACCGGTGCGCGCACGGCACCCGGCAGCACGACGGGGCAGTTGACACCGATCAGCGCGGACGATCTCGAGGAGCGCGTGGCACGGTATCTGAAGTTCGCGGAGGGCCGCGCGGAGCCGGCCGAGCTGAATCTGCTCGTGCAGATGGTGATCGACGCCGAGGACCGCGAGGCCGCCATCCAGCCGTTGCTGGACCACCTACCGGGCCTGACGGCGAATGAGGTACTGGACCTTCCCGTCACCCTGGTCGGCACGCTGGACGAGATCACCGACCAGGTCCTGTCCCGGCGCGAGCGCTACGGCTTCACGTACCTGACCATCCTGGAGCCGTACATGGAGGCGTTCGCACCGGTCATCGAACGGTTGCGCGGGCGGGCCGGCTAGCGCGTCACGCGGTGGCGGAGGTAGACGACCCTCGAAGCGAAGGTGCGGGTCTCGACGAGTTCGAGATCCACCCGGCGCTCGTGCCGGGGGAAGTACGGGATGCCACCGCCGACCAGCACCGGGTAGACCATGGTCCGGTACTCGTCGATCAGGCCCGCCCCGGCCGCCTCGGCGGCGAGCGTCGCGCCGCCGATGGCGATCTCGCCCTCCCCCGGCTCGGCCCGCAACCGCTCGATCTCCTCCGCCACGCCGCCGGAGGCCAGGCGGGCGTGGCCCTGCACCGTCGACAGCGTGGTGGAGAAGACCACCTTGGGGAGCGGGTTCCAGAGCGCGGCCCATTCGTGCCCCGCGGCGTCGAGCGCGGGATCCTGGTCGGCGGTCTCCCAGTACAGCATCGTCTCGTAGAGCCGCCGTCCCATCAGATGGACGCCGACCCCTCGGATCTCGTCGATCCAGAAGCGAAAGACCTCCTCGGGCAACCCCCAGTCGAAGTCGCCGTCCGGCCCGACGATGTAGCCGTCGAGTGACACGCTCATCGAATAGGTCACGCTGCGCATCAGCAGTCCTCCTCGGTATCGGATTCGACAGGCGGTCGCCGATCGATGCATCCGCCCTCAAAGCTTGAACACAAATTGCACACACCCTCTCTCCATACTGGCCCCGATGGTCTAGATTGACCGTGCTTCAGCTGTTCGGGCACGAGGCGACCCTTAATGATCTATAGGTCCGCCGCTGCACAAAGCCGGTAGGACGGGCGATTCCGCTGCCGGCCGGGGTGGGCTGTTCAGGCAGCTCCGCAAGACCTGGCATGTCATGCGCACGACGAGGGGGGCGGGGGCCTCCCTCGGGGGACGAACAGCACGGGGGGCGGGGGCCTCCCGGACGGAGGAACAGTGCTAGGCGAACACGTCGAACCACTGGGGACCTGGGGGGTTCTGTGCGGCAGGGGGGATTAGCCAGCCCGTATCCGTCAGCGCGCGGGCGACTGGCGGACGGGGCGATCAGCCGGCCCGCGATCGATTGGGAACAGCGGTACCGCCGTACCGTGATCATCAGCGATACCGTGGCCACCGCCTTGGTGGTGGCGGCCATCGGCAACTTCTTCGGGGCGCGGGACGCGGCCAACTGGCACGAGAAGTGGGGAATCCTCGCCTTCGGCACCGAGCTGCTGGTGCTGGGGGCGCTCGCGGTGGGCAGGGCGTGGGCGCCGGCCGTACTGGGCCAGGGCGCTGAGGAATTCCGCCGGCTCGGACGCTCGCTGTTCGCGGCGACCGTGGTACTGGCACTCGGCGGCATCGCCCTCACCTCGCGCAACATCAAGCTCTGGATCTTCGTCGCGATCCCCGCGATCGCGCTCGTCACCATGACCGCGCGGTATCTGCTCCGCCTCGGGCTGCACAAACAGCGCAAGGAAGGCCGGTGCCTGAGACCGGTGCTCGCCGCCGGCAGTCCGGCCACCGTGCACGACCTGATCACCCGGACCCGCAAGTTCCCGCACCTCGGCTGGCGGGTGGACGCGGTCTGCACGACGGACGGCCTCGGGATCGACGGTGATCAACTGGACGGAGTACCGGTCGTCGGCCGGCTGGCGGACGTCGCGGGCCACGTCCGCCGCGACGGCTACCGGGTCGTCGCGGTCACACCGGACCCGCACTGGTCGCCGGACCGGCTGCAGCGGCTGGCCTGGAACCTCGAGGGCAGCGACGCCGAGATGGTCGTGGCCCCCGTGCTGATGGAGGTGGCCGGCCCGCGGCTGCACATCGACGCGGTGCTCGGGATCCCGCTGCTGCGGGTCAGCATGCCGGCCTTCACCGGAGGCCGCCGAGTGGTCAAGGGGGTCGTCGACCGGATAGGCGCAACGTTTCTGCTGGTGCTTTTCGCGCCGCTGATGGTGTGCGTCGGGCTGCTCGTGCTGATGGACAGCCGGGGCGGGGTGTTCTACCGCCAGCGCAGGGTGGGCAAGGACGGCCGCGAGTTCACCATTCTCAAGTTCCGCACCATGGTCGCCGGGGCTCACGGGGCACGTGCCGAGCTGGCCGACCTCAACGAGGGCGCCGGCCTGCTGTTCAAGGTCCGCCGGGATCCGCGGGTGACCCGGGTGGGAACGGTGCTGCGCCGGTACTCGCTCGACGAGCTCCCGCAGCTTTTCAACGTGCTCACCGGATCGATGTCGCTCGTCGGTCCACGGCCTCCGCTACCGGAGGAGTCCGCGGCGTACGGCCCGGACATCCGGCGGCGGCTGCTGGTCAAGCCCGGGCTCACCGGCCTGTGGCAGATCAGCGGGCGCAGCGACCTGTCGTGGGAGGAGGCGGTCCGGCTGGACCTGCGGTACGTGGAGGACTGGTCGCTGGCCCTGGACACAGTGATCTTGTGGAAGACGCTACGCGCGGTGCTCCACGGCCAGGGGGCCTACTGATGCGCGGGCGTCGTCGTGGGGCCGGCGCGCGGATCGCAGGCCGTCGGGGCCTGCCTGGGGGGAGGAACGAGTCATGAGAGTCAGCGTTTTCGGGCTCGGCTACGTGGGCTGTGTGTCGGCCGCGTGCCTGGCCAGCATGGGCCACGAGGTCATCGGGGTGGACGTCAACCAGGTGAAGGTCGACCTGGTCAACGACGGCAAGGCCCCGGTGGTCGAGGAACGGATCGGCGAGCTCATCGCCGAGGTCGTGCGGACCGGAGCGTTACGCGCCACCGGCGACGTCCGCGAGGCGATCATGGACAGCGAGGTGTCACTGGTCTGTGTGGGCACACCGTCGGAGCCCAACGGCAGCCTGTGCACCGCGTACTTGGAGCGGGTCACCGAGGAGATCGGCGCCGCGCTGGCCGAGAGGGCCGAGCAGGGGGGCCGGCACACCGTGGTGTTCCGCAGCACCATGCTCCCGGGCACCTGCCTGAACCTGCTGGTGCCGATCCTGGAGAAGAACGTCGGCGGCACGGCCGGGGTGGACGTCGGGGTCGCGGTCAACCCGGAGTTCCTGCGTGAGGGCACCAGCGTGCGGGACTTCTTCGACCCGCCCAAGACCGTCGTCGGCGAACTCGACCCGGCGAGCGGCGATGCCGTGATGGCCCTGTACGACGGCCTGCCCGGTGAGGTGTTCCGGGTGCCGGTCCCGACGGCCGAGGCGATCAAGTACGCGGACAACGCGTTCCACGGCCTCAAGATCGGCTTCGCGAACGAGCTGGGCGCGGTGTGCCAGGCGCTCGGGGTGGACTCGCACCAGGTGATGGACGTGTTCCTGGCCGACCGCAAGCTGAACATCAGCCCCGCCTACCTGCGGCCCGGCTTCGCCTTCGGCGGCTCCTGCCTGCCCAAGGACTTACGCAGCCTGGTCCACGCGGCGCGCCGCGCCGACGTCTCGGTGCCCATCCTCGCCCATGTGCTGCCCTCCAACTCCGACCATCTGCAGCGCGCTGTGGAGCTGGTCGAGCGCACCGGCAAGCGCCGGGTGGGCCTGTTCGGGCTGTCCTTCAAGCCCGGCACCGACGACCTCCGCGAGAGCCCGCTCGTCGAGCTGGCGGAGAGGCTCTTCGGCAAGGGGTACGACCTGAAGATCTACGACGCCAACGTGAGCCTGTCCCGGCTGATCGGCGCGAACCGCGAGTACATCGAGACCCGGCTGCCGCACCTGGCGCAGCTGCTCGCGGACTCGGTCGACGAGGTGCTGGAGCACGCCGAGGTGTGCCTCGTCGGGAGCAGCGATCCAGCCGTGATCTCGGCGCTGCCCCATGGTGACGGCCCGGTGATCGTCGACCTCATCCGCCTTCCCGACGCCGAGGCGCGCCGGACCGAACCGGGGTACGTGGGCCTTGCTTGGTGACAGATCGTTGAGTGACACGGCCGGCGGCGACGGAACGAACCGGCGCGCGCTGATCCTGGTGGAGAACCTGTCGGTGCCGTTCGACCGGCGGGTGTGGCAGGAGTGCACGACGCTGCGCGACGCGGGCTGGGAGGTGCACGTCATCTGCCCCCGGGGCAGCAAGCGGGACACGGAGCCGGAGACGGTGATCGACGGGGTGCGGATCCATCGCTACCCGTTGCGCGCGGCCACCGGAGGGCCGGCCGGCTATCTGCGGGAGTACGGAGCGGCCTTGTGGCACACGGTCCGGCTGGCCCGGAAGGTCGGCCCGGTCGACGTGGTCCACGCCTGCAACCCGCCCGATCTGCTGTTCCTGCCGGCACTGTGGATGAAGCGGCGCGGCGCGCGGTTCGTCTTCGACCAGCACGACCTGGTACCCGAGCTGTACCTCTCCCGGTTCGACCGCGGCGAGGATCTGCTCTACCGCGCCGTGTGCGCGCTGGAACGGCTGACCTACCGGGCCTCGGACATCGTGCTCGCGACGAACGAGAGCTACCGGGACGTCGCGGTGCGCCGTGGCGGCCGGCGGCCGGAGGACGTCTTCGTGGTGCGCAGCGCGCCCGCGACCGACCGTTTCCAACCGGTGCCGCCCGAGCCGGAGTTGAAGCGCGGCAAGCCTCATCTGCTCTGCTACCTCGGGGTCATGGGCCCTCAGGACGGCGTCGACTACGCCTTGCGGGCCCTGGCGAAACTGCGCGACGAGCTCGGGCGGACCGACTGGCACGCGGTGTTCGTCGGCGCCGGCGACGCCTTCGACGCGATGGTGGAACTGTCCCGGCGGCTCGGGCTCTCCGAGCAGGTGGAGTTCACCGGGCGCATTCCGGACGCCGACCTGGTGCGCCACCTGTCCACCGCGGACGTGTGCCTCTCCCCCGACCCGCGCAATCCGCTCAACGACGTGTCGACCATGAACAAGGTCCTGGAGTACATGGCGATGGGCCGGCCCATCGTCTCGTTCGACCTCCGGGAGGCGCGCGTCTCCGCCGGTGACGCCGCCGTCTACGCGCCCGCGAACGACGAGGCCGAGTTCGCCCGGCTCATCGCGCTGCTGCTCGACGACCCGGAGCAGCGGGCCCGGATGGGCAAGATCGGCCAGGAGCGGGTCAGCGGGCCGCTCTCCTGGCGGAACTCGCAGGCGTCGCTGCTCGCCGCCTACGCCGCTGCCTGCCGTGACCGCGCTCCGGTGTCGCGGGCGACCCATAACAGGCAGGGATGAGGCCGCACAGTTGAACGATGAAACGATACGCCTTGTCACGATCGGGCGGATTATCCGTCGGCGTGGGCGGCTTCTCCTCTTCCTCGCCGTCGTGGGTGCGCTCGTCGGCTACGGCGCCTCCCTGCTGTTTCCCCCGCGCTATACGACGTCGGCATCGGTACTGCTGCCGGGCGCGTGGGAGGAGCGCGAGCTGCTGACTCAGGCACAGATCGCGAGCAGTTCGGTCGTGGTCGACCGTGCGGCCGCCACGCTCGGCTGGACCGGAGTCGGTGGCGGGGAACTGCGGGACCGGGTGAGCGCCGGGGCCGCCGACGGGAACATCATCAAGATCTCGGGCACGGCCGACACCCCGGAGCGCGCCCAGCGGCTCTCCGACCAGGTGGCCCGGCAGTTCGTCGCCTTCGCCGCGCGGATCGGGGGCGACGACACCGACCCCGAAGCGGCGGAGCGGCCCGAGGCACTGCGGCAGCTGGTGGTGCGGACCAGTCGCCGCATCACCGAGCTGGCCGACGCGGCCGATCCGGGGCGGACCGTGGAGAGCGTGCAGACCCGCACCGAGCTGGCGAAGCTGCGCACCACGCTGCAGGAGGCCATGAAGAAGCTGGACGAGGCCGACCCGGCCGCCGGCAAGGCCGACATGGTCGTCATGGGTCCGGCGGCCCGGCCTGACGGCGAGGCACCGCCGACGAGGACGCAGCTCGTCGTCGGCGGGGCCCTGCTGTTCTTCCTGCTCGCGGTCATCGGCCATCTCACCGCCGCACGGATGAGCCGCCGGCCGCGCACGGAACCGGAGATCGCCGCGGCGCTGGGCTCGGCGCTGCTGGGCACCGTCGACGTACCCGGTGAACTGCCCGCGCACCGGACGGAGGACGGCGGCCGGCGGGCCCGGATCCGCCGGCTGCTGGGCGTCGACGTCCGGTGGGACACACCGAGTCCGCAGACGTCCGGCGACGAGGCCGGAAGGCGGATCCGCTACCGGCGGGTGTGCGCCCGCCTGCGGGACCGGCTGCCGGCCCCACGACGGCTGCTGGTCGTCGTCCCGGACGGCGACGAGATCGCCCACCGGGCCGCCGGGCAGCTCGTCACCGAGGCCGAGAACGATCCGCTGCTGCGGGTGGTCGGGGTTTCGGTGGACCGGCCGACGGTGCCGGACCGCGCCCACGAGTCCGGTGCCCTGGTCGTGCTCAGCGCCGGCCGCTGGACCACGGGGGAACTCACCGGCATCGCCGAGGCGTGTGCGGACGCCCGGCACGAGGTCGTCGGCATCGTCCTCGCCGGCGCGGTCCGGGCCCGTCCGACGCGGCCCGCCGGCCGTCCTCGGGATGCCGCCGCTCCGGCCCTCGCGGTCGGCGACCACACGGCGGGAGGTTCGCGGTGACGACGAGTACGACATCGGAGCCGTCGGCCGCCGCACCGCTGCTGGACCTTCAGGCACTGGTCGTGGCCGTGCGCAGGCGGCGGCGTCTGTGGTGCTCCATGGCGCTGCTGGGGCTGCTCGTGGGCGCGGCGGTGGCGATTCTGCTGCCGCCACCGCCGACCGCGGTGACCAAGGTGCTGGTCGCGCATCAGGAGGACCAGCCGAACGACCCCGGAACGCTGATCCGCACCGACGTCGAGCTGCTGCGGACCACGCGGATCGCCGGCCAGGCCCTGCGGTCCCTCGGGTCCCCGGAGAAACCGGAGGACTTCATGCGGGACTACGCGGGGACCGGCCTGACCAACAACCTGCTGCAGATCCAAGCGACAGGTGACAGCGACGCACAAGCGGTGGCCCGCGCCAAGGCGCTGGCCGAGGCGTTCGTCGCGGACCATGTGAAGCGGATACGGGAAGCCGCGGACGCCGAGGCCAAGACCCTGCTCGACCAGCGTGACCGCATGCGGGACGAACTCGCCCAGGTCAACAAGACGATCGGAGACGGGCCACCGGAGAGCGACCCGAAGGCGTCGGCGGACATGGAGTCGCTCTTCGCCCGCCGGGCCGAACTCACCTCGCGGATCACCGACTTCGGCCAGCGCGCCGCGGAGGCGCGCATCGGCACGCCCCAGCTCATCGCCGGCACCCAGATCGTGGACGCCCCGCACGCGGTCCGGCACTCCCTGCCCAGAGCCGCCGCCACCGACGCCGCGATCGGCCTCGTCCTCGGGCTCGTCCTCGGACTCGCGGTGGCCGCGGTCGGCACGGTGGTGGCGGACCGCCCCGTGCTGCGCCGGGACATCGCGGCGAACCTCGGCGCCTCGGTCATCGCGGAACTGCCCCGTACGGCGCGGGCCAGGATGTGGCAGCGCCGGCGGACCCGGGCGGCACGCGAGCGGCTCACCACGACCCTGGCCCGCACCGTACGCGGCTCCGCGGAACAGGTGTCACTGCTGGAACTGGGCTGTGCGCGCGGTACGAGCGCGATCGCGCTGGACCTCGCCGGGGCACTGGCGGCACAGGGACCGGTGGCCGTCGTCGACGGTCTGCCCGGCCGGCAGCTCGCGGGCCGACGCCCAAAGCCGGGAGAACCTGCCGTGGTCAGCGGCGAGGAGGCCGCGGCCGGGTCGCCTCAGGGACTCCGGCTCGGTGTCGGCTCGGTGGCGCCCGGGACGGCGTGGACCGACCTCCGGTATCTCGGCACCCGGACCGTGCTCGTCGTCCGTGCCGGGCACGGCAGCGTGGCATGGCTGCACACCGTGGCGCGGCAGCTCGCGGACCAGCGCATCCCGGTGCTCGGCGTGGTGCTGATCGACCCCGATCCACGTGACCGCACCGACGGCACCCTGTGGGACGGCCCGCACACGGCGCCGCGCGGCCACGACGCGAGGCCGGCCCGGCACAACGGTGGGGGTACCTCCCACGCCGTTCCGGCAGTCGGGGAGGCCCGGCGGCGGACGGAGCGGCTGCCGATGCGGGCGGCGGGCGTCCCGGACAGCGACCAGGAGGGACGGTAGGACATGTGTGGCATCGCAGGCGCGTACCGATGGCCGGACGGGAAGCTCGTGGCCGACCGGCTCACCGACACCCTCGCCCACCGCGGTCCGGACGGGGCGGGCCGGTACAGCCACGCCGCCGGTGACGGCGAAGTGCACCTCGGGCACCGCCGGCTGGCGATCATCGACCTGTCCGAGACCGGCGCCCAGCCCATGGTCTCGGGCGGCCTCGTCCTGACCTACAACGGCGAGCTGTACAACGCGCCCGAGCTGCGTGCCGAACTGGCGGCCACCGGTGTGCGCTTCCGCGGTACCTCCGACACCGAGGTGCTGCTGGAGGCCTGGCGGCGCTGGGGCACGGACTGCCTGCCCCGGCTGCGCGGCATGTTCGCGTTCGGGATCTTCGACGAGCGCACCGGTGAACTGGTCCTCGCCCGAGACCAGTTGGGCATCAAGCCGCTGTTCCTGCTCCGGCGCGGCGAGGGGCTGGTGTTCGCCTCCGAGCTCAAGGCGCTCGCCGCCGCCACCGGCGGGGCACTCGAGGTGGACCATGCGGCGCTGGTGGCCTCGCTCCTCTACTACTGGGTGCCGGACTCACGGTGCGCGTACCGCGAGGCGGAGAAACTGCCACCGGGGAGCTGGCTGCGGATCCGGCCCGACGGCCGGGTGGAGCGCGGCCGGTACTGGCACCTGAAGGACGTCGCCGCCGAGGGCCGGGAGCGGGCCCGCAGCGGCGAGCTGCCAAATCTGGCCGCCGTCGTCGAGGAGTCGACCCGGCGGCACCTGCTCTCCGACGTACCCGTGGCGACTTTCCTCTCCGGCGGGCTCGACTCCAGCTGGCTGACCGCCCTGGCGGCCCGCCACCAGCCCGGGATCTCCGCGTACACGATCGGATTCCGCGCCGAGGACGCCAAGTTCGAGGCGATGCCGGACGACCTGCGCTACGCCCGGAAGGTGGCCGAGCAGTTCGGTGTCGACCTGCGGGAGATCGAGATCGCCCCGGACGTGCTCGACCTGCTGCCGCGGATGACGTACCACCTGGACGAGCCGATCGGCGATCCCGCCGCGATCAACACGTTTCTGATCTGTTCGGCCGCCCGGGAGGCCGGGGTCAAGGTGATGCTCTCGGGGATGGGCGCCGACGAGCTGTTCGCCGGGTACCGCAAGCACCTGGCCAACCTGCTCGCGCTGCGCTATCAGCGGGTTCCGCGGCCGGTGCGGCGCGGGGTGCACGCGGCCGTGGACCGGCTGCCGGTCGCCACCAGCCGCAGGGGGCTGCGTTCCGTACGATTCGCGAAGCGGTTCCTGTCCTTCGCCGATCTGCCGGAGGAGACCGCGTTCCGGCGCAGCTACACCATGTACGACCAGGACGAGCTGCTCGGCCTGATCAACCCGGAGCTGGCCGGCACGGTCGACGACGTGCTCACCGAGCACCGGGACATCTACGAGGACAACCACCTCGACGACTTCGTGAACCGCATGTGCCTGGGCGATGCCCGGATGTTCCTGCCGGGCCTGAACCTCACCTACACCGACCGGTCGAGCATGGCCGCGTCGACCGAGGTGCGGGTGCCGTATGTGGACGTCGAGGTGGTGAAGGCCGCCTTCGCCTTTCCCGGCGATCGCAAGATCGTCGGCCGGCAGGGCAAGGCCGTGCTGAAGGAGGCGGCCACCTCGATCCTGCCCACGGAGATCGTCTACCGGCCCAAGGGCCTGTTCAGCGCCCCGCTGCGGGCCTGGATGAGCCGGGATCTCGCGCCGCTGGTGCGCGAGGTGATCAACGACGGCGAGCTCGTCCGCTCCGGGTTCCTGCGCCGGGACGCGCTGCGGCGGATGGTCGCCGAGGACACCGCCGGGCAGCAGGACTTCTCCAAGCATCTATGGCATGTGCTGACCCTCGAGTACTGGTACCGCGGCGCGACTTCTGGGGAGTTTGAGTGAAGCAGGTCGTACAGAACTACAAGAGCGGCGAGCTGGCGGTGCTCGACGTGCCGGTGCCGGGGTGCAAGCCGGGTGGTGTGCTGGTCCGCACCGTCTACTCGCTGATCTCCACCGGCACCGAGATGATGAAGGTGTCCGAGGCCGGCATGTCGATGGTCGGCAAGGCCCGCTCCCGCCCTGACCAGGTGGCCAAGGTCATGCAGAGCGTGGCCACCAACGGGGTGCCCGCCACCTACCGCAAGGTGATGGGCAAGCTGGACTCCTACACGCCGCTGGGCTACTCGCTGTGCGGTGTGGTCGAGCAGGTCGGCGCCGGCATCGACGATGTGAAGGCCGGCGACCTCGTGGCCTGCGCCGGCAACGAGCACGCGTTGCACGCCGAGCTGAACTGGGTGCCGAAGAACCTCTACGTCCCGGTGCCGGACGGCCTGGAACCGCGGCACGCGGCCTTCGGCACCGTCGGATCGATCGCGATGCAGGGCGTCCGCCAGGGCGAGCCGCAGCTGGGCGAGGTGGCCCTGGTCATCGGCCTCGGGCTGATCGGACAGCTGGTGGTGCAGCTGCTGGGCGCCTCGGGGGTGCGCGTCGTCGGCGTCGACCCCGACCCGGCGCGCTGCGAGCTCGCCGAGCGGCTGGGCGCCGCGGCCTGCGGTGACCCCGAGTCGGCGGCCGTGGAAGCCGCCGTCGCCGAACTCACCGACGGTCACGGCGTGGACCAGGTGTATCTGGCCGCCGGCGGCGGCAGCAACCAGCCCGTCGAGCTGGCCGCCCGGTTGTGCCGGGACCGCGGCCGGGTCGTCGACATCGGCAAGTGCCGTCTGGACCTGCCGTGGAACGCGTACTACGAGAAGGAGCTCGACGTCCGGTTCTCGCGGTCCTACGGCCCCGGGCGCTACGACCCGGAGTACGAGTTGGAGGGCCGGGACTACCCGATCGGCTATGTGCGCTGGACCGAGCGCCGCAACCTCGCGTGCTTCCTCGACCTCGTCGCTCGCGGCCGCGTCGACGTGGAGCCGCTGATCTCCCACATCGCCGACTTCGACGACGCCGTCGAGACGTACCAGCGCCTGAAGGACGGCGACTTGAAGGCCGTCGCCGTGCTGTTCCGGTACCCCGAGCAGGCGGTGGAGGCCGAGGCTCCGGCGGTGGCCGTTCCCTCGGTGAACGTGAAGCGGAATCCGGTCCGGGGGGCCGGGACGCCGGTGCGGCTGGCGTTCGTCGGCGCGGGGAACTACGCGACGTCGATGCTCCTGCCGCACCTGGCCGGGCGCGACGGCGTGGAGTTGTCCACGGTCGTCACCACGACGGCGCTGTCCGGGGCCAACGCGCAGCGGAAGTTCGGCTTCGCCGCGGCGACCACCGACCTGGACGCGGTGCTCGGCGACAAGTCCGTCGACGCGGTGTTCGTGGTCACCCGCCACAGCTCGCACGCCGAACTGACCCGCAAGGCGCTGCTGGCCGGCAAGGCGGTGTTCGTGGAGAAGCCGCTTGCGCTCACCGAGGACGAGCTGGCCGGCGTGCTCGCCGCGGTGGAGGAGTCCGGCAACGACCGGCTCCAGGTGGGCTTCAACCGCCGGTTCGCGCCGCTGCTGACCGAAGCCAAGAAGCGGTTCGGCGCCCGGACCGGTCCGGCGAGCCTGCGCTACCTGGTCAACGCGGGCCGGCTCCAGCAGGGCAGCTGGTACCTCCGGCAGGGCACCGAGGGCTCACGGTTCGCCGGCGAGGGCGGGCACTTCATCGACACGGCGAGCTGGCTGCTCGGGGCCGACCCGGTCTCGGTGTACGCGGTCGCCACGTCCGGCAACGAGGACCTCCAGGTCGTGCTGCGCTACCCGGACGGGTCCACGGCCACCATCAGCTACGTCACCAACGGCGCGCCCGGCTTCCCCAAGGAGACGCTGGACCTGGTCGCGGACGGCAAGGTGCTGCGGCTCGACGACTTCGTCCGTGTCTCGGTCCACGGCCGCAAGCGGTGGGTCAGTTCGCGGCTGCCCCAGGCCCGGGACAAGGGGCAGAACGCCGAGCTGGCCGCGTTCGTCAAGGCCGTGCGGACCGGCGGGCCGATGCCGGTGCCGCTGGAGTCGCTGGTCGCCACCACGTCGGCCACCCTCGCGGTGCGGGCCGGCCTGGCGGCCGGTGCCCCGGTGACGCTGGCGGCGTCGCGATGACCATGAGCGCTGGCTGGTACTTACGGCGACTGTCCCGGATGGGACCACGGGAGGTCGGCGGCCGGGTGGGCGACGCGGTGCGCAGACGGCGGTGGCGGTCGGCACCGCCGGACTGCCCGAGCGTCACCGGCGCCCGATTCACCGCGGTACTGCCCGCGGGGACGCTCGACGCGGTGCCGCCTGACGCCGCGAAACGTCTCGTCGCCGAGGCGGACCGGCTGATGGCCGGGCACGCCGAGTACTTCGGCGTGGTCCGCGACGACCTGGCCGACCCGGACTGGTGGTACGACCCGAAGACCGGGCGCCGGGCCCCGTCGGGCTACGCCTTCGACGTGCCGTACCGCAGCGAGGACGCGGTCGGGGACATCAAGCAGATCTGGGAGCCGTCCCGGCACCAGTACCTCACCGTGCTCGCCGCCGCCTACGCGGTCACCGGGGACGAGCGGTACGCCGAGCGAGTGGCCGCGCACCTGCGCTCTTGGTGGGCGGCCAACCCCCCGCTGCGCGGTGTGCACTGGATCAGCGGCATCGAGCTGGGCATCCGGCTGCTGTCCTGGGTGTGGGTCCGCCGCCTGCTCGACGGCTGGCCGGGCGCGGCCGGGCTGTTCGAGGGCAACCCGGTGGCACTGCACCAGATCTGGCACCACCAGCGCTGGCTGGCCGCCTTCCCCAGCCGGGGTTCGTCGGCGAACAACCACGTCATCGCCGAAGCCGCCGGGCAGTTCGCGGCGGCCTGCGCGTTCGGGTGGTTCCCCTCCTCGGCGCGTTGGCGATCCGACGCTCTGCGGTCGCTGGAGCGGCACCTGCGAAGCAACACCTTCCACTCCGGCCTCAATCGCGAGCTGGCCACCGAGTATCACGGACTGGTGCTGGAGCTCGGCCTGGCCGCGGTGGCCGAGGCGGACGCCGCGAACGTGCCGGTCCCCGCGGCGGTCCGGCTGGTGCTGCTGCGGATGACCGACGCGCTCGCGGCCGTCGTGGACAACCGGCTGCGGCCCCCGCGCCAGGGCGACTCGGACGACGGTCACGGCCTGGTCGTGGACGGCGCGGGCACCGACCGCTGGGCCTCGCTGCTGGCCACCGGGGACGCCGTGTTCGGCCGGCTCGCCTGGTGGCCCGCGGTGACCGGCACCGATGTGCGCACCCCGCTGCTCGCCGCGCTCGTCAAGCCCACTGAACCGGCCGTGTCCCGCCCGGTGAGCCGACCGGCCCACTTCGCGGATGCGGGCATGACCGTCCTGCGCGGCCCGGAGGGGATCTGGTGCCGCTGCGACGGTGGTCCGCACGGGTTCCTGTCCATCGCCGCGCACGCCCACGCGGACGCGCTGTCCGTGGAGGTCCGGCACGACGGGGTCGACGTGCTCGCCGACCCGGGGACGTACTGCTACCACGGGCAGCCCGAGTGGCGGCGGTACTTCCGGTCGACCCTCGGCCACAACACCCTGGAGCTGGACGGCGGTGACCAGTCCGTCTCCGGAGGCCCGTTCCTGTGGACCCGGCAGGCCCGCAGCCGTGTCCTGCTCGCGGACACCTCGGACGAGGATGTGGCGCGCTGGTGTGCCGAGCACGACGGCTACCAGGGCACCGTCCACCGCCGCCGGGTGGAGCTGACGGGCGCGAGCCGGGAGCTGCGGGTGGTCGACGAGGTCCGGGGCGATCGCCGGGCCGTGCGCCTCGCGTTCCATCTCGGCCCGGCGATCGCCGCGGACCTGGAGGGAAACCGGGCCGTGCTCACCTGGACCCGGGACGGCGAGGACCGCTCCGCCGTCCTCGACCTGCCCGGGCAGCTGACCTGGCGGGCGCATCGCGGCGAGACCGATCCGCCGCTCGGCTGGTACTCGGCCGGCTTCGGACGCAGGGAACCCGCCACCACGCTGGTCGGCACCGGCTTCGCCGACGGCGCGGAAGGGTTCACCACCGTACTCAAGTTCCGCGGCTAGGGGGGCTCGTGGAGATCAAGTGGCGGCTCCGGGCGTTACCGGCGGTCCCGCTGGTCCTGGCCCTGCTGGCGGCGACCGGCTGTGACAGCACGTCGGACGCCGGGGCGAAGCCGGCCGCCGCGCCGTCGTCCACGTCCGTGGCCCGGGTGTGCGCCGAGCCCGCGGCCGGGCCGGCCAAGGCGCCGGCGGGTGCGGTGACGGTCGACCCCGCGGTGGTCGGCGACCTGGCCGCGAAGACGAAGAGCAACCCCGAGAACACCACGTTCTGGCTCCGGCCGGGCAAGCACAGGCTCGAGCCGGACCGCTACGCCCAGGTCATCCCCAAGAAGGGGAACAGCTACCTCGGCGCACCGGGGGCGGTGCTCGACGGCCGGAAGACCAACCAGTACGCGTTCGGCGGCACCGCCCGCGACGTCACCGTCCGCCATCTGACCGTGCAGGGGTTCGTCGCGCCGCACAACGAGGGCGTGGTCAACCACGACTCGGCCGACGGGTGGGTGATCGAGCACGCGACGATCCAGCACAACTCCGGCGCCGGGCTGATGGCCGGTGCCCGCCAGCGAGTCCGCGCCAGCTGTCTGCGCGGCAACGGGCAGTACGGCATGAACGCCTACAAGGCCGGCGGTCGTATCAGCGGCCTGGTGGTCGAGGGCAACGAGATCGTGGGCAACAACACCGACGACTGGGAGCGTCGGCGGCAGGGCTGCGGCTGCACCGGGGGCGTCAAGTTCTGGGCCGTCGACGGCGCCGACGTGCGCGGCAACTGGGTGCACGACAACCGCGGAGCCGGGCTGTGGGCGGACACCAACAACAACGACTTCCGCATCGAGGACAATGTGCTCGAGGCCAACGACGGTGCCGCGCTGATCTACGAGACCAGCTACAACGCGGTCATCCGGGAGAACACGATCCGGCGGAACAACCGGGTCGAGGGCCGCAGATCGGCCGACCGCGGCGACAACTTCCCCTTCGCGACCGTCTATCTGTCCGAGTCCGGCGGCGAACCACGGATCCGGGCCCGCACGGACAAGATCGAGATCTACCGGAACGTGCTGGAGGACAACTGGTCCGGGATCACCCTGTGGGAGAACGCCGACCGGTTCTGCAACAGCCCGGCCAACACCTCCTCCGGTGACTGCACCCTGCTGGTGAAGGACACCGACCGCTGCGCGCGGCCGGCGATCGCCACCGCACCGCTCTACGCCGACTGCCGGTGGAAGACCCAGCGGGTGGACATCCACCACAACCGCTTCGTGCTGGACACCTCCGCCGTCGGGTGCACGGTGAAGTGCGACCGCATGGCGGTGCTGGCCAACTACGGCACCTATCCGGACTGGTCGCCCTACCAGGGCGAGCGGGTGGCGGAGGCGATCACTCGCGAGCAGCACAACCGCTGGCACGACAACGTCTACCTCGGGCCATGGAAGTTCGTGGCCCACGACCCGAGCCGGGTGCTCGACTTCGGGCAGTGGCAGGGCACGCCGTACCAGCAGGACGCGGGCAGTACCTTCCGCGCGCGGGACGGTGGTTGAGATGGCCACGTCCCATGTGCCGAAGCTCGTCGGTACGGCCTGGGGGCTGCTGATCCTCAACACGCTCGGCTCCGCCGGGGCGAAGACCATCGTCCCGCTGCCGCGTTCCCTCATCCAGATGGTCACCATGGGCGCGCTGGTCGCGGCGTTCACGCTGGCGCTCGCCGTCAATCTCCGGCTGCGTATCCGCGCCAGTGCCTTCGTGTTGCTGCTCACCCTGCTGCTGGTGCCGAGCGTGATCTCCAGCGCGAACCTGGAGTCCGGGTTCGGGGCGCTCTTCCGCTGCGCCCGGCTGGCCCTCTTCGTCGGCACACTGTGGCTGCTCAGCCGCTGGTGGGACGGCGGCTTCACGTTCGTAAGGCACCACATCCGGATGTACTTCGCGGTGCTCGGGTCGGTCGCCGCGGGCCTGGTCATCTCACCGGGCGCGGCCCTGCCCGAGCTCTACGGCGGGCGCCTGGTCGGCGCGTTGTGGCCGCTCACGCCGCCGCAGATCGGGCAGTACGCCGCGGTGATCACCGGGCTCGCCGTGCTGCTCCTGCTGGGTCGCCGGACCGACAGGGTCAGCGCGACGGTGGTCATCGTGCCGGCACTGGTCCTGCTCGCGCTGACCCATACCCGGACGGCGACCCTCGGTCTGTTCACCGGGCTGGCGCTGGCGATCGGCTCGCTCGTCCTGACCAGTGCCGCCGCCCGCCGTTTCTTCGCCTGGGCGGTGCTGTGCGGCGCCGTGGCCGCGGTGGGGTTCTCCTCCGCGCTGCAGGCGTGGTTCCTGCGGGGCCAGAGCCAGGAGAACTTCACCAGCCTCACCGGTCGGGCCAAGGTCTGGGACGCCCTCCTGGCGGCGCCCCGGTCGACCGCGGAGTTCCTGTTCGGCGCGGGCCTGGGCGACAAGTCGTTCGGCGGGCTGCCGATCGACAACAGCTGGCTGGCCGTCTACCACGAGCAGGGGATGACGGGCGTGGCCCTGGTGGCGGCGATCATCATCGTGCTGGGCGGGGTCGCGTTGCTGCGGCCGCCGTCGCTGCAGAGGGCCTGCGCGATCTTCCTGATCAGTTACTGCGCGATCGCGTCGTACACCGAGGCCGGGCTGGGCGACGCCTCGCCGTATCTGCTGCATCTGGCGGTGGCGGCCTCGCTGCTGGCGGCACCTGCCGAGGCTCCTCCCCGCTCGACGCCCGAAGTCCCCGTACGACGTGTCCCGCGCTGGGCCCGGACATCGGAGGTGACCTGACCATGCACGTCCTCGTGGTGCACAACCGCTACGCCTCGGCACAGCCGAGCGGGGAGAACAAGGTCGTCGACCAGGAGGTGGAGCTGCTGCGCGGGGCCGGGCATCGGGTCGAGGTGTTCGAGCGGCGCAGCGACACCATCGCCGACCGGTCCCTCCTGGCCAAGGCCGCTGTCCCCCTCCTCGTGCCGTGGAACCCGGCGGTGCGTACGGAGCTCGCCGCCAGGCTCCGCACCGAGCGGCCGGACGTGGTGCACGTCCACAACGTCTTCCCGCTCCTGTCGCCCGCGGTGCTGGCCGCCTGCGCCGACGCCGGTGTGCCCGCCGTCGCCACGCTGCACAACTACACCCAGATCTGCCCGCCCGGCACGCTGCAGCGGGACGGCCGGCCGTGCACCGAGTGCGTCGGGGCGACGCCGCTGCCCGCCGTCCGGCACGGCTGCTACCGCGGCTCCCGCCTTGCGACGGTGCCGCTCGCGGTCAGCCTGTCGGTCAACCGGCGGCGCTGGCGGTCGGGCGTGGAGCGGTTCTTCTGCATCTCCGCGGCACAGCGCGACGTCCTGGTGCGGGCCGGCATGCCGCCCGGGCGGCTGGCGGTGAAACACAACTTCGTGCCCGACCCCGGCACGTGCCGAGTGGGCGCGGGCGAGCATCTGCTCTATCTCGGCCGGCTCGCGGAGGCCAAGGGCGTGCGGCTGCTCATGGCCGCCTGGGACGAGGTCGCGGCGGGTGGCGGGGTGGGTGTGCCGCTCGTGATCGCCGGCGCGGGACCGCTGGAGCAGGAGGTGACCGCCTGGGCGGCGGGCCGGGACGACGTGCGGTACGCCGGCCTGTACGACACGGCGGAGTGCCGGAAGGCCGTCGCGCGTGCTGTCGCGGTGGTGGCTCCCTCGACATGGCTGGAGGCGTTCGGCCTGGTGGCCGTGGAGGCGATGGCGGCGGGGGTCCCGACCGTCGCCGCGGGTCACGGCGCCTTCGTCGAACTCGTCGAGGACGGGGTGACCGGGCTGCTGCACGAGCCGGGCGACGCCGTCTCGCTCGCGGATCGCCTGCGCCGAATCACGGCGGAGCGAGCCCGCAACCGGGAGATGGGCCAGGCGGCCCGGCGCCGTTACGAGCAGGGCTTCAGCCCGGCCGTCGGCCTGGAGCGCCTGGTGGAGGGGTACCGCTCCGCGATCGCGGGCGGACGGAATCAATCGGGGACCGAGTCAATCGGGGACCGAATCAATGGGGGCAGTAAATGACACGATGCCGACTCTGCGGTTCGGCGGCGCTGGCGAGCGTCGTCGATCTCGGGGCGACACCACCGTGCGAGAGCTTTCTCGCCGCGGACCGACTGGACCAGCCGGAGCCCGCGTACCCGCTGCACCTGCGGGTCTGCACCGACTGCTGGCTGGCGCAGATCCCGCCGCTGATCACGCCGGAGGAGACGTTCAAGGAGTACGCGTACTTCTCCTCGTTCTCGACCTCCTGGGTGGAGCACGCGCGCACCTTCGTCGCCGACGCCGTGCAGCGGGTGGGTCTCGGCACCGACGGCACCGACGGCTCCGAGCGCTCCGAGGCCTTCGTGGTCGAAGTCGCCAGCAACGACGGGTATTTGCTGAAGCACGTGGTGGACCGGGGGATCCGCTGCCTCGGCATCGAACCGTCGGTGAACGTCGGCGCCGCGGCGCGCGACGCGGGTGTGCCCACGCTCACGGAGTTCCTCAGCCCGGAGACCGGCTCGGCCGTCCGCGCCGAGCACGGCCCGGCGGACCTGGTCGTGGCCAACAACGTGTACGCGCACATCCCCGACGTGGTCGGGTTCACCCAGGGGCTGCGGGCCCTGGTCGCCGACGACGGCTGGGTCTCCGTCGAGGTGCAGCACCTGCTGACCCTGATCGAGGAGAACCAGTACGACACCATCTACCACGAGCACTTCCAGTACTACACGGTCGCGTCCGCGGCGCGGGCACTGGCGAGCGGCGGACTCACCCTCGTGGACGTCGAGTTGCTGCCCACCCACGGCGGCTCCATCCGGCTGTGGGCCCGGCCGGCCGAGGTGGCGGGCGAGCCGACGCAGCGGGTGGCCGACGTGCTGGCCCGGGAGAAGGCCGCCGGGCTGCAAGAGCTGTCCGGGTACACCGAGTTCTCCGCCCGGGTGGCCAAGGTACGCCGGGACCTCCTGAAGTTCCTCATCGAGGCGGCCGAGCGCGGTGAGACGGTCGTCGGCTACGGCGCCCCGGGCAAGGGCAACACCCTGCTCAACCACTGCGGCATCCGGCCCGACCTGCTCGCGTACACGGTCGACCGGAACCCGTACAAGCACGGCAGGTTCACACCCGGCACCCGCATCCCGATCCTGCCGCCCGAGCGGATAGCCGCCGACAAGCCGGACTACGTGCTCGTCCTCCCCTGGAACCTGCGGGACGAGCTGGTCGAGCAGCTGTCCTTCGTGCACGACTGGGGCGGCCGACTGGTCTTCCCCATCCCGGAACTGAGCATTGTCGAGGTCAAGGCATGAAGGTCGTTCTGTTCTGCGGCGGTTATGGGATGCGGATGCGGAGCGGCGCCGCGGACGACGTGCCCAAGCCGATGGCGATGGTCGGCCCGCGGCCGCTGATCTGGCACGTCATGCGCTACTACGCGCACTACGGGCACACGGAGTTCATCCTGTGCCTCGGGTACGGCGCCCACCACATCAAGGACTTCTTCCTCAACTACGAGGAGACGACGTCCAACGACTTCGTGCTGCGGGGCGGGCGGACCGAGCTGCTGTCCACCGACATCGCCGACTGGACGATCACGTTCGCGCAGACCGGCATCGAGTCGCCGATCGGGGAGCGGCTGCGCCGGGTGCGGCACCATCTGGACGGCGACGAGATGTTCCTCGCCAACTACGCCGACGTGCTCACCGACGCCCCGCTGCCGGAGATGATCGACCGGTTCGCCCGGCGCGACGCCGGTGCGTCGATGATGGTGGTGCCGCCGCAGTCCTCGTTCCACTGTGTGGACCTGGGCGAGGACGGCCTGGTCGGGGGCATCACCGCGGTGAGCGACATGCCGCTGTGGGAGAACGGCGGTTACTTCGTGCTCCGCCAGGAGGTCTTCGACCACATCCCGGAGAACGGGGACCTGGTAGCCGACGGATGCGCCCAACTGGCCAAGCGGGGGCGGCTGGTGGCGCACCAGCACCGCGGCTTCTGGAAGCCGACCGACACCGTGAAGGAACGGGCCGCGCTCGACGACGCCTACGCCCGGGGCGACCGCCCGTGGGCCGTGTGGGAACGAGACGGTGCCGGAGCGGGCGCCGGAGCGAGGGCGTGATCCGGCTCGGGGCCGGGCCCCTGGACCGGATCGTCGCGGTGGGCGCGCACTGCGACGACATCGCCATCGGCGCGGGCGGCACGCTGCTCGCGATGTGCCTCGCGCGGCCGGGCCTGCGCGTCGACGCGCTGGTGCTCTCCGGCGGTGGCACCGACCGGGAGCAGGAGGAGCGGGCCGCGCTCACCGCCTTCTGCCCCGGCGCCGATCTGCGGCTCACCGTGCACAAGCTGCCCGACGGCCGGCTGCCCGCGTACTGGGAGGAGGCCAAGGCCGCGGTCGAGGAACTGCGCGGACAGACCGAGCCGGATCTGGTCCTGGCCCCGCGCACCGAGGACGCGCACCAGGACCACCGCGGCCTGGCGCGGCTCATACCCACCGCGTTCCGCGATCACCTCGTGCTCGGCTACGAGATCGTCAAGTGGGACGGCGACCTCGGCCGTATGGCGGCCTACCAGCCGCTGTCGACGGAGATCGCCGAGGAGAAGGTGCGGCTGCTGCAGGAGCACTACCCCTCGCAGCGCCACCGCCCGTGGTACGACCGGGAGGCCTTCCTCGGCCTCGCGCGGATCCGCGGCATCGAATGCCACGAGCGATACGCCGAAGCGTTCGCCGTCACCAAACTCAAGCTCAACCTGGGGGGTTGAACCATGCGCGTACTGCTGACCGGTCACCAGGGATACCTGGGAACCGTCATGGCCCCGGTCCTCGCCGCCGCCGGACACGAGGTTGTCGGCCTCGACGCCGGCCTCTTCGCCGACTGCGTCCTCGGCGAGACCCCGGCGGACCCGCAGGGGCACAAGGTGGACCTGCGCGACGTCACGGCCGACCACGTGGCCGGCGTCGACGCCGTGATCCACCTGGCCGCGCTGTCCAACGACCCACTGGGATCGCTGGCGCCGGAGCTGACGTACGACATCAACCACCACGCGTCCGTACGGCTCGCCCGACTCGCCCGCGACGCCGGGGTGGGGCGTTTCCTGTACGCGTCCACCTGCTCGGTCTACGGCGCCGCCGGCGGCGGCGAGCTGGTGGGCGAGGACGCCCCGCTGCGCCCGGTGACGCCGTACGCGGAGTCCAAGGTGCGGGTGGAGGACGACCTGCACGCGCTGGCCGACGGCGACTTCAGCCCGGTGTACATGCGCAACGCCACCGCGTTCGGCTACTCCCCCAGGCTGCGCGCCGACATCGTGCTGAACAACCTGGTGGGCCACGCGCTGCTGTCCGGCGAGGTGCTGGTGCTCTCCGACGGCACCCCGTGGCGCCCGCTGGTGCACGCCGCCGACATCGCACGGGCCTTCACGGCCGCGCTGACCGCGCCTCAGGAAGCGGTGCACGACCGGGCGTTCAACATCGGCAGCGAGACCAACAACGTCACGGTCGCCGAGATCGCCGAACAGGTCGCCGAGGCGGTGTCCGGTTCGAAGGTGGTGATCACCGGGGAGACCGGTGCCGATCCGCGCTCGTACCGGGTGGACTTCTCCCGGTTCCGTGCGGCGATCCCCGGCTTCGACTGCGAGTGGACGGTGAAGCGGGGCGCGCTCGAACTCGCCGACGCCTACCGCGAGCACGGGCTGACCCAGGAGGACTTCGAGCGACGCTTCACCCGCCTCGCCGTGCTGCGCGCGGCGTCCGACGCCGGCACCGTCGACGGCACCCTGCGGTGGCGCCGATGACAGCGCTCGGCGAGGAGATGCACGCTCTGGTGGAGCGGCTGTACCCGCTCTGCCGGAGCATCACCGGCGACGGTGTGCGCTCCACCCTGGAGATCGTCGGCGAGTACGTCCCGCTCCAGGTGCACGAGGTGCCTACCGGGACGCAGGTGCTCGACTGGACGGTGCCGCAGGAGTGGAACATCCGCGACGCGTACATCGCCGACGCCGACGGCAACCGGGTCGTCGACTTCGCCGAGTCGAGCCTGCACGTGCTCGGCTACAGCGTGCCGGTGTCGAGGACCATGCCGCTCGCCGAGCTGCGCGAACACCTGCACACCCTGCCGGAACACCCGAGCTGGGTGCCGTACCGCACCAGCTACTACAAGCCGGAATGGGGCTTCTGCCTGGCCCAGGAGACCTTGGACGCGCTGCCGGACGGCGAGTACGAGGTGCGTATCGACTCCACCCTCGCCGACGGCCAACTCACCTACGCCGAGCACGTGGTCCCCGGGCAGGTCGCCGACGAGGTGATCGTCTCCTGCCATGTCTGCCACCCGTCGCTGGCCAACGACAACCTGGCCGGCATCGCGGTGGCGACGTTCCTGGCCCGGGCGCTGGCGGAGCAGAGGCCGTACTACACCTACCGGTTCATCTACGCGCCCGGCACCATCGGGGCGATCACCTGGCTGGCCCGCAACGCGGAGCGGATCGGGCGGGTCAAGCACGGCCTCGTGCTCGCCTGCGCGGGCGACTCGGGCCGGCTGACGTACAAGCAGAGCAGGCGCGGCGACGCGGAGATCGACCGGGTGATGCGGCATGTGCTGACCGCCTCCGAACGCCCGCACCGCGTCACCGAGTTCACTCCGTACGGCTATGACGAGCGGCAGTACTGCTCGCCCGGGTTCAACCTGGGCGTGGGCTCGCTCAGCCGAACCCCGTACGCCGGCTACCCCGAGTACCACACCTCGGCGGACAACCCGGACTTCGTCTCCCCCGAGGCGATGGCGGACACCCTTGCGGTCTGCCGCGAGGCGTTCGCCGTCCTCGACCGCAACCGGAGGTACCTCAACCTCAGTCCCCACGGCGAACCGCAGCTCGGCCGACGCGGGTTGTACGACGCGCTCGGCGGGCGCAGCGACACCAAGCAGGCCCAGATGGCCATGCTCTGGGTGCTCAGCCTCTCCGACGGGGAGCACAGCCTGCTGGACGTCACCGAGCGGTCCGGGCTGCCGTTCGACACCGTCGCCACCGCGGCCGGCGCCCTGCACGGCGCCGGGCTGATCAAGGCATGACGCGGATGACCACCGAGGAGGAGAAGGCGACGGCACCGGCGGGATCCACCCGGCGGGCCTTCGCCGGCCGGCTGTCCTGGGGGCTGGCCGACCAGGCAGCCTCCAGCATCAGCAACTTCGCGGTGGGGATCTGTGTGGCGCGCTCGCTGGGGGTGACCGCGTTCGGTGTGTTCAGCCTCGCCTGGGTGACGTACGGCGTGGTGCTCAACGTCTCCCGCGGTTTGGCCACCGATCCGCTCGTGGTGCGCTTCAGCGGCGTGTCCGACGCGTCCTGGCGGGGTGCGGTGGCCCGGTCGTCGGGTACCGCCCTCGGCGTCGGTGCCGCCATCGGCGCTGTCTGTCTGGTGGGCGGTCTCGCGCTCGGCGGGCGCGTGGGGCCCGCGTTCGCCTGCCTCGGCGTCATGCTGCCTGGGCTGCTGCTCCAGGATGCCTGGCGGTACGCGTTCTTCGCCGCCGGCACCGGGCGGAAGGCGTTCCTCAACGACGTCGTGTGGGGCGTCGCGCTCGTCCCGGCCATGGTGGTGGCGGCGGGCGTGGGCAGCGTGGCCGCCTTCGTGCTCGCCTGGGGCGCGTCCGCCACGGTGGCCGCGGGGTACGGCTACGTCCAGTCCGGCATCCTGCCCCGGACGGCCCGGGCACGCGCGTGGCTGCGCGAGCAACGCGACCTCGGGTACCGGTACCTGGTCGAGAACGTCAGCCTCAGCGGCGCGAGCCAGCTGCGGGCGTACGGGCTCGGCGCGATCGCCGGGGTGGGCGCGGTGGGCGCGGTCCGGGGCGCCGAGCTCCTGCTCGGACCGTTCCTCGCCGTGCTGATGGGGCTGTCGCTGGTCACCGTCGCGGAGGCGGCACGGGTCCTGCGGCGGGCCCCGCACCGCCTCGGCAGGTTCTGCCTCCTGCTGGGCGGCGGGCAGGCCGTCGCCGCGCTGCTGTGGGGCGGGGCGCTGCTGCTGATTCCGGACCGGCTCGGCGAGCTCGTGCTGGGCGGCGTCTGGCACTCCGCCGCCCAGCTCATCGTGCCGGTCACCCTCGGCGTCGCGGGCGCCGGCCTCGGCACCGGCGCCGCGGCCGGGTTGCGCGCGCTCGCCGCGGCCCGGCGCAGCCTGCGCTGCCAGCTGTTCGCCTCCGCCTGCTACGTCGCCGGCGGGCTCGGCGGCGCGGCCCTCGGCGGCACGGTCGGCTCGGCCTGGGGCGTCGCCGCCGCGACCCTCGCCGGCTCGGCCGGGTGGTGGCTCCAGCTGCGGTCGGCCCTGCGTGAGCGCCTCAACGAACCCATTCCTGAAGTGAGGACGTCATGACCGCCCATCCCCGGCTGAGCATCGGCCTGCCCGTGTACAACGGCGAGGAGTACTTGGCCGAGTCGCTCGACGCCCTGCTCGGCCAGACCTACGAGGACTTCGAGCTGGTCATCTCCGACAACGCCTCGACCGACGGCACCGAGGACATCTGCCGCAAGTACGCGGCGCAGGACTCACGCATCCGGTACATCCGGCTGCTTCGGAACATCGGCGCCGCGCCGAACCACAACTACGTGTTCACCGAGTGCCGCGGCGAACTCTTCAAGTGGGCCTCGCACGACGACCTCTACGCCCGGGACCTGCTGCGGCGCTGCGTTCAGGCGCTGGACGCCCGGCCGGACGTGGTCCTGGCGCACTCCGACCAGGCGGTCATCGACGGCGAAGGACAGGTGAAGGTCCCCTACGAGTACGGGCTGGCCACCGCCTCCCCGCACGCGCCGGAGCGCTTCCGCAGCTTCCTGTTCGAGCCCGGTGGCGACGACTTCTACGGGGTGATGCGCGCCGACATGCTGCGCCGGGTGAAGCCGCACGACAGCTATCACCACGCGGACCGGACGTTCGTCGCCGAGATCGTCCTGCACGGGCCCTTCCACCAGGTGCCGGAGCTCTTGTACTTCCGGCGCGACCACCCCACCCGCGCCGAGCGGGCGAACCCTTCCAAGCGCTCCCGGTGCGTCAACCTGGACCCGCGCCGGGCGGGCGCGCTGCACCCGACGCCCCGGCTGCTGGCCGAGTACGTCTGGGGCTTCGTCTCGGCGATCCAGCGGGCGCCGCTCTCCGCCGCCGACCGGCGCGCCTGCTACCGGCACCTGGCCGCGTGGATGACCAGCCGGGTCCGGCCGGGCGCCGGCGAGCGGGTCGAGGACCGCGCCCCGGTCGACCCGGCCAGGCTCACCGTCTCCGTCGACGACCTCGTCGCGGGCCGCGAGGGGCGGCGAACATGAGAACTCCCGTACGGGCAGGGGTGTTCGGTCTGCTCGGCTCGGGCAACCTCGGCAACGACGGCTCGCTCGAAGCCGTACTCGGGTACCTCCGCGCCGAGCACCCGGACACGGTCGTGGACGCGCTGTGCGGCGGGCCCGAGGTCGTCACGGCCCGGTACGGGATCCCCGCGACGCGGCTGCACTGGTACCGCGGGGAGTACCGGACCGCGTCCCGGGTGGGCTCGATCGTGGGGAAGGGTCTGGGCAAGCTCGTCGACGTGGTCCGCACCGCCGCCTGGGTGCGCCGGCACGACGTGGTGATCGTGCCGGGCATGGGCGTCCTGGAGGCCACGCTGCCGCTGCGGCCGTGGGGCTTCCCGTACTCCCTGTTCCTGCTCTGCGCGACCGGCCGGCTGTTCGGCACCAGGGTCGCGCTGGTCGGCGTCGGCGCCGCCCCGATCCGCGACCGGGCGACCCGTGCCCTGGTGCGCCGGTCGGCGCGGCTGGCCGCCTACCGGTCGTACCGCGACACCCTGTCCCGCGACGCGATGCGGGAGATGGGCGTGGACACCGCGCGCGACGAGGTCCACCCGGATCTCGCGTTCGCCCTGCCGGCGCCACCGGCGAGCGGCCCGTCGGGCCCGCCGGGCCTGGTCTGCGTAGGCGTCATGGCCTTCCACGGCGGCAACGACGACCGCGCCCGGGCCGAGGAGATCCACCGTCGCTACCTCGACGGGACAACCCGCTTCGTCCGCGCGCTGGTCGAGGAAGGCAGACCGGTCCGGCTGCTCACCGGCGACGCGTGCGATGCCCGCGTGGTCGCCTCGATCCTCGACGCGGTGGACTCAGCGCTGGTCACCGCCGCGGAGGCGGCATCACTGGCCGATCTGATGAAGGAGACGGCGGCAGCCGACACCGTGGTGGCGACCCGGTACCACAACCTGGTCTGCGCGCTGAAGACCGGAACACCGACCCTCGCCCTCACCTACGCGGCGAAGAGTGATGCCCTCATGGACCGGATGGGCCTCGCCGCGTACTGCCATCCGGCCCGCGAGGTCGACGCCGACCGGCTGCTGGAGCAGTTCCGTGCGCTGGAGAAGCGATCGGCGGAGTTGCGGCAGACCCTGGCGGAGCGGAACCAGGACGCCGCCCGGCAACTCGCAGTCCACTTCACCGCCTTGACGGCAGCCCTGTTCCCAGCGAAGGAGACTCCATGAAGGCGACCGAAGTCCCGGAGGTGGCGGGCGCGTTCCTCTTCGAGCCGACGCCGTACGCCGACGAACGCGGCTTCTTCTGCCGCACCTTCGACGCCGACGTGGTCCGCTCGGTGGGCCTCGATCCGGACGCCTTCCTCCAGGACAGCGTGTCCCGCTCGGTCCGGGGCGTGCTGCGCGGCCTGCATCTGCGCTCCGGCAAGGGCGAGGCCAAGCTGGTGCGCTGCTCGTACGGGAGGATCTTCGACGTCGTCGTGGACCTGCGGACGGACTCACCGACCTACCGCAACGTGGCCACCTTCGACCTGTCCGGCGAGACCCAGGTGACCCTGTACATCCCGGCGGGGTGCGCGCACGGCTTCCAGGCGCTGACCGAGACCGCCGACACCTCGTACCGGATCGACCGCCCGCACGATCCGGCCGAGGACGTGACGATCGCCTTCGACGACCCGGAACTCGCGATCCGCTGGCCGCTGCCTGCCACATCGATGTCCCAGCGGGACCGGGAGGCGCCGAGCCTCGCCGAGATCCTGAAGCAGAGAGAGAGCTGAAGTCAGCGTGGACACTGAGGAGTTCCGCCTGCCCCGGTCGCGGGCGGCGAACGAGCGGCTGCACGCCCTGGTCCCCGGGGGCGCGCACACCTACGCCAAGGGCGACGACCAGTACCCCGAGAACCTGGCCCCGGTCATCAGCCACGGCCGCGGTGCGCACGTGTGGGACATCGACGGCAACCGCTACATCGAGTACGGGTCAGGGTTGCGGTCGGTCAGCCTCGGCCACGCCCACCCACGCGTGACCGAGGCGGTGCGGCGCGAGATCGACCGCGGCAGCAACTTCGTCCGGCCGTCCGTCGTGGAGGTCGAGGCCGCGGAACGCTTCCTGGCCACGGTGCCGACCGCCGAGATGGTGAAGTTCGCGAAGAACGGCTCCGACGCCACCACCGCCGCGGTGCGCCTCGCCCGCGCCGCCACCGGGCGCCCCCGGGTGGCCGTCTGCGCCGACCATCCGTTCTTCTCCGTCGACGACTGGTTCATCGGCACCACGCCGATGTCCGCCGGCATCCCGACGGCCACCACCGACCTCACCGTGACGTTCCCCTACGGGGACCTGGCCGCCACCGAGGAGCTGCTCACCCGGTATCAGGGCGAGGTCGCCTGCCTGATCCTCGAACCCGCCACCCACAGCGAGCCGCCGCCCGGCTACCTCGCCGGCCTGCGCGCGCTGGCCGACCGGCACGGCTGCGTACTGGTCTTCGACGAGATGATCACCGGCCTCCGCTGGTCCGAGGCGGGCGCCCAGGGCCTGTACGGCGTCGTCCCGGACCTCTCCACGTTCGGCAAGGCGCTGGGCAACGGGTTCGCCGTCTCCGCGCTGGCCGGGCGCCGCGAGCTGATGGAGCGGGGCGGGCTGCGGCACTCCGGCGACCGGGTGTTCCTGCTGTCCACCACGCACGGCGCGGAGACGCACTCCCTGGCGGCCGCGATGGCCGTGCAGACCACGTACACCGAGGAGGGCGTCACCGCCCGGCTGCACGCCCTCGGCGAGCGGTTGGCCGCCGGTGTCCGCGACGCCGCGGCGAGCATGGGCGTCGGCGACCACGTCGTCGTGCGGGGCCGGGCCAGCAACCTGGTCTTCGCCACCCTCGACGAGAACCGGCAGCCGTCGCAGGAGTACCGCACCCTGTTCCTGCGCCGGCTCCTCGCGGGCGGGGTGCTGGCCCCATCGTTCGTGGTGAGCAGCGCACTCAGCGAGGCCGACATCGATCACACCGTCGACGTGGTGGCCGAGGCGTGTGCGGTGTACCGGAAGGCACTGGACGCCGCCGACCCCACCCCCTGGTTGGCCGGGCGGCCGGTGAAACCGGTGTTCCGTCGCCTGGCGTGACGTGACGTGACGTCAGCGGCGCTGCTGCCGGCGACCGGCGTCGGCCGTCCGGTCGACCAGCCACGCGGTCGCCGGTACCACCGCCAGCGCGGTGCACCAGCCGCCGAGGACGTCGGTCGGGTAGTGCGCGCCCAGGGCGACCTGCGCCCATCCCATGGCGGCGCCGGCGACGAGCGCCGCCGCGAGCACGAGCGCCGTGCCCGCCGTCCGGCCGAGGCCGAGCCGGCCGGTGGCGAGCAGCGCCACCACGAGGGCGAGCGCGGTGAGGAAGGCGGTGTGCCCGCTCGGGTAGGACAAGTTGTCGGCGCCGTGAATGGTACGTCCAACCAGGGGCTTGAGCAGCTTCGTCGTCCCCACGGTCAGACCGGTGCCGGCGACGACGAGCACCGCCGCGTGAGGACGCCGAAGCCGCAGGCAGCCCGTCACGGTGGCCACGACCAGCACCGCCGCTCCCAGGGGCTCTGCCAGGAAGTCCGTGGCCAGAGCGAGGTTTCGCCACGGCGGCCGCACAGCGTCCACGGACGGCTGGATCCACGCATCCACCGTGCCCGGCTCCCCGTGGCCGGCGTACAGGACCCCGAGCGCGACGACCACGAGCGCGGCGAGGGCCGCGATCAGCCCTAGCCAGACGCGCAGTGCCGGCGGCAGCAGCGCCGGCGCCGACCGGTGGGCAGCCATGACCGTTGGGCGCCAACTCCCCACGAACGAGCCCCCCGTCGTGTCCGACCCTGCCCGCGCGGGCGCCGTCGGTCTCCGGTGGCCACCCTAACCAACGGGCGGTGTCCGGGTACTGAAACCCGATCGCCGGACGGACGGGGGTTCTGCTTGGCTCGCCCCATGAGCGATCTTCACATCCGCTGCGCGGCCCTCTCGGACATCGACACCGTGCTGCGGTTCTGGCGCGAAGCCGCGGAAGGCACCAGCATCAGCGACGACCACGACGGAGTGGCCCGCCTCATCACACGCGACCCCGAGGCCCTGATCCTCGCCGAGCGCGACGGTCGCCTCACGGGCACCGTCATAGCGGGCTTCGACGGATGGCGCTGCTCCGCCTACCGGCTCGCCGTACACCCGGACCACCGCCGGCAAGGCATCGCCACCGCCCTCCTGGAAGCCGCCGAACAACGCTTCGCCGCCCTGGGCGGGCGACGCGTCGACGCCATGGTCCTGGAGACCAACGAACAGGCCCACCACACCTGGGCCGCGGCCGGCTACCGGCGCGAGGACCACTGGCGGCGCTGGGTCAAGCCCCTCATCGGCTAGGGCAGGCCCCTCTTCGGCTGGCGTGTGTCTCCGGCCGGGGCGAGGACCCCGGCCACGAGCCGCTGGGCGTGGGCGGCGTCGAGGCCGTCCGGGCGGAAGAGGATGCGGTACATGATGGGCGCGACGACCTGGTCGATCACCGATTCGACGTCGGGTGTCCGCTCCCCGCGTCCGGCCGCGCGGGCGAGGACGAGGCCGATCTGCTCGGCGGCGTAGGCCGAGCACCGGCCGGCGTTGCCGCCGGCGGGGTCGCCCAGCAGGGCGTCGCGGATGTAGGCGCGGCCGGCGGGCGAGGCCATCTCGTCGAGGAACTGCTCGGCCCAGGCCGTGAGGTCGGCCGGCAGGGTGCCGTGGTCGCCGGGCGTGGTGTCGGGCCGCAGTCGCTCGACCGCCACGTCCGACAGCAGTTCCTGGAGGTCGCCCCAGCGGCGATAGATCGTCGACGGTGTCACACCCGCGCGCTGGGCGACCAGCGGCACCGTCAGGGCCTCCCGGCCCAGCTCCGAGGCGAGTTCGCGGACGGCGGCGTGCACCGACGCCTGGACCCGGGCGCTGCGGCCGCCGGGGCGCACCATCTGTCTGCTCACGGCACCACCTTAAAGCGAACCGTTTGCGACTGGGGCGGTTCCCGGTTCAGGCCGCGGGCGCGAGCCGGCGGGCGGGCCGGGTCTGCTCGTAGGCGTGCCCGACCCGCAGGAGCAGCCGCTCCCCGAGCGGCCGGCCGAGGAGCTGCATGCCGATCGGCAGACCCTGGGTGTCGTGACCGACCGGTAGGGACAGGGACGGCACCCCGGTGATGTTGGCGGGTGCGGAGAGCCGCACATAGGCGTCCGAGACGCCCTCGACGGTCCCGTCGGACCAGGTGATCGTCTCCTGGCCGGCCGGGACCGCGGTCGTGGGGAGGGTGGGGGCGGCGATCAGGTCGACCTCGCGCAGCATGTCCGCCCACTCCTGCCGCATGAGGGTGCGGGAGCGCTGGGCCCGCAAGTAGTCGCCGGCGGGCATCAGTTCGCCGGCCTCCAGGAGGATGCGGACGTCGGCCTGGTAGAGCTCGGGGACCGTGCGCAGGGTGCTCTCGTGGTAGGCGGTGGCCTCGGGCACCATCAGGCCCCACTGGGTGGCCTGGATGTAGCGGGTCATGGGGATCTCGACGTCGACGAGCAGGGCACCGAGATCCCGGAGCCGGTCGATCGCGTTCCGGACGGCGGTTTCCACCTCGGCGTCGACGTGGTCGAAGTACCAGGTGCGCGGCACGCCGATGCGCAGTCCGGTCAGGTCGGTGCCCTCGGCCGGCCGGTGGTCCGCCGGGGGTGTGGCCAGGGAGGCGGGGTCGCGGGGGTCGTGGCCGGCCAGGGCGTCGAGGACCAGGCCCGCGTCCTCGACGGTGCGGGTGATCGGGCCGACGTGGTCCAGGGACCAGGACAGCGAGGTGACGCCGTGGCGCGGGACGAGGCCGTAGGTCGGCTTGAGGCCGACGACGCCGTTGAGCGCGGCGGGGACCCGGATGGATCCGCCGGTGTCGGTGCCCAGGGCGAAGGTGGCGGTGCCCGCGGCGACGGCGACCGCCGATCCGCCGCTGGAGCCGCCGGCGACCCGGTCGCGGTCCCAGGCGTTGCCGGTCTGCGGGGTGGTCAGCCCGTAGGCGAACTCGTGGGTGTGGGTCTTGCCGACCAGGACGGCTCCGGCCGCCCGCAGACGGGCGGCGACGGTGCTGTCGGTGTGGGCGCGGTGGCCGGCCCTGACCCGGGAACTGGCCGACGTCGCCAGTCCGGCGGTGTCGATCAGGTCCTTCAGCCCCATCGGGATGCCGTGCAGCGGCCCGCGGTGCCGGCCGGCCGCGATGTCCCGCTCGGCTTCGCGGGCGGCCCGGCGGGTGTGCTGGGCGGTGACGGTGACATAGGCCCCGAGCCGCGGCTCCACCCGTTCGACGCGCTCCAGCACGGATTCCGCCAGCTCGACGGGGGACAGCCGCCGCGCCCGGATCAGCTCGGCGGCGGCGCCGAGGGTCAGTTCATACGGCTGCATCGTGGGCCTCCTGTGCCGCGCGATAGGCGGAGGCGGGCGGGGTGTCGCCGAAGTCGAGCTCGCGCAGGACGGCGACCACGGAGTGGATGTGGTCGGCGGTGGCCGCGACCGCGGCGTGGCGGTCGGCCGGCAGGACGAGCCCGGCGCGGTGGGCCCAGCGGGCCGCTTCCGGGGGTGTGAGTTCGGTACGGGACATCGACTCCCCTGTGCCATAAAAGCTAACTGTTTGCATTAGTGGAGTGTAGGACCTACGGTCGACTTAACGCAAACAGATTGCTTTAACCGATTCCTCTCAGCGCTCGAGGAGAGACCGATGACCACATGGACCGTGGGCGACCTCACCGTCCACCGCGTCGACGAGGTTGCGTTGCCGCCGGCGACCGGACCGTGGCTGCTGCCCGACGCCACACCGGACGTCGTGGCGGGACAGGACTGGTTGCGCCCCCACTTCGCGGACGGCGACGGCGTCCCGCACCTGGACAGTCACAGCTTCGCGTTCACCGCCGGCGGGCTTCGCGTGCTGGTGGACACGGGCATCGGCAACGGCAAGCAGCGGGCCAATCCCGCCTGGCACGACCTCGACACCGACTACCTGCGGCGCCTCACCGCCGCCGGATTCCCCCCGGACTCGGTGGACTTGGTGATCCTCACCCATCTGCACGCCGACCACGTCGGCTGGAACACCCGGGAGGTGAACGGCGCGTGGGTGCCCACGTTCCCGCACGCCCGCTACCTGACCTCCCGCGCCGAGCGGGAGTTCTGGGCCGGGTACGCCATGGACGAGGCACGCGCGCAGATGTTCCGCGACTCCGTGATCCCGGTGGAGGAGGCCGGGCGGCTCGACCTCGTCGACGTCCCCGCCGAGGGTGCCGAAGTCGCCCCGGGCCTGCGTCTGATCCCGACCCCGGGGCACACCCCCGGCCACCTCGCCGTAGAACTGACCAGTCGCGGACGGACGGCACTGATCACCGGCGACTGCGTCCACCACCCCGTCCAGCTCGCCCACCCCGGCATCGGCGCGTGCGTCGACATCGATCCCGTACAGTCCGAGGCCTCGCGCCGGAGGCTGCTCGACTCCCTGGCAGGTACGGACACCCTCCTGCTGGGCACCCACTTCGCGCCGCCCACCGCGGGTCGGGTCGTCGCCCACGAGGGCGCCTACCGGCTCGCACCAGCCCCCGCCGACTCGCCCTGAGCACCCCCTCGGAAGGACTTTGCCCATCCTTTAACCTTGGATGGCCACTCGGTTCTGCATGAAAGGTTGTGAGCGTCCGCCCATGGGCGTGCCTCCCCGTGCGCGACACCGCGCGTTCCGCCCCGTCCTGGAGAACCATGGAACGGGGGTGAACCGATGACCGAAGTGCTGCTCCTTCTGGCGGCGATCCTGCTCTCGCTCGCCTGCGGCGCCTTCGTGGCGGCCGAATTCTCCCTCACCACGGTCGAGCGCGCCGAGCTGGAGCGGGCGGTGGAGCGCGGCGAGCGGGGCGCGCAGGGCGCGCTGAAGGCCGTACGGAGCCTGACGTTCCAGCTGTCCGGGGCGCAGCTCGGCATCACCGTCACGAACCTGGTCGTCGGCATGCTCGCCGAGCCGTCGATCGCGGCGCTGATCGCCGGGCCGCTGGAGGACGCCGGTGTCTCGCGGTCGGCGTCGCACAGCCTCGCGCTGGTGCTCGGCACGGCCGCCTCGACGGTGTTCCTGATGGTGGTCGGCGAGCTGGTTCCGAAGAACTGGGCGATCTCCTCCCCGCTGACCGTCGCCAAGACCGTGGGCAACGCCCAGCGCTGGTTCAGCGCCGCGTTCCGGCCCTTCATCACCCACCTCAACAACACGGCGAACCGGGTGGTGCGCCGGATCGGCGTGGAGCCCGCCGAGGAACTGGCCTCGGCGCGCGGGCCGCAGGAGCTGGCGGCACTGGCCCGCCACTCGGCCAAGGAAGGCGCCCTGGAGGCCGACACCGCCGAGTTGTTCGTGCGGACGCTGAACCTCGCCGACCTGACCGCGGAGAACGTGATGACGCCCCGGGTGCAGGTCGTCGCCCTGGAGGTGCAGGCGACCCTGGAGGACGTGGCGAACGCGACCCGGGCGACCGGGCTGTCACGGTTCCCCGTCTACCGCGGCACCCTCGACTCGGTCGTCGGGACGGCGCATGTCAAGGACGTGCTGACGGTACCCGCCGAGCGCCGGACGCGGATCTTCGTCTCCGAGCTGATGCGCGAACCGCTGCTCGTCCCGGAGACACTCACCGTCGACCGGCTCCTGGACCGGCTCTCCGGCAAACGCACCATGGCCGTCGTCATCGACGAGTACGGCGGTACGGCGGGCGTGGCCACCCTGGAGGACATCGTCGAGGAGGTCGTCGGCGAGGTCCGCGACGAGCACGACCCGCACGAGCTGCCCGATCTCGCCCCGGCCGGCACGGACGAGGCCGGCCACGCCCTGTACTCGGCCGACGGCTCCGCGCGCGTGGACCATCTGGAGCGGGTCGGGCTGCGCGCGCCGGAGGGGCCGTACGAGACGCTCGCCGGTCTTGTGGCGACGGTGCTGGGCCGGATACCGGCAGCCGGTGACACCCTCGAGGTCGCCGGCTGGCGGATGGAGGTCCTGGACGCGGCGGGCCGCCGGGCGGCGCGCGTCCGGCTGCGGGCGCCGCTCGACGACGAGAAGCCCGACGAGAAGGGAGCGGAGCTGTGACCGCGGTACAGCTGCTGATCGGTCTGGCGACGCTCGTCGTCAACGCCTTCTTCGTCGGCGCCGAGTTCGCGCTGATCTCGGTGCGCCGCAGCCAGATCGAGCCCCACGCCGACCGGGGCGACCGGCGCGCCAAGAGCGTGCTGTGGGGCCTGGAGCACGTGTCGGCGCTGATGGCGGCCGCGCAGCTCGGCATCACGCTGTGCACGCTGGTGCTCGGTGTGGTGGCCGAGCCGGCGATCGCGCATCTGCTGGAGCCGGTGTTCCACGCGGTGGGCCTGCCCGAGGGCGCGGGGCACGCGGTGTCCTTCGTGATCGCGCTGTCCCTGGCCACGTATCTGCACATGCTGCTCGGCGAGATGGTGCCCAAGAACATCGCGCTCGCCGAGCCGGTGCGCAGCGCGCTGGCGCTCGGACCGCCCCTGGTGGCGCTGTCCCGGGCGCTGCGCCCGGTGATCTTCACCGTCAACGCCTTCGCCAACACACTGCTGAAGCTGCTGCGCGTGGAGGCGCGGGAGGAGGTCGCCGCCTCCTACTCGGACGCGCAGATAGCGCAGATCGTGAAGGACTCCAGCGAGGCCGGCCTGATCGACGACCGCGCCCAGGAGCGGCTGCACGACGCGCTGGAGCTGGGCCGCCGCCCGGTGCGCGACGTGGTGCTGCCGCTGGAGAGGGTGGTGTACGCGAGCGTGGGCGTCACTCCGGACGAGCTGGAGCAGCTCACGGCGGAGTCCGGGTTCTCCCGGTTCCCGGTGGTGGACGAGGGGCGGCGGATCGTCGGCTATCTGCATGTGAAGGACGCCCTGGACGCCCTCGGGCGCGAGGTGCCGTTCCGGCTGCGGGACATGCGGCCCATCGCGCGCGTGCGGGAGCACACCCCCCTGGACGACGTCCTCACCGCGATGCGCGGCAGCCGGACGCATCTCGCGGCGGTCCTCGGGGAGGACGGGCGGCTGGCCGGGCTCGTGACCATGGAGGACGTACTGCGGGAGCTGTTCGGCCAGCGGACCTGAGCAGGACTCCCAGCGGCCGGGCAGTACTCCTGGAGCCTGAGCAGGACTCCCGGCGGCCAGGCGTACTCCCGTCGCCTGAGCAGGACTCCCGGCGGCCGGGCGGGGGCTCCCGGCAGCCGACCGACTGCTGGGTATGTGCACGGGATATCATTTCCGTCGCCATGCACACGAACCCCACCCACAGCAGCCTCGTCGCCGTCGGCGACTCCTTCACCGAGGGCATGTCGGACCTGCTGCCCGACGGCACCTACCGCGGCTGGGCCGACCTGCTCGCCGCGCGGATGGCGGCCGGCGCACCCGGCTTCCGCTACGCCAACCTCGCGGTACGCGGCAAGCTGATCCAGCAGATCGTCGACGAGCAGGTGGCCGTGGCGGCGGCCATGGAGCCCGATGTGATCACCCTGGTCGGCGGGCTCAACGACACGCTGCGGCCCAAGTGCGACATGGGCCGGGTGCGCGCCCTCCTGGAGGAGGCCGTGGAGCGGCTGGCCCCGTCGTGCAAGCAGCTCGTGCTGATGCGCAGCCCGGGCCGGCGGGGCCCTGTCCTGGAGCGGTTCCGGCCGCGCATGGAGGAGCTGTTCGCCTGCGTCGACGAGCTCGCCGACCGGCACGGCGCGCTCGTCGTCGACCTCTACGGCGCCCCTTCGCTCGGCGACCCCCGGCTGTGGGACGTGGACCGGCTGCATCTGACGGCCGAGGGCCACCGCCGGGTCGCCGAGGCCGTGTGGCAGACGCTCGGCTACGAGCCCGAGGACACCGAGTGGCGCTCGCCGATGCCGACGACGCTGCCGCCGGGCTGGGTCATGCGCCGCGCGGCGGACGTGCGGTTCGCCCGGCAGTACCTGCTGCCCTGGATAGGCCGCCGTCTGACGGGCCGCTCCTCGGGCGACGGGCTGCCGCCGAAGCGCCCCGAACTGCTGCCGTACGAGCTGTAGGTCCGCATGGGCACGCGTGTGATCAACGTCAGGGGCCGGCTGCACGACTTCGGTCCCCGGCTGGAGCACGCGCCCGCGGACGTGGTCTACGTCGGCCGCCGCTGGACCCTCGGAGGCTGGGACCTGCCCCGGCACCCGTTGTACAACCCCTTCGCCTACGACACACCGGCGAAGAAGCGGGACGGCACACGGGCCGAGGTCATGGCGAAATACCGGGCGTATCTGCTGGAACGGCCGGATCTGCTCGCACTGGTGCCCGAGCTGCGCGGCAGGACGCTGGCCTGCTGGTGTGCACCGGAGCGGTGCCACGCGGAGGTGCTGGCCGAGCTCGCCGAGCACCTCTCGTAGGCGCTCGCAGTGCTCGCAGGTCCTCGCTGCTTCTCGTAGGTTCCGACGAAAAGGCCGGTGCGCCGGCCTGCACGAATCGCCAGTAGAATCCGTCCACGTGACTTCCGCTCCCGCCAAGCCCCGCATCCCGAACGTCCTCGCCGGACGGTACGCCTCCGCCGAGCTCGCCACGCTCTGGTCCCCCGAGCAGAAGGTGAAGCTGGAGCGGCAGCTCTGGCTCGCCGTGCTGCGCGCCCAGAAGGACCTAGGGATCGAGGTGCCGGACGCGGCGCTCGCCGACTACGAGCGTGTTCTCGACACGGTCGACCTGGCCTCCATCGCCGAGCGCGAGAAGGTCACACGGCACGACGTGAAGGCGCGGATCGAGGAGTTCAACGACCTCGCCGGGCACGAGCACGTGCACAAGGGCATGACCTCCCGCGACCTCACCGAGAACGTCGAGCAGCTGCAGGTCCGGCTCTCGCTGGAGCTGATGCGCGACCGCACGGTCGCCGTCCTGGCGCGGCTGGGCAAGCTGGCCGGTGAGTACGGCGAGCTGGTCATGGCCGGCCGCTCGCACAACGTCGCCGCGCAGGCCACCACCCTCGGCAAGCGCTTCGCGACCGCCACCGACGAGCTGCTGGTGGCCTACGGCCGTGTCGAGGAGCTGCTGGGCCGCTACCCGCTGCGCGGCATCAAGGGTCCGGTCGGCACAGCGCAGGACATGCTGGACCTGCTGGGCGGGGACGCCGCGAAGCTCGCGGAGCTGGAGCAGCGGATCGCCACGCACCTGGGCTTCTCGCAGGCGTTCACGTCGGTCGGCCAGGTCTACCCGCGCTCCCTGGACTACGAGGTCGTGACGACGCTGGTGCAGCTGGCGGCGGCCCCGTCGTCGCTGGCGAAGACCGTCCGGCTGATGGCCGGGCACGAGCTGGTCACCGAGGGCTTCAAGCCGGGCCAGGTCGGCTCCTCGGCGATGCCGCACAAGATGAACACCCGCTCCTGCGAGCGCGTCAACGGCCTGATGGTGATCCTGCGCGGCTACGCCTCGATGACGGGCGAGCTGGCGGGCGACCAGTGGAACGAGGGCGACGTGTCCTGCTCGGTGGTGCGCCGGGTCGCGCTGCCGGACGCGTTCTTCGCGCTGGACGGTCTGCTGGAGACGTTCCTGACGGTGCTCGACGAGTTCGGCGCGTTCCCGGCGGTCGTGGCCCGGGAGCTGGACCGGTATCTGCCGTTCCTCGCCACCACCAAGGTGCTGATGGGTGCCGTGCGTGCGGGCGTGGGCCGGGAGCTCGCGCACGAGGCGATCAAGGAGAACGCCGTCGCCTCCGCGCTGGCGATGCGCGAGCAGGGCGCCGAGCGCAACGAGCTGCTCGACAAGCTGGCCGCCGACGCGCGCGTTCCGCTCGACCGCGCCCAGCTGGACGCGCTGATGGCCGACAAGCTGTCCTTCACGGGTGCCGCGGGCGACCAGGTCGCCACCGTGGTCGCCCGGGTCGAGGAGATCGTGAAGCAGCACCCCCAGGCCGCGGGCTACACGCCCGGCGCGATTCTCTGACGCGCCGCATGGCGCGCTTCACGCCCGAGGAACTGGAGGCCGCCCGCGACCGTGTCGTGCCCGATGTGGTCGCGGACGGTCTGCGGGTGCTGTTCTGCGGGATCAACCCCGGGCTGATGACGGCCGCGACGGGCCATCACTTCGCCCGCCCCGGCAACCGCTTCTGGCCGGTACTGCACCGGTCCGGTTTCACGCCCCGGCTGCTGAAGCCGTCCGAGCAGCGGGAGTTGCTCTCGTACGGGCTCGGCATCACCAACGTCGTGGAGCGGCCGACCGCCCGGGCCGACGAGCTGAGCGCCGAGGAGTACCGGGAGGGCGGGCGGCTGCTCGCGCTGAAGGCGGAGCGGCTGCGCCCGGGCTGGCTGGCGGTGGTGGGCGTGACGGCGTACCGCGCCGCGTTCGACGACCGGAAGGCTCAGGTCGGTCCGCAGTCGCGGACGTTCGGGGACACGCGCGTATGGGTGCTGCCCAACCCGAGCGGGCTGAACGCGCACTGGACGGCCGAGACCATGGCGGAGGAGTTCGGACGGCTGCGGGAAGCCGCCGGGAGCTGATCCCTCACGGCGGGTCCGCCTCCGTGACCAGGGCCAGCAGGTGAACCGCGTCCGCCTCGTCCCGGTCCGCGACGGCCACGGCGACCCAGCGGCCGGAGCCCTCCACCTCCCAGAGGTAGGCCACACCGGCGCGGGCGCCGAGGTCGGCCCACGGCCGGGGTATCTCCTCGTGCTCGGTGCGCAGCAGGACCGTCTCCAGGTTGAAGGGGTCGGTGTCGCCCCAGCGCGAGGCGAGAAGCTCGCAGACGGCGTCCCGGTCCTTCTCGAACTGGTCGATCGTCACCGCCCGGGTCGCGGGGTCGCCGCAGAGCCCGCTCTCTAACACCGCTACGTGGTAGCCGGGTCCTGACGTGCCGACGTCCGACGGACCGTGCTCCGCCGGAAAGGGGCGGTAGCACAGCTCGTCGACGAGGGCGATGTGCTGTGCGATGCTCATGGGTCAAGTAAACCCGCCCGCACTGACACTTGGCGGGCGCACCTGGCGGGGCAGCGACGCCGTTGCGGTCAGGCGTCCCGGCGGCGCACGCTCCACGCTCCCGCCAGCAGCGCGGCGGCCGTCCAGAGCGCGGTCACCGCGAGCCCCGGCCACGGCCCGAGGGAAGACCCCTCGTGCGTCCCCCGAAGGACCAACTGTCCCGCCTTGTCGGGCAGGAAGTCGGCGACCGTGCCCGTCGCGTCGCCGATCACGAACGACACGATCAGGATGAACGGGATCAGCAGAGACAGAGTGGCGGTGCCGCTGCGCAGCAGGGCGGCCAGCCCGGCGGCGAACAAGGCCATCAGCATCAGGTAGACGCCGCAGCCCACGACGCCCCGCACCTGCTCGCCGGCGCCGAGACCGTCGGCTGCCGGTCCGAGCGCCGCCCGCGCCACGAGGAGGGCGGCGAGCGCCGTCACCAGCCCCACCAGGAGGGCCGGTACGGCGATGACTACCGCCTTGGCCGCGAACCACCGGCCGCGCTGCGGAACCGCGGCCAGCGAGAGCCGGAGCGCCCCCGGGTGGAACTCCGACGAGACGGCCATGGCCCCGAAGGCGATGGCCGCGATCTGGCCGGGCAGGACCCCGGACAGGGCCGTGAACAGCGGGTCGAACCCCGGCTCCGACGTGTCGGAGACACCGGCGATCGCGGAGAACGCCGTGGTCGCGGCGAACAGGGCCAGCAGGGCTCCCGGGAGCGAGCGGAGCGTACGGATCTTCAGCCACTCGGAGCGGAGTACGGGGGTGAGTTCCATGGTTCAGGCCTCCTGGGGCTGTGCGGTGAACTCGGTCTCGGCGGAGGTGAGGTCGAAGTAGGCCTGCTCCAAGGTGCCCTCCTCGGCCGCGAGTTCCAGGACCGGTACACCCGCGGCCGAGGTGATGCGGCCGATGTCGTCCACGCGTGCGTGGTGCACGGTCCAGTGGCCGTCCACGTGCTCCTCGGCATCGTGGCCGTGCCGGGCGAGGGCGCTCTTGAGGCCGGTGGGATCGCTCGTGCGGATGCGCACGCGCGGCCGCACGCGTGCGTGGATGAAGTCCCGCATCGGGGTGTCGGCCAGCAGCCGTCCCCGGCCGAGGACGACGAGGTGGTCCGCGAAGGACGCGGTCTCGTTCATCAGATGGCTGGAGACCAGGACCGTCCGCCCCTCCCCCGCGAGCCGTCGCAGCAACTGCCGTATCCACACGATGCCTTCGGGATCGAGGCCGTTGGACGGCTCGTCCAGCATGACCACCTCGGGGTCGCCCAGCAGGGCGGCGGCGATGCCGAGTCGCTGGCGCATGCCCAGGGAGTACGTCCGCACCCGGCGCCGTGCCACCGAGGCCAGGCCCGTCTCCTCCAGTACCTCGTCGACGCGGCGGTCCGGGACGCGATTGCTCACGGCCAGGACACGGAGGTGGTCGCGGGCCGAACGGGAGCCGTGGGCGGCCTGCGCGTCGAGCAGGGCGCCGACGTGGCGCAGGGGTTCGCGCAGCGCCGGGTAGGCACGGCCGCCGATGGTGGCGGCTCCGGCGGTCGGACGGTCGAGGCCGAGCACCAGCCGCATGGTGGTGGACTTCCCGGCGCCGTTGGGGCCGAGGAAGCCGGTGACGCGGCCGGGCAGCACGCGGAACGTGAGGTCGTCGACGGCGCGCTTGGTGCCGAACTCCTTGGTGAGGGACTGGACGTCGATGCTGGTCATGGCAGCAGCCTGGCCGGTCGTGCGGGGTGCGGGCCTCCCCCGGCCGTGGAGATCACCTCCCCCGTGCGGGGGAGGTCCGTTGTCAGTGGCGGCTGGCACGATGACGCCATGGTCCGCATGCTGCGCCCGTTCACGCGGGCGGTGACGTACAAGCGGTGGCTGCACATCGTGGTGGCCATCGTGTGGCCGTCGTTGTGGCTGTTCGTCGAGGAGGCATGGTGGACGCAGGTCACGGCCGCCGTGCTGCTCGGACTCGCGGGCCTGGTGCCCGTCACGCGGGTCGTGGAGGGATTCCAGGCCAGGCTGCTGCTGATCGGCCATCGGCGAGACGGTGAGAGCCCGGAGATCGTGACCACGCCGTCGGCCACGTGGGCCGATCGCGGGCGGACGGTGCTGTGGCTGGAGGCGCGGCTGTGCCTCGGCTGGACGGTGGCCCACCTCTCCCTCCAGCTGCCCCTGCTGGCGGTCGACTTGCTGACGACGGGGCTCGGCCTCGGACCCCTCGCCGACGGATTCGTGACCGTCGAGGACAACCGCTGGTGGCACGTCCCGCTCGCACTCGTGCCGTTGATCTTGTGCTCCGTGGTCGTGGTGTGGTCGGGCCGCTGCGTCACCGCGCTGGCCGGGCGGCTTCTCGGGCCGTCCCGCGCCGAGCGGCTGGCGGCGCTGGAGGAACGCACCGAACAGTTGCTGGAACGCACGCGTATCGCCCGCGAGTTGCATGACTCCATCGGGCACGCGCTCACGGTCGCCGTGGTGCAGGCGGGGGCGGCTCGGGCGGCCGGCGACCCGGAGTTCACGGACCGGGCGCTGAGCGCCATCGAGGAGACCGGCCGCACCGCTCTGGAGGACCTGGAGCGGGTGCTGGGTGTCCTGCGCGAGTCTCGGAAGCCCGTGAGCAGCAGACCGACACTGGCGGACGCCGACCGGCTGCTGGATTCGGCGCGCGCATCCGGGGCGAAGGTCGACGCCGAGGTGACGGGGCCCGTGGACACCGTGCCCGGGCCGGTGTCGCGGGAGGGCTACCGGATCCTCCAGGAGGCCCTGACCAACGTGCTGCGGCACGCGGGTGCCGTTCCGGCCCTGGTCCGTGTCCAGGTCACCGACGGCACCCTCGTCCTCGCGATACGCAACCCGCTGCCCGAGCCGATGTCCGGCCCCGGCTCCGGCCCCGGACGCGGCAGCGGCCTGCGCGGCATACGCGAGCGCGCCGCCCTGCTCGGCGGACGGGCCAGAACCGGACCCGACGAGGGTGACTGGCAGGTCCATGTCGAACTGCCGCTGAGTTGATCTACGCTGTCCGGATGCCGGTCACCGTTCTCCTCGTCGACGACGAACCCCTGGTACGCGCGGGACTGCGGGCCGTCCTGGAGGCACAGCCGGACATCGAGGTCGTCGGGGAGGCCGCGGACGGGGCGGCGGTGATCCCGCTCGTGCGGCGGCTGCGGCCCGACGTGGTCGCCATGGACGTACGGATGCCGCTGCTGGACGGCATCGAGGCCACCCGGGCGCTGCTGCGGACCGTCGACGAGCCGCCGCGGATCCTGGTGGTGACGACCTTCGAGAACGACGAGTACGTGTACGAGGCGCTGCGGGCCGGGGCCGACGGGTTTCTGCTCAAGCGGGCCCGGCCGGCCGAGATCGTGCACGCGGTGCGGCTGATCGCCGAGGGCGAGTCGCTGCTGTTCCCGGCCTCGGTGCGGCAGCTCGCCGCCGAGTACGGCGACGACGGCGGGAACCGCGCCGCGCGGGCCGTGCTGGAGCGGGCCCAGCTCACCGAACGCGAGGCCGAGGTGCTGCGGCTGATGGCGCGGGGTCTGTCGAACGCGGAGATCGCCGCCCGGCTGGTCGTCGGGACGGAGACCGTGAAGTCACATGTCAGTGCGGTGCTGGCGAAGTTGGGGGCGCGGGACCGGACCCAGGCGGTGATCACCGCGTACGAGTCGGGCTTCGTGGCACCGGGCTGATCAGGGGAGGCCGGGGCCGGGTCCTCGCCGGGGCGCGCCGCGCCGAGTACGATCCGGCCAACACGCGCGCGACCTGGGAGGACGGACGGTGGGGCGGCTGACCGGCGGGGATCCCTCGCTGCTGCGAAGGATCAACTCCGCGGTGGTGCTGCACGCCCTGCGTGCCACGGACTGCGCGACGCTGACCGAGATCACCCGGGTGACGGGGCTGTCCCGGCCGACCGTCGAGGGCGTCGTCGAAGGGCTCATCGAGGCCGGGCTCGTGGTCGAGAAGGCGGCCGAGGAGGGAGCCGCACGGCGGCAGGGACGCCCGGCGCGGCGGTTCCGGTTCCGGGCGGAGGCGGGGCATCTGCTGGGGCTGGAGATCGGGGCGCACCGGGTGGCGGCCATGCTGGCCGACCTGGACGGCCGGGTGATCGGCGCCCAGGCCAAGGACGTGCCCGAGACGGCGGAGGCCGACGAGCGGCTGGAGCGGCTGCGCGGGGCGGTCGCCGAGCTGCTGCGGCGGGCCGGTGTCGCACGGGGCTCACTGCGGGCCGTGGGCGTGGCGACGCCCGGGATCGTCGAGGCGGACGGCACGGTACGGCTGGGCACCGCGTTGCCGGGGTGGACGGGGCTGCGGCTGGGCGAGCGGCTGAGCCGGTCCTTCAAGTGCCCGGTCCTGGTCGAGAACGACGCCAACGCGGCCGCCGTCGCCGAGCACTGGAAGGGCGCGGCCACCGAGTCGGACGACGTGGTGTTCGTGCTGGCGGGGCTCAGCCCGGGTGCCGGTTCGCTGATCGGGGGGCGGCTGCACCGGGGCTACGGCGGGGCGGCCGGCGAGATCGGCGCGCTGCATCTGCTGGGCCGGGAGGTCACGCCGGAGACCCTGCTCTCCACCACCGACGAACCCCTGCACCCGCTCGACGAGCAGGCGGTCGCCGAGGTGTTCGCACAGGCCCGCGAGGGCGACCAGCGGGCCCGCGCGGCCGTCGACCGCTTCCTCCAGCGCCTGGTCCACGACGTGGCGGCCCTCGTCCTCGCCCTGGACCCGGAACTGGTCGTCATCGGCGGCTGGGCAGCGGGCCTGGACGGCGTCCTCAACCCCCTCCGCCAAGAACTCTCCCGCTACTGCCTGCGCCCCCCACAGGTCACCCTCTCCCGCCTCGGAGACGCGGCAGTGGCGACCGGCGCCCTACGCCTGGCCCTGGACCACGTGGAGGAACAACTCTTCGCGGTGGAACAACGCCCCTTCTAGGGGCGCGGACCCGCGCGTCTTTGGGGGCGCGGACCCGCGCGTTTTTTGGGGGCGCGGGGAACTGCGCGTCTTGGGGGCGCGGGGAACTGCGCGTCTTGGGGGCGCGGGGAACTGCGCGATCAGCCACAGCGAACCCGCAGCCCAAGACTCACCGCACCCCTCACAGCGCGAGGGTCAGGACGCCCGCTGCTCAGGCCCGTCATGAATCTCGACCCCACCCGAGTCACCGAAGGTCAACCGGCACGTGTCAGCGCGATACGTGGCAACCGACAGCGCAGCCGTACGCCCCGCAGCCACAAACCGCGTCGTGACGACAAGAACGGGCGCCCCAGGAAGCCGGTCCAGCTCCTTCGCGTCATCGGCCCCGGCAGACCCGAGCTCCACCGCGTTCTCCTGCCGCCCCAGCTCCAGCCGCTGCAACTCACGCAGCACCGCACGCGCACGTGCCGCTCCGGACGGCGCGTCTATGCCGGAGAGCTCGGGCACCGAGGACTCGGGGATGTAGAGCAGCTCCGCGGCCACCGGCCGGCCGTTCGACACACGGGAGCGGCGCACGACATGGACGGCCTCGTCACGGCCGGTCTCCAGCGCCTCGGCGACCGCCGCCGACGGCACCGCCGCCACACAGTCGACGGGCTGCCAGGCGTCCTCGGAGCCGCCGGGCCAGGTGTGCGGGCCGGTGCCGAGGGAGACGCCCATGCGCGGCGGGGCGACGGTCGTGCCGACACCGCGGCGGCGCTGCAGCCTGCCTTCCAGTTCGAGCTGCTCCAGGGCCTGGCGGAGCGTGGCGCGGGCGACGCCGAACCGGGCCGCCAGATCGCGCTCGTTGGGCAGGATCTCCCCCACCGAGAACTCCGAGTCGAGCGCTTCACTGAGCACGGTCTTGAGATGCCAGTACTTCGGTTCCGGCACCGATTCCAGCTGCGTGGTCCCCACCCTGTCCTCCGCAATCGCCGTGGTCGGCGGCGTTTTCGCGCCCTTGTTTTTTAAAGGTTGTTTCACTTCTCTGCGACCATAGGACGGCCCCCATCCTTGGTCAAGACCAATGGCCGGGAACGTTCACGGCGCGTTCATCCGAGGTCCACGGGGCTACGGCGGCACCCGCTACCCCACGGCCAGCGACCGCAGCTTGTCGGGGTTCCGGACGATGTAGACCGCTTGGACCCGCCCGCCGGCGACGTCGAGCTGGAAGACGGAGTCGGGCTTGTCGCCGGACAGGACCAGCATGGCCGGGCCGCCGTTGAGCTCCAGGAAACGCACGGAGAAGTCCGGGACGTCGCCCTTCCGCGCGGCGCCGACGAGGAAGCGGCCCACCTTGTCCGCCGTCTGGAGGACCCGCAGCGGCGCCCGCGACTTGCCACCGCTGTCGCCGACAAGCCGGACGTCCGGGGCGAGCAGCGCCATCAGCCCTTCGAGGTCGCCGTCGGCCGCCGCGGCGAGGAACCGTTCGGTGAGGTCGCGACGCTGGGCGGGGTCGACCTCGTAGCGGGGCCGCCGCTCCTCGACGTGCTTGCGGGCCCGTCCGGCCAGCTGTCGTACCGCCGGTTCGCCGCGGTCGAGCATGGCGGCGATGTCGGCGTACGGGAAGCCGAAGGCCTCACGGAGCACGAACACGGCGCGCTCCAGTGGCGACAGCGACTCCAGCACGACGAGGACGGCGAGGGAGACGGAGTCGGCGAGCACGGCCCGCTCGGCGGTGTCCGGCACGGTGTCGCCGAAGTCGGTGACGTACGGCTCGGGCAGCCATGGGCCGACGTAGGTCTCCCCGCGGGACTTGATCTGGCGCAGCCGGTCGATGGCGAGGCGGGTCGTGATCCGTACGAGGTAGCCGCGCGGTTCGCGTACGTCGCCGCGGTCGCTGCCCGACCAGCGCAGCCAGGCCTCCTGGACCACGTCCTCCGCGTCGGCCACGCGGCCCAGCATGCGGTAGGCGACGCCCAGCAGGACGGGGCGGTGCGCTTCGAAGACGTCGGTCGCGGTCTCGGTGGTCACGGCTCCATCCCAGCCCACCGCTGCGGCCCTGTCCAGGCGGAATCACCCCTTCCCGGACAGAATGGGCGACAGGACGACAGGACGCCGGTGATCGCCGGCAGGGGTTCCGGAGGTGGCGATGCGGTACGCGGTTCTGGGCACGGGAGACGTCGGGCGCACCCTCGGCACCCGGCTGGTGGAGCTGGGGCACGAGGTACGGCTCGGCTCCCGGACGAGGGACAACCCGGCCGCCGTGGAGTGGGCCTCCGCCGCGGGCGCAGGTGCGGACGCGGGGACGTTCGCCGAGGCGGCGGCGTTCGGCGAGGTCGTGGTGAACGCGGTCGGCGGGCGGGTCGCGCTCGCGGCGCTGGACGCGGTGAGGCCGGAGGACTTCGACGGGAAGATCCTCGTGGACATCTCCAACCCGCTGGGGTTCGAGGAGGGCGAGCTGCGGTTGTCCCCCGTCGAGTCGGACAGCGTGGGCGAGACGATCCAGCGGGCTTTCCCGAACGCGCGCGTGGTGAAGACACTCAACACCGTCAACTGCCAGGTGATGGTGGACCCCGGGCGGGTGCCGGGCGAGCACAACGTGTTCGTCTGCGGGGACGACGCGCGCGCCAAGGAGCAGGTGACGGCCCTGCTCGGGGAGTTCGGTTGGCCGCGGGAGCGGGTGCTCGACCTCGGCGGCATCCGGGCGGCGCGCGCCGTGGAGATGTGGCTGCCGCTGTGGGTCGGCCTGATGCAGAAGTTCGGGCACGCCGACTTCAACCTGGAGCTGCGCCGGGCCCGTTGAGCGGTCCGGGACCGTGAAGGTGGCGACGACTCGGGGCTACCCGTCGGTAGCAATTGCTGACAAGCTGTCTACAGCGTCCGTCAGCGAGTACAGCCGAGGAGCACCCCATGTCCGCCACCGTCTCCTTCAAAGTCGCCTCCGCGCACGGCGAGCAGAACGTCACCCTGTCCTACACGCGCCGGGGCAGCGGCGACCCGTTGCTCCTGCTGCACGGCATCGGCCACCACCGGCAGGTGTGGGACCCGGTGATCCCGGCGCTGGCGGCCGAGCGCGATGTGATCGCCGTGGACCTGCCCGGGTGCGGCGAGTCGCCGGCGCTGCCGGACGGCATGGCGCACGATCTGCCGACGATGAACACCGTCCTCGTGGCGCTCTGCGAGGCGCTGGAGATCGAACGGCCGCATGTGGCGGGCAACTCGCTGGGCGGCCTGCTGGCCCTGGACCTGGCCCGGGCCCGGCTCGTCCGCTCCGTCACCGCGCTGTCCCCCGCCGGGTTCTGGAACGAGGCCGAGCGCCGCTACGCCTTCGCCGTGCTGATGACGATGCGGCAGATAGCCCAGCGGTTGCCCGTGCCCGTCGTCGAGCGGCTGGCCCGCCCGGCGATCGGCCGCACGCTGCTGACGAGCACCATCTACGCCCGCCCGGGCCGCCGTTCGCCCGAGGCCGTGATCGCCGAGACGCTGGCGCTGGCCCGGGCCCAGGGCTTCTCCGAGACCCTCCGCTCCGGCAGGACCGTGCAGTTCAGCGACGACATCGTGGGCACGCCGGTCACCGTGGCCTGGGGCAGCCGGGACCGGCTCCTCATCCCCCGCCAGGGCGTGCGGGCCAAGGGCGTCATCCCCGGGGCCCGGCTGGTGCGGCTGCCGGGCTGCGGCCATGTCCCGATGAACGACGACCCGGCACTGGTCGCCAGGGTCGTCCTCGACGGCAGCCGCTGACCCGCACCGGGGCTCGCGGGGCGACGAGCCTCTAAGGTCTCCCTTCATGAAGCCACCGCAGAGCGACCCGGGCGAAGGCACCGCGTCCGCCGCCTGGGAGCTGCTGCTTCCCGCCGCCGCGGCACCGGCACGCACACGTGGCCGATCCCTCCAGGCGGCGCTGCGCGAGGCGGTCCGCTCGGGCCGGCTCTCGCCCGGCACACGGCTGCCGTCCAGCCGGGATCTCGCGGCGGACCTGGGGGTGTCGCGGGGGCTGGTCACGGAGGCCTACGAGCAGCTGACGGCCGAGGGCTATCTGCGCAGCGGCCGGGGCGCCGGCACCTGGGTCGGAGCGGCCGCGCGGGCCGCACGGCCGCGGGCGCGCGACCTCGCCCCGCGCTCCCCCGGTGCCCGCGCGGACTTCGTGCCCGGCACACCGGACCTGTCGCTGTTCCCGCGCTCGGCGTGGGCCGCCGCGCAGCGCGACGTACTGGCGGAACTGCCGCACCAGGACCTGGGGTACCCCGATCCGCGCGGGCTGCCCCGGCTGCGCACCGCGCTGGCCGGACTGCTCGCCCGGCGGCGGGGCGTGGTGGCCGACCCGGAGCGGATCGTGGTGGTCTCCGGGGTCGCCCAGGCGACGGCCCTGCTCGGCTTCGCGCTGCACGCGCGCGGGGTGCGGACCGTCGGCGTGGAGGACCCCGGCAGTCCCCAGCACGACGCGCTGTACACCTCGGCCGGGGTCGCCGCCGTGCCGCTGCCCGTGGACGACGAGGGGATCGCCCTGGAGCCGCTGCGGGCGTCGGGCGTACGGGCCGTGGTGACGACTCCGGCCCACCAGTTCCCGACCGGCATCGCCTACTCGCCGGATCGCCGGGCCGGGCTGCTGGACTGGGCACGTGAGGTGGACGGCATCGTCCTGGAGGACGACTACGACGGCGACTTCCGCTATGACCGCGCCCCTGTCGGCGCCCTCCAGGGCCTCGACCCGGACCATGTCGCCTACACGGGCTCCGTCAGCAAGTCCCTCGCGCCCGGGCTGCGGCTGGGCTGGCTGCTGGTGCCCGAGTCCTGGGCGGCGGAGATCGTCGAACGCAAGCGCACCATGGACCTCGGCCACCCGGCCCTCGACCAGGCCCTGTTCGCCCGTTTCCTGGAACGCGGGGACTACGACCGCCAGCTGCGCCGCTGCCAGCGCGCCTACCGCGAGCGGCGTGACGCGCTGGTCGCCGCCCTGGACGAGCACTTCCCCGGCTCGGAGGTGTCCGGGATCGCGGCGGGCCTGCATGTGATCGCCACACTGCCGGAGCGGTACGGCCCCGAGGAGCGGTTCCTCGCGCGGGTGGCGGAGGCCGGGGTGGCGATACGCCCGCTGGCGTCCTGCTCCCACCCGCGGGCCGGGAGCGCCGAGACGAAGAAGGTGCGGCTCGTCCTGGGCTACGCCCATGTGCCGCCCGCCCGGATCGACGAGGGCGTACGTCTGATGGCGGAGGCGGCCACCGGGTGACTCCCGGGGGCTCGCCCGTGCGTGCCGGTTCCCCCGCCCCTGCGGTCAGTTGTTCACTTGGGGTTCGTGTGTGCGCTGCGGCGTGCCAGTAGTTGTGGCTCTGCACACTGGCCGGATCCCGTCCCTGGAGGCGTATCCATGTCACACCGTCCGTTCCCCGGGCGCCGTAGCGTCCTGCGGGGCTCCCTCGCCGCGTCGGCGGCCCTGTCCCTGCCCACCGCCCTCGGCGCGGCGCCGGCCTTCGCCCGGTCCGGGCGTCCGAAGGCGGGGTGGGGTGTGCAGGCGGGAGACGTGACCTGCGACTCCGGGCTGGTGTGGGTGCGGTCCGACCGGCCCGCCCGGATGATCGTCGAGACGTCGGCGACCGAGTCGTTCCGCAACCCGCGCAGATGGCACGGCCCGCTGCTGGGCCCGGGCACCGACTTCACCGGCACGACCCCGCTGCGCGGGCTGCCGTCCGGCGAGCAGATCCACTACCGGGTGCTGCTCGCCGACCCGGACGACCCGCGCCGTACCGGCGAGCCGGTCACCGGCACCTTCCGCACCGCGTCCGCCAAGCGCCGCGACGGGGTGCGGTTCGTCTGGTCCGGTGACCTGGCCGGGCAGGGCTGGGGCATCAACCCGGAGCTCGGCGGCTACCGGATCTACGACGCGATGGGCGCCCTGGACCCGGACTTCTTCCTCTGCAGCGGCGACAACATCTACGCCGACGGCCCGCTCACCGAGACCGTGGCCCTGCCCGACGGGCGGACCTGGCGGAACATCACCACCGAGGAGAAGGCGAAGGTCGCCGAGACCCTGGCGGAGTTCCGCGGCAACTTCCGTTACAACCTCCTGGACGAGAACCTGCGCGCCTTCAACGCCCGGGTCCCGTCCATCATCCAGTGGGACGACCACGAGGTCACCAACAACTGGTACCCGGGCGAGATCCTCGGCGACACCCGCTACACCGAGAAGAACGTGGACGTGCTCGCCTCCCGCGCCCGCCAGGCGTTCTCGGAGTACTTCCCGATCTCGACGCTGCGCCGCCCGAGCGGCCGGGTCCACCGCGTGCAGCATCACGGCCCGCTGCTGGACGTCTTCGTCCTGGACATGCGCACCTACCGCAACGCCAACTCCACGGACGACCAGCCCACCGACGCGCAGGGCATCCTCGGCCGCGAGCAGCTGGAGTGGCTCAAGCGCGAGCTGTCCCGCTCCCGGGCGGTGTGGAAGGTGATCGCCTCGGACATGCCGATCGGCCTGGTCGTCCCGGACACCGGTGACGGCAAGCCGAACATCGAGGCGGTCGCGCAGGGCGACCCCGGCAAGCCGCTGGGCCGCGAACTGCAGATCGCCGAGCTGCTGCGGTTCATCAAGCACCGTCGGATCACGGGCACGGTGTGGCTGACGGCCGATGTGCACTACACCTCGGCACAGCACTACCAGCCGTCGAAGGCCGCCTTCACCGACTTCGAGCCCTTCTGGGAGTTCGTGTCGGGCCCGCTCAACGCCGGTGCCTTCCCGGCGAACACGCTCGACGGCACCTTCGGTCCGGACCGCGTGTTCCTCAAGGCGCCGACGACCGCCAACGTCTCGCCCGCCGGCGGCTACCAGTTCTTCGGCGAGGTCGACATCGACGGCGGCAGCGGCGAGCTGACGGTCCGTCTGCGTGAACAGGACGGCACCGTCCTGTTCACCCAGGTGCTCCAGCCGGGCCGGGTCGGCCAGTAGGTGCCCGTGGGTCCGGCAAGTACGGAGCGCAACGTTTGAAGCGTCGATAAAGGGGGCAGACTGTCCCCTTTACCCGCCAGACACAAAGAGTTCGCGATCACGCAACACCGTTCCGTCACAGTGGGTGCATGACGCGAAAAGTGACCGAAGCGACGCACTCGAACAACAACTGCCGCCCCGCCACCACGATGCGGCGGTTCACCACGGCGTTCCGGGCCTGGCGGACACGACGCCACGAGAACGCGCCGCCGCCGGACCATACCGAGTCCCCGGCACCGGAGCCGGTGCCGGGGGCGAGCACGCTGTGGCGGATGCGGACCACGGTGCGGGACGAGCCGGGGGCGCTGGCGGCGCTGTGCACGGCCCTCGCCGGGCAGCGCGTCGACATCCTGAGCCTGCAGACCCATCCGCTGGCCGACGGCACGGTGGACGAGTTCCTGCTGCGGGCCCCGGGCGAGCTTCCGGCGTCCGGGATCACCACGGCCGTCGGTGCCGCCGGCGGCACCGACACCTGGATCGAACGGGCCGACGCCCACGACCTGGTGGACGCGCCGACCCGGGTCCTGGGGCTCGCCGCCCGCACCGCCCTGGACGCCGCGGAACTGCCGCTGGCCCTGCGCCAGTTGCTGGGCCGCTGCACGATCCGCTCCCAGCCGGCACCGGCCGGCGGCGACCGGGCGCCCGGCGGCGTACCGGTGGAGGGGGCCCTCGACGACACCGTGCTGCGCCTGCGCGCCCCGGAAGGCGGAATGATCACCGTGGAGCGGCCGTACCTGCCGTTCACCCCGACCGAGTTCGCCCGGGCCAGGGCCCTGGTGGAACTGGACGCCCGGCTGGGCCCGCGCGTCCCGCACGGCCGGGACGTGCTCACCCTCGCCGAGGGCGCCGACATCACCGTGCGCCGGGCCGACACCCGTGATCTGGAGTCGGCCCGGGCGATGCACGAGCGGTGCTCGGACCGCACGCTGAGGCTTCGTTACCACGGTCCGGTCGGCGATGCCGACCGGTATCTGAACCACCTGCTCAGCCCCCGATTCGGCCGTACCCTCGCCGTGCAGACCGCGTCGGGGCGCGTCGTCGGGCTCGGGCATCTCCTGTGGGACGGGGACGAGACCGAGGTCGCGCTGATCGTCGAGGACGCATGGCAGCGGCGGGGTGTAGGTGCCGAGTTGCTGCGCAGGCTGGTGGCGATGGCGGTGGACGCCGGGTGCGGGAGTGTGTATGCCGTGACGCAGGCGTCCAACACCGGCATGGTCGCGGCGATGCGGGGGCTGGGGCTTCCTCTCGACTATCAGGTCGAGGAGGGGACGCTGGTGATCACGGCTCGGCTGGGTGAGCCCGTGGCGTCGCGTGCGGGTGAATTGGGGAGCGCCTCCGCGCCGTAGGGGTTCAACGTCGGTGGGCGACCGCGAGTCCGTTGTGGCTTGTCGCGCAGTTCCCCGCGCCCCTGAGAAGCGCTCCCTCCAGGTCCCTCCAGAGGTCCTCGACGTCCTCCAAGCCCACCGACATCCTCAGCAAGCTGTCGCTCACCCCGGCGTCCTGTCGGTCGTCCGCGTCCACGATGCGGTGGCTGATGGACGCCGGGTGCTGGATGAGCGTGTCGACGCTGCCGAGGCTGACGGCGGGGGTGATCAGACGGACGCCGGCGATGACCTCGTGGGGGTCGCCGTGTACCTCGAAGGAGACCATCGCGCCGCCGATGCGCGGGTAGTGCACACGGGCCACCCGCGGGTCGGCGGCCAGGCGGCGGACGAGTTCGGCGGCGTTGGCGGAAGCGGCCCGGACCCGTACGGGGAGGGTGGACAGTCCGCGCAGCAGCAGATAGCCGGCCAGCGGGTGCAGCACACCGCCCGTGGCGAACCGCACCTGGCGCAGCCTGCCCGCCGACTCCTCGTCGCAGGCGATCACGCCCGCCAGCACGTCCCCGTGACCGCCGAGGTACTTGGTGGCGCTGTGCAGCACCAGGCGCGCGCCCTGCTCGGCGGGGCGCTGGAGGACCGGTGTGGCGAAGGTGTTGTCCACGAGCAGCGGCACCGAACCGCAGGCGTGCGCGACGGCCCGCAGGTCGACCTCGGCGAGCGTGGGGTTGGCCGGGGACTCCACCAGGACCAGCCCGGTGTCCGGGCGCAGCGCGTCGGCGATTCCGGCCGGGTCGGTCCAGGTCACCTCCGAGCCCAGCAGCCCGGCGGTCAGCAGATGGTCGCTGCAACCGTAGAGGGGACGTACGGCCACCACGTGTCGCAGCCCCATCGAGGCGCGGACGAGCAGGACGGCGCTCAGGGCGGCCATGCCGCTGGCGAACGCGACCGCCGCCTCGGTGCCCTCCAGGCGGGCCAGCGCGGTCTCGAAGCGGGCGACGGTCGGATTGCCCAGCCGTCCGTAGACGGGCGGGCCGTCCGGCTCCGAGCCCGTGGCGGCGAACGCGTCGATCCGGGCCGCCTCGCCGCGGCTGTCGTACGACGGGTAGGTGGTGGACAGGTCGATCGGCGGGGCGTGCAGCCCCTGCCGGGCGAGGTCGTCCCGCCCGGCGTGCACGGCCTCGGTGGCGAGAGCTCTCGATGCGGTCCCCGTGTTCATGCCCATGCCCGTATCCATGAGGGGAGAGTGAACACTGACCGGTTCTGTGCGGAAGAACACCGTGTTACGTTCGGCCGATGGCCGAATCTGTCGTACTGGACCCGGTGGATCTCCATCTTCTGCGGCTGTTGCAGAACGACGCCCGGGCGACGTACCGGGATCTCGCCGCGCAGGTCGGCGTGGCGCCGTCGACCTGTCTGGACCGGGTGACGCGGCTGCGCCGCTCGGGTGTGATCCTCGGGCACCGGCTGGAGCTCGATCCGGCCAAGCTGGGGCGAGGCCTGGAGGCCCTGCTGTCGGTGCAGGTCAGGCCGCACCGGAGGGAGCTGGTGGGGCCGTTCGTGGAGCGGATCCGGGCACTGCCGGAGTCGCGGACCGTGTTCCATCTGACCGGCCCGGACGACTACCTCGTCCATGTCGCGGTCGCCGACATGACCGACCTCCAGCGGCTCGTGCTGGACGAGTTCACCTCGCGGCGGGAGGTGGCGCGGGTGGAGACCCGGCTGATCTTCCAGCAGTGGGAGTGCGGGCCGCTGCTGCCGCCTTCGCCCTCGGCTCAATCCGGATGACGTGCGCTTCCCGTCGTACGAGGATGGCCGCATGTCTGAGATCAAGAGCCCGCTGCCCCGTGAGGTCGCCGACGCCTACGTCGACGAGCTCGTCGCCCTCGACCCGATCACCGGCACGTTCCTCGGCGTGAAGGAGAGTTCGAGCAGGCTGCCCGACACCTCGCCCGCGGGCCAGGAGGCGTCCGCTGAGCTGGCGCGCCGGACGCTGGCCCTGCTGAACGAGGCCGAGCGGCTGCCCGGCGCGGAGAGTGAGATCGAACGCCGCTGCGGGCGGCTGCTGCGCGAGCGGCTCAATGCCGAACTCGCCGTGCACGAGGCCGAGGAGAGCCTGCGTTCCGTCAGCAACCTGAGCTCTGTCGCCCATGCGGTGCGGCAGGTGTTCACCGTGACGCCGGCGCAGACGGAGGAGGACTGGACGGCGATCGCGGAACGGCTGCGCGCGGTCCCGGCGGCGCTGGAGGGGTACCGGGAGTCCCTGGCGCTCGGCCTGGAGCGGAAGCTGTACGCCGGGCCCCGCGCCACGGCCACGTTCGTGGAGCAGCTCGGCGAGTGGGCCGACGCGGACGGCGAGGGGCAGGGCTGGTTCGAGCAGTTCGCGGCCGCGGGCCCTGAGTCGCTGCGGCCCGAGCTGGACACCGCCGCCCGCTCGGCCACCGAGGCGGTCCTGCGGCTGCGCGACTGGATGCGGGACGTGTACGCACCGGCGATCGAGGGCACGCCGGACGTGGTGGGCCGGGAGCGGTACGCGCGCTGGGTGCGCTACTTCAACGGCACCGACCTCGACCTGGACGAGGCATACGCCTACGGCTGGTCCGAGTACCACCGCCTCCTCGGCGAGATGAAGGCGGAGGCCGAGAAGATCCTGCCGGGCGCGGCCACCCCGTGGGTGGCGCTGGCGCACCTGGACGAGCACGGCACGCACATCGAGGGCGTCGACGAGGTGCGGCAGTGGCTCCAGTCCCTGATGGACGAGGCGATCGACGCGCTCGACGGCACCCACTTCGACCTGGCCGAGCGCGTCCGCCGGGTGGAGTCGCGCATCGCCCCGCCGGGCAGCGCCGCGGCCCCGTACTACACGGAGCCGTCGGACGACTTCTCGCGACCGGGCTGCACCTGGCTGCCGACCATGGGAAACACGCGATTCCCGGTCTACGACCTGGTGTCGACCTGGTACCACGAGGGCGTCCCGGGCCACCACCTCCAGCTGGCCCAGTGGAAACACGTGGCGCAGGACCTCTCCCGCTACCAGGCCGGTGTCGGCATGGTGAGCGCCAACGCCGAGGGCTGGGCGCTGTACGCGGAGCGGCTGATGGACGAGCTGGGCTTCCTGACGGACGCGGAGCGCCGGCTGGGCTATCTGGACGCGCAGATGATGCGGGCCGTGCGCGTCATCATCGACATCGGCATGCACCTGGAGCTGACCATCCCGGACGACTCCCCCTTCCACCCCGGGGAGCGCTGGACGCCCGCGCTGGCGCAGGAGTTCTTCGGCTCGCACAGCAGCCGCCCCGCGGACTTCGTGGAGAGCGAGCTGACGCGCTATCTGTCCATGCCGGGCCAGGCCATCGGCTACAAGCTCGGCGAGCGGGCCTGGCTGCTGGGCCGCGAGAACGCCCGCGCCCGGCACGGCGACGCCTTCGACCCGAAGGCCTGGCACATGGCGGCCCTCTCCCAGGGCTCACTGGGCCTGGACGACCTGGTGGACGAGTTGTCGGCGCTCTGATGGAGAGCCCTCGGCTCAGCGCAGGAATCCGCCTTCGGAGTTGATGACCTCACCGGTGATCCAGCCCGCCTCGTCCGTCGCGAGCCAGGCGATGAGGCGGGCCGGGTCGTCGGGCATGCCCCACCGTCCGGCGGGGAAGCCGGCCGCCACGGCCTCGTACGCTTCCCCGGTCAGGTAACCGGTGTCGACGGGACCGGGGTTGACGGTGTTCACCGTGATCCCCTGCTCGACGAGGGTGGTCGACAGGGAGCGGGTGATCGAGGCGAGGGCGCCCTTCTGGAGGGCGTAGGCGATCTCGCCGGGCATGCCGCCCGCGATGTCCTGACCTGATGTCATCATCACGACGCGGCCTCCGGGGGCCGGTGGCCGCAGCCGGGCGTATGCCTGGACGAGCAGCAGGACCGCGCGGGTGTCGACCGCCCAGTGCCTGTCGAGCATCGCCGCGTCGATCTCGTCCAGAGAGCCGTCGAACCCGCTCTGCGCGTGGTTGGCCACGAGGATGTCGAGCCGCCCGCCGAGCGCCTCGGCGGCTCGGCCGACCAGTTCGCCGGGCACGGCCGGGTCGGCCAGGTCGCCGGGCCCGGCGAGGACCCGTGCCTCGGGGTCACCCAGTGCGCCGCGCACGGATTCCAGCACCTCCTCGGGCCGGTCGGCGCCCCAGGGCATGCCGGCGTCGTGTGGCACATGGTGATGCAGATAGACACTCGCCCCGTAGGCGGCGAGCCGACGCGCCACGGCATGCCCGATGCCGGCGCGGCGGCTTGCACCGGTCACCAGGGCGGTACGGCCACGCAGGGGCAGGGGGTCACGGCGCAGGTCTTCGGGGCTGGGGTGAGGAAGTCGCGGCATAAGGATCATCGTGGCCGGGCTTCTCGATCGACGCACACGATTTTCGCCCCTCTTTCAGGGGCGCGGGGCTGTGCTGATATGCGGCTCCGCCGCATGGGCGCGACCAGCCACAGACAACCCGCACACGCCAAACGGCCATTGCCCCACGGCTACCTGGGCGCCAACAACCGAAGTTGCACCAGACCCAGCCACGTCTCAGGCCCCGGCTGCACCCGAGCCGCCCGAACCGCATACCTCCCCGGCTCCAGAACCACCCGCACCCGGTCGCTCCCCACCGGCTCGCCTCCAGGCCACGCCGCGTCGAACAGCAGCACCGGCCCGGGCACGTCCCAGCCGACTTCCGGCTCCCACCGCGCCGACGCGACAGCGCCCGGCACACTCGCCAGCAGCTCGCCCTCGGAGTTGCCCGCACACCACCGCACGAAGACGCCCTGGTCGGGCAGATAGGCGGTCGAGGCCGGCTCGTCGCCCAGCACCAGGGCCGTGCAGTCGCCGACCGGCAGCAGCCCGACGTGTCCGTCCACCTCACAGGCCCGGTCGTAGTCGGACGCCGTCTCCTCGCCGTCGGCACCCGCCCAGAACGGCAGAACCGTCTCGGGCACCGCTATCAGCGGTCCGCCGCCCGACTCCACCCACTCCACCGTGCCCGGCTCCGCGTATCGCACCATGAGTCAAGAACCTACAATGCCAACCCGCGCCGCCGGGCCGGGGGTTAGGGCCTCCCCACAAAACCCCCTAAGTCCCGCGCTGCCTGAGCACCGATCCGGACCGGCCCTTGACGACCTCCAGTTGAGCGTGGATCCGCCGTCGCAGGTCGGCCACATGGCTGACGATGCCGACGCTGCGGTCGCGTTCGCGCAGGGAGTCGAGTACGTCGAGGACCTCGTCGAGGGTCTGGTCGTCGAGGCTGCCGAAGCCCTCGTCGATGAAGAGGGTGTCAAGCCGCACGCCGCCCGCCTCGTCCGTGACGACGTCCGCGAGGCCGAGGGCGAGGGCGAGGGAGGCGAAGAACGTCTCGCCGCCGGACAGCGTCGCCGTGTCCCGCTCGCGGCCGGTCCACGCGTCGACGACATGCAGTCCGAGTCCGCTGCGCCCGCGCCCGGTGCGGTCGTCGGAGTGGACGAGGGTGTAGCGGCCGGACGACATGCGCCGCAGCCGTACGGTCGCGGCGGCGGCGACCTGTTCCAGCCGGGCCGCGAGGACGTACGACTCCAGGCGCATCCGGCGTTCGTTGTCGGCCGAGGTGCCGGCGGTGAGGCCGGCCATGCGGGCGACCCGGTCGTACTCCTCACGTAGGGGCGCCAATCGGCGTACCGACGTGGTCGCCCGGGCGGACAGCCGGTCGAGTTCGGCGCAGCGCCTGGCGGCGGCGTCATGGGCGGAGGCGGCGTCGCGGGTGCGCCGGTCCGCGGCGGCAGCGGCCCGCTCCGCGCTCTCCAGGTCGGCGGGCCGCTGCCGGGCAGCGGCTGCCGTGTCGGCCTCGGCGAGGACGGCCCGTGCGGCGGCCTCCTCGGTCTGCCAGGCGTCCAGCCGCCGTTGCAGCTCGCGGTGGACGGCGTCGTCGAGGAGTGCGTCGGCCGCGGCCTCGGGGGTCTCGAAGCCGGCGCGGAAGGCGGCGTCGGCGAGCCGGGCGTCGGCGTCCTTGAGCCGCTGGGCGGTGTCCTCGGCGGCGCGGGCGGTGTCGGCGGCGTCCGTGAGCAGCGCGGTCCGCCGCTCCAGCTGTGCGGCCCGCGCGGCGACGCTGTCCAGCGTGCCTCTCGCCCGGTCCAGTTCCTTCTCCAGGCCGGCCCGTTCCTGGTCCAGCCGCTCCCGGTGACCGACCCGGGCGGCGGTCCGCACGGCGGCCTCCTGCCGGGCGGCGACGCGCCGTTCCTGCTCGTGCCCGGCCTGCCGCAGCCGTTCCCGCGCGGAGTGCAGCTCGGCGGCGGCACGGCGGGTCTGCTCGTACTGCTTCTCCAACTCCTCTGCCTCATCGGCGAGTTGCCCGGTGGGGATGTCACCGGCCTCGGCGGTGGCCGCAGCCAGCGCCTCCCGTACGTCACCAAGCCGGCGTTCGTCCGCGGTGCGCTGTTCGTCGGCGCGCTGGTAGTCGGCCAGGGCGTCGTCCTCGGCCTCCCGGTCGATGTGACCGGCGACCTTGCGGGCGGGGGCGGGGTGCTCGGTGGCACCGCAGACGGCGCAGGGCTCGCCGTCGGTGAGATGCGCGGCCAGTTCGGCGGCGATGCCGGTCAGGCGCTGTTCCTTGAGGTCGAGCCAGTGCTGCTTGGCCCGCAGCATCCGCTCCTGTGCGTCCCGGGCCCGGATGACGGCCTCGTCGGTGTCCTGGGTGAGCCGGTCCCGCCGCCGGGCCGCCGCCAGCCGCTGCCGCGCGGGCTCGCGCCGTACGGCGAGTTGTTCGGCGAGGGCGGCGGCCTGCTGCGCGGCATCCACCTGGGCCTGGAGACCGGCGTGGGTCTCCTCCCAGCCGTCGAGCCAGTCCTCCGCCTCCCGCAGGATCTCCGCGTCGGCGTGCTCCTGGCGGTCCAGGCCGACGCGTTCGTCGCGGAGTTCGGCCAGCCGGCGCTCGGCGCGGCGGGCCGAGTCCAGTCCGCCCAGTTCCTCGGCGGCCCGGCGTGCGGCCGTCGCGAGTCCGGCCGCGCCCGCGTCGGCGAAGCTCTCGGGCAACAGGGCTCGCGCGCGTGCCTCCGCGTCGGCGGCCCGCCGGTGTTCGGCGTCGGCGGACTCCCGCAGGTCCAGGGCGGGTGCGACCTTCTCGGCCTTGCGGGAGCGCTCCATGCGCGCCTGCGCCTCCCGGAAGGCCTCGGCACCCTCCTCCAGGCGCGCCGCCCGCTCTCGTGCCTCGGCGAACCGCCGCTGGAGCCGGGCGAGTTCGCGCGCGTCGTCCAGGGCGTGGCCGGCTGCGGCCCGCGCGGACTCGGCCGCGCTGAGCGTGCGGTCGGCGACGGTGAGCTGTTCCCGGGCGGTGCTGCGGGCGACGGCGGCGGCGCTCAGCACGGCCTCGGCGAGGCCCGGTTCGCCCGGGGCCAGCTCCGGAAGTTCCATGGCGTCGCCCGCGGCCTGCTGCATACGGTGGGCGTCGGCCAGCAGGTCGGCGTCCCCGTCCCGCACCTGGGCCTCGGTGGCCCGGCGCCGCTCGGCGAGACGCTTCTCGACGTCGGCGAAGCGACGGGTGTCGAAGAGACGGCCGAGCAGCTTGCCCCGGGCCTCGGCGTCGGCGCGCAGGAACCGTGCGAAGTCGCCCTGCGGCAACAGCACGACCTGGCAGAACTGCTCCCGGCTCATGCCGAGCAGCTGGGTGACCTCCTCGCCGATCTCCTGGTGGGAACGGCTGAGGTCCTTCCAGGCCGCGGCCGTCGCGTCGTACTCGCGGAGCCAGGTCTGGGCCTTGTCGACGGTCGTGCCGGTTCCGCGCTTCTTGGGGCGTTCCCAGGGCGGCTGACGGGTGACCTCAAGCCGGCGTCCGGCGACGGTGAGTTCGAGGGTGACCTCGGTGCGGGTCGCGGGTGCGGCGTGGTCGCTGCGCAGGGACGCACCCTGGCCGCCGCCCTGCCGGGCGCCGGGAACCGAGCCGTACAGGGCGTAGCACACGGCGTCGAGGACGGACGTCTTGCCGGCGCCGGTCGGTCCGTGCAGCAGGAACAGCCCGGCCGTCGACAGCTCGTCGAAGTCGACGGTCTGGGTGCCCCCGAAGGGGCCGAAGGCGGTGACCGTCAGCCGGTGGAGCCTCACCGGGCCACCTCCCGTACGGTCTCGTCGGCGCGGACCGCGTCGAACGCGTCCCGCAGGACGCCCTGTTCGTGCGCGTCGGGTCCGGCGCCGCGTACATGGGCGACGAAGTCCTCCGCGATCTGCTGGTCGCTGCGGCCGGCGAGGCGCCGGGCGTACGACACGTCGGGGTCGTCCTCGGTGCGGTCGGGGTCGAAGACGAGGCTGAGCGTGTGCGGGAAGCGCTCGGTGAGCCGGGCCATCGGGTCGGCCGGGCGGACCGGGTCGGTGAGCGTCGCCTCGACCCACGACTCCTCGTGCCGTGCCTGCTCCGGGTCGGCGAGCAGGTCGTCCAGCGCGCCCCGGATCCGGGCGAGGGGGCGTGGCACGGGGCAGTCGACGCGCTCGGCGCCGACCGACCCGTCGGCGTCCAGGTCGACGAGCCACATGCTCTTGCGGTGCCGGGCCTCGGAGAAGGAGTAGGGCAGCGGGGAGCCGGAGTAGCGGACGCGCTCGGTGAGGGTCTGGCAGCCGTGCAGGTGCCCGAGCGCCACGTAGTCGACGCCGTCGAAGACACCGGCGGGCACCGCGGCCACACCGCCGACGGTGATGTCCCGCTCGCTGTCGCTGGGCTCGCCGCCGGTGACGAAGGCGTGCGCGAGGACGACGGAGCGGGTGCCGGGCGCACGGGTGGCGAGGTCGGCGCGGACCCGGTCCATGGCGGCGGCGAGCACGGCCTCGTGCCCGGCCTTCTCCACCCCGAACTCGTCCTTCACCAGGGCCGGTTCGAGATACGGGAGCCCGTAGAAGGCGACGTCGCCGTGGGCGTCGGCCAGCACCACCGGGGTGCCCGCCGCCGACGGCTCGGTCCGCAGATGGATACCGGCCCGCCCGATCAGGCCCGCGCCGACGCCCAGACGGCGGGCCGAGTCGTGGTTCCCGGAGATCATCACGGTCGGCACACCGAGGTCGGCGAGCCGGTGCAGGGCGTCGTCGAACAGCTCGACCGCGGCGAGCGGCGGAACCGCCCGGTCGTAGACGTCCCCCGACACGACCACCGCGTCCACGGACCGCTCCCGTACGGTCGCGACGAGCCGCCCGATGAACTCGGCCTGGGCGCCGAGCATGTTCACCCGGTGGAACGACCGGCCGAGGTGCCAGTCGGAGGTGTGCAGCAGTCTCAAGACGCCGCTCCGACCCGCATGTCTCTCCCTGTCACCACTGCGCAACCAGCGCGAACCGGCACGGCTCGCTGTCAGACCCACCACGCTAACGCGTGCGGGCATCTGATCCACCACGAACCTCGGTCCGCCCCTGCCATCGGCGGCGATTCAGCGGACATATCCGCATCTGTGCCGTAGCGCCGTCATTCCGGCGCGATGTCGTACTCGCGCATCCACCTGTCGAGGTACAGGGCGGTCTCCAGTCCGTTGCGGCGCAGCTGCGTGTCGTAGTGGCCCTGGGGAAGCTCGAGCATGCGGGCGAGTTCGCCGGCGTCGACGATGTCGAAGGCGGGCGAGGAACGGTCGGCGAGCAGCGCCTGGGTCCGGGCCCGCAGGTCCTTCTCGTAGAGCTGGTCGGCGGTGGTCGGGTAGGGGCTCTTGCGTCGCTCCAGCACGGACCTGGGCACGATGTCGCGGGTGGCCCGCTTGAGGAGGCCCTTGGGGTCGCCGTCGGGTGTCTTGAGGTCCCAGGGCGTGTTGTGCACGTACTCGACGAGCCGGTGGTCGCAGAAGGGCACGCGGACCTCCAGACCGGCGGCCATGCTGAGCCGGTCCTTGCGGTCGAGCAGCGCGGGCAGCCAGCGGGTGAGGTGGAGGTGGCTGATCTCACGCATGCGGCGCTCCGACGGGGAGTCGCCGGGCAGGTGCTCGACCTCCGCGAGGGCCTCCTGGTAGCGGTCCGCGCGGTACTGCTCGAAGCGGGTGGCCGCCCGGAAGGCCGGGGAGAGCAGCCCGGGTGTGATCAGCTGCATACGACTGAGCCAGGGGAACGCCGCCGCCTCGACGACGGCCGGATCGTGGAACCACGCGTAGCCGCCGAAGACCTCGTCGGCCGACTCTCCGGACAGGGCGACGGTGGAGTGCTCGCGTATCCCCCGGAACAGCAGGTGCAGCGAGGTGTCCACATCGCCGAAGGTGTACGGCAGGTCATGGGCGCGCAGGACCGCGTCGCGGTTGGCGTCGCGGGTGAGTTCGTCGGCGGAGAGCTCGATGAGCCGGTGGTCGGTGCCGATGTGCCGTGCGGCTTCGAGGGCGTAGGGGGAGTCGCGCTCCGGCCGGAAGTCGCTGGCTTGGAAGTCGGCTTCGCTGCCGGTGAAGTCCACCGCGAAGGAACGCACGGGCGGTTCGCCGGCACGGGCCTGCACCCGGGCGGCCAGCGCGGTGAGCACGGTGGAGTCCAGTCCGCCGGAGAGCAGGGTGCACAGCGGTACGTCGGTGACCATCTGGCGGGACACGGTGTCCTCCAGCAGGTCCCGCACGGTGTCCGCCGCGGTGCCGAGGTCGCCCTCGTGCGGCTGCCGTCCCAGACTCCAGTACCTCTCGGTCCGCAGCCCCTCGCGGTCGTAGACGGCGAAGCAGCCCGGGGGCACTTCCTCGATGTCCCGGTAGGGGGTGACGCCCGGCGACTTCATCAGGCCGAGGAGATCGGCGAGTCCCTGGCTGTCGAGCCGGGCACGGAAGCGCGGGTGGGCGAGGACCGCCTTGGGTTCGGAGCCGAACAGCACACCGCCCCCGAGCCGTGCGACGTAGAGGGGCTTGATGCCGAGACGGTCGCGCACCAGGAGCAGGCGCCGGTCGCGCTCGTCCCACAGCGCGAAGGCGAACATGCCGTTGAGACGCCTGACGAAGTCCTGGCCCCACTGGAGGTAGGCGTGCAGGACCACTTCGGTGTCCGAGCGGGTGCGGAAGGTGTGTCCGAACCCGCGGAGTTCCTCCCGGAGTTCGCGGAAGTTGTACACCTCGCCGCTGTAGCTGAGCACCACGGACGGCCTGTCCCCGGCGGGCCGGTCCGGATCCGCGGGCGCCACCATGGGCTGCTTGCCGCCGTCCAGGTCGATGATCGCCAGCCGGCGATGCCCGAGGACCGCGTGCGGGCCGAAGTGGACTCCGGCGGCGTCCGGCCCTCGGCAGGCCATGGTCCGCACCATACGTTCGACACCGTCCACCTCCCCCGTGAGGTCGAGTCCTGCGTCGGCCCAGCCTGCGATTCCGCACATGAGAAAGCTCCAACCGGATTCGGATGAGGGTTGCGGACTGCCGGGTAAAACGGCGTGCGGTAAGCGCTCCAACAGGGCGCGAAACCCACTGTTCGGGTTCGATTAACCGCGTCTTCAAAACGATGCCGGTTTCACATCGGCGCTCATCGAGACTAGGCCGGAAAACCAACTCGGGCAACGTACCGAGTAGTAGCCCCATTGCCGCTTCAGCGGGGCCGTCGATTTTCGGTCGGGGATGGCGAGTTGAGGCTCCCGGAGGCGGTTGCACGGCTCACCTTTAGTGCTATACGTTCGCTGTGGGTCGGGCTCCTGACCCCTGCGCCACGCCCTGAGCTGTGGCTTCCCGACCCTCGCAGGGCGGCCCGTCGAGACCGACGTCACGGGCGCGTACAGCCCTTCCTGCTTCCTGGCTGTGCGCAGGCAACAAGCGATGAATTGAGCGAGGTTCGTGTGATCCTGCACACCGACAAACGCCAGACAATACTTCGTGAGGCACAGGCCGAGATAAGGGAGAATCAAGGCCGCATCCCGGCCGAGGACTTCTACACGGAAAAGATCTCCGCAGCTTGGCAACGCGCGCGCGGAACAAGGTCTTACGGCGCAGGTGAGGACAGCGGCGATATCGGGGAGTTCTCCCTCGATCGATTCCGGGACCTGCCCGTGACGCCGCGTGAGTCACTCAAGGCGCGGCCCCTGGACTTCGCGGCCGTCTCGCCGACCGAGGCCTCGAAGTACTACGAGACCACCGGCACCACGGGGCAGCCGACGCCCACCCCGCGCCGGGCCGAGGACACCATCTGGAACACCGTCTCGGTGGCCGAGGCATGGCGCCCGCTGCTCGGCTCCGACGAGCGCGTGGTGATCCTGCTGCCGTCCGACATCGTGCCGGTGGCGGATCTGGTCGCCGGGGTCTGCGAGTACCTCGACCACGCGCACATCCGGGCCTATCCGTTCGCCACCGGCATCACCGACTGGGACCGGCTGGAGTCGATGTGGCGGACCTACCGGCCCACCACGGTGTTCGTCGCCCCCGGCGTGGCCCTCCAGTTCACCCGGCTGCTGGCGCAGCGCGGGCAGCTGGACGAGCTCGGCTCCTCGGTCAAGCGGCTGATGCTGCTCGGAGAGGTCAACACCGCGCCCTTCCGCTCCCGGCTGGGCCGGTGGTGGAACGCCGATGTCCACGACGCCAGTTACGGCAGCACGGAGACCGGCACGCTGGCCGCCGCCTGCGCGCGGGGCCGCCAGCACCTGCTGCCGGCCGCCACCTACTTCGAGCTCGCCACGCCCGAGGGCGTCGTCCCGCTGCACGACCGGGGCGGGCACGAACGGGGACGGCTCGTCGTCACCCCGCTCAACGCACACGCCAGGCCGCTGCTGCGGCTCGACACCGGCGACGAGGTGTCCGTGGCGACGGACTGCCCGTGCGGCAACGCGGCGCCCGGGATCACCGTCCACGGCCGCTCGAGCGACGGCCTGCGGGTACGCGGCACACCGCTGTCCGTCCGTGCCGTCGAGGAGGTCGTCTACGGCGTCACCGACGCCACCGGCTACCTGCTGGAGGTGGACAGCGAGGGCACCTACGCGCGGCTGCTCCTGGAGCGCGGCATCGGCGCCGGGCGGGACGGCGAGCCCGAGGAGTGCCGGCGCGTCCAGGCCCGGTCCGAGGAGTTGCTGGGGCTGCGCTGGGACGGTGTGGTCTTCGTCAACTCCCTGCCCGCGAACACCAAGAGCGGCGCCTCGCAGAAGAGCTGGAAGCGGTCCAACATCCGGGAAGTGGAGGTCGCGCGATGACCGCCACCGCGACGACGACCTCCCCCCGCGCGCCGCAGGGCCGGGGTGTGTCCGGGGGCGAACCCGACCTGTGGTGCACCTACGCGGCCGTGCGGACGCTGGGCTGGCTGGACCGCACGGACACGATCACCGACCCGGACGGCACGGCCGCCTACCTGACCGGCCGGCGCAACGCTGACGGCGGTTACGCCTGGAGCCGGGGCATGCTCTCCGACGCCTGGGCCACCTTCTACTGCACCCAGGCGCTGCGCGACATGGGCCGCCCGGTGCCCGGCACCGAGGCCACCGCACGCTGGCTGGAACGCACCTGGTCCGGCGACGCCTACGCGATGCTCCCGGGGCAGGCCCCGGACGTGTGGGCCACCCACTTCTCCGCCCGCACGGCCGTCGAGCTGTGCGGCGGCCCGGTGCCCGACCGCGCCCGGCTGCTGGACTGGCTGAGCCGGCTCCAGTGCGCCGGGGGCGGGCTGAGCTGGTCCCCCGAGGACGCCCGGCGCGGCAAGGCCGACGTACGGGCCTGCTACTACGGGGTGATGGCCTGGCGGGCCGCCACGGACAACGGGGCCCGGGGAGCGCCGCCCTGGGACGAGGAGGCGCTCACCGCCTGGCTGCGCGCCCGCCAGGGCGACGAGGGCGGCTTCCGGTTCGCTCCCGCCGCCGAAGTGCCCTGCCTGTGGGCCACGTACCGGGCCGTGGGCGCGCTCGCGGCGCTCGGCCGGGCTCCGCGCGATCCCGACGGCTGCCAGGAGTGGGTCATGCGCCGCCGCGGTCCCTCCGGCGCCTTCGTCCGCTGGGAGGGGTACGACGTCGAGGACGTGTGGGCCTCCTTCTGCGCCGTGGGCACGCTCAAGGCGCTCGGCGCGCCGCTCGCCCCCGTCGCCGACGCCGTCACCGCCCGCATCGCCGAACTGGGCGTCGCCGGGGGCGGCTACACCTACCGGGAGCCCCCGGCCGCGGCCGACGCCCTGTCCACGGCCGCCGCCGTGCTCTCGGCCGGCCCCGCGTCCCCGCGCCCGGACGAGGTGCGCTGGCTTGAGGGCTGCCAACTGCCCAACGAGGGCGGTGTGATGTACATGCCGGGCCGGGGCAGTGAGGTGCGCTGCACCCTGTGGGCCCTCGCGGCCGGAGCGTTCGCCGAGGACCGGGCGGCCCGGCACCGGATCGCCGACTGGCTGGCCGGTCTCCAGAACGCCGACGGCGGGTTCGGCTACTGGGAGGGGCGCGGATCCGACCTGGTGTCCACGGCCGCCGCCGTGGAGACGGCGGCGCTGCTCGGCGGACCGGACGGGCTCGGCCTCGACCTGACGGGCGTCCTCGCCTTCGTCGACTCCTGCCGTACCCACGACGGGGAGCCGTTCGCGCACGGCAACGTGCCGGGCGCCGACCCGGGCCTGCGCCCGGCCCTGCAGGCCCAGCGCGTCCGGCTGCTCCTCGGCCCCGGCATCGCCCCGCCCGCCGAGGCCCGCGAGGCCGTCGGCGTCCTGCTCGCCCGCCATCGCGTACGGGGCGGCGGCTACGCGGGCGAGGGCAACCGGGTCCCCGACCTGCTGTCCACCTACGAGGCGGTGCTGGCGGCCGACCGGGCCGGGATCGCCCTCGACACCGGGCACCTCCGCGCGTTCACCGACCGGGTGCGCGGCGCCGACGGCACCGCGTGGAGCCCACTGGCCCCCGGCGGCGGAGGGCCGCTCGCCGACTGTCTCGGCACCCTGCTGGCCCGACGCCTGGCCGCGAACCCCGGCGCGCTGCCGGCCCTCGCCCTGTCCTGAACCGCCGAACGGGAGAACTCGTGCCCACGATCACCATCCGTACCCCCGAACTCCCCGTACCCCGCCGTCGCGCCGTCGCGCTGCGCCTCACCCGCTGGCTCACCGCCCAGGGCGTCCGGGCCGGTCACGTCGTCGTGCGTTTTGAACCCACCGAGGAGAGCACGGTCTTCTCCGGCGGCATGCCGGTCGAGGCCCTGCCGTACGACGGGGACACCGACGCCCCCGGCCCGCGCCACGCGTCGGTGACGTGCTGTGTGGGCCCCGACCGTGACGACGCCTTCCGCGACGGGCTCGCCCGGTGCGTCACCGAGGCGCTCGGTGCCGATGCCCGAACTCCCTTCTGCTACCTGGAGTTCCGGCCCACCTCGCCCTCCGATGTCTACCTCGGCGCCGGCGAGGGACTGTGCCGGGCCGACGGCACCCCCGTGGGGCCCGCGCCGGCCGCCGCGGTCTGACCCCACGGGCTCCCCCCCCAGTCCCACTGCTCGATTTTCCCCATGCGCCACCAGCAAGGAGTACGACCATGACCACGACCCTCCCCTCCCCCGAAGAGATCCACGACCGGACCCGGACCGTCCTGGCCACCCGCATCGGCGACGCCTTCACCGACGTCGCCTCCGACGCCGAACTCCAGTCGGCGCTCGGTGAGCGCTACGACAGCCTCACCGCCATAGAGTGCATCTCCGCCATCGAGAGCGAGTTCGGCATCGAGGTGGACTTCGTCGCCGACGACGTCCGGTTCTGGTTCTCCAGCGTGGAGCGGATGGTGCGCTTCACCCACGAGCGCCTGGAGGACACGGCGGCCCTCGGGCTCGGGAGCTGACCGTGCCGGACATCGCCTTCGCCACCTCCGGCAGCACCGGCCCGCCCGTGACCTGGCTGCGCACGGAGGCCCAGTTACAGGCCGAGGCGGCACTGGTGCACGACGTGGTGCTGGGTTCCGCCCGGTTCGGCCGCATCGTGTCGTACGCGCCTCCCGGCCACCTCTACGGCAGGCTCTACGGGCACGAACTGCCCCGGCTCGAGGACGTCCCGGTGTCCGGGCTGTGGGACGAGCCTCTCACCGTGCCCCCGCTCGACGACGGCGTTCCCACGCTGCTGGTCTGTCTGCCCTCCACCTGGCAGCTGCTCTCCCGGCACACGGCGGCCCTGGCACGGCACGGCCGGGTGACGGCCCTGCACAGCACCGGCCCGGCCACACCGGCGGCCCACCAGGTCGCCGAACGCCTTTCGGACACCGGCTTCCGGGCGCACGAGCTGCTCGGCTCCACCGAGACCGGAGCCGTCGCCCACCGCCCCGTCGCCGGCGAACACACGGGAGGCCTGCCCTGGCGCCTGCTGCCCGACGTGGAGGTGCTGCCCGGCGGGATCGCGGACGGCGACGGAAGGGTCCAGCGCCTGAGGGTCGCCGGTCCCCGGATGGCCCGCCGTACAGGCGCCGAAACGCCCCCGGACGACTGGGAGTTGCCCGATCTCGTCGCGCCGGTGACGCCGCGCACCTTCCACCATGTGGGGCGGGCGTCGCGGCTGGTCAAGGTGAACGGGGTGCGCTGCGACCTGACCCGCGTGGAGGAGTTGGCGCGCGACCGCTGCCCCGGCCTGGACCTCGTCTGCGCGCCCGTCAGCGACCCGGTCCGGGGAGAGCACTACGAGGTGTTCTACGCCGGACCCGGACCGGTCGACCCGGCGGCCCTGCGCCGGCGGCTGGGCCGGCTTCCCTCGGGGCTGCCCGCCCCACGGGCCGTGCATCGCGTGCCCCGTATCCCCCGCAGCGCCACCGGCAAGGTCCTCACCGCCGAGCTCACCGCCACCGCACGCCCCGCCCAGGAGGCCGAGCATGTCTGACGCCCCCACACCGCAGGACGCCATCACCGCCTACGCCCACCGGGCGCACTGGAACTCACCCCCCGAGGCGCCGCGGCCCGGCACGCCGATGGCGCTCCCGCTGCCGGAGCGGGTGGCGGCCCGCTCCCGGGGCACGCTGACCGCCGAGGAGTGGCGCACCGCGGAGGCCGACTGGTCCGACCGGGCCGACGCCCGCTACCGGGCGACCGTCCAGCGCGCCCCGCTCGGCACGGACGCGGCACCCGTGCGCGTGGGGGTCAAGGACACCGTGGACGTGGCCGGCCTCCCCACCCGGCTGGGCCTGCGCGGCCACCGGCACCACGCCCGGGTCTCGACCCCCGCGATCGCCGCCCTGCCGCCCGGACTCGCGGCCGTGACCGCCAAGGTCGTCACCACCGAACTCAACATCGGGGTGGGGTCGGAGTGCGTCAACCCCTACGTTCCGCACATCGACCCGGGTGGTTCCAGCACCGGTACCGCCGTGTCGGTGGCCGCCGGCATCTGCGACCTCGGTCTCGGCACGGACGTGCTGGGCTCGGTGCGCTGGCCCGCCGGGCAGTGCGCGACGGTGGGACTGCGGATGACGCAGCGCGTCTCCCTGCTGGAGGGGGTCTTCCCGCTCTCCCCACCGATGGACGCGCTCGGCTGGGTCACCCGCAGCGCGGCGGACCTGGCGTACCTGTGGCCGCTCCTCGGGCTCGACCGGCTCGGCACGCAGCGCCCGGCAGGCGAGGGCCCGTACCGGATCGGTGTCGTCGCGAACGCCGAAGGGCCCGAGGGCGCCTGCGGTCCCGCCATGCGCGGGGCGCTGGAGACGGCCTGCGAACGGCTGGAGGCGAGCGGTCAGCGGCTCGGTCCGGTGCGGGTCGACGACCTGTGGGCGCTGCGCGGACCCGCCTGGGAGCTGTGTGCGCGGCAGGCCTGGGACGCCTACCAGGTGTGGCGGCCGTGGGTGCCCGCCGACCTGCACGAGACCACCCGAGGCGCGCTCGAGGTGGGCGCGAAGGTCCAGGACGACCGCTACGCCTGGATCCTGGAGCGCCTGGCGCACACCCGCGCCACGGTCGAGGCCGGCTTCGACGACGCGGGCGTCGACGCCTGGCTGCTGCCGCTGGACCCGGCCGCACCGCCGGACCTGGCCGCCGCCGACGCCCGGGTCTCGACCATCCCGGCCCCTCAGGACCCCGACTACGACCTGCGGGTGGCCTACACACCACTGGCCAGCTTCGCCGGGCTGCCCGCGCTCACCCTGCCGGTCGCCCGGGACGAGCGCGGAGCGCCGCTGTGCGTCCAGCTCATCGCCCGCCGCGACCACGAACCGCTGCTGATCCGGCTGGCCGCGCTGCTGGAGGAGGCGGTCGGCCCGCTCGGCTTCCGGCCGAGCTGAGGCGGCGGGCCCCACATCCGCCCCCACCAGGACGACGGAAGGCAGTCATGTCCCTGTCCCGCCCATCCGACGCCGAACGGTCGCCCGACACCCTGGTGCGCGACCTGCTGGACCGCACGACCGCCCCGCTGGAGGCGACAGCCGCCGAACAGGCCCGTATGGCGGCGGCCCGCCGCACCCTGGCAGGCCTCGATGGGTCCCGGCACGTCTACGGGGTCACCCACGGTTTTGGACCGCTGGTGGACCATCCCGCCGACCCGGACCCGGCCCGACAGGGGGCGGGCCTCATCTCCCACCTGGCCACCGGGCAGGGGGATCCGCTGCCGCCCGAGGTGACCCGCACCATGGTCTGGCTGCGGCTGCGCGGCATGGCCCTGGGGCACTCCGCCGTCGCGCCGGAGACATGGCAGCGCCTCGCCGGCCTGTTGAACGCGGGGTTCGTCCCCGTGGTGCCGAGCGAGGGCAGCCTGAGCGCGAGCGGCGACCTGGTACCGCTCGCCCACGCCGCGCTGGCGTTCGCCGCGGACGGCGCCGGCCAGGCATGGTGCCGGGGCCCCGGGGGCGAGTGGCGGCGCGAGGACGCGCCGGCCGCACTGGCCGCCCTGGGCCTGCCGCCCGTCGTGTGGGAGGCCCGGTCCGCGCTCGCCTTCGTCAACGGCAGCAGCGCCTGCCTGGCCCGCGCCCTGCACACCCACCGGGAGATCAGCGCGCTCACCCGGGCCGCCGCGGTGGTCACCGGCCGTACGGCGGCGCTGCTCAGCGCCTCGGGCGAACCCTACGAGGACGCTCTGCAGCGCGTGCGCAACCAGCCCGGGCAGCGCACGGCCGCCGCGTGGATCCGGGCCGAACGCATCGCATCGGGCGCCGGGACCGGCACGGCCCCCGGCCCGGACCGGCCGCTCCAGGAGCGCTATTCGCTGCGGTGCGCCCCACAGGTCCTGGGCGCCGTCCTGGACCAACTGGACCTCCAGGGCTCGGTCCTGGCCGACGAGGCCGAGGGGTGCAGCGACAACCCCGTGCTCGTCGACGGCACCCTGCTGCACGGCGGCAACTTCCACGCCGCGCCCGTGGCGTTCGTCTCCGAGACGCACGCCGGCTGTGTCCACCAGGTGGCCTACCTGCTGGAGCGGCAGCTCGCCCTGGTGCTGGACCCGGCCGCCAACGGCAGTCTGCCGCCGCTGCTGACGCCACGGCCCGGCGCCGGGAGCGGCTTCGCCGGAGTGCAGATCGCCGCGAGTTCCCATCTGAGCCGGCTGCGCCAGCTGGGCCATCCGGCGTCCTTCACTGCCGTACCGACCAATCTGCACAACCAGGACCAGGTCCCGCTCGCCCTCAACAGCGCCAACGCCCTGGCCCAGATGACCGAACGGGCCTGGTGGATCCTCGGCTCGCTGCTCCTCGCCGTCAACCAGCTCGCCCATCTGACGGGGCACCAGGACCGGGAGGAGGGGCGGCTGTGGCGGGAGCTGCGGGAGGAGTTCCCGCCCCTGGACCGGGACCGTCCGCTCGCGCCGGAGATCACCCGGGCGGCCGGGCGGGCCCGGGCCCGATTCCTGCCGCTCGCCGTCACCGACCCCGACCCCGACGCCACCGCCGCGGACGCCCCTCGCACCGCGGCGGCGTGACGCCCACTTCCATGGAGGAACCATGACCGCCACGCGCCTGCTGCTGCCGGCCCGTGCCCTTCAGCAGCCCGAATGGGCCTCGCTCGACGAACTCAAGGACGTCCTGCTCTCCCTGGAGGCCAAGCCTCCCCTGGTGGACGCCACCGCCTGCGCCGACCTCACCGCCGAACTCGGGCGGGCCGCCCGCGGCGAGGCCTTCGTGCTGCAGGCCGGAGAGTGCGCCGAGCGGTTCTCGGACGCCAACCCCGAGACCGTCCTCGCCAAGACGGACGAACTGCACCGGCTGGCCGACGAGTTCACCGACGCCAGCGGTCTTCCCGCCGTCCGGATGGGGCGGATCGCCGGGCAGTACGCCAAGCCGCGCTCCAGCCCGACCGAGACCCTGCCCGACGGCACCGTGCTGCCCGTGTACCGCGGCGACGCCGTCAACGCCCCCGAGCCCAGCCAGGCGGCGCGCACCGCGCTCCCGTCCCGTCTGCTGCTGGCCCACCGCAACGCCGGCACCACCCTGAGCACCTTGCTCGAACGGGACATGGGCCTGGCCGGGCGGACGGCGTCGCAGCGCACCTACGCGGGCCACGAGGCGCTGCTGCTGGAGTACGAGCAGGCCCTGGTGCGCCCCGACGCGGACGGAGGGCGCTACGGCTCCTCGGGCCACTTCCTGTGGGTCGGCGACCGGACGCGTCAGCCCGACCACCAGCACGTGCAGTTCGCGGCGTCGATCAGCAACCCGGTCGGGGTCAAGATCGGTCCCGAGGCCTCGCTCGAGGACGTCCGCACGCTGGTGCGGATGCTCGGCGATCCACGCCGTCCCGGCAGGCTCTCCCTGATCGTGCGCATGGGCCGGGACGACATCGTCCCGAAACTGACCTCCCTGCTGGGGGCGCTCGGCGACGAGGCCGCCGGCGTGGCCTGGATCTGCGACCCGATGCACGGCAACACCCGGGTCAACGGTGCCGGGCAGAAGAGCCGCGTGGTCGGAGACGTCGTGGCGGAGATCGAGGGCTTCGTGTCGGCGCTGCACGCGCACGGCCTGCGTCCGGCCGGTCTGATGCTGGAGACGGCCCACGGCCCTGTCACCGAGTGCGTCGACACGGCGGCGGAGCTGGCCTCGGCCACTCCCCTGCCCCGCTACGAGTCGGCCTGCGATCCGCGGCTGAGTCCGCACCAGGCCGGTGAGGTGGTGACCCGTACGGCGGCACTGCTGTGAGGCGGCGCGCCACCGCGCGCGCCCGCGCTCCGCCGGGCCTCTCGGCGGCATCCCGATCCGAGAGAAGAACGAGAGACCGAAGAAGAGAAGAAGAAGAGAAGGGGACAGCACATGGAGTTCCGCCGGCTCGGCCACAGCGGCCTCGTGATCAGCGAGATCGCCTACGGCAACTGGATCACCCACGGTGCCCAGATCGACGAGGAGGCCGCGCACGCCTGTGTGCGCGCCGCGCTCGACGCGGGCATCACCACGTTCGACACGGCCGACGTGTATTCCGAGACCCGGGCCGAGACCGTGCTCGGCAAGGCGCTCGCCGGTCAGCGGCGCGAGGGCCTCGTGCTCGCCACCAAGGTGTGCCACCCGGTGGGGCCGGGACCCAACGACCGCGGCCTGTCCCGCAAGCACGTCGTCGAGGGCTGCAAGGGGTCGCTGCGCCGGCTGGGCACCGACTACGTGGACCTCTACTACGCGCACCGCTACGACCCGGCCGTTCCGCTCGAGGAGACCATGCTCGCCTTCGCGGACCTGGTCCGCTCCGGCAAGGTCCTCTACATCGGGGTGAGCGAGTGGACCGCCGAGCAGATCAGCCGCGCCGCCGGCCTCGCCAGGGAACTGCGCGTCCCGCTGGTGGCCAGCCAGCCGCAGTACTCCATGCTGTGGCGGGTCATCGAGTCACAGGTCGTGCCCGCGTGCGAGCGGGAGGGACTCGGCCAGGTCGTCTGGTCGCCGCTGGCCCAGGGCATCCTGAGCGGCAAGTACCTGCCCGGCGCCGCGGCACCCGCGGGTTCCCGGGCCGACGCCGAGGCCGGCAAGGGCTTCGTCGACATGCTGGTCGGCCACTGGATGAACGACGAGGGGGCGCTGCGGGCCGTCCAGGAGCTGGGGCCGGTCGCCTCCGACCTCGGGCTGACGATGAGCCAGCTCGCCGTCGCCTGGGTCCTGAACAACCCCTCCGTCTCGGCGGCCATCATCGGCGCGAGCCGTCCCGAGCAGGTCAAGGAGAACGCCGCGGCTTCCGGTGTGCGCCTGGAGCAGGCTGTGCTGGACCGTATCGACGAGATCCTCTCGGCGTACATCGTGCGGGACCCGGCGAGGACGGGCTGACCACTGCCGCGGGGCCGCCCGGGCGCCCGGGCGGCGAGCGGGCGACACGGACGGGGGCCGACAGCACGGGAGAGAGGAGCGTGAACGGCGTGGACGACACGGACGGTCTGGGCGGCACACAGGGGGTGGGCCGTCCCGGGGCCTCCGGAAGGGCGGTGATCGTGACCGGCGGCAGCCGGGGGCTCGGGCGGGAGACCACGCTCCGGCTCGCCGCGCAGGGGTGCGATCTCGCCGTGTGCGGCCGCGACGCCGCCTCGTTGAAGGACGTGGCCGAGGAGGTGCGTGCCCGGCACGGGCGCACGCTCCGCACGGAGCGGCTGGACGTGCTCGACGAGTCCGCCCTCACCGCGTTCGTACGGGAGTCGGCCGCCCGGCTCGGCCGGGTGGACGGCCTCGTGACCGTCGCGGGCGGGGCGCGCGGCGCGGACCTGCGCGAAACGGAGGCGTCCGACTGGGACCTGACGTGCCGACTGAACGTCACCCATCCGGCGATCGCCCTGCGCGAGGCGGCCGACCAGCTGGCCGGGACCGGGGGCAGTGCCGTGCTGGTCTCCTCCGTCTCCGGCTGGAAGCCCGCCCCGCCCGCGCAGTACGCGGCGGCCAAGGCCGCGCAGATCCACATGGCCGCCTCCCTCGCCCGTGAGCTGGGGCCGCGAGGGGTCCGGGTCAACTCCGTGTCGCCCGGCTCGATGCTGATCGAGGGCAAGGGCTGGGCCAGGCTCCGGGACGAGGATCCCCGGGCCTACCGGGCGTTCGAGAAGGAGTTCCCCGGCGGCCGTCTGGTCGATCCGCGGGACGTGGCCGAGGTGATCGCCTTCCTGCTGTCGGACCGGGCACGGGCCGTCAACGGCGCGAACATCCCGGTGGACGGCGGCCAGAACGCGCCGAGCGCCTACGGCTACTGAGCCGTCCCCGGCCGGGAACAGGGCGATGTTCCCGGCCGGGGACGCCGGGGCTCAGCCTTCCAGGCCCTCGTGCCCCACGTGGGAGACCCCCCGCACATCCAGTTCGTCCTGCACGTCGTCGAGCAGCTCGCGCAGCAGCTCGGCGAGTGCTTCGCGCCGCTGCGGGCCCAGGCGTTCCAGGAGCTGTGCCTCGCGGGCGAGCACCCGGTCCACGGTGCGCTCCACCAGCTCGTGTCCGGCCGGGGTCAGTTCGACCAGGACCGCGCGGCTGCGGCCGGGGGCGGGGCGGCGGGTGACCAGTTCGTCGCGCTCGGCGCGCGCGACCCGCTGCGAGATGGCCCCCGCGGTGACCAGGGAGTGCGCCGCGAGGTCCCGGGTGCTCAGGGTGTAGGGCGGCCCGCCGCGGCGCAGCACGCTGAGCAGGTCCAGAGTGGCCGGGTCGACCCCCGCCTCGGCGAGCACCCGTCGGCGGTCGTCGCCGAAGTGCTTGGCGAGCTGCCAGATCCTCGTGACCACACCGATGGAGCCCACCGGAGTCTGGGGCCGCTCGCGGCTCCAGGCGGCCGCGATGGCGTCCGCCGGATCGTCTCCCGCCGGCCTGCGATCGCTTTCCTCTGATGCCCTCATGAGCTCACCCTCCACACTGACCTGCTATATTTAGATCTGAATTTAGCACTAAACATGCGCGCTTCGGCGCACCGTCGAAACCGAGTGGTGATATGCGCACAGAGACACGGAAAGCGAGCCCGAAGGCCGGGGCGGAGGCCGGGGCCGCCACCGCGACCGGCCCTCCCCGGGCCACCGGGCGGGACTGGGCGGGACTCACCGTGGTCCTGCTCGCGATGTTCATGAGCCAGATCGACATGTTCATCGTGAACGTCGCGGCTCCGGGGATCCAGGCGGACCTGAACGCTGGGTTCGGCCAACTCCAGTTCGTCATCGACGGTTACGTGATCGCCTACGCAGCGGGCATGGTAACCGGCGGCCGGCTCGGCGACCGGATCGGCCGCAAGCGCGCCTTCCAGTACGGGGTGGCCGCCTTCACCCTGACCTCCCTGCTGTGCGCGCTCGCGCCCAGCCCGGCCACGCTGATCGCGGCCCGGGTCCTGCAGGGCCTGTCGGCCGCCGTGATGACTCCGCAGGTGCTCTCCCTCATCCGGGCCGTCTTCGTGTACGAGCGCGACCGGGCCCGGGCTGTCGGGGCCTACGGTGCCTCCATCGGCGCGGGCGTCATCGCCGGCCTCGTCGGCGGCGGCCTGCTGCTCGACCTCGACGTGGCCGGTCTGGGCTGGCGCATGATCTTCCTGATCAACGTGCCGATCGGCGCGGCGATCCTGTGCGCGGCCGTACCCGCCGTCACCGAGAGCCGCAGCGCCGACCTGCCGCGACTCGACATCGCCGGCGCCGTCTTCACCGCCGTGCTGCTGCCGCTCGTGCTCATCCCGCTGATCCTCGGCGGTGAGCACGGCTGGCCCTGGTGGACGTACGGCTGCTTCGCGCTCAGCGCGGCCGGTGCCGTGGCCTTCCTTCGCTGGGAGCGCCGGACGGAGGACCGGGGCAACGACCCGCTGCTGCCGAGCCGGCTGCTGCGGGCCAAGGGCTTCCCGCTGAGCATGGGCACCGTGCTGCTGTTCTTCTCCGGCAACGCCGGGCTGTTCCTGGTCCTCACCTACCACCTCCAGTCGGGCCTCCGGCTGACGCCGCTGGCCGCGAGCATGGTCTTCGTGCCGCTCGGCCTCGGCTTCATCGCCGCCTCGGCGGCCTGCCGCAGGCTCGCCGCCCGGTTCGGCATCGGGGTGTCGGTGGCGGGCGGGCTCGTCATGGCGGTCTCGCTCGCGGCCGTGCCCGCCGTCACGGGCCTGGACGGCACCAGCCAGGCGATCGGGCTCGCCGCGGTGATGGGCGTCTCCGGATTCGGGCAGGGCCTGGTCGTCGCGCCCCTGGTGGACACCGTCCTGTCCCGGGTCCACCCGGATGACGCCGGCGCCGGATCGGGTGTGCTGAACACCGTCACCCAGGCGGGAATGGCCTTCGGTGTAGCGGTCATCGGGGCCCTGTACCGCGGCTTCCTGGGTACCAATCCACAAGCGCCGGGTCCGAACACCGGCATGGCCGACTTCGCGGAGGCCTTCGACCTCACCGCGTACGTCCTCGCGGCACTCGCGGTCGGCACCGCACTGCTCGCCGTGCGGCTGGGCCGCGTCCCCGCCGGCGCACAGGCGGCGGGAGCGGATGCCGAGGATGTCCGCGCCCGGGACGATCGCCCCGCCGTGCACCCGGACGAGCTCGCGGGCGCCGACGCGCACCGCAGCGACAGCGACGCCGGCCGCGTCCGCCGCACGGACCGGTAGCCTCCACCCGCGGCAGACGGCCCGGCCGAGGCGGCGGAGCAGGTCCCCGCGTGCGACGGCCCCGGCAGTGCTCCGCGGGCCGTCGCTCGGCCGCCGGGCCGGCCTCGGGCGGCAGCGGCAGCGGCAGCGACATCCGCCACACGGACCGACAACCTCCGCCCGCAGCCCCCCGTACACCGAAACCGCCCCTTCACCGGCCCGGCCAAGGCAGTAGAGAACGTCCCCGCGCGCCACGGCCCCGGCAGTGCTCCGCGCGCCGTCGCTCGGCCGCCGGGCGGCGGCCGACCGCGCGTCAGGCGTCGCCGTACGCCTCCCCGCCCGGTTCGAACCCGGCCGTCCCGGCGGTCGTGTCGGCGAGCCACGCCCGGAAGGCGTCCACATCGGCGTCCGGGAGGGCCAGTTCGATCGTGACCGCCTCGCCGTAGCGCACGTCCCGCACCTCGCGGCCGGTGGTGCGCAGGTCGTTCTCCAGTTTGCCCGCCCGCAGGTGGTCGACGGTGACGGTGGCCAGGCGGAACCTGCGGCGGGTACGCGAGCCGAGGGTGTCCAGGGCCTCGCCGACCGCTCCGCCGTACGCCCGGATGAGGCCGCCGGCGCCGAGCTTGACGCCGCCGTAGTAGCGGGTGACGACGGCGACGACGTACCGCATGTCACGGCGCATCAGCATCTGCAGCATGGGGACGCCGGCGGTGCCGCCGGGTTCGCCGTCGTCGCTCGCCTTCTGGACCGAGGCGTCGGCGCCGATGACGTAGGCCCAGCAGTTGTGGCTGGCGGCGGCGTGCTCCTTGCGGACCGTGGCGATGAATTCCTGGGCCTCCTGCTCGGTGGCCGCCGGGGCGAGGGCGCACAGGAAGCGGGAACGGTTGACCTCGGTCTCGTGCACGCCCGAGCGGGCGACCGTGCGGTATTCGTCCTGCATCCGTCCAGCCTATGCGGGCGCCCGGCAGCGGCCCGGACCGGTCCGCGGCTACTTCTCCTTCCGGCCCCGGGGCACGATCACGGACGTGAGCAGCGCGGTGCCGGGGGTGAGGGACCGCCAGGTCATGCCGCGCCAGGACAGGACGGCGACCGCCGAGGTGGGGAACTTCGTACGGACCCGCTCCAGGGTGTCGTCGAGGCCGTCGGCGGCGAGCGCCAGGACCAGTTCCTCCAGGCCGGGGTTGTGCCCGATCAGCAGCAGCGTCTCGACCTCGGGTGGCACCTCGTGCGCGACGGCGAGCAGGCCGGAGGGGCCGGCGGCGTACAGCCGCCGGTCGTGGCGGACCGGCGGGGGCGTGCCCCACTGGCCGGCGGCCAGCTCCCAGGTCCGGCGCGCGCGTACGGCGGTGGAGCACAGCGCGAGGTCCGGCAGGCAGTCGGCCTCGGCCAGGGCGCGCCCGGCGGCGGGGGCGTCCCGGCGGCCGCGCGGGGCGAGGGGGCGTTCATGGTCGGCGACGTCCACGGGCCAGGCGGACTTGGCGTGCCGCAGGACGACCAGGCGGCGCAGTGGGCCGGCTCCGGCGCGCTCGATCATGACGGGAATCCCAGCTCGCGGGTGAGGTCGAGGCCGAGGAGCCGGTCGGCGTACGCGTACGTCTCGAAGCGCGCGCCGTCGGGCAGCTCCGGCTCGTTCTCGACATGGCGCAGGACGTCCAGGACCCGGGGCACGTCCAGGTCGTCCTCCCAGGCGTCACGCAGCCGCCCGCGCACCTCGTCGGGGACGGGCCGCGAGGGCCGCCGGGCCCAGCGCGCGACCGCACCGCGCCACCGGGCGAGGGTGCCCCGGGCCTCGTCGAACGCCGCCGCCTCCAGCAGGGCCGGGGCGCTGTGGTGCCGGGCGAGGAGGGCGAGGCGCAGGACACCGGGGTCGATGCCGGTGCCGTCCGGTGTGCCCGGGTTCCCGGGGTGCGCGGGGGCACCGTCTATGTGCGCGGGGGCGACCTCGATCCGTACACCGCCGGTCGCCGCCCCGCCCTCGACGGCCACATGGATGACCTGGGCCTCGCCCAGCCCGGCACTCACGTCGGGGCTGTCCTCGAACGGCCGGATGCCGAGGGCGGTGGCCTGCGACCGCAGCTCGGCCTGTCGTCGTCCTCCGGTCAGCAGCGCCCACACCGGGGTGCCGCCGAGTTCCAGGGCCCGGACGAGCAGGTCCGCGACGAGCAGCACCCGGAGGTTCGTCGTGTCGAAGCCGGGCGCGTGCACCTCGACACGGGTCAGGCCCCGGCGGGCCGGGGCGGCGTCGACCGGCTCGCCGGTACGGGCGTCGATGATGCGCAGCACGAGGCGAGCGTAGGCGTGCGGGCGGGCACACGCAGGCATGTTTGGCGATTTCCGGCCACCGTGGCGGGAATCGCCCCACCAATGGCGTGCCCGCCACGCGGGCCGGCGGGCCTCAGGCCAGCGTGCCCAGGAAGCGCACATGAGGCCGCTGTTCGGGCCCCTCACGGCTGACGGCGGCCCGCACCCCGTACACCTCCGCGATGAGCTCCTCCGTGAGGACGTCCCCCGGAGCACCGCCCGCCACGACCGTCCCCCCGCGCAGGACGACGACCCGGTCGCAGTACATCGCCGCGAGGTTGAGGTCGTGCAGCGCGACGACGGTGGTGACCGGCAGACCCGTGACCAGGGCGAGCAGGTCCAGCTGATGGTGGATGTCGAGGTGGTTGGTGGGTTCGTCCAGGAGGAGTTCCCGGGGTTCCTGCGCGAGCGCGCGGGCGATCTGCACCCGCTGGCGTTCGCCGCCCGAGAGGGTGTGCCAGGGCTGGCCGGCCCGGGCGGCGAGGCCGGTGCGCTCCAGGGCGGCGTGGATCGCCCGCTCGTCGTCCGCCGAGGCGGGTGTCCAGGCCCGGCGGTGCGGGATCCGGCCCAGCCGTACGACGTCCAGCACCGTCAGCTCGACCTGGGTGTCGGCCTGTTGCTCGACCGTGGCGAGGCGGCGGGCGACGGTACGGCGGGGCAGGTCGCCCAGCGGGGTGCCGTCGAGGGTGACGACTCCGGCGGTCGGTGTGAGCAGCCCGGCCAGCAGCCGCAGCAGCGTGGACTTGCCGGAGCCGTTGGGGCCGAGGACGCCGACGGTGGTGCCGGGTTCGGGCGCGAGGACGACGCCGTCGAGGATGAGGCGCCCGTCGGTACGGCGGCTGACCCGGTCCGCCCGGAGCCCGGCAGCCCGCACCGGCTTTTCCGTCTCACTGACGTGTGTCCCGGTCATCGCACCCTCCGCGTCCGGTAGAGCACCGCCACGAACGCCGGCACCCCGATCAGCGAGGTCACGACCCCCACCGGCACCTCCTGCGGATCCAGGACCGTACGGGCCAGGGTGTCGACCCAGACCAGGAACACCGCGCCGGCGAGGGCGGTGACCGGCAGCAGCCGGGCGTGCCCGGGTCCGGCCAGGGCCCGGGCGGCGTGCGGCAGGACCAGCCCGACGAAGCCGATCGCCCCGGCCGAGCTGACCAGCGCGGCCGTGAGCAGGGCCGTGACACACAGCAGCACCAGGCGGGTGCGGGCCACGGACACCCCGAGCGCGGCCGCCGCGTCCTGCCCGAAGGCGAAGGCGTCGAGGGTACGGGCGTACGACAGGCACACCACCAGCGCCACGGCCAGGACGGCGAAGCACAGCCACACATCGGTCCAGCCGGCGCCGCCGAGCGAGCCCAGGAGCCAGAACAGCACGCCCCGGGTCGTCTCGGCGTCGGCGGCGGTCAGTACGACGAACGAGGTCAGCGCGGAGAAGAGCTGCATGGCGGCGACGCCCGCGAGGACGACCCGGTCGGTGGTGTCGCCGAGGGTGTGGCTGAGCAGCAGGACCAGCGCGAAGGAAACCAGGGCTCCGAGGAACGCGCCCGCGGACACCGAGACGACACCGCCACCCACGCCCAGCACGACGATGACGACCGCGCCGGTGGAGGCGCCCGAGGACACCCCGAGCACGAACGGGTCGGCCAGCGGGTTGCGCAGCAGCGACTGCATCACCGCTCCGCACACGGCGAGGCCGGCCCCGCAGACGGCCGCGAGCAGGGTGCGCGGCAGCCGCAGCTGCCAGACGATGCCGTCCCGGATCGGCGTCAGGTCGGAGCTGCCGATCCCGAGGTGGGAGGCGACGACGGACCAGACGTCCCCGACCCGGATGTCGGCCGGTCCGATGGTGATCGCCAGGGCCACGGAGACCATCAGCAGCAGGGCGCCCGCGACACCGAGCGCCGGTCCGCGGAGGGTCACTTCACGAGCCCGAACTCACGCAGTCCGGCCGCGACCTTCTCCACGCCCTCGACCGTGCGGATGGTCGGGTTCATGGCCTGCCCGCTGAGCAGCACGTACCGCTTGTTCTTGACGGCGTCCATGTTCTTGGTGGCCGGGTTGGACTCCAGGAAGGCGATCTTGCGCTTCGCCGACTCGGCGGTCTCCGAGTCGCGGGTCAGATCGCCGATGACCAGGACGTCGGGGTTGCGGTCGGCGACCGTCTCCCAGTTGACCTGCGGCCATTCCTCGTGCGTGTCGTCGAAGACGTTCTTGGCGCCGAGGGCGCGGGTCATGATGCCGGGCGCTCCGCAGCAGCCCGCCAGGTAGGGCGACTCGGAGTTGGCGAACCAGTACATCAGGGAGACGTCGGAGGCGTCGACGCCCCGCGTGGCCTTCTTCATCCGCTGCTGGAGGGAGGCCACGAGCTTGTCACCGCGGTCCTTGACTCCGAACACGGTGGCGAGGTCCCGCACCTCGCCGTAGACGGCGTCGATGTCCAGCGGCTTGTCGCGCTTGCCGTCGCCGCCGCCCGAGTTGTCCTTGCCGGCGCAGTCGGACGGGGAGACGTAGGTGGGCACGCCGAGCTTCTCGAACTGGTCGCGGGTGGCGACGCCGCCCTTGCCGAGGGTGGAGACGAAGGACGCGGCGACGAAATCGGGCTCGGAGTCCAGGACCCGTTCGAAGGAGGGGTTGTTCTCGGCGATGCGCGGCACCTTGGCGTTGGCCTTCTCCAGCCCCTTCATCACGGGGTCGGTCCAGGTGGCCGTGCCGGCTATCCGGTCGGCGAGGCCGAGGGAGAGCAGGATCTCGGTGGTGCCCTGGTTGAGGGAGACGGCGTGCTTGGGCGCCTTGTCGACCCGGACCTTCCGGCCGCAGTTGTCGAGCGTGACGGCGGCCTTCGTGGCGGTGGGCTTCGAGTCCCCGCAGCCGGTCATGAGCAGGGAGCAGGCCGCGAGCAGGACGGCGGCACGGGCGGGTCGGGCGAGGGGCAAGGAAACCAGTCCTCAGACGTCGAGGGCCCGATCGCGGAGCCCGGTCGTACGGTGCTCCCCCACCGCCGGCCGGCCGCGGGGGCCGCCAGCAGGTCTTCGGACTCGGGTTCACCCGGTGCGGGGCGCCTTCCCGTACGACGTCCAGCCGTACAGTGGCCGCGGCCCCGCCCGTCCCCCTCACCGCTGCGCGTCAGTTCCGGATTCGCACCGGATTCCCTGACCCACGTACATGGGTTCGACTGGCCTCGGCAAGCTATCACGGAGGGTTCGGGGGAATCACAGCGCACCCTGCCTCGTTGCCCGGACAGCAGCTTTTCCACGACTGACGAGGAGGCCGCCGGTGTACGGCGACGACGCAACGGTCCGCAGGATCCTCACCGAGCTCGGCGACACCTGGGCCGTGGTGGGCCTGTCGTCGAACCGGCAGCGCGCGGCGTACGGCGTCGCCGCCGTGCTCCAGCGGTACGGCAAGCGCGTCGTGCCCGTGCACCCCAAGGCGGAGACCGTGCACGGCGAGCAGGGGTACGCGAGTCTGGCGGACATCCCCTTCGACGTGGACGTCGTGGACGTGTTCGTGAACAGCGACCTCGCCGGAGCGGTCGCGGACGAGGCGGTCGCGAAGGGCGCGGGGGCGGTGTGGTTCCAGCTCGGTGTCGTCGACGAGGCGGCGTACGACCGCACCCGGGCCGCCGGTCTGGAGATGGTGATGGACCGCTGCCCGGCGATCGAGATCCCGCGGGTCGGGTAAGGGTCACGACCGTCGCGCCCCCTCCATAATGAGCGCATGACCCACGCCTCCCCGCCCGCGGACACAGGCTCCCCCGGACGTTTCCCGGTCGTCGTCGTGGGCGCCGGTCCCGCCGGGCTGACCGTCGGCAACATCCTGCGGGCCGCCGATGTGGACTGCCTGGTGCTGGAGACCGAGACCCGGGAGTTCATCGAACAGCGGCCCCGGGCCGGGGTCATCGAGGAGTGGGCCGTACGCGGCCTGGAGAAGCGGGGCCTCGCCCGGAACCTGCTGGACCGCGCGGAGCTGCACACCGCGTGCGAGTTCCGCTTCGACGGGGAGCGGTACCGGTTCCACTACGGCGAGATGACGGGCAGTCATCACTTCGTCTACCCGCAGCCGTTGCTGGTGACGGACCTGGTGCGCGAGTACGCCGATGTGCGGGGCGGTGAGATCCGCTTCGGAGTCCGGGACGTGGAGCTGCGCGACCTGGACACCGACCGGCCGTCCGTGTCGTACACCTGCCCGGAGACGGGTGAACAGCGGGTCGTGCACTGCGATTTCGTCGCCGGCTGCGACGGGGCGCGCGGAGTGACGCGGGCCGCGCTGCCCCCGGAGCGGGTCCGGGTCGCACGGCACGACTACGGCATCGGCTGGCTGGCGCTGCTCGCCGAGGCCCCGCCGTCCGCCGACTGTGTGCTGTTCGGCTGTCACGAGAACGGCTTCGCGGGCCAGATGCCCCGCAGCCCGGAGGTGACCCGCTACTACCTCCAGTGCCCGCCTGGGGACGACCCGGAGAACTGGCCGCACGAGCGCGTCTGGGCGGAGCTGCGGCAGCGGCTCGGGGCCGCCGGTGTGCCGCCGCTGACGGAGGGGCGGCTGATCGAGAAGCGCGTGCTGGACATGCACGACTACGTGGTCGAGCCGATGGTGCACGGTCGGCTCCATCTCGCGGGCGACGCGGCGCATCTGGTCGCCCCCATCGCGGCCAAGGGCATGAACCTCGCCCTGCACGACGCCTTCCTGCTCGGTGACGCCCTGGTGGCGCGCCTGACCACGGGTGACGACAGCGGTCTGGCCGGCTATGCGCAGGCGTGCCTGCGGCGCGTGTGGGACTACCAGGAGTTCTCGCAGTGGCTGTCCGAGGTGTACCACGGCACGGCGTCGGGCGACCCGTTCCGCGCGGGCACCACGCTCGCCCGGCTGCGCCGCCTGTTCACCTCGCCCGTGGCGGCCGCGGCCTTCGCCGAGCAGTATCTGGGGACGGCCGCGCGGTACTGACTCAGTCGTGCGGGGGGCGGTCGCTGAGGCGGTGGTCGGCCACGTTCAGTGCCTCGTCCACGAGCCGGCGCAGATGGCCGTCGCGGAGTGAGTAGATCACGCGGCGGCCTTCTTTGCGGGTGTCCACCAGGCCCGCGAGACGCAACCGCGCCAGGTGCTGACTGACGGCGGGCCGGGCCGCCCCGCACGCCTCGGTGAGGGTCGTGACGTCGGCCTCTTCCCTGGTCAGTGCGTGCAGCAGGGCGAGCCTGGTGCGGTCGCCCAGAAGGGCGAGGAGTTCGGCGGCGAGCGCGAACTGTTCCTCGCCGGGGCTGCGCGGGTGCGCACCGTGCGCAGGTGACAGGTGCATGCGTGCGCTCATACGCACATAATGACCCTGTGGGCGTGTGCACGTCCACTCCCGCGCACCGGAAGGGGACGCACGTGAGCGACCGGCACCAGCACACCCACCCGCACGGCCACGGACACAGGCACGGCATTCGCCACCGCCTGGCCCACCTCCTCACCCCGCATTCCCACGAGACGGCCGACAAGGTCGACTCCGCCCTGGAGTCCTCGGCCCGGGGGATGCGGGCGCTGTGGGTCTCGCTCGCCGTGCTGGGCGTGACAGCTCTGGCCCAGGCGCTCGTGGTGGCCGTCTCCGGCTCGGTGGCGCTGCTCGGGGACACCGTGCACAACACCGCGGACGCCCTGACCGCGGTACCGCTCGGGATCGCCTTCGTGCTGGGCCGCCGCGCGGCCACCCGCCGGTTCACCTACGGCTACGGGCGGGCCGAGGACCTGGCGGGGCTCGTGATCGTGCTGACGATCGCCGCGTCCGCCGCCTTCGCGGGATGGACCGCGATCGACCGCCTCCTCGACCCGCGCCCGGTCCAGCACGTCCCGGCGGTCGCCGTGGCGGCCCTCGTCGGGTTCGCGGGCAACGAGTGGGTGGCCCGCTACCGCATCCGCGTCGGCCGCGCGATCGGCTCGGCCGCGCTGGTCGCCGACGGGCTGCACGCCCGCACCGACGGCTTCACCTCACTGGCCGTGCTGCTGGGCGCCGGCGGCTCGGCCCTGGGCTGGCAACTGGCGGACCCGATCGTGGGGCTGGCGATCACGGCGGCGATCGCGCTGGTGCTGCGGGACGCGGCACGGGAGGTGTTCCGGCGGGTGATGGACGCGGTCGACTCGGCCCTGGTGGACCGGGCCGAAGCCGCCCTGACCGAGGTCCCCGGGGTGCGCGCGGTGGGCGAACTGCGGCTGCGCTGGATCGGGCACCGGCTGCGCGCCGAGGTCGCGGTCGTGGTGGACGGCACCGTGACGGTCCGCGAGGCCCACCGCATCGCCGTCGACGCCGAGCACGCGCTGCTGCACGCCGTGCCCCGCCTCACCGCCGCCCTGGTCCACGCCGACCCGGCACCGGTCCCGGGCGAGGCCGACCCGCATCTCGTACTGGCCCACCACACGCCGGCGTAGCTCAGGAGACCCCGAGCCCCTCCAGCACCACGGCCCCCGGCAGTTCCGCGAACGCCTTGCCCGGGACCAGCAGTTTGCCGCGCCGCCGGCCGCTGCCGACCAGCACGTACGGCAGGTCGACGACGGCCGCGTCCACCAGCACGGGCCAGCCGTCCGGCAGTCCGAGCGGGGTGATGCCGCCGTACTCCATGCCGGACTCGCCGGTCGCCGTGTCCATACCGGCGAACGAGGCCTTGCGGGCGCCCAGTTGACGGCGCACGACGCCGTTCACGTCGACCCGGGTGGTGGACAGTACGACGCACGCGGCGAGTGTGGTCTCGCCGGCGCGCTTGCCCGCCACCACCACGCAGTTCGCGGACCGTTCCAGCAGGTCCCGTCCGTAGTGCTCCACGAAGACGGCGGTGTCGGCCCACTCCGGGTCGGTGTCGACGTAGACGATCTGGTCGGCGGGGACACTGCCCGGCCAGTGACGTACGGCGTCGGCGACGGGGCGGGTGAGTTCGTCCAGGCAGGCGGGGGCCGGACGGGCGTCGTCGAAGTGTCCGATGGGTGCGCGCATGGCCGCACGCTAACAACAGCGGACCGCCTCCCGCCGGGCGTCTCAGGACACGGGCGGCACCGAGACAGCCATGATCATCTGCATCGGCACCTCGCCGGTGTTGCCGTACACGTGCGGGACGTTGGCCTCGAAGTGGACACTCGAGCCCGCGGGCACGCGGTACTCGACACCGTCGGCGGTGAGCGTCAGCTCCCCGGCCGTGACATGCAGCAGTTCGGTCGTGCCGGCGGGGTGCGGGTCCGAGGGGCTGCTCTCGCCCGGCATGAGCCGCCAGTCCCACATCTCCAGCGGGCCGGGCGCCTCGGTGCCCGCGAGCAGCCGGTTGTAGCTGCCGGCCTCGGTGTGCCACAGCCGTACGGTCTGCTCGGCGGGGACGATGTGGACGTTCGGGCCCTTCTCGTAGTCGAGCAGGGTGGTGATGCTGATGCCGAGCGCGTCGCCGATCTTGACGACGGTGCCGAGGCTGGGGTTGGTGCGGGCCTGCTCGATCTGGATGAGCATGCCGCGGCTGACGCCCGCCCGGGCGGCGAGCACGTCCAGGGTGAAGCCGCGCACCGCGCGCCAGTGCTTGACGCTGCGCGCCAGGGACTGGGTCAGCAGCTCGAGGTCCGACACATTCCATCCAATATTTTGCATTACACAGTGCAGCGGATTGCACTACGGTGTGGTTGACCAACTCGTTCACTGAACTGTACTGCGAGGCTTCCGCACCATGACAGCGCTCTTCGCCCTGGCCACCAGCCTGCTGTGGGGGCTGGCCGACTTCGGCGGCGGGCTGCTGACCCGGCGCACGCCCGCGCTGACGGTGGTCGTGGTCTCGCAGTCGATCGCGGTGATCGTGCTCGGCGCGGTCGTGGTGGCGACCGGCGGCTGGAGCGAGGCGGGGCCGCGGCTGTGGTTCGCCGTGGCGGCCGGACTCGTCGGGCCGGTGGCGATGCTCGCCTTCTACAAGGCGCTCGCGCTGGGCCCGATGGGCGTGGTCTCACCGCTGGGTTCGATCGGCGTGGCCGTGCCGGTCGGCGTCGGCCTGCTGCTGGGCGAGCGCCCCGGCCTGCTCCAGTTCGTCGGCATCCTGGTCGCCGTAGCCGGTGTCTGTCTCGCCGGCGGACCTCAGTTCCGCGGCGCCCCGGTCCAGCGTCAGGCCATCGCCCTGACCCTCCTCGCGGCGTTCGGCTTCGGCGCGGTGATGGCCCTGATCGCCGAGGCGTCGACCACACTCACGGGACTCTTCCTCGCGCTGTTCGTGCAGCGGGTGACGAACGTGACCGCCGGAGGAATCGCGCTGCTGGTGTCGGTGCGGCGCGGCTCACCGGCCCTCCCCGCGGACGGCTTCCCCTGGGCCTCGCTGCCCGCGCTCGCCTTCGTCGGCCTCGCGGACGTCGCCGCGAACGGCACCTACTCGATCGCCGCCCAGCACGGCCCGGTCACCGTCGCGGCCGTACTCGCCTCCCTCTACCCGGTGGTGACGGCCGTGGCCGCGCGGGGCCTCCTGCGCGAACGGCTGCGGGCGGTCCAGGCCGCGGGTGCGGGCCTTGCCCTGGTGGGGACGGTCCTGCTGGCGTCGGGCTGAGGTCAGGTCCCCGGCGTCGGCTCCGCGAGATCGGCCGCCGCCCCCTCGTCCAGCTCGGCCAGCCGGGCCGCCGTCTCCTCGTCCAGGTCCGAGAGCGCGCGCAACTGCTCGGGCGTGACGCCCTCCGGTATCGGCACCGGCGGCGGGGTGCGCAGCGGCGGCTGCCAGCCGTCGGCGGGGGTCCAGCGCCGTACGACACGGGCCGGCGCGCCCGCCACCACGGCGTGGTCGGGCACCGCGCCCCGGACGACCGCGCCCGCGGCCACCACCACGTTCCGCCCGATCCGGGCGCCCGGCAGGATCACCGCGCCGGTGCCGATCCAGCAGCCTGGCCCGATCTCCACCGGCTCCATCCGCGGCCACTGCCTGCCGATGGGCTCGTGCGGGTCGTCGTAGGAGTGGTTCGTGGACGTGACGTAGACGTACGGACCGAAGTAGCAGTCGCTGCCGATGGTGACCGTCGTGTCCGCGATGACATGGCTGCCGCGGCCGAGGACGACGCCGTCGCCGAGGCGCAGGATCGGGTCGGGGCCGAGGTCGAGGTCGGGCATCAGGCCCGCCGTGAGGGTGACCTGCTCGCCGATGATGCAGTGGGAGCCGAGGTGGATCCAGGGCTCGCCGAAGACGGTGCCGAGCGGGAAGGCGAGTCTGGTACCTGTTCCGATGGCTCCGAAGCGGTGGCGCCCCGGGTGCTCGGCCGTGACGGAGCCCGTGCGCTGCGCCCAGGCCCAGCCCGCGTGGACGGCGCGCTGCGCGAGGCCCCGCCGCCAGGATGAGAACGTGTTCTTGCGCTTCGGCACGAGGGTCACGGTACTCAGCGGTAGCTGAACGCGCGGCGTCGGAGGCCTGTGATCTTCGCCCCACCGGGTGTCGTACGGTTTGCGCGTTGTCTACGACGTTTCTGGAGGCGGACATGACACAGCGGGCGATGATCACGGGGATCGGCGGCAGGGAGCCGCGGGTCGATCCGGAGGCGTTCGTGGCGCCGACGGCTTCGGTGATCGGGGGCGTGACGCTGGGTGCGGGGGCGAGTGTCTGGTACGGGGCCGTGCTGCGCGGTGACGTCGAGTCGATCTCGGTCGGCGCCAGCAGCAACGTCCAGGACAACTGCACGCTCCACGCCGACCCGGGGTTTCCCGTGACGGTGGGTGAGCGGGTGTCCATCGGGCACAACGCCGTGGTGCACGGGGCGACCGTCGAGGACGACTGTCTGATCGGCATGGGGGCGACCGTGCTGAACGGGGCCGTGATCGGGGCCGGGTCTCTTGTCGCCGCGCAGGCGCTGGTGCCGCAGGGGATGGTCGTGCCGCCCGGCTCCCTCGTCGCCGGGGTGCCGGCCAAGGTCAAGCGACCGTTGACGGAAGAGGAGAAGCAGGGGGTGCCCCTCAACGGCACGATGTACGCCGAGTTGGCCAAGGCGCATCGGGATGTGCACGCGTAGGTCGACCGGCGGGTGCGGCACGGTGGGGGCTGATCGCGCAGTTCCCCGCGCCCCTAAAGAACCTGCGGCTGCGCCGCTTCCCGGTTCTGGCCTGCCTTCTTCGCCTTGCGCTTGATCACCAGCATGGACGTGACGCCGACGAGGACCGCCGCCACCAGGCCCAGCCACGAGAAGCGCTTCAGCCAGGACTCGGCGACGATGCCGACGTAGTAGATGACCGCCGTCGTGCCGCCGGCCCAGACGATGCCGCCGAGGACGTTGGCGATCAGGAACTTCCAGTAGGGCATGCGGAGCACGCCGGCGAGGGGGCCCGCGAAGATACGGAGGAGGGCGACGAAGCGGCCGAAGAAGACGGCCCACATGCCCCACTTCTCGAAGGAGCGCTCGGCGGTGGCGATATGGCCCTCGCTGAAGTGCCTGGGGAACTTCTTGCCCAGCCAGGCCAGCAGGGGCCGGCCGCCCTTGCGGCCGATGGCGTAGCCGATCGAGTCGCCGATGATCGCGCCGGCCGTGGCGCAGGCGCCGAGGACGACGGGGTCGATGTCACCGTGCTGGGAGGCGAGCAGCGCGGAGGAGACCAGGATGATCTCGCCCGGCAGCGGGATGCCCAGGCTTTCCAGGCCGATGACCACTCCCACCAGCGCGTAGACGGCGACGGCGGGTACGGTTTCGAGCCACTCCTGGACGTGCAACGCGGGTTCCTTTCCCTGAGCTTCCCTGCGGGCACGGGAAGCCTACCGGGTTGCAGGACGTGCTCCGCGGCTCAGGCGTTCCACGTCCACTCGGCGACTTCGGGCAGGTCGGTACCGTGCTCGCGGATCCAGTCGTGGTGGCGGGTGCGGGCGTCGGCCATCCGCTGGCGTACGGCCGTGGCGCGCACCGCGAGGCCCGGGACGCGGTCGATGACGTCCATCACCAGGCGGTAGCGGTCGAGGTCGTTGCGGACGACCATGTCGAAGGGCGTGGTCGTGGTGCCGGACTCCTTGTAGCCCCGCACGTGCAGGTGCTGGTGCCCGGCGCGGCGGTAGGCGAGGCGGTGGATCAGCCAGGGGTAGCCGTGGTAGGCGAAGATCACCGGCTTGTCGGTGGTGAACAGGCCGTCGTACTCGAAGTCGCTCATGCCGTGCGGGTGCTCCTCCTGCGGCAGCAGCCGGGCCAGGTCCACGACGTTGACGACGCGGACCGCCAGGTCGGGCAGGTGCCGGCGGAGCAGGTGCGCGGCGGCCAGGACCTCCTGGGTGGGGACGTCACCGGCGCAGGCCAGCACCACGTCGGGTTCCCGGAGGCCGTCCTCGGTGCCCGCCCACTCCCAGATGCCGGCGCCGCGGGCGCAGTGCACCCGGGCCTCGTCCATCGACAGCCAGTCGAAGCAGGGCTGCTTGCCGGCCACGACGACGTTGACGTAGTCACGGCTGCGCAGGGCGTGGTCCGCGACGGACAGCAGGGTGTTGGCGTCCGGCGGGAGGTAGACCCGGACGACCTCGGGGCTCTTGTTGAGGATGTGGTCGACGAAGCCGGGGTCCTGGTGGGAGAAGCCGTTGTGGTCCTGCCGCCACACATGCGAGGTCAGCAGATAGTTGAGGGAGGCGATGGGGGCCCGCCACGGCAGTCGGCGGGAGGTGCGCAGCCACTTGATGTGCTGGTTGACCATCGAGTCGACGATGTGCACGAACGCCTCGTAGCAGGAGAACAGCCCGTGCCGACCGGTGAGCAGATAGCCCTCCAGCCAGCCCTGGCAGAGGTGTTCGGAGAGGATCTCCATCACCCGGCCGTGCCGGTCCAGGTGCTCGTCGACGGGCAGCGTCCCGGCCTGCCAGGTCTTGCCGCTGGCCTCGAAGACGGCCTGGAGCCGGTTGGAGGCGGTCTCGTCCGGGCCGACCAGGCGGAAGTCGCGGCGGTCGGCGGTGTCCCGCATGACCTGGGCGAGGAGGTCGCCCAGGACCCGGGTGGGCTCGTGCGTGGTCGTGCCCGGTTTGTCGACCGGGACGGCGAAGTCGTCCAGGGGCGGGACCGGCAGGTCGCGGAGCAGCAGTCCGCCGTTGGCGTACGGGGTGGCGCCGAGCCGCCTGGTGCCCTCGGGGACGCAGTCGAGGACGTCCGCGACCGGGCGGCCCTCGGCGTCGAACAGTTCCTCGGGCCGGTACGAGCGCAGCCAGGCCTCCAGCTGCCTCAGGTGCTCCGGGTTGTCGCGGACGCCGGCCAGCGGCACCTGGTGGGAGCGCCAGGTGTTCTCGACCGGTTCGCCGTCCACCTCGGCCGGGCCGGTCCAGCCCTTCGGGGTGCGCAGCACGATCACCGGCCACCGCGGGCGTTCGGTCACGCCCTCCTCGCGGGCGGCGCGCTGGGCGCCGGCGATCCGGTCGAGCGCGGTGTCCATCGCCTCGGCCATCGCGCGGTGGACGGCGGCCGGGTCGTCGCCGGCGACGTGGATGGGCTCGTGGCCGTAGCCGCGCAGGAGGGCGTGGAGTTCCGTCTGCGGGAGGCGGGACAGCACGGTCGGGTTGGCGATCTTGTAGCCGTTGAGGTGGAGGATCGGCAGGACGGCACCGTCGTGGACGGGGTCGAGGAACTTGTTGGCGTGCCAGGAGCCGGCGAGCGGGCCGGTCTCCGCCTCGCCGTCGCCGATCACGCAGGCGACCAGCAGGCCCGGGTTGTCGAGGGCGGCGCCGTAGGCGTGGGCGAGGGAGTAGCCGAGTTCGCCGCCCTCGTGGATCGAGCCGGGGACCTCCGGGGCGACGTGGCTGGGCACGCCGCCGGGGAACGAGAACTGCCTCATCAGCAGCTCCATGCCCGGCGCGTCCCGCGTCGCGTCCGGGTACTTCTCGGTGTAGCTGCCCTCCAGCCAGGAGTTGGCGAGGACCGACGGGCCGCCGTGGCCGGGCCCCCAGATGCAGAGGGCGTCCAGGTCGTGTGCCTTGATGACCCGGTTGAGATGGGTGTACACGAGGTTGAGCCCGGGTGAGGTGCCCCAGTGCCCCAGCAGCCGGGGCTTGATGTGCTCGGGCCGCAGCGGCTCGGTCAGCAGGGGGTTCGCCAGCAGATAGATCTGACCGGCCGCCAGGTAGTTGGCGGCCCGCCAGTGGGTGTCCAGCCTGCGCAGTTCCTCGTCGGTCGGTGCGGTCCTGGTGTCCTGGCGCGGGGCCTCGGGCATGAGTGACTCCCTGGGTTCTGCGGGCGGCCTCAGGAGGAGTACCAGTTTGTTCCGGTTCGATGCCAGGCGCCTGTCGGCCATGCGGTGCGGGCCGCTCGGTACCCGCCGGGTTTCAGCCGCCCACCCGTACGCTCGTCCGCAGCCGCAGGTCGCGTGACGAGGCCCCGACCCACAGGGTGCGGTGGCCGGTGCCGAGCACCCAGTCGTGGACCTTCGGGTCCCAGGAGGACAGGGTGCGCGGCTCGACGCGTACGGTGGCACGCCGCTGTTCGCCCGCCCGCAGGGAGAGCCGCCGGTACCCGGCCAGGACGCGTACCGGCTGGTCGAGCCGGAGGTCCGGGGCCGGTCCCGCGTACACCTGCGGCACGGCCACGCCGTCGCGCGGGCCGGTGTTGCGGACGGTGAAGGCGACGTCGAGGCCGTCGGCCGTCCAGCGTGCGTCCGGGTCCTCGTAGGCGAAGGTCGTGTACGACAGTCCGTGGCCGAAGGGGAACAGCGGCGCCACGTCCTCGGCGTCGTACCAGCGGTGGCCGACGTGGACGCCCTCCGTGTACCGCTCGGTGCCGTCCACGCCGGGGTAGCGGCGGGGATCCCCGGCGACGGGGTGGTGGCCGTCGTCGGCGGGGAAGCTCTGGGTGAGACGGCCGCCGGGATCGCGCTCCCCGAACAGGACGGCGGCGGTGGCGGCCGCGCCCTCCTGGCCCGGGTAGTACATCTGGAGCACGGCACCGGTGCGCTCCAGCCACGGCATCGACGTGGCGGAGGAGGTGTTGAGGACGACGGTGGTGCGCGGGTTGGCCGCCGTCACGGCCTCGATGAGCCGTTCCTGGTTGCCGGGGAGGGCGATGGTCGTACGGTCCTGGCCCTCGATGGCGTCCTCGTAGGCGAACAGGACGACGTCCCGGGCGGCGCGGGCGGTCCGTACGGCCTCGGCGACGTCCTGGGCGCGGGTCTCGGAGGTGATGCGGCGCAGCCGGAACAGCTGGCCGGTGTCTCCGCCCTGTGCGGTGACGGACAGCCGGTGCGGTCCCCCGGCCGGCTTCAGGGTCCTGCGGCGCACGGACAGGCCGTCGGCCGCGTGGGTGAGCAGGCCGCCCATGAAGTACTCGTCCCAGCCGGGCACCAGGGGGAACAGTTCCTCACCGTCGAGGAGGACCTTAGGGCGGAGCGGGGGCGTGCCGGAGTAGTGGAGGACGAACGTCCAGTCGTCGCCGGCCTCCGCGTCGGTCACCGTGAGGGTGCCGTCGTACGTCCAGGTCCGGCCGGCGTCGACGCGCTGGGCCTCGGTGTCGAAGGCGGGGTCGAGCGCACTCGCCGGGAGTGGCTTGCCGAAGGCGTCCTCGCCGAGCGCGTAGGTCACCCGTGCGGCGCGCGACCGGATGACGTCGAGGGGGCCCTCGGCGTGCTCGGGCACGACGTGGGCGCTGCCGCCGCCGCTGACCAGGGGCCGGACCCCGGTCGGCCCGATCACCGCCACGCTCCCGCCGCCGGTCAGGGGCAGGGTGCCGTGTGCGTTGCGGAGCAGGGTGGCGCCCGCCTCGGCGACCTCGCGTGCGACGGCCGCGCCGGCCTTGGCGTCACGGTCCGGGCGGGGCGGGACGGTGCCGCCGAGCAGCCCGAAGCGGTCCATGACGGTCAGGACGCGGCGCACGGCCCGGTCGACGTACCGTTCGGGCACGCCGCCGTCCCGCACGGCCGCGGTGAGCGGCGTGCCGAAGTGGGTGCCGTCGGGCATCTCCATGTCGAGGCCGGCCAGAAGCGACCGGCGCGTGCTGTGCGCGGCGGACCAGTCGGTCATGACCCAGCCGGTGAAGCCCCAGCGCTCGCGCAGGACACCGGTGAGCAGCTCCTCGTTCTCGCAGGCGAAGGTGCCGTTGACCTTGTTGTACGCGCCCATCACCGCGCCGGTGCCGGCCGCGACGGCCGCTTCGAAGCCGCGCAGCTCGGTCTCGTGCAGGGTCCGTTCGTCGACGCGTACGTCGACGGAGGTGCGGTCGCGCTCCTGGTTGTTGAGCGCGAAGTGCTTGACGGTCGCGATGAGCCCCTCGCCCTGGATGCCCTCGATCTCGGCGGCGACCAGGTGGGCGGAGAGCAGCGGGTCCTCGCTGAAGGTCTCGAAGTTGCGGCCGGCGTACGGGGTGCGGATGAGGTTGACCATCGGGGACAGCAGCACGTCCTGGCCGAGGGCGCGGCCCTCCCGTCCGATGACCTGGCCGTAGCGCCTGGCCAGGTCGGGGTCGAAGGCGGAGGCCAGCAGGACGGGGGCGGGCAGGGCGGTGGCATGCCGGGTGACGCGGACACCGGCGGGGCCGTCGGCCAGACGCAGCGGCGGGATGCCGAGCCGTGCCACTCCGGGGACGTAGCCCGCCTGGCCTAGCGGGCGCGGGTCGGTGGCGCCGTGCAGCAGGGAGATCTTCTCGTCGAGGGTGAGCCGGGCGAGCAGCCCCTCGACGCGGGCGCCCGCGCCCCGGCCGAGTCCGTCTCTCGCGTGAGCACGGGAAGCCGGGGCGAAGCCGCCGGTGGCCGCCGCGACCACGGCGACCGCTCCACCGAGCAGACGAAGGGCGGACCGCCGGGGGAACCGGGAGACGGTGTCGGTCATGAACGCACTATGCGTCAGGCCCGCCTTCGCCTTCCGCCGGACACCCGGTCAGGTCGGGTGAACCTCTTCCCTAGAACCGACGCCGGGGTCACCCGGCCGGGTGAGCGGGCCGATGCCCCCGGCTCTACGGAAGCGTCACGGCATGCAGCGTCAGCGCGGTCCTTGCCACGACGGTGGTCGCTCTCCCCAGTACGTCGGGGCCGGGGGCGGCCGTGTCGTCGGGGGCCGGGCCCGGGTCGGGTTCGTCGCAGCAGGTCACCTGGGCGAGCCGTGGCTCGTAGCGGTCCGGCGGGAGTTGCCGCTCGGACGTGGCCCTCGGAGACCGGGGCGGGTGGGCCGAGGGGGCATCTGCGTACGGCCCCTTCTTCTCCTGGTGCTTCTCCCTCGGCACGACCGGGGAGTCCTGGGGCCGCTTCTGCCGGGACTCCCCCGCATCCTCGCGGGCGACCGCCGGTTCCAGGGCCCAGCGCTGTGCCCCGGATCCGTCGCGCCCAGTGACGATCACATGCCGGCCCTTGCCGGGGACGACGGCCAGTCCCTTGCCGCCGCGCGGCAGGAGTTCGCCGCGCACGGTCAGGTCGTAGCGCACCACCCCGGCGTGCACGAGGCACCCGGTCAGGCCGACCGATCCCTCTCCAAGGTCGGAGCCGAGGCAGAGCGTCGGGTCGGCGGCGCTGCGCAGCAGGCCGTCGTCCTGGTACGACCACTGCGGAGACCCGTCGGAGCAGGCGGTCAGCACGATACGGGCGTCGGCCCGGACCCGGCCGCCCCGGACGTCGAGGCACAGTCCGGCGTCGAGGTTGCGCAGCCGCCCACGGGCCACTTCGGCGGGGTTGCCAGCGGAGGCGGCCGACGGGGCGCCGGCCGGGGACGAATCCGTGGACGGGGATCCCGCACCCCCCGGGTCGACGGAGTGGCCGCTGACCGCGCCCCAGGTGGCCTGAGGATCGGCGGTACCGCCCTCCTCCGACCAGCCCCGCGCGGCGAGCAGCGTCGCGAGCAGCACAAGGGAGGTCAGCCCGACAGCGGCGGCCAGCGCTTTCGTATGTCTCCTCGAAGGCCCGAGGCGGCCGCCCGCCGGCAGGACGTGGGCCCGCAGGCGGTGGCGGCCACCGGCCGGGTGTGCGGGAAGGGCGTTCGGGCCCTCGTCGCGGCCCGGCCGCGACGCGAGATAGCGGCGGGCACCCCAGCCGAGCACGGTCTCGACGAGCAGGTCTTCCAGACCGCCCTCGAAGTGGCTGAGTTGCTCGGCGGCGTGACGGCAGTAGCGGCAGGCCATGAGATGCCGTTGCACATCGGGCAGCAGAGCCCCGCCGCGGCGCATCGGAACGTCCAGCAAGCGGTTGTAGTACCGGCATTCCTGAGTCGGCGCGAGTTCCCGGTGCGCCCGTACGCACCCCGCCCGGAATTGCTCGCGCGCCTGCTCCAGAGCGGCCGACGCGACACGGGGGTCCACGCCCAGCAGACCGGCCGGTACGGATATGGGTTCGGCCTCGACCTCCGTGTGCCAGAGCAGGCATTGGGAAGCCCCGGGAAGGGCCCGGAATGCGCGTTCCGCGAGTCGCCGCCTTTCGGGCGTCATGGACCGGGCGGCGCGCAGCCCGCGGGCACCGACGGGTTTGCGGAGTTCCGGCAGCACGCCGGAAATGCCGTCGTCGGCGGCCCACTCCCCCACCGTGTCCCGCACGGCCGCGAGCAGGCGCGGACGCAGGGCACCCCCGCCCGGCCCGGCGAGTTCCCGGCGGAATGCGGCCGCGGCCGCCATGGACGCCGAATCCGCCGAGGACGCCAGACAGATCACGGCGTACTCGTAGACGGCCCGCCAGTGCCGCGAGAGCAACAGCGCGACGGCGCGCGGGCCTTCACCTGGTTCGCCGACCCGGGCGAGAAGATTGCGGTCGGACTCCGCGGGCCCCGCTCCGGGTCGCGGCGGGTACGGCGGGCGTGGGGGGTACGGGGATTGCACTGAACCATTTCCTTCCAGCCGCAGGACGGCATGCGAATTGCGCGTCCGTCGGAAAGCAGGTGCGTGCTTGGTGCATACCTTTGCCGCGTCAGCCGCGGACTTGGGTGTGAGGCGGCTCACTTTCGCACATGCGACTCACAGGTAACAAGGAGTTCGGATGACCCGAGTTCAAAACGACGGCAATTCAGATATGTTACCGGCGGTATCCGCACCGGCATTCGAAAACCGCATCGTGGAGAGCTTCAAGTTGTGTGCACGCAAAGGCGGTTGGCACACGAAATCTCCAACTCCACAGCGCGCTCCCACGTGACTCCAGGCGCGCTCTCAGCTCGGCGGGTCAGCATGGGCCGCATGATCGCCCCCCACCCTTCCGCCCCGGCCACACCCACCCGGACCCCCCGCGCCGTCCGCAAGGCGGTCGTCCCGGCCGCCGGCCTCGGCACCCGCTTCCTGCCCGCCACGAAGGCGACGCCCAAGGAGATGCTGCCGGTCGTCGACAAGCCGGCCATCCAGTACGTCGTCGAGGAGGCGGCAGCGGCGGGCCTCGACGACGTCCTGATGGTCACCGGCCGGCACAAGCGGGCCATCGAGGACCACTTCGACCACGCCTTCGAACTGGAGCAGGCCCTCGCCGCCAAGGGCGACACCGTACGGCTGGACGCGGTGCGCGACCCCTCTCAGCTGGCGAGCATCCACCACATCCGGCAGGGCGACCCGCTCGGCCTCGGCCACGCCGTCCTGTGCGCCCGCAGGCACGTCGGCGACCAGCCCTTCGCGGTCCTCCTCGGCGACGACCTGATCGACCCGCGCGAGACGCTGCTCAGCCGGATGCTCGACGTCCGCGACCGCCGCCTCGGCAGCGTGGTCGCCCTGCTGGAGGTCCCGCCGGAGCAGATCCACCTCTACGGCTGCGCCGCCGTCGAACCGACCGGCGAGGAGGACGTCGTCCGTGTCACCGGCCTGGTCGAGAAGCCGGCCCGGCAGGACGCGCCCAGCCGCTACGCCGTCATCGGGCGCTACGTCCTCGACCCGGCCGTCTTCGGCGTCCTGGAGCGCACCCCGCCGGGCCGGGGCGGGGAGATCCAGCTGACCGACGCCCTCCAGGAGCTGGCCGCGGGCGGCACGGTGCACGGGGTCGTCTTCAAGGGCCTGCGCTACGACACCGGCGACAGGGCGGACTACCTGCGCACGGTGGTGCGGCTGGCCTGCGACCGGCCCGACCTGGGGCCGGAGTTCGTGGCATGGCTCAAGGGGTTCGTCGCGGAGCTGGACGGCGCGCAGCCCTCGTCCCCCGCGCGGCGGCACATCGCCGCCTGAGGCAACGCGAGGGCCCCGGCCCGGGGTTCACCCGCCGGCCGGGGCCTCAGCCGCGCGACAGCGCGCTCAGCCGTTGGGGCGCAGCGTCCAGACGACCGTCATCTCACCGGTCACGGCACCGTCGGCCCGCTGGATGGCGATGGCCACCGGAAACTCGGGGCGCCCGCCGGCGTCCAGTTCGGCGACGACCTCCGTGGCCGGGCGGCCGAGGGTCGCGGTCGCCGTGACCGCGCCCATCGCCAGCTTCTTGTAGGCGATCTCGGCGCTGACGGCGAGCGGCACGGCACGCGAGAGCTGGTCCCCGAACGCGGCCAGCACGATCGCCCCGCTCGCGGACTCGCCGAGCGTGAACATCGCGCCGGCGTGCGGCCCGCCCACGTGGTTGTGGTAGTCGCTCTGGTCCGGCAGGGACACCACGGCCCGCTCCGGCGTGGTCTCGAGGAACTCGAGGTTCAGGGTCCGGGCCATGGGCACCGTGGCGGCGAGCATCTCGCCGATGGACATCTGGTCTGCGCTCATACCCGCATGTTACTCACGAGTAGAGGCGGCTGGAAAGAGCGTGTGACGACCGCCGCACCGGTCCACTGCACCCCGGTTCGCGGCGCATCGTCCCCGCGTTGCTACGTCACCGTCCACAGGCGGTGACCGAATCGTGTCCGGAGCGCGGCTAGGGTGACTGCCCATGTGGCCAGGACAGCAGCCGCCCGGGGGCGAGCAGAACCCGCAAGCGAACAACCCGTACCAGCAGCCGGGGTACCAGCAGCCGAATCCGTACCAGCAGCCGGGCTATCAGCAACAGCCGGCCTACGGGCAGCAGCCGCAGTGGGGCGCCCCGGCGCCGGCCGGCGCGCCCCAGCCACCGCAGGGCGGTGGCGGCGGCAACCGGACGAAGCTGGTCGCCATCGTCGCGGCCACGGCGGTGGTCGTGGCGGCCGGCGTCACCGGCTTCCTGGTGCTGGGCGGCGACAAGGACGACACCGCTGACGGGAAGAACAAGAAGCCGGCCAAGGCCGCTTCCAAGGAAGCCTCCACGGAGCCGAGCGCCTCCGCTTCCGAGAGCAACCCGCGCGGCGGTGCGGAGGAGAAGGCGACCATCCCCGGCTGGAAGGTCGTCGTCAACACGCGCTTCGGCACCCAGTTCGACGTCCCCGCCGACTGGGAGATCGAGACTCCCGGTACGAGCGTGGGCTTCGAGTGGGAGAAGAAGGACGGTGAGCTGGACCGCACCACCGTCACGGCCCCCGCCTACCTGAAGTCCAAGTGGTGCACGGACGACGACGACAAGGACGGCCGCGAGGACGAGACCGCCCTGGCCACCGTCGGCACCCGCGGTGAGGACGGCGCGAAGACCACGGACGAGGCGGCCGAGACCCGCGTGCCGTGGTGGATCTTCGGCGGCTACACCCAGCCGGACAAGAAGAGCGTGAAGATCAACAAGCCCAAGCCGTACACCACCAAGTCGGGCATCAAGGGCAGCGTCGCCACGGCGCACTCGGAGAACACCCCGCAGAACGGCAAGTGCGACAGCGACGGCAAGGCGATCACCTTCGCCTTCAAGAACGGCGCGGGCGACTTCGTCACCTGGAACCTGTACGGCGCCAAGGGCGTCAAGGGCGAACTGTCCGAGGCGACCGTCCAGAAGATCCTCGGCACCGTGCGGCTCACCAAGGACGGGCCCCAGGGGGCGTGACCGGCCGGGGCCGCGACAAATCGTTTGGCAGGGCGGCCGGGCCCCCGCGATAGTCACGGGGTGCCGACCACCAAGCGTCGCCCCGCCTGGGCGGGCCGCAACTACTCCCTGCTGACCGCCGCCGCGGTCGTCACCAATCTGGGCAGCCACGGCGCCCTGGTCGCGGCGGCGTTCGCCGTTCTCGCGACGGGGGGTGACAGCGGTGACGTCGGCCTGGTGGCGGCGGCCCGGACGCTCCCCCTGGTGCTGTTCCTGCTGATCGGCGGCGCCGTCGCGGACCGGCTGCCGCGGCACCATGTGATGGTCGCGGCCAACGCCCTGAACTGCCTTTCGCAGGCCGCCTTCGCAGCCCTCGTGCTGGCCGGGGATCCCCTGCTGTGGCAGATGATGCTGCTCGCCGCCCTGGGCGGGACCGGCCAGGCCTTCTTCGGCCCGGCCGCCGAGGGCATGCTGATGTCCTCGGTCGACGGTGAGCAGGCGGGCCGCGCGTTCGCGGTGTTCCGGATGGCGATGCAGGGCGCGGCCCTGGGCGGTGCCGCGCTCGGCGGGGCCATGGTCGCCGCGATCGGGCCCGGCTGGGTGCTCGCGGCGGACGCCGCGGCCTTCGCCCTCGCCGGGGCGCTCCGCGCCTTCCTCGATGTCGGCCACATCGCGCCGCGGGCACCGGGCGAGGGGATGCTCGCCGATCTGCGGGAGGGCTGGCGGGAGTTCGCCGGCCGGCCGTGGCTGTGGGCGATCGTCCTCCAGTTCTCGATCGCCAACGCCATGGTCGCCGCCGCCGAAGCGGTGTACGGCCCGCTCGTCGCCCGCGACCACCTCGGCGGCGCGGGCCCCTGGGGCCTCGCCCTGGCGGCGTTCGGGGCGGGTACGGTCGCCGGCGCCCTGCTGATGACCCGCTGGAAACCCCGCCGCCTGCTCCTCGCGGGCACCCTGTGCGTGTTCCCCCTGGCCCTGCCGGCGGCCGCACTCGCCGTGCCGGTCCCCATCGGGGTCCTGTTCGTGGTGATGTTCGTCGCGGGCGCGACCGTCGAGGTGTTCGGCGTCTCCTGGATGACGGCCCTGCACCAGGAGATCCCCGAGGACAAGCTCTCCCGCGTCTCGGCCTACGACTGGTTCGGCTCCGTCGCGCTGTCGCCGCTCGCCACGGCCGGGGCGGGCCCGGCGGAGGAGGCGTTCGGCCGTACGACGGCACTGTGGGGCTGCGCGGGTCTGGTCGTCCTGGTCACGGCGGGCGCGCTGTGCGTACCGGATGTACGCAACCTCCGGCGCCGGACCACCGAGGTGGCCCAGGGCGGCGTCGAGCGCGCCTCAGCCGATACCGAACGCCCCGTCGGGGGGCTCGGGTGACGGCACGGCGTCCTCGTCCCGCACCGCCACCGCGTCCCCGATGAACTGCCGCAGCGAAGCGCCGTGTTCGACCCGGGCCGGAAAGGCGTCGGCGGCCGTGCGCCGCGCCAGGGCGGTCAGGTCGATCTCGTGCTGTCCCGCGACGAGCACCGCGTTCCCGAACCGCCGCCCCCGCCGCACCCCCGGCTCGGCGATCAGCACGAGTTCCCCGAAGGCCGTAGCCAGGGTCGCGAGCTGGGACCGCAGAAAGGCGAACGGCGCCGCGTCGGGGAGATTGGCGAGGTAGACCCCGCCGTCCCGCAGCACCCGCGCGGCCTCACGGACATAGGGAACGGACGTGAGGTGCGCCGGCACCCGCGAACCGCCGAACACATCGGCGACGATCACATCGGCCGAGTCCGCCGGTGCCTTCTCCAACCAGTCCCGCGCGTCCGCCGCGTGCGACGCGACCTGGGCGCCCTCCGGCAGCGGCAGTTGCTCGGCCACCAGCTCCAGCAGCGCCCGGTCCGCCTCGACGACGTCCTGCCGTGATCCCGGCCGGGTCGCGGCCACATACCGGGGCAGTGTGAGCGCCCCACCCCCGAGATGCACGACGTCCAGCACCCGCCCCGGCTCCGCCACGACGTCCAGCACATGCCCGAGCCGCCGCGTGTACTCGAACTCCAGATGCGTCGGATCATCCAGATCGACGTACGACTGAGGCGCCCCGTCGACGGTCAGCAACCAGGCCCTTTCCCGGTCGACATCGGGCATGAGCTTGGCGGTGCCGTGATCGACATCGAGGACTACCGGGATGGACTCGTTCACCCTCTCATTGTGCCCGGGCTGCGGCGCCCCTTCAGGGGCGCGGGGAACTGCGCGACCAGCCACAGCCGGCCCGCAGTCCCCCACCAACCTCAACCCACCACGGTCACGGTCCCCGCCCCGACCGTCCTGCCCCCCTCACGAATGGCAAACCCGAGCCCCGCCTCCAACGGCACCTCCCGCCCCAACTCCACCGTCATGACAATCGTGTCACCAGGCAGGGCCACGCCGACCCCACCGAGGTCGACATCCCCCACGACATCCGCCGTACGGATGTAGAACTGCGGCCGGTACCCGGTCGACACCGGTGTCGTACGCCCACCCTCACCCGCAGACAGCACGTACACCCGCGCGGTGAAGCGCCGACTCGGCACGACACTCCCCGGCGCGGCGACCACATGCCCCCGCCGGACGACATCCCGCGCCACCCCCCGCAGCAGCAACGCCACGCTGTCCCCGGCCTGCGCCTCCTCCATCGGCCTGCCGAAGGTCTCAAGCCCCGTGACCACCGTCTCGACAGAGGCCCCGAGCACCTCGACCCGGTCCCCGACCCGCACCGTGCCGCGCTCCACCGCACCGGTCACCACGGTCCCCCGCCCGGTGATGGTCAGCACGTTCTCCACGGACAGCAGGAACGGCGCGTCCAGATACCGCTCCGGCATCGGCACATACGTGTCGACCGCGTCGAGCAGCGCCTCGACGGACGCCGTCCAGCGCGGGTCCCCCTCCAGCGCCTTCAGGCCCGAGACCCGTACGACGGGTACGGAGTCACCGCCGTAGCCGTGCGCGGTGAGCAGGTCGCGTACCTCGAGCTCGACCAGGTCGGTCAGCTCCTCGTCACCCGCGTCGGCCTTGTTGAGGGCGACGACGATGTGGTCGACGCCCACCTGCCGGGCGAGCAGTACGTGTTCGGCGGTCTGCGGCATGATCCCGTCGAGCGCGGAGACGACGAGGATCGCCCCGTCCAGCTGCGCGGCGCCGGTGACCATGTTCTTGACGTAGTCGGCATGGCCCGGCATGTCGACATGCGCGTAGTGCCGTGTGTCGGTCTCGTACTCCACGTGCGCGATGTTGATGGTGATGCCGCGCGCCGCCTCCTCGGGCGCCCGGTCGATCCGGTCGAACGGCACGAACGCGCCGCTGCCGCGGTCGGCGAGGACCTTGGTGATGGCGGCGGTCAGGGTGGTCTTGCCGTGGTCGACATGACCCATCGTGCCGATGTTGAGATGCGGTTTCGTACGGACGTAGGCCGTCTTGGACATGGCTGTACCTCGAAGCGTCTAGTCATGAAGTGGGACCCCGAGGACCTGCCCGACCCTCCCCTTGCGGGGTCCGACCGGACGAACCGGAGAGGGTCAGCTTCGGGCGCCGTCTGCAACGGCTGTGAGAGCTACGACGGCAGCCTTCGGGGCATCCGTGACCACGGATGCTGCGAGGGTGAAGGCCTGCCGGAACATGACGTCGATCCTTGCCGACGCTTTACCGCACGTCGAATGGTTTTCGGGGGGCCGCACGCAAGACAGCGTTCAACTGCCTGTGACGCTGGTGAGACGAACCATACGGCGATCACACACATATGTCGGTTAGTGTCGCCGGATGCTCGATGCCACCACCCGCTCTGGGGGCACCGCCACGGCCTCTCCCCGGGCCAGCACCGCGGAGCTCGCCGTCGCCGCTTCCCCGGCAACGACCGCCTCGCCCGTCACAACGACCCGTTTCGCCGCTCGCTGCACGAGAGTGCTGCTCTCCCCGTGGTCGCGGCTGTCCCTGCTCGTCGCCCTGCTCGCCGGAGGCGCGTGCGCGGTGCTGCTGTTCGAACCGCAGCGGCTGCTCACGGAGGGCTGGCCACCACAGCTCGGCGGAGCCGCGGCGGCGGTGGTGTTCGCGGTGGCGTACGGCGTGTGCACCGTGGCGTTCGTGCCGAGGCCGCTGCTGAACCTCGCGGCGGGTGCGCTGTTCGGTTCCCAGCTGGGCACCGGCACGGCTCTGGCGGGCACGGTGCTCGGTGCCGGCATCGCCTTCTGCCTGGGCCGGGCGCTGGGCCAGGACGCCCTGCGGCCGTTGCTGCGGGGGCGCTGGCTGAAGGCCGCGGACGGCCAGCTCAGCCGGCACGGCTTCCGCTCGATGCTGGCGGTGCGGCTGTTCCCCGGTGTGCCGTTCTGGGCCGCGAACTACTGCGCCTCCTTCTCCCGTATGGGTCTGCTGCCGTTCCTGCTGGCGACGGGCCTCGGCTCGATCCCGAACACCGCCGCCTACGTCGTCGCCGGGGCCCGCGCCTCCACGCCGACGTCCCCCGCCTTCCTGATCGCCCTGGCGTGCATCGCAGTGCCCGCTCTGGTGGGCGTGGTGGTGGCGTGGCGCAAGCGGCACCAGCTGCGCCGCCTCTGACGAACCGTTACACCTGACCGGGGCGCGATCCTGGTCAGGTCACACCCGTTCCAGCACCATGGCGTTGGCGAGCCCGCCCGCCTCGCACATCGTCTGGAGCCCGTACCTGGCGCCCCGTTCCCGCATCGCGTGCACGAGCGTCGTCGTCAGCCGGGTCCCGCTCGCGCCGAGGGGATGACCGAGCGCGATGGCGCCGCCGTGCACGTTGACCCGGCCGAGGTCGGCGCCGGTCTCCTGCTGCCAGGCCAGGACGACACTGGAGAACGCCTCGTTGACCTCGAACAGGTCGATGTCGTCGAGGGCCAGCGACGCCCTGCGCAGCACCTTCTCGGTCGCCGGTACGACGCCGGTCAGCATCAGCAGCGGGTCGGAGCCGGTGACGGCGAAGCTGTGCAGCCGGGCCAGCGGGCGCAGACCGAGCCGGGCGGCCGTCTCGCTCGACGTGATGAGCACCGCCGAGGCGCCGTCGTTGACCGGGCTCGCGTTGCCGGCCGTGACGTTCCACTCGATCTGCGGGAAGCGTTCGGCGAAACCGGGGTCGTAGTAGGCGGGCTTGAGCCCGGCGAGGATCTCGGTGGTGCTGCCGGGCCGTACGCACTCGTCGCGTGTGACGCCCTCCAGCGGCGCGGTCTCGGCGTCGAAGAGCCCGTCCTCCCAGGCCGCGGCGGCCTTCCGGTGGGAGGAGACCGCGAAGGCGTCCATCCGCTCGCGGCCGATCGACCACTTGGCGGCAATCAGCTCGGCGCTGACGCCCTGCGGGACGAGTCCCTCGGGGTAGCGCTCGGCCACGCCCGGTCCGAAGGGATCCTTGCCCGCGGGCACGTTGGACCACATCGGCACCCGGCTCATCGACTCGACCCCGCAGGCCACGACGAGGTCGTACGCGCCCGAGAGCACGCCCTGCGCCGCGAAGTGCACGGCCTGCTGCGAGGAGCCGCACTGGCGGTCCACGGTGGTCGCGGGCACCGACTCCGGGAAGCCCGCCGAGAGGACGGCGTAGCGGGTGGTGTTCATGGCCTGCTCGCCGACCTGGTCGACGGTGCCGCCGATGACGTCGTCGATCAGCGCCGGGTCGACGCCTGACCTTTCGACGAGGGTGCGCAGGGTGTGGGCGAGCAGTTCCACGGGGTGGACGTGCGCGAGGGCGCCGCTCTCCTTGCCCTTGCCGATCGGGGTGCGTACGGCTTCGACGATGACTGCGTCACGCATGGTGCGGGCCTCCATGACTACCCCGGACTACCCGGGACTACCAGTGAGTAGGAAATCCGAACTCACCGTAGCCCGGTGGGTTGGAAAATCCAACCCTCTCCTAGACTGAGCTTCATGGCCGCCAGCAAAGACCCGCGCCCCTGCTCCATCGCCGACACCCTCGCGCTCGTGGGCGAGAAGTACTCCCTGCTCGTACTGCGGGAGGTGTGCCTCGGCAACGGCCGTTTCGATCAGCTGGTGCGCAACATCGGCGCCCCGCGCGACATCCTCGCCACTCGGCTGCGCCGGCTCGTCGACGCCGGGATCCTGACCAAGCAGCCCTACAGCGAGCGTCCGCAGCGCTTCGAGTACCGGCCCACCCAGGCGGGACTGGAGCTGGAGCCCGTGCTGATGACCCTCATGGCGTGGGGCGACCGCCACCTACGGGCGGACGGCGACCGTCCGATGCTCCTCGAGCACTCCTGCGGCCGGGCACTCGCCCCGGCCGTCACCTGCCGGGCCTGCGGGGACGAGGTGCGCCACGAGGACCTCACGGCCCGCCCCCAGGCGCCCGGCTGGACGGTGACCGGACCGACGGCGGCCTGATCCGGCCCCTCCGCGGACCGCCTTCCAAACCCCTGTGTCCCAGGGGTCATCCGGGGACGCTACGCTTCCCCCTCGGCACACCTGATCGCACCGTCATCTCATACGGCGGCCCGGTGCGCCCGTCGTCCGTCCCACACCGGCACTTGGACTCCGCTACCTCATGTCTTGGTTCGAATCACTCATCCTCGGACTCGTCCAGGGGCTGACCGAGTTCCTCCCCGTCTCCTCCAGCGCGCATCTGCGGCTGACGGCGGCCTTCTCGGGCTGGGAGGACCCGGGCGCGGCCTTCACGGCGATCACCCAGATCGGCACGGAAGCCGCCGTGCTGATCTACTTCCGCAAGGACATCGGGCGGATCCTGTCCGCGTGGACGCGCTCGCTCACCGACAAGGCGCTGCGCAGTGACCCCGACGCCCGGATGGGCTGGCTCGTCATCGTCGGCTCGATCCCGATCGGCGTGCTCGGCGTGACGCTCAAGGATCAGATCGAGGGTCCGTTCCGCGATCTGCGGATCACCGCGACGATGCTGATCGGCATGGGCATCGTCCTGGGCGTCGCCGACCGGCTCGCCGCCCGGGACGAGAAGAGCGGCCGCCACCGCGCGCCCAAGCAGCGCAAGGCCCTGGAGGACCTGGGCGTCCGGGACGGACTGATCTACGGCGCCTGCCAGGCCATGGCCCTGATCCCGGGCGTCTCCCGCTCCGGCGCCACCATCAGCGGCGGCCTGTTCATGGGCTACACGCGCGAGGCCGCGGCCCGCTACTCCTTCCTGCTCGCCATCCCCGCCGTACTCGCCTCCGGCGTGTTCGAGCTCAAGGACGCGACGGAGGGCGGCCATGTCTCGTGGGGGCCGACGATCTTCGCGACGATCGTCGCCTTCGTGGTCGGATACGCGGTGATCGCGTGGTTCATGAAGTTCATCACGACCAAGAGCTTCATGCCGTTCGTCTACTACCGCATCGCCCTCGGCATCCTCATCATCGTCCTGGTGTCGATGGGCGCGCTGAGCCCGCACGCGGCCGAGTCGGCGGGCTGATCCGGCGGCCTGTGAGCCGCGTCTCGTGACCAACCGCATAGGGATCCCGTAGCCGTCCGGTAGCGGACTGTCAGTGGGTGCCCCTAGGCTTGCCCGCATGTCCCCCGATTTCTCGACCCCTGGTTCCGTGCGGTCCGCCGCCGAGGTCAACGAGGAGATCCGTGCGCTCTGGCGGCGCACGGGCGGCAAGCTGTCCGCCGAGGAGCGCGCCGAGTACGAGTTCCTGGTCGTCGAGTGGGCGGCCGCGATCCGCGGCGAGGTCGTCGAAGCGGCCTGATCGCCCCTGGCCTCGGGTACTCAACTGCCCCTTTCCGTCACACCTCTTGGCTCCACACCCTCCATGCCCAACACTGAGCCGATGACGCAGCGCGTGGAGCTCGCTACCGTGAGGGACCGGCTGGCCGTCGACGAACTGATCACCGACTACGCGGTGGCGGTCGACGACGGCGACTGGGAGGCATACCGGGGCCTGTTCGCCCCAGAGGGGCGGGCGGACTACCGCTCGGCCGGCGGCATCGAGGGGGAGGCCACCACGGTCGCCGCCTGGCTCGCCGAGAGCATGCGGCTGTTCACCGTGCGGCAGCATCTGATCGTCAACCGGCGGGTGCGCTTCGGGATCTGGGAACAGGACACCGGCGACACGGCCCAGGTCCAGGCCGACTACGTCAACCCCATGGCCACCGCGGGCCCCGCACCCGACTTCGTGTGCGGCGGCCGGTACGCCTTCGCGCTGCTGCGCACGGACGACGGCTGGCGGCTGAGCGCGGTGGCCGTCCAGGAGAAGTGGCGGCGCCTTCCCGAGCGGCAGAAGACACCTGTGATCAACTGACCCGGCGTCCGCTGTCCTAGATCGTCCGCAGGGCGCACACTGGAGGCACCCGCGGGGTAGGAGGCGCCTATGAAGACGCTCGGCGACTGGCTCGCCTCCCCGTGGCGGCGCTCGGCCGCCGCCGTGATCGCGGGCGCCCTTCCCGTACTCGCCTACCCCGCCCCGTCCCTCTGGTGGTGCGCCTGGGTCGCCCTCGTCCCCTGGCTCCTGCTGCTGCGCACCGCGCCCACCGGCAAGCGGGCGACGTACGACGGCTGGTGCGGCGGCTTCGGCTTCATGCTGGCGATGCACCACTGGCTGCTGCCCTTCCTGCACGTCTTCACGTTCGTCATCGCCGCGCTGCTCGGCGCCCTGTGGGCCCTGTGGGGCCGACTCGCGCACCGGCTGCTGGCAGGCGCGCCCTCAGGGCGGCGAATCGCGGCCGCGCTCCTCGTCCTGCCGTCCGGCTGGCTGGTCATCGAGCTGATCCGCTCCTGGCAGGGCCTCGGCGGGCCCTGGGGCATGCTCGGCTCCAGCCAGTGGCAGGTGGAACCCGCGCTGCGGCTCGCCTCGGTCGGCGGCGTATGGCTGCTGAGCTTCCTGATCGTCGCCGTCAACGTCGCCGTCGCCGTCCTGGTGGCGGTCCGCCGGGCCCGTGTGCCCGCCGTGGCCTCTCTCGTCGCCACGGCCGCCGCCACCTCGGCGGTCTGGGCCTTCTCGCCCCGCCCGGACATCGACGGCGAGGTCAGGATCGCCGTGGTCCAGCCGGGCGTCATCGACGGCGGCAAGAGCGCGGACCACCGCTTCGACCGGGAGGAACAGCTCACCCGCCGGCTCGCCGGCCAGGACCTCGACCTCATCGTCTGGGGCGAGAGCAGCGTCGGCTTCGACCTCGGGGACCGGCCCGACCTCGCCCGGCGCCTGGCGGCACTGTCCCGCGCGACGGACGCCGGCATCCTGGTCAACGTGGACGCCCGGCGCTCCGACAAGCCCGGGATCTACAAGAGCTCGATCCTGGTCGGCCCGGACGGCCTGACCGGCGAGCGCTACGACAAGATGCGGCTCGTGCCGTTCGGCGAGTACGTCCCGGCCCGCTCCCTGCTCGGCTGGGCCACCTCCGTCGGCAAGGCGGCGGGCGAGGACCGCAGGCGCGGCTCCCAGCCGGTCGTGATGAACGTGGGGAACGGACTGCGCGTCGGCCCGATGGTGTGCTTCGAGACCGCCTTCCCCGACATGACCCGCCACCTCACCCGGGAAGGCACCGACGTGCTGGTCGGCCAGTCGTCGACGTCCACCTTCCAGCAGAGCTGGGCACCCGAGCAGCATGCCTCACTTGCCGCGCTGCGGGCCGCCGAGACCGGCCGTCCGATGGTCCACGCGACCCTGACGGGCGTCTCGGCCGTCTACGGCCCGAGCGGACAGCGGATCGGGCCGTGGCTCGGGACGGACGCGTCCGCCGCGCAGGTCTACGAGGTCCCCCTCGCCCACGGCACGACGCCGTACGTCCGCTTCGGCGACTGGACGGTGCACGCGGCTCTGCTGATCCTCGCCGCCTGGGCCGCCGGCGAGGGCGTACGGACCCTGCGGCTCAGGCGGTCCGCTCCTGAACCGCGCGTACGACCCGCTCACACAGCTCATGGGTCTCCAGCGCGTCCCGGGCGCTGAGCACCTTCCCCGCACGGACCGCGTCCAGGAACGCCAGCACCGCCTGCTCGATCCCGCGCTGCCGGGCCACCGGCACCCAGTCCCCGCGCCGCCGCACGGTCGGCTGCCCCTTGTGGTCGACCACCTCGGCGAGGTTGACCACCTGCCGCTTGGTGTCCTGTCCGGAGACCTCGAGGATCTCCTCGGCCGAACCGCTGAGCCGGTTCATCACACCCAGCGCGGTGAAGCCGTCCCCGGCGAGCTGGAGCACCAGGTGGTGCAGCAGGCCGTCCCGGACGCGGGCGCGCACGGTCACGTCGTCGACGGCGCCGGGCGCCAGGAACCGCAGGGTGTCGACGACGTGGATGAAGTCGTCGAGGATCATCGTGCGCGGCTCCTCCGGCAGCCCGATGCGGTTCTTCTGCATCAGGATCAGCTCGCGCGGATGGTCGGCGCACTGCGCGTAGCCAGGGGCGTAGCGCCGGTTGAACCCGACGGCGAGGCTCACGTCGCGCTCCTCGGCGAGCGCCACCAGCCGTGCGGAGTCGTCGAGTTCGTAGGCCAGCGGCTTGTCGACGTACGTCGGTACGCCCGCTTCCAGCAGCCGCGTCACGATCTCCGGGTGGACGAGCGTGGGCGCGTGCACGAAGGCGGCGTCGAGGCCTTGGTCCAGGAGGGAGTCGAGGGTGGTGTGCCGCCGCTCCCGCGGGACGTGGAGGCCGTCGGCGACCCGGTCGAGCGTGGCGGGCGTACGGGTCTGCAGGTGCAGTTCGATCCCTGGCTGGAAGGCGAGGACCGGGAGGTAGGCCTTCTGCGCGATGTCGCCGAGTCCGATGCAGCCGACCTTCACGGGTGCTCCTCCAACGGTTGCCTTCCGGGGTCTGCTCGGAGCATACGGCTTCCCCCACTCTCGGCTTCGCTCGAGCGGGCGGTGCCCCCAGGCGGCCGCCAGTCGGCGATGCCGTCGAAGCCGCGCAGGAACAGGGCGGGACCGGCCTTCGAGAGCGCGGCCACGGCCGTGTCGCGTACGGCGATCCCGGCGCGGCCGGTCATGAGGTTGAGCCGGGCGACCTTCACGGCCTTCCGTGCGACGGCGGTCGTACGGGGCAGCCGGGCGGCGGTGTAGGCGGGGAGGTCGTCGCAGTGGTGGGCGAGGACGACCGCGTCCTCGATGGCCTGATTGCCGCCCTGGCCGAGGGTCGGGGGCATGGCGTGCGCCGCGTCGCCGACGAGGGCGGTCCGGCCGCGATGGTAGGCGGGCAGGGGCTCGGCGATGTGGTGGACGTCGTGGCGCAGGACGTCGCCGGGACGGGCGGCGGCGAGCACGGCGGGGATCGGGTGGTGCCAGTCGCCGAAGCGGCGGAGCAGTTCCGCCTTCTCGTCGTCGGGCGCGTGTCCGCCGGCGGGTGTCACGGCGGCGGCGTAGGCGTAGACGCGGCCGTCCTTGAGCGGGTGCGTGCCCCAGATACGGCCCCTCCCCCAGGTCTCGTGCGAGGCGAACTCGGCACCGGGGACGGGGATCACGACCCGCCAGGTGGTGAACCCCGAGTACACCGTGCCCGGGTGGCCGGGAAAGAGCGCCCGGCGTACGGCCGACCGGACTCCGTCGGCGCCCACCACCAGGTCGGCCTCCAGCTCGCCGTCCGCGGTGACGACCCGGGCCGGCCGGCCGGTGTCGCCACTGTCTGCCAGGGTCGCGGCGGCGGCCGTACGGACGGCGCCCCGGGGGAGCAGTGCGGCCAGGCGCTCGACGAGGGTGGCGCGGTGCAGCAGCACGAGCGGGCCGCCGAAGCGCTCGGCGGCGGCGTCGGCGGAGGAGCGCGAGAGCCACCGCCCGGACGGTGTGCGCAGCCCGCCGTCTCCTGCCCAGGCGGCGAGGCCGCGGATCTCGTCGCCGAGGCCGATGACGTCCAGCGCGCGCAGGGAGTTGGGAGCGAGGGAGATGGCGGCGCCGACCGGCTCAAGCGAGCGGGCGCGCTCCAGCACGGTGACACGCCAGCCGCGCCGGTGCAGCGCGGCCGCCGCGGTCAGACCTCCAATTCCGCCGCCGATCACGACGGCCCGCCTCGACTGCGCCATGGCTCCTCCAGGAGTCCTCGTTGACTACACCTGTAGTACTCCGTCGACTTTACTACAGCCGTAGTGAGACGGGTAGCGTGAGCCCCATGTCCGTACGCACCCCCGGCCCTTCCCGTGCCGACCTCGTCGCCGACACCGCCCTCGCCCTGCTCGCCGAGCGCGGGATGCGGGGCCTCACCCACCGGGCGGTCGACGAGACGGCCGGACTCCCCCAGGGCTCGACGTCGAACCTCGCGCGGACCCGGCAGGCCCTGCTGGAACTGGCGGTGCGGCGGCTGGCCGACCGCGAGGCCCGGGTGCTGGCGCTGCACGAGATGCCGGACCCGCGGTCCGGGGCCGACTCCCTCGCGAACGCCCTGGCCCTGGCGACCCACCGCGCCCTGACGGGCAACCGCGTCCTCACGCTCGCCCGCTACGAACTGGCCCTGGAGGCGACCCGCCGCCCCGAACTGCGGGCCTACTTCGACGCGACGGGCGCCCGCTTCCGTGACCAGCTCACCCCCTTGGTCACGGGGATGGGCTCGACGGACCCGGCCCGGCACACGCTGTCGCTGATCGCCTGGGCGGACGGGCTGATGTTCAGCTGCGTCGCGGGATCGTTCGGCCCCGGGACGCCGAGCCTGGAGGAGGTACGGGCAGGGCTGCGGGAGCTGCTCACGGGGATGCTCGGCGGCTGAAAACCCCTGGGCGTTCCCGGCGAGTTGGGAAAGGATGCGGGCATGACCATCGAGCGCACCGAACCCGCCACCGACGCCGCCGAACGCGCCATGCTGGAAGGCTGGCTCGACTACCACCGGCAGACCCTCGCGTGGAAGTGCGAAGGCCTGAGCGACGAGCAGCTCAGGACGGCCTCCGTAGAGCCTTCCGTACTGTCCCTGATGGGGCTGGTGCGGCACATGGCGGATGTGGAGCGGGGCTGGTTCCGCAAGGTACTGACGAACGAGGACGCGCCGCCGATCTACTACAGCGACGAGAACCCGGACGGCGAGTTCCACCTGACCGACGCGGACACCTACCAGGAGGCGTATGCCACCTGGCAGGCCCAGATCGAGACCGCCCGGCGCAACGCCGCCCGCTTCGCCCTGGACGACCTCTCCGAGGGCAAGCACCACCGCACCGGCGAGCAGTTCAACCTGCGCTGGCTCTACACCCACATGATCGAGGAGTACGCGCGGCACAACGGCCACGCCGACCTGATCCGCGAGCGCCTCGACGGCTCGACCGGCGACTGACGTCACCCACGACCCACCGGCGCCCTCCGTACGGGGTGGGACATCACCCGTGCGGGGCATCCTCCGCCTGTCCGCTGTCCCACCGGGGGCCGGACGCACCAGAGTTGCGCGGGTGCATCGAACGACGACCACAGCGACGCTCCTGGTGACCGTGGCGGTCTCGGCCCTCTCCGGCTGTGTGACGGTCCAGGATCCCCCCGTCCCCGGACCTCCGGCGGCACCGTCCCGGCCGCCGGTACCCCGGCCGGAGGAGCAGGTCGTACAGGCACCGGCCCGGGAGGCCCTGGAACTCATCGAGGGATCCCGCCGCCCGGAGCCGACCGCGTCCGCGTCCCGAGCGGCCACACCGCCGGCGGCCTCACCGGAGCAGGGGCGGCCGCCGTCCGGCACCCGGGAGGCCCGCCCCCGCCCCGTCCGCCCGGAACGCCGGGCACCCGCCCCGCGCGGCCCGCAGCGGCCACCCGCCGGCCTGCCCGACGTCCCGGAGTCGGTACGGCAGGACGTCCAGCAGAACGTCCCGAAGAACGCGGACGTGTGCGCGCTCGGCAAGCGCTACGGCGGGTGGCGGCCGGACAGCCCCGAGGCGACGATCTGCCGCGACACCTACCGGCGTTGACCGGCTCCCTCAGGGCCGCTGCCTCGGCGGTGTCCACGTCCCGCCGCCTTCTCCCAGCCGGGACTCCAGCCGTTCGATCGCGGACCGTACGCCCTCGCCGTATCTGTCGTCGGCGAGGGCGGCGGCGGTTGTCCTGGCCCGTCGCAGATGCGTGCGGGCCGCGTCGCACTGGCCGAGCTTGAGGTAGTCGTCGGCCAGATTCAGGTGGAGGGAGGGGTAGAACGCGCGCACCGCCCCGTCCGAGGGGAGCCCGTCCTCGGAGACCTCCTCCGCCGCGGTCAACGCGCGCAGGTCCCAGGCCAGTTCGTCACCGGGGTCGTCCTGTGTGTCGGCCAGGTAGTGCGCGAGGGTGCAGCGGTGCAGGGGGTCGCCGTGCTCCCCGATCTCCGCCCACAGGTCCAGGAACCGGTGCCGGGCCTCCTCCCGGTCCCCCGCGTGGTGCAGCATGACGACCTGCCCGATCCGCGTCAGCACGGTGTCCGGCGCCGTCTGCTCCTGTCGCTCCATCGCCACGCCCTCCGCGCACTCGCCGGCTGATCTTCCGACGCTAACCGGAGAGGGAGGCGATCCGGCTCAGGCCGGTCCGTACGCACGGGGCCTTCCCCGAGGAAGACCCCGCCGTGCGCCGCGCGTCCTCAGCCCAGGTTCGGAATCGTCCAGTCGATCGGCTCGTGCCCCTGCGCCGCCACCGCCGCGTCGATCTGCGTGAACGGACGCGAGCCGAAGAACTTCTTCGCCGACAGCGGCGACGGGTGAGCGCCCTTGACCACCACATGCCGCGACTCGTCGATCAGCGGGAGCTTCTTCTGCGCGTAGTTCCCCCAGAGCACGAACACCGCCGGGTCGGGGCGCCCGGCGACCGCTCGGATCACGGCGTCGGTGAACCTCTCCCAGCCCTTGCCCTTGTGCGAGTTGGCCTCGCCGCCCCGGACCGTGAGCACCGCGTTGAGCAGCAGGACGCCCTGCTCGGCCCACGGCATCAGATAGCCGTTGTCCGGGATCGGCGCGCCCAGCTCCTGGTGCATCTCCTTGTAGATGTTCCGCAGGGAGGGCGGGGTCCGCACACCGGGCCGGACCGAGAAGCACAGCCCGTGCCCCTGGCCCTCGCCGTGGTACGGGTCCTGACCGAGGATCAGGACCTTCACCTTCTCGTACGGCGTGGCGTCCAGCGCGGCGAAGACCTCCTCGCGCGGCGGATACACGGGACCCTTCGCCCGCTCCTCCTCGACGAACTCCGTCAGCTCCTTGAAGTAGGGCTGCTGCAGCTCGTCGCCCAGAACCCCGCGCCAGGACTCGGGCAGCATGGCGGTGTCGGTCACGTCAACGTCCTCACGATGTGCGGTCACTTCCAGGCCTCAGAACCTACAGGCGACCACTGACAACGTGCCCGGGAAAGCCCGGTGCCGACCCGCCTACCAGGCGGTCTTGCGGTGCAGCTCCCACAGCATCATGATCGTCGACGGGTCCAGGGCGCGCTCCGCGCCCGAGACGTCCCGGCTGGCGGCCACGTACTGCCTGCCCTGCCACAGCGGCAGCAGTCGCGCGTCGTCCACCAGGATCCGCTGGGCCTCCTCGAACTCCTTCTCCACGTTCGCGCGATCGCTCTCCCGGCGCGACCGGGGCAGCAGGTCGCCGGTGATCTCGGGGGCCGGGTAGGGCGTACCGAGGGCGTTCTGCTCGCCGACGAACGGCGCGATGAAGTTCTCGGCGTCCGGGAAGTCGGGGAACCAGCCGCGCCCGAACACCGGGTACTCGCCCTTCTGGTAGCCCTCCACGTAGGTCTTCCAGGGTCGGCTCTTCAGGCTGATCGTGAAGAGTCCGGAGTCCTCGAGCTGGCGCTTGAGCTCCTTGAACTCCTCGGCGGTCTCGGAGCCGTAGCGGTCGCTCGTGTACCAGAAGGTGAGCGGGACCCGCTGGTTGATGCCGGCGCCGTTGAGGATCTCGCGGGCCTTGTCGACGTCGGGGTCGCCGTAGTCGTCGAAGAAGCCCGTGGTGTGGCCCGTGAGGCCCTTGGGGACCATGGAGTACAGCGGGTCGACGGTGTCCTTGTAGACCTTGTGGGTGATCGCCGCCCGGTCGATGACCTGCGCGATGGCCTGGCGCACGGGCTTGCGCTTGGCCCAGGAGTCCTTCGGGTTGAACACCAGGTAGTTGATGTCCGTGCCCGAGCCCTCGACGAGCTGGATCTCCTCCTCGTTGGAGGTCTTGCTCTGGAGGTCGACGACGTCGCCGGCGGCGAGACCGCGGTAGGTCACGTCGATCTGCTCGTCGCGCAGGGCCTTGACCATGGCGCCGGAGTCCTGGAAGTAGCGGATGGTCACCGCGTCGTTCCGGCGCTCCGCGTAGCCCTTGTAGCCGTCGTTGCGGACGAGGGCGGCTTCCTTGCCCTCCTCGTACGAGTCGAGCGTGTAGGGCCCGGAGCCGACGGCGTCGCCGTCCTTGCGCAGGGAGTTCTCCGGGTAGGCCTGGGGGGAGACGATCGACATCGCGGGGGTGGCGAGCACGAAGGGGAAGGTGGCGTCGGGCTTGTTGAGGTGGAAGATCACCTCACGCGCGTTCGGCGCCTGGACCCGCTCGAGGCTGCCCAGCAGACCAGCGGGGCCGCCGTTGACGTTGATCTTGCGGATCCGGTCGAAGGAGTACTTGACCGCCTGGGCGTCGAGCGCGTCGCCGTTGGAGAACTTCAGGCCCTCGCGCAGCTCGCAGCGGTACACCTGGTTCGAGGAGTCGCTGAAGCCGCACTGCTCGGCGGCGTCCGGCTGGGGCTCGCTCGCGCCCGTCGGGTAGCTCAGCAGCGTCTGGTAGATGTTGCGGAACAGCTCCCAGGAGCTGTCCCACGAGGCCGCGGGATCGAGGGTGCTGGGCGAACTGGTGGTGCCCACGACGATCGGCCCCTCGTCCTCCGGGGTGTCGGACGACAACACGCCACACCCGGTGAGAAGGGACGATATGGACGCGATGGCCGCCGCCTGCCGCAGGCGTCGGTTCCGGTTGAACACGCGCACGCTCCTCGATCTGCCATACCAAGGGTCGGCAGACCATACCGCAGTGCCCGGCCCGCTGCCCCTCCCCGGTGCATGACTCCTTGATCGATAAACCTTTGACGACGTTGTCATCGCCCTTTGCGAGGGCTTTACGTCGGACGGGCGCCCCTGGATGTCCAGGAGCGCCCGTGCCGAGTCGCGTACGCGCTTGCGTCAGCCCGTGCCGGCGTTGAGGAAGATTCCGCCGTCCACGACGAGCGTCTGGCCGGTGACCCAGTCGGACTGGTCGGAGGTGAGGAACGCGGCCGCGCCGCCGATGTCGGAGGGCACGCCGAGCCTGCCGAGCGGGTAGGCCGCGGCGGCCTCCTCCTCCCGGCCCTCGTACAGGGCCTTCGCGAACTTGGTCTTCACGACGGCCGGGGCGATCGCGTTGACCCGCACCTTGGGCGCGTACTCGTGCGCGAGCTGCACCGTCAGGTTGATCATCGCCGCCTTGCTGATGCCGTAGGCGCCGATGAACGGCGAGGGCGAGAGGCCGGCGACCGAGGCGATGTTGACGATGGCGCCGCCGTTGTCCTTCTGCCAGGCGTGCCAGGTCTTCTGGGCGAAGCCGAGCGCGGAGACCACGTTGGTCTCGAAGACCTTGCGCGCGACGTCCAGGTCGAGGTCCGCGATCGGCCCGAACACCGGGTTGGTGCCGGCGTTGTTGACCAGGAAGTCGACGCGGCCGAAGGCCTCCATCGTGCGCTCGACGGTGGCGGCCTGGTGGGCCTCGTCGTGCGCCTTGCCCGCGACGTAGATCGCGCGGTCGGCGCCGAGCTGTTCGACGGCCTCCTTGAGGGAGTCCTCGTTGCGGCCGGTGAGGCACACGCGGTCGCCGCGCGCGACGAGCGCTTCGGCGACGCCGTAGCCGATGCCACGGCTGCCGCCCGTGACGAGGCCGACCTTGCCGGAGAGTTCCACGGAAGTCATGTCTGCCGTCCTCTAGTCGAGCGGTCCGCCGGCCACGTACAGCACCTGGCCGGAGACAAATCCGGCCGCCTCGCCCGTGAAGAAGGCGATGGCGTTGGCGATGTCGTCCGGCTCACCGACCCGGGCGACCGGGATCTGGGTGGCGGCGGCGGCCTTGAAGTCCTCGAAGCCCATGCCGACGCGGTCGGCGGTGGCCTTGGTCATCTCGGTGGCGATGAAGCCGGGGGCGACGGCGTTGGCGGTCACGCCGAACTTGCCGAGCTCCTTGGCGAGGGTCTTGGTGAAGCCCTGCAGACCCGCCTTGGCCGCGGAGTAGTTCACCTGGCCGCGGTTGCCGAGCGCGGAGGACGAGGACAGGTTGACGATCCTGCCGAAGCCCGCGTCCACCATGTGCTTCTGACAGGCCTTGGACATCAGGAAGGCGCCGCGCAGGTGCACGTTCATGACGGTGTCCCAGTCGGAGACGCTCATCTTGAACAGCAGGTTGTCGCGCAGCACGCCCGCGTTGTTGACCAGGATCGTCGGCGCGCCGAGCTCCGCGGCGACACGGGCGATCGCGGCCTTGACCTGGGCCTCGTCGGAGACGTCGGCGCCGACCGCGATGGCCTTGCCGCCCGCCGCGGTGATCTTCTCGACAGTGTCCTTGCAGGCGGCCTCGTCGAGGTCGATCACGGCGACCGCGCGGCCCTCGGCGGCCAGTCGTACGGCGGTGGCGGCGCCGATACCGCGCGCGGCACCGGTGACTACGGCGACCCGCTGCTCAGTGGTGGACATGGCTGCTTCTCCTCAGGTGAGCGACCGCTTAGTACCTTCAGTGGGTGTGACGCTAGAAGCCCTGGCACGCGGTGTCAACGGCCAGGCGGGGCATGTGATCCATTACCTGACCAGCAAGTCCAGCAAACGCTCCGTCTCCGCCGCCGGATCCGTGGTCAGCCCCGTGTGCACGGGCCCGGGCTGGACGATCGTCGAGCGCGGGGCGATGAGCCAGCGGAAGCGGCGGCCGGGGTCGTCGCCCGCGGCCTGGCCGGCCGCCGGGCCGCCCGCGCAGATGTTCTCCACGGCGCGCAGCGCGGCCCGGACACCGGCCACGTCCGCCTGGGGGTCGAGGGCCAGCAGCCGTGCCTCGTCGAGGTGGATACGCGCACCGACGTAGGACTCGGCACGGCAGTAGACGAGGACTCCCGCGTTGATGCACTCGCCGCGCTCGACACGCGGGACGACGCGCAGGACGGCGTACTCGTAGATCTGGCGGTCCCGCGGCCCGCCCCTGATGATGTGCCGGTCGCTCACTCGGTCCCCTGGATGCGGTCGTGGATGACGGCGGCCCGCGCGAGCAGCGGCCGCGCGTAGGCCTGCCTCAGATCGTCCGGCGTGTCGAAGCCGGGCTCGTCGGCCAGCCAGGAGCCCGGGATCCGCGCGGTGACCTCGGCGAGCAGATCCTCGGTGACCAGCGGCGCCAACTCGGCCGCGGCGGCGGCGACATCGGGCGCGAAGGGCGCGAGGGCGTGGTCGGAGGCGTCGTAGGGGCGGGCCGCCGAGGCCTGCGCGCCGGGCCAGTTGTGGTGCCAGATCATGGTCGCGCCGTGGTCGACGAGCCATACCTCGCCCCGCCACACCAGCAGGTTGGGGTTGCGCCAGGACCGGTCGACGTTGTTGACCAGCGCGTCGAACCAGACGATTCGCCCGGCCTCCTCTGGGCTCACCCGGAACGCGAGCGGGTCGAACCCGAGCGCGCCGGAGAGGAAGTCCATGCCGAGGTTGGTGCCGCCGCTGGACCTGAGCAGGTTCTGCACCTCCTGGTCGGGCTCGCCCAGCCCCAGCTCCGGATCGAGCTCGACCGTGACCAGGCGCGGCACCCGCAGCCCCAGCCGGCGGGCGAGCTCCCCGCAGACCAGCTCGGCGACGAGCGTCTTGCGGCCCTGCCCGGCGCCGCTGAACTTCAGGACGTACATCCCGTGGTCGTCGGCCTCGACGAGTCCCGGCAGCGAACCGCCCTCGCGCAGCGGCGCGATGAAACGGGTCGCGATCACTTCCTTGAGCATCGCCCCAGGTTACTGACGTGGACGGCAGCACGGGCGACGGCCTCGCGGCGGCGGGCCGGAACCCGACAGCGAACCGACAGCTCCGCTTTACCCACGTCCTTCCGCGAACGAGTCAGGATCTCGACATTGTCTGAACAGCCGGTCCTCAAGGGCCGTACCTCTCCGCAGATCACGAATCCCCGGAAGGAACGTCAGCATGACCAGCGAATCAGTTCAGCCGATGTCCGGACCGAGCCGTCGTGCTGTTGTGGCGGCAGCTGGCGCGGCGGGGCTCACCGTCGCGCTGACGGCGTGCGGGTCGGACGACAAGGCGTCCGACTCGTCCACCGAACAGGGCGCCGGCGGTGGCGGCGCGACGAACGAGGGCGGCGGCTCGTCCCCCGAGGCGGGGGCCGGTGGCGCGGCACTCGCGAAGACCGCCGACATCCCCGAGGGAAGCGGCAAGATCTTCAAGGACGAGAAGGTCGTGGTCTCCCAGCCGGCCGCGGGCGACTACAAGGCCTTCTCGACGATCTGCACGCACCAGAACTGTCCGATGGTGGATCTCAAGGACGACATCATCTCCTGCACCTGCCACGGCAGCCAGTTCTCCGTCCTCGACGGCAGTGTGAAGAAGGGACCCGCCGTCAAGCCGCTGGAGGCGAAGCAGGTGACCGTGAGCGGCGACTCCATCACGCTCGCCTGACCTCACGCGCACGCTCCAGAGACGTCAGCACCTCGTCCGTGGTCGCGACCGTGGCGACCAACGCGAGGGTGTGGCGGATCATCGCGGGGGTGTAGTCGGACGGCACTCCCGCGATGGCGTCCTTCGGGACGACGGCGGTGTAGCCGCGGTTCACGGCGTCGAACACGGCGTTCGGGACGGCCACGTTGGCCGATACGCCGGTGACGATCAGGGTGCGGCAGCCGAGGTTGCGCAGCAGTGGGTCGACATCGGTGCCCTGGAGGGGCGAGAGCCCGTGCAGGCGTCGTACGACGAGGTCCTCCTCGGCGACCTCGATCGGGGCGGCGACCCGCACCGCCGGTGTGCCGGACAACTGCTGGACGGGCAGGCGTGCGGCGGCCCGGAAGAGGCGGGCGTTGCGGTTGGCGCCGCGACCGTCAGGACGGCGCTCGGCGACGGCGTGGACGACCTGGACGCCGCCTTCGTGGGCGGCGGCCACCAGACGGGCGACATTGGCGAGCACGCCGCCGGAGCGGGCCGCGGCGGCGAGTTCGGGCAGTGCGCTGTCCGCTCCGACGACGCCCTCCTGGCATTCGACGGTGAGCAGCACGGTGGTCCGAGGATCGAGGAGTTCGCTGAGCTCTTCGTACGAGGGCACGGTTCCCCCTGGGCGCCGGCGGCGGGTCGGGCGAGCGTAGCCACCGTTGCTAACGGACGGAAGAGCACTCATTCTTTTCTGACGTGATGTCAGAGGATCTCCTCTGACACGACGTGAGAAGAAGAAAGAGGGGGAGCATGACCGTCACGCAGCAGCGCAGGGGCCGGAAGATCATGATGACGCCCGGCGAGCTGGACGATTTCCTCACCACGCAGCGCACCTGCCGGGTCGCCACGATCTCGGCCGACGGCGCTCCGCACGTGAGCACACTGTGGTTCGCCTGGGACGGCGCCTCGATGTGGCTGTACTCGGTCGTACGCAGCAAGCGGTGGACCGATCTGAGGCGCGACCCCCGGGTGGCGATCGTGGTGGACACCGGGGAGGAGTACGACGAGCTGCGCGGCGCCGAGCTGTCGGGCGCCGTGGAGTTCGTGGGCGAGATACCGCGCACCGGCGAGCTGCGCGCCGAACTCGACGTCCCCGAGACGCTGTTCGCCCGGAAGAACTTCGGCCTGGAGGAGATGCCGCACGACGGCCGGCACGCCTGGGTGCGTCTGACACCGCAGAAGATCGTCTCCTGGGACTTCCGCAAGCTCGGACCCGCCTGAGGAGCGCGGTGGCACGCGCCGGACTCAGGCGACGCTCTCCCCCGCCGCCCGCAGGGCCTTGACCGCCGCCCGGATCGACGGGCGGCGGTCGGCGTCCGCACGCCAGACGACGTACACATGGCGCCGGACCCGCTGCCTGACCGGGACGGTCACGACCCCGTCGGGCACCGGGTGGCGGCCGAGCAGCGGGGCGATGCACACGCCGAGGCCCGCGGCGACCAGCCCGAGCTGGGTGTGGGTCTCGGCGGCGCGATGGCCGACGATCGGCTCGATGCCCTTCGAGCGGAGCGTGAACATCAGCCACTCGTGGCAGAACTCGCCCTCGCCCCAGGTGATCCACTCGTCTTCGGCGAACTCGGCGAGGTCCACCTCCTCCCGCCCCGCGAGCCGGTGGTCCACCGGCATGGCGACATCGGCGGGGTCGTCCAGGATCGGCGCCTTGACCAGGCCGTCGGGCAGCGCCATCGGCTTGTTGTACCAGTCGAGCACCACGGCTAGGTCGAGGTCGCCGCGCACGACTCCGGCGATCCCGCGCTCCGGTTCCAGCTCGCAGGAGCGCAGCCGGAGCGCGGGGTGCCGCTCGCGCAGCGCGGACAGCGCGCGCGGGAACAGACCGCGGGCGGCCGTCGGAAACGCCGACAGCCTGAGCTCGCCGACGACCTCCCCGCGCTGCGCCTCCAGGTCGGACCGGGCGAGTTCGACCTGGGACAGGATGCGCGCGGCGTGCTCGGCGAGCAGCCGGCCCGCGTCGGTGAGCCGCACGCCCCGGCCGTTCTTGGCGAGGAGTTGCCGGCCGACCTCCCGCTCCAGCTTGGCCATCTGCTGGGAGACGGCCGAGGTCGTGATGTGCAGGCCCGCGGCCGCGCCGCTGACCGAGCCGTGCCGCGCGAGGGCGTCGAGGGTGCGCAGGCGCTCCAGGTTCAACATATAAGCAATGCTACGCAATATCGGGTGTGAAATCTCGATTGTGCTACGACGTCCCGCTCCAGCATCGTGGCTGCCATGACCTCCGTCACCACCACACCCGGCCGGCGCACCAAGGCCTCGCCCGACCGGCCGCGGCGCCGTGTCGACTGGCGTCTCCGCTTCGCCGCGCTGTCGTTGATCTGGGGCTTCAGCTTCCTGCTCATCAAGGTCGGCACCCAGGGGTACGCGCCGTTCCAGGTCACGCTGGGGCGGCTGGTGTTCGGTACGGCGGTGCTGGCCGCCGCGATGGCGGTGCGCCGTGAGCGGCTGCCGCGCGGGGCGCGCACCTGGGGGCATCTGGCGGTCGCCGCGTTCCTGCTCAACGCCCTGCCGTTCTCGCTGTTCGCGTATGCCGAGCTGACCGTCCCGTCCACCCTGGCGGGCATCTGCAACGCGACCTCGCCCCTGTGGGGCATGGCCCTGTCCCTGGTCGCCCTCTCGGAGGACCGCCCGACCAGGGTGCGGGTCGCGGGACTCGGGCTCGGCTTCCTGGGGGTGCTCACGGTGCTGGGTGCCTGGCAGGGCTTCCACGGCCTGGACGCCACCGGCACGGTGCTGGCGCTGCTGGCCTCCCTCAGCTACCCGATCGGCTGGATCCACGTCCGCCGCACCCTGGCCGGGACGAGCCACTCGCACCTGTCGATGACCGGCGCACAGCTGCTGCTCGCGACGGCCCAACTGGCCGTCGTCACACCGATGTTCACCACCCTGCCCAGTGCCGTGCCGGTCGTGCCGCTACTGGCGATCGCCGCTCTGGGCGCCCTGGGCACGGGCCTCGCCGTGCTCCTCCAGTACGGCCTGGTCGCGGAGGTCGGCCCGACGACGGCCCAGATGGTCACCTACTTCATCCCGGTCATCGCCACGGCCGCGGGAGTCGCGCTCCTCGGCGAGTCGCTCACCTGGTCGACACCGGTCGGTGCGGTGATCGTCCTGACGGGAGCGGCTCTCACGCAGGTCCGGCCGAAGCCCCGGACGCGGCCGGGGCCTCAGACGTAGCTGCGCGCCGGAGCCGGGCCGAGGGCCGAGGCGATCGCGTCGGCCAGCATCTCGATCTCGCTCTCGCCCGCGCGGCCGTTCTCGTCCTCGGCGAGCGTCGAGACGGTGACGCGGATGCCGGGCGGTGCGCTCATCCGGAAGCGGGCGCCCGGGGCGACCGCCCACCCGGCGTGCTGCAGCCGGGCGACGGCTCCGGTCTCGTCCGGCACGGGCACCCACACATTCATTCCGCTGCGCCCGTGTGCCGGGACACCACGTCGGCCGAGCGCTTCGATCAGCGCCTCCCGGCGCCGCCCGTACGACGCCGCCACCGTGCGCGGGTCCACCGCCCCGTCGGCCCACAGCCGCACCAGGGCCCGCTGTGTCAGCCGGCTCACCCAGCCCGGCCCGAGGCGCTGTCTGCCACGGACCCGGTCGACCGTGACCGCGTCCCCGGTGAGCAGGGCGAGGCGCAGGTCGGGGCCGTAGGCCTTGGCGGCCGAGCGCACGAAGGCCCAGTGCCGGGTGCCGCCGGCCAAGGGGTGGAGGGGGAGGTCGACGATGCCATGGCCGTGGTCGTCCTCGATCAGCAGGGTCTCCGGGTGTTCCCTGAGCACGGACCGCAGGGCACGCGCGCGCGTGGCGCTCACCGCGGCGCCGGTCGGGTTCTGCGCCCGGTCCGTGACGATCAGGGCCCGGGCCCCGGCCTCCAGCACCCGGCGCACGTCCTCGGCGTACGGCCCGTCGTCGTCGACGCCGACGGGGACGGTCCTGAGCCCGAGCGCCGGCACGAGGTCGAGGGTGCGGCCCCAGCCGGGATCCTCGACGGCGACGGTGTCGCCGGGCTTGAGGTGGGCCGCCAGCACGCGTTCCACGCCGTCGAGCGCCCCGGAAACCACCGCGAGCGGCCCGTCCGGCACCCCGTCGGCGTCGAGACCGGCCCGCGCGATCCGGGCCAGCTCCGGCTCCACGGGAATCTCCCCGTAGAGCACGGGCACACGGTCGGCCTCGGCGGCCGCCGCCGCGAAGGCGGTCGCGAGCGGCGGGAGCAATGCCGGGTCCGGATTGCCGGCCGCCACATCACGCACGCCTTCGGGGACGTCCACCCTGATCTGGTCCCGCCCGGTCGTGGCCGGCGCCGGCCGCACCCGGCTGCCGCGCCGCCCCGCGGTCTCGATGACCCCGCGCTCACGCAGGGTCCGGTACGCGGCCGCGACCGTATTGGGATTCACCCCCAATCGATCGGCCAACTCCCGCATGGGCGGCAGCAGTTGACCCGGCCGCAGCTCACCGGCCCCCACCGCCCGCTCGACGCTCGCGGAAATGTCCGCTGCGCGGCGCCCACTGATCGGATACTCTCCTAGCACAAAGCCGATTATGCACTAGTGCAATGGAGAATGCCAATGCAGGGGACCGCGCAGACGCCGTCGCAGCCCGCCACCGCCTACACCCCGACCGCCCGCACCGTCCCCACGCGCTCCCCGGACCGGGCCTCGTACGACAGGGAACTGGTGCACTCGATACTCGACGAGGCCTACGTCTGCCACCTCGGGTTCGTCCGCGACGGCGCGCCGGTCGTGCTGCCCACGCTGTTCGCCCGGGTCGGCGGGCGCCTCTACGTGCACGGCTCGACGGGCTCGCGCCCGCTGCGGGCGGCCGGTCAGGCAGACCCGGGACTCCCGGTCTGCCTGACCGTCACACACGTCGACGGGCTGGTCCTGGCCCGCTCGGCCTTCCACCACTCGATCAACTACCGCTCCGTGGTGGTGCACGGCGTCGCCCACGACGTGACGGACCCCGGGGAGAAGCGGCAGGCCCTGGACGCGCTGGTCGACCACGTCGTGCCGGGCCGCGCCGCCGACTCCCGCCCGGCCAACAAGAAGGAACTGGCCGCCACCGCCGTGCTCCGCCTGGACCTGGCCGAGGTCTCCGCCAAGCTCCGCACGGGCGGAGTGAACGACGAACCGGAGGACCTCGACCTCCCGCACTGGGCCGGAGTGGTCCCGGTCGCGAAGACCTACGGCACACCGATCCCCGACCCGGGCCTGGCGCCGGGCACAGAGCTGCCCGAGTACCTGCCTTAGGGGCGCGGGGAACTGCGCGATCAACCCCGCACGACCCGCGGCCGCCGTCACACAAGCACCGCCCGCTCCTTGGGCGCCCGCGCCTCCCCCACCGCGAGCCCCGCCACGGAGCCCAACAGCAGGAGGGTTCCAGCCACTGTCGCCACCGTAAGCCGCTCCCCGAGCAGCACTACGGCAAGCCCCGCCGCACTCACCGGCTCGAGCAGCATGATCACCGAGACGGTGGCCGACCGCACCACGGCCGCCCCGGCGAAGTAGAGCCCGTACGCGAGTGCCGTGGGAACGGCGGCGACGTACACCAGCAGCACCAGCAGCCGCCCCGGCTCCTCCGTGTGCGGCAGCAGCCCTTCCGCCCAGGCGAACGGCAGCAGACACAGGCTGGTGACGGCGAAGGCCCCGACGGTCGTGCGGGACGCGTCGGCCTCGCCGTCGCGTCCCCACCGACGGGTGAGCAGCGTCATCGCGCTGTACCCGGCCGCGGACAGCAGCGCGAGCAGCACGCCCCACGGGCGTACGGCCGCGTCCCCGCCGCCGAGGACGAGGACCGCGAGTCCCGCCAGGGCACCCGCGACGGCGACGGTTCCGCCCCGGCCCAGGCGTTCGGCCAGGGCCAGCCGGGCGCCGAGCGCGATGAGCACGGGTCCGGCGCCCAGGGTGACGACGGTGGCGACGGCGAGACCGGTGGCCGAGACGGCCGCGAAGTAGGCCGTCTGGAAGACCGCGAGTCCGAGCCCGGTGACCCCGGCCCGCAGCGCCCGGCGGCCGAGCGGCTCGCGTACGGCCGGCCGGGGGCGCTGCCGCACCAGGCGGACGGCGAGCAGCAGCACGAGACCGGCGGCGCAGCGCCAGAAGGAGAGGGCGACGGGCCCCATGTCACTGGCCCGGTAGACCAGGGAGGCGGCCGCGCCCGCGGTGCCCCAGGCGACACCGGCGACGATCAGATAGAGGAGGCCTCGCCCGGTGGGCAGGCCGGAGGCAGTGTTCGACACGTGTTCTCTCCGCAGACGCGCACGACGCCCCGCGCGGAACGAGCGGCGGCGGGTGCGCGGAAGTTCGGGAAGGACCCCGGATCAGCGGGGGTCCGCGGACTTCGTCTGCGGGCAGCACCGTCCGGCCCGGCGGCTGTACGCCGAGCACGGTTTCCGGAGGGCCCGCCTCAGGCGGCCGGAGGCGGGAGAACGAGCGTCGAAGGCATGATCGGCACCCTATGCGGCCGTTCCGGGCGTGGACAACTCCCTTTCCGGGCCGCCACCGGCCACCGGCCGTTCGGAGCCCTTCGCGGGCGTCGAGGACTGCGCGATGAACGCGCCCAGCAGCACGATGACACCACCGGCGATCTGCGGCGCCGACAGATGCTCGCCGAGCAGGACCCAGGCCAGGACGGTCGCGATGACCGCTTCGAGACAGGCCACGACGCCGGCGACCTGCGGGGAGAGCCGGCGCACGGAGACGACGCCGGTGACGTACGCGACGACCGTGGCGACCAGGACGATCCAGGCCAGCAGGACGACGGCGGCGACAGGTGTGCCGTCCATGTACGCGGTGCCCGTGAGCACGGACCGGTCCATGGTCCAGGGCCGGGCGACGACGGTCAGCACGGCCGCGCCGACGAGCAGGCCGTAGGCGATGACGCCCAGCGGGTCGGGCGCCTCGTCGCCGGCGTCGCTGCCCTGGTCGGAGAGAACGAAGTAGCCGACCTGACAGCAGGCCGCGCCGAGCGCGAGCAGCAGCCCCAGGGCGTCGAAGCCGAGGCCCGACCAGACCTCGACGACGCATGCGAGTCCTCCGACCGCGAGGACGACCCCGACCGCGGCGGCAGGTGTCACCGGCCGCCGCTGCACGAACCGCACCCAGCCGAGCACGAGCGCGGGCGCCAGGTACTCGATGAGCAGCGCCACCCCGACGGGGATACGGGACAGCGAGGCGAAGTAGAAGGCCTGGACACCGGCGACGGCCAGCAGCCCGAATCCGGCGAGAAGTCCGGGGCGGCGGCGCAGCAGCGCGCGATGGCGCACGGCGAGCGGCAGCATCACCAGGGCGGCTCCGGTCACGCGCAGCCACACCACGTGCAGCGGGTCGAGGCCCGCCTCGATCAGTGGCTTGGCCGCGACTCCGGATCCGCCGAAGGCGACCGCGGACAGCAGCGCGAGACCGAGCCCCATGCCCCTGCCGCGCTTGCTCGGACTGCTCTCAGAGGTACGCACCGGCACATGATGACAGGCCCTGACAGGAGCGTCACCCTCTATCACACCTGTCTCACAGCCTGGACGGGCCGAACGCTCGGCAGGACCGGTCAGTGCGTGCTCCCGCCGCCTCCGGCCCACTCACCGGCCCGGCCGGCCCAGCCGTCGGAACTGCCGGACCAGTCGTCGAGCCGGGTGAGCACCTCGTGCGGGTCGATCCCGGCGCGTGCGAGCACCTCGACCGCGCGCGCCTGCGCGTCGGCGACGATCGCCGCGAGCAGGTCGATGCCGAGGGCCGGTCCGCCGCGGCGTGCGGCGCGTTCACAGGCGTACTCCATCGATGCCGCGGCCAGCGGCGAGAAGCCCGCGCACTCCGTCACCATGGGGACGGCGCCGGAGTCCTCGACGCCGCTCTGCCAGCGCAGGCCGTAGCCGATGCTGCGCTGGACGAGATAGCCCAGCAGTCGCGCGATGCGCGGTCCGTCACCGACGACGGCACGCGCCTCGGGGTCGGACTCCAGCAGCGAGTGCAGCAGATGGGCGGTGTCGATCTGCCGGTCGCCGTCCCTGACCGCCCGGCGACGGGCACCACCGATCACCGAGGCCAGCTCGTCACTGAGCCTGACATCGTTCTCTGCGCGGTGGATGCCGTGCTCAGGGGCCGACTGCCGGGGGATACGGGGTTGCACATCCCCTACCCCATCAGCCCCGCGAGCCCGGGTCATCCGCGACGGGGAGCATTTTCGCGTCCCACAGGAAGTGGACCCCGGCGGCCGGAATCTCCTCCTTACGGAGGAGATCAGGCTTTATTGCCCGCGGACCCACCACGCCTGACTGTTCGTCAGTATTGAACATTGCGGCCCCCACGGCTACGTTCCGCGACACCCGACACGAAGAGGTGGTCGCATGGCCGAAGTCAGCGCGGAGGCACACATCGGGGCACCGGCCGAGAAGGTGTGGGCCAGGCTCACGGACTGGTCCGCGTACGGCGAGTGGAACGCGACCCACACCAGCTTCCCGTCGGGCGGCCCCAAGAGCCTGGAAGTGGGCGCGACCTTCCAGGAGAACATGCGGCTGATGAACTTCCCGGCCGAGGTGGAGTGGACCGTCGAGGAACTCGAACCGGCCAGGACCCTCGCCATCCGCGGCCAGGGCCCGATGGGCGTGACCGTCGCGACGCGCTACACCCTCACGCCCGACGGCGGCGCGACGACGGTCCGCATCGACGGCGAGTTCACGGGTGCGGCCGTGTCGTTGATGGCGGGCAAGCTCAGGGACTCGGCGACGGCGGCCCTGAACGAGTCGCTGCGCAAGCTGGACGGGCTGGTGACCTGACACCCCGGCACGAGGAAGCGCCCCCCGGACCGCTCCAGGGGGCGCCTGTGCCGCGAAGGGCCGGCCCTCAGTCCTCGTCGGCGAGGATCAGGTAGAGCTTCTTGCGGGCTTCGTTGATGACGCCGAGCGCCTTCTCCTTCTGCTCCTTGTTGCCGGTCTTCCAGACCTGACCGAAGGCCTCCATCAGCCCGAAGCCGGCCTGGCGGATCTCGCCGAGGGCCTCCCAGTCGACCCCGCGGGAGGCCTCCTCCCAGGGAGCCTCGGGCCCCTCCTCGGCCGCCGTGCGGCCCGCCTCGGTGAGCGAGAACAGCTTCTTGCCGCCCTCGGACTCGCTGATGATCAGTCCCTCGTCCTCCAGCAGCTGAAGGGTGGGGTACACCGAACCGGGGCTGGGCTTCCACGCCCCGCCGCTGCGCTCGGCGATCTCCTGGATCATCTCGTAGCCGTGCATGGGCCGGTCCTTCAGCAGGGCGAGGATCGAGGCCCGCACGTCACCGCGCCGCGCCCTTCCCCTCGGCCCGCCGCGCCCTCGTCCGCCCCAGGGGCCGGGACCGAAACCCGGACCACCGGGCCCTCCCCAGCCGGGACCACCAGGACCGCCGGGCCCGAACGGGCCGAAGGCCGCACGCAGCCCCTCGAAGCCGCCCCGGCCGTGACGCGGTCCGCCGTGGCCATGCCCGTGCTCGTAACCGTGGGTACGCATCGCAACCACTCTCCATTCCATCGTTGATCTGTCGCGATGCTTCAACGATATATCGGTATTGTTCGCATGGCAAGGCCCTGCTGCCCTGCCGGTCGTGACCTGTGACAGGGAAGATGGGCCGCTTGCCACCGAACTTGGAGTGATGACTCTTCGCGTCATCGAAGATGGGTCACGACACGGTCTGTGACAGCAAAGTTGGACCGATGCCGACCTGAGCGGTGCAGTCGCGGAGTTCCGCTCGCCAGCGGAACCCTCTCGCCACATCGTGGAAGTCGCTACCGGGCTGCCGCCCGGCGCCGCCCGGGGACGCCACCGCGGCCCGAGTACGACCCACAGGACCGTGCACTTCTGGAGCGAGCACGAGCCCCTCTCTGACATCGTCGGGTGAGACGCCCCGAAATGATCAGAGAGCCGGCGCCGCCTCCCATCGGCCACCCGCACCGAGAACGACCCCCGAACCAGCACCGCCCGACCACCGCACCGAACCCGGCCGAGGTGATTCCGTTTGGTGTCTTCGACGCCCATGCAGAGGCCGAAAGGTGGCTATGACCAGGCCCTCCCGCACCTCCTTCGTCCCGCAGCAGGCCACGGAACAGGAGCTGCCGCCGGACAGCCCGCTGACCATGAAGGAGGGATGGCGCCGCTTCGTCGAGCATGAGTCTTCCCCGCCCACACTGCTAACCGCAGTGCAGCGGGCGGCCCTGTCGCCAAAGGGGAAACTGCGCGACGACGAACTCCGCCGGAACTACCATGCCGTCCTGCCACTGGTGAACACCCCGACCATCCAGAAGGTCATCACCACCTCACGACTGCTGGTCCAGCTCAACCGCCAGCAGATCTCCGCCCGCCGGGGCATCAACATCAGCGGCGCCTCTGGCACCGGGAAGACCACCGCCCTCTCCCAGCTCGGACGGGCCCACGAGATCGCCGTCCGCAAACGCCACCCACGCGACCGCTCCCGGCTCCCGGTCATCTATGTCACCGTCCCGCCGACCACCACCCCGAAGACGCTCGCCATGGAGTTCGCCCGCTTCTTCGGCCTGGACTTCCCCGCCCGCTTCAGCTTCACCTACGTCGTCAACGCCGTCTGCGCCACCGCCGCGCACGTCCTCGTCCTGATCGACAAAATGCACAACCTGAACCTCGCCACACGCACCGGCGCCGAAGCCTCCGACCAGCTGAAGTACTTCGCTGAACGACTGCCCGCCACCTTCGCCTACGCGGGCATCGACGTCGACGACCAGGGCCTTTTCGCCGGCACTCGGGGCCGCCAGATCGCCGGACGGTTCACCGTCATCCCCGCCACCCCGTTCCCCCACGCGCCCGGAGCGGACCGGGACGCCTGGCACTCCCTCGCCGGCACCCTGGAGTCCATACTGCGGCTGCACCACCACCAGCCCGCAACGCCGACGGGCCTGGGTGAATACCTCTACCACCGTTCCGGCGGCATGATCGGCAGCCTGTCGCAGCTCATCCGCGGCGCTGCGGTGCTCACCATCGGGTACGGCAGCGAACGCATCACAGAGGACCTTCTGGAGATGGTCCCGGTGGACTACGCCACCGAACGCTCCAAGGCCCTCACAGCCCCGGAGAAACCCCGCTCATGCCGGAGGCGCGTCGCCTGATGCTCCTCCCCCGCTTGCCCGACCCCGTCCCGCCCGCACAGCACGAGATCGCCGCCTCCTACATTGGCCGGCTGGCCCGGCTACACGGCCTCAGTGTCAATGCCCTCTGGCGGTACGTCACCGAACGTGAAGCCTCCGGAGGCATGCGCCGCGTCGTCATTCCCGAACGCCTCGCCGCCGTCACCGGCCGGACCGTCCACGCCCTCGCCGGAGCCCTACCCGAACTGCGCACCCCGCAGCCCGACTGGGCCATGTTCCGCCACCAGCCACAACGCGGCTGCCGCCACTGTGACGCCAAACACCCCGGTGGCGAAGTCATCAGGATCTTGCCGCACCACCGCTACGTCTGCACCCGACACCGGTTATGGCTCTGCCCGTCCGACGTCGACGGACACACCACGCCCCTCGACGCCCTCCCCGAAATCGTCCAGGCACAACGCCGACACCTACGCATCCTGCGGCGTCACGGTTGGGTCGTCACATACGACGCCGTCCTCACCGCCATACTCATCTGCGGCCAGCTCTGGTCACTTCCGGAGAACAAGAACGGCGAGGCCCGGCACGACTGGGTCCGCCGGGCCAGCATCCTCATCCCGCCCGACACAGCCGAATCGGCCTTCTCCGTCGCACGTCTCTGCGCCGTGGTCTATCCCGAAGCCGTTGCGCTGGCCTCGCTCTTCGCGTCGCCTTGCTGGAGACGGCAAGCACAGAAAACGACCTGGAACCGCCGCCTCTTCGATGCCGAGATCGCCCAGCGGTTACGACACCCCAACTACAGCTACAAAGACCACGACAACGATCCCATCAGCCACTGGGCGAACATGAACGCCAAACGCCCGCCGCTTGCTCCCATCTACGTCCACGACCAGAAACGTAACCTCCGGAAATCAGCCCTGATCCCCGCCACCCAACTCGCCCAGCAACGCCACGCCCAGGCCTTCGACCCATCACGCCGAGCCGGCGAAGCGCTCGTCGCACACCGCTACCTCGCCACGGTCTTCCGGCGAGCCTGGGATCCAATGCGGAAACACGAGCTCCTCCCGAACGGAGACAGCTACTACAGGCTCTAGCTGTATTGACCCGCGGGGTTGTTCACACGGCTGATGGGTGGCTGACCTGCGAGTGCGGTGTGGCAGCGGTGGTGGTTGTAGGCGTGGAGGA
>NZ_JBITGX010000023.1:0-64219 GCF_044457425.1 Streptomyces sp. NPDC050546
TCCTCCACGCCTACAACCACCACCGCTGCCACACCGCACTCGCAGGTCAGCCACCCATCAGCCGTGTGAACAACCCCGCGGGTCAATACAGCTAGGGCCTGCCGTAGGTCGCCACCATGATGTTCTCGGCCACCTTGTTCATGCCCTGGCCCTTGGCGTCGGTGGAGTTGACGCTGTACACGAGGGTGCGGGAGCCGTTGCGGGTGGAGGCGATGGCCGCGTTGTACCCCCAGCGCCCGCCCGTCTTGCCCCACACCTCGCGCCCGCCCAGCTCCATCATGGAGAGCCCGACCGAGTAGGCGGCCGGCTTCCCGGTCTTGAAGTCGGTCACCTCCGGCAGGGTGAACATCTCCTCCAGCAGCGGCCCGCGCACGACCCGCCCCTGGAACAGGGCCTTGGTGAACCGTTCCAGGTCCGCCGTGGTCGAGATGATGTCCCCGGCCGCCCAGCCGTCCGTCACCCCCCACACGGACACGTCACGCAGCCCGGTGGTCCCGTCGTCGAGCCGCATCCGCTGGTATCCGCGGTTGTGCGGGCCGACGATGCGCGGGTTCGCCCCCGGGTAGGAGGTGTCGCACAGCCCCAGCGGCTCGAGCACGCGCCGGGCGACCTGGTCCTCGTACGAGTCGTGGGTGACGCGTTCGACGATCAGCCCGGCGATCGTGTACCCGATGTTGAGGTAGTGCTGTCGCTCGCCGGGCACGAACTCCGGCGTCTTCGATGTCGCCGAGCGGACCATCTCCCTCGGGTCGTACACCTTGAAGCGGTTCTCGTACGCCTCCTCGACGGTGGTGCCGGGGAAGTCCGGGGCCGGGATGCCGTGCGTGTGGTCGAGGAGCTGCCGGACGGTGACGTCCTCGTACGCCGCCGGGATCAGGTCCGGGAGGTAGGAGCGGGCGGTGCGGTCGAGGTCCAGCCGTCCCTCTTCGGCCAGTTGCAGGGCGACGGCCGCGGTGAAGACCTTGGTCACGGAACCGGCGCGGAACCGGGCGTCGGGGTCGGCGGGCCGGTTGGTCCGCAGGTCGTGCACGCCCGAACTGCCCCGCCAGGTGCCCTCCTTGCCGCCGACGCGCACGAGGGCGGCGGTCGCGTCGGCGGTGGGAAGCCCGGCGATGGCGGCTTCGAGGGCGCGGTCCGAAGACTGGGCGGACACCACGGACACCACGGGCGCCGGGGCGGAGGCGGCGGCCGGGAGGGCCGACGACCCCGCGACGACTCCCACGACGAGCACGGCGGCGGTCAGCAGACGGGTAGGGGTCATGGTCAACTCCGTTGATCGGAACCGGTGTTCTGGACGGCTCCATCCTCCGGACCTGAGACGACGAGCGGATCGCCCCCGCGGGCGGTCCTGGCGGGTCAGTTCCTCGCCGACGCGGGGGAGGGCCCGGCCCGGCCCGCTCCCCCGGGCGGGGGATCACCGGCCGCGATCAGCCCCGTCTCGTACGCGCAGATCACGGCCTGGATCCGGTCCCGCAGCCCCAGCTTCGCCAGCACGTTGCCGACATGCGTCTTCACCGTGTGGTCGCTGACCACCAGCTCGGCGGCGATCTCGGCGTTGGAGAGACCCCGCGCGAGCAGCAGCAGCGTCTCCCGCTCCCGCCCGGTCAGCACGTCGAGGCGGGGATCGGGGCGGCGGGGCCGGGCGGCGGCGGGCCGCGTGTACTGCTCGACGAGACGCCGGGCCACGGACGGCGCGAGCAGCGAGTCGCCCCGGGCGACGACCCGTACGGCGTGCACGAGATCGTCCCGGCGCACGTCCTTGAGCAGAAAGCCGCTCGCGCCCGCGTGCAGCGCCTCGTACACGTACTCGTCGGAGTCGAACGTCGTGAGCATCACGGTCCGGCAGTCGCCCAGGGCGGTGATCGCGCGGCAGGCCTCGATGCCGTCCACGCGCGGCATCCTGATGTCGAGCAGCACCACGTCGGGCGCGTGCCGCCGTACCGCCTCGACCGCGTCGGCCCCGTCGCCCGCCTCCGCGACGACCTCGATGTCCGGCTGCGCGTCCAGGATCATCGCGAAGCCGCTGCGCACCAGCTCCTGGTCATCGGCCACCACGACCCGGATCGTCACCGCGCCACCTCCGCGGCGGCCGGTAGGGGGATCGTCACGCGCACCTCGAACCCTCGCCCGTCCGCTCCCCGTCCGGTCACCGCGCTCCCCCCGTGTGCGGCGGCCCGCTCCCGTATCCCGGCGAGCCCGTGCCCCTGCCCGCCGCGGCCGGGTCGCGGCCCGTGTCCGTCATCGGTCACCTTGACGTCCAAGTCGCTTCCCCCGTAGGTGAGTTGTACCGCGACCGTATGTGCTCCGGCGTGCCGGACGGTATTGGTCAGGGACTCCTGGACGATCCGGAAGACGGTGGCGGCGACCGATTGCGGCACGGGCCGGACGTCTCCCGCCGTCCCGTACGTGACGTCGAGGCCCCCGGCCCGCACCCGGTCGAGGAGCGTGGGCAGCTCCGCGAGCCCCGGCTGCGGCTCACGCGGGGCGGCGCTGTCGTCGTCCCCCTCCCGCAGCACGCCCAGCATCCGGCGCAGCTGCGTCATGGCGTCCCGACCGGTCGCGGAGATCGCGTCGAAGGCGGCCTCCGCCCGCTCGGGCGCGGCACGCACCGCCACCGGCCCGGCCTCCGCCTGCACGATCATCAGGCTCACGGCGTGGGAGAGGATGTCGTGCATCTCCCGTGCGATCCGGGCCCGTTCGCGGGCGGCGGCCTGCTCCGCCTCGACGCGGTTCGCCCGCTGACGGGTGTCGGTGAGCCGCCCGAAGACGTAGGCGGCCGCGAACACGATGACGGAGAAGGTCAGTTCACGGGCGGACCGGGTGTTGAGCCACACGCCCACCGGCACGGCGACCAGCAGCACACCCGCGGTGACGAGCCGCTTCCGCGCGGGCGACAGGGCGGCGATCGTGTACGTGATCACGAGCCCGGTGTACGGCAGCGGCTGCCCGGGCCCGTCCACGGCCAGTCCGTACAGCGCGGTGGTGGCCAGCATCGCGAACAGCACGGCGACGGGAGCGCGCCGCCGCCAGACCAGGGGCAGCACGGTGAGCGTGCTCAGCCCGTACGCGCCCCAGGTCGCGGGCGGCGCCCCGGCCGCACGCGGCACGACGAACGGCATGGTCATCGCGCCCTGCACGAGCAGTGCGACGCCGATGTCGACGACGAGCGGATTGGCGGCCGTCAGCGCCCGCGCGTGCTCCCACCACCCTCGCGGGTCCCTGCGTATACCCCCCATGCGTCACAAGGTAATGCGCCCTGACGGCTGCCTACGCTCCGGGCGCGCGAACTACGCTCCGGGCGCGCGAAACGCGACCTGCCGGCGGGTGGCCTCGTCGATCTCGTCGAGGGTGAGCAGCGGGGTCGCCCGCGACTGGATGGCACCGCTGGCCTTGACGGTGAGACTCACGGCGGCCATGGAGACGGTGTCGGGGAAGTCGACGATCATCACGAGGTCGTCCGCCCCGAAGGCGTAGTACATGGCCTCGACGTCCCCACCGAGCCCGGTGACGACCTGCTCGACGGCAGCCCGCCGCCCACTGGCCCCCTCCTTGAGGAGTCCCTTGGTGCCTTCGGGCGTGTACGTGGCCTGGATGAGGAACTTCGGCATGGGGCATGCCTTCCCGGGGGTACCTCGGCCGCTACCGGCGGGGCCGCCGCATTCACCTGATTGCGGCGCGGCCCCAGCCGTGGGCTCAGCGGCCGAGGGCCCGGGCGAAGGCGTCCCGTACGCCCGGCTTGGACGTGGAGACGAACTGGTCACCCGGGCCGAGGTCGTACGTGCCGTACGACGTGTAGCGCAGGACGTTCGGGCAGCTTTCGCCGCTGATCTGGACCGAGCGGGGGTCGAGGCGCTTGCCGGTGCGGAGTTCGTAGATCTTCAGGGGGACCCTGACCTTGTAGAAGGTCACTTGGTGGGGGAGGTACGCGGACTTCTTGTTCTCGTACGGGCAGGTCTGGACCGCGGCCCCGTTCTCCGCCTCGTCGGCGCAGACCACCAGGGCGGCCTTGGCGGGGTCGCCGGTGCGCCAGGAGGCGGGGAGGCCGTCGGTGTACTCGGTGTCGCCGAGGAACAGCGCGCGGCCGGAGCCCTTGCGGTACGGCGGGGCTCCGCCGTATCTCGCGGGCTCGGCGCAGTAGCCGGACCGGGCGTCGTACGCGTCCTCGACCAGGCCGCGCACATGGTTCAGTTCGATGGCGAGGCCGGCCTCACGCACGCCGTCGCGGGCCTCGCCCGCGCGGGTGTCGTCCGGGTAGGTGTCGAGGAGCCGCTGGTAGTGCGTGCGGGCCTGCTGCCAGGCGTCCTCGGTCATCAGGTGGTCGCCGCAGCCCACCAGGGCGGCCGGTTCGGTGTGTGCCGCCGTGCGGGCGGAGCGGTCCAGGACGTCGTGGCTGGGGCCGCGGGCGCGGAGCCAGGCGGTGAGGGCGGCGGTGTCGCAGGAGTCGTCGGTGGGCAGGGCGTCGAGGAAGGTGTCCAGGACCGACCTGACCGTCTGCTCGTTACCGGGCTCGTTCAGGACACCGGCGAGCGTGCCGAAGCCCCGCCCCAGGTCCTCGGTGCCGCCCCCGCGCGCGGCACGGGCCAGGGCGGCCGCCGCCCCGTCGAGCCGACGGCACGCCTCCACCACCGCGTCGCCGGGTTCCACCACCGGCGCGCCCGCCAGACGGTGGCCCCACCCCACCTCGCCCTGCGCGGCCACGGCCGCCTCGCAGTCGCCGCCCTCACGGGCCTCGGTCACCCGGTTCTCGATGCCGTACGCGTCGATACGGAGCAGGGCCGCGGTCAGCACGAGCGCGAGGGCGAGGGTGAGTGTTCCCGCGCGCTGTCCCCGCCGTACCGCCTGCTCCGGGTTGCGGCGGGCCAGGAACCAGCCGTGGGCGATGCCGGCCGCCCACCACAGGAGCAGCAGGACCTCGCACCAGGTGGCGGCCGTCCTGGCGGTGAGGTCGACGAGCACGACCGTGCCGATCACGGCGATCGCCGTCAACCGCCGTCGGCGCAGCAGCAGATAGCCGAAGCCGAGCAGCGTGGCGTTGCCGAGGGCCACCGCGAGCGGGTCGCCGGGGGCCCGCGCCCGCGGAGGTTCGTACGCCGGGTGGGTCATGGTGTGGTCACCGCCGGCGCCGCGGCGCGTACGGAGAAGTACCGGCGGCCCGTCTCGCCGCTCACCGTCCACAGGGCCGCGACGTCCATACAGGCGAACAGGAACGCCGGGGGGCTCGGCGCTCCGGCGGCCAGCGAACCGAGGAAGACGAAGACCATCCCCAGGGCCGCGAGGGACAGACACACGATGAGCGCGACACGCACCCAGGCGTGCCGCCCGTGCGCCAGCGCGACACAGGTGAGGTGGAGCGCCGCCAGTCCGCAGCAGAACAGCGCCAGCAACCAGGCCATCGCCATCGGCATCAGGGGGTCCTGCCCGTGGTCCAGCTTGCTCTGGTTCTCGTCGATGACCGCCCAGCCGCCGAAGAAGCTTCCGATCGCGTGCACGCAGACCAGGACGAGGATCCAGATCAGGGATCTCGGCATACGTGTCGTCGTGGAGTCCCGCATCGCCCTCACCTCACGCCTTCGTTGTCCGTACATGACTCTCCGTCTCCTGGATGCGCGGCGGGCCCGAGCCCTCCCCTCGCCGTGCTCGGACCGCGCCGTGGCCCACCAGAAGCCGACCGCCGTACGGGGTTGTTCAGCAGGCCCTCTCCCCGCACCGAACAACCCGGGGGCGGAAAGGGTGAGGAAGAGGTGAACCCCGGTGTCCCGCTCGCCGATTCGGCCGAAAGTCTGGGGAGGGCGTACGAGGGGGAGGGGGCGGGCACGTGCCGGGACAGGTGGGACCGGGCAGAGCCGAGGGCGAGCTGGATCCGGCGGCCGGAACGGTGCCGCGGTTCGCCGCCGGGCTGCGCGCGCTGCGGGAGTCCGCGGGCAGACCCACGTACCGGGAGATGGCCCGGCGGGCGCGGTACGGGGTGACCACCCTGTCGCAGGCCGCGGCGGGCAGACAGCTGCCCACCCGGGCGGTGACGCTCGCCTATGTGAAGGCCTGCGGCGGCGACCTCGCCGAGTGGGAGCGGCGCTGGCGCGAGGCGTCGGACGAACTGGCCGCCGAGGCCGCCGCCGCCGAGACCGCCCGGCCGCCCTACCGGGGCCTGACCCGGTTCGAACCGGGCGACGCCGAGCTGTTCTTCGGCCGCGACCAGCTCGTGGAGCGGCTCGCCGAGCTGAACCGCAAGCACCGCTTCACCGCCGTCTTCGGCCCCTCAGGCAGCGGCAAGTCCTCCCTGCTGCGCGCCGGCCTCATCCCCCGGCTGACGGCGGCCTCGGACGACGGCGTGCCGCCCGCGGCCGTACGGATCCTCACCCCCGGCGCGGACCCGCTGCACACGCACGCCCACCGACTGGAACCCGTCCCCGACACGGACGCCGACACCTGGCTGATCGTCGACCAGTTCGAGGAGCTGTACACCCTCGGCGCCGACCCGGCCGACCGGGACGCCTTCATCGACCGCCTCGTCGCGGCCACGGACGCCGACAGCCGGCTGCGTGTCGTCATCGCGGTGCGGGCCGACTTCCTCGGGCGCTGCGCCGAACACCCCGGGCTCACCGCCGCGTTGCAGGACGCCACGCTGCTCGCCGGGCCGATGAGCCGGACGGAACTGCGGGACGCCATCGTCCGCCCGGCCGCCACGGCAGGCCTGATCGTGGAACGCGCCCTGACCGACCGCCTCCTGGACGAGGTCGAGGACGCCCCGGGCGGGCTGCCGCTGATGTCGCACGCCCTGCTGGAGACCTGGCGCCACCGCAGCGGCCGTGCCCTGACCGAGACCGCCTACGAGGCGGCCGGCGGACTGCACGGCGCCGTCGTACGGACCGCCGAGCAGGTGTACGGCGAACTCACCCCGGCACAGGCTGAGTTGGCGCGCCGCGTCCTGCTCCGGCTGGTCGCCCCCGGCGACGGGACACCCGACACACGCCGTCCCACCGACCGCGCGGAGCTCGACTTCGGCAGCCCCGCCGACACCCGGGTGGTTCTGGAGCGTCTGGCCCGGGCCCGTCTCGTCACCTTCGACGACGGCACCGTCGACCTCGCCCACGAGGCCCTGATCACCGCCTGGCCCCGGCTGCGCGGCTGGATCGACGCCGAGCGCGACCGGCTGCGCGTCCACCGCGCGCTCTCCGAGGCCGCCCGCACCTGGCAGAGACTCGGGCAGGAGAACGCCGCGCTCTACGCCGGCTCCCGGCTGAGCGCCGCCCGCGACGCCTTCCCGCACGAGACCGGCAGCGAGGAACTGACTGCCCTGGAACGGCGGTTCCTCACCACCTCGCTCGGACGCCGGCACCGTGCCGTGCTGCTGCGCCGCACCGTCGTGGCCGTCCTCGCCGCGCTCGCCCTGCTCGCCACCGGCACCGCCGTCGTCGCCCTCCAGGCCCGCGCGACCGCGCAGGCCGAACGGGACGACGCCGTCTTCGGACAGCTGACCGCCGAGGCCGACCGGGTCCGCGAGACCCACTCGGGGCTGGCGGCCCGGCTCGATGTCGCCGCGTACCGCATGCGCTCCACCCCGGACCTGAAGACCCGGCTGGCCTCGGACGCGGGCCGGGTCCTGCCCACCCAACTGCCCGGGCACGACGGGGTCGGCAGCTCCGTGGCGTACGCGCCCGACGGCCGGACCCTCGCGAGCGGCGGCCACGACGGCACGGTCCGGCTGTGGGACACCGGCACCGGGAAGGCGCTGGGCGAACCCCTGCGCCTCGGCACGGCCCGGGTCGGCGCGGTCGCCTTCGCATCGGCGGGCGGGAACCTGCTGGCGGCCACCGGGGAAGGCGGCGCCGTCCGGCTGTGGGACGTGAGTGACCGGAAGCGGCCCCGCGCCCTGGGCCGCCCACTGGTGAGCCACGACGCGCAGAACGTCGTCTCCACCGCGTTCGCCCCCGACGGCCGGACCCTGGCCACCGCGGGCGACGACGGAACCGTACGCCTGTGGAACCTGACCGACCCGGCGCGCCCGGCACCGCTCGGCGAGCCCGCCGAGGCCGACGCGTCGGACGACGGCAGTGTCCGCGCGGTCGCGTCCGCGCCGCAGGGCCGCACACTGGCCACGGCCGGCTACGACGGCACCGTACGGATGTGGCGCTACGGCGAGGACGACGGCCTCGCACCGCTGGGCAAGCCCCTGCGCGCCCACACCGCCCCCGTCTGGACGCTGGCCTTCTCACCGGACGGCCGGACGCTGGCCACCGCCGGCTTCGACGAGACCGTACGGCTGTGGGACGCGTCCGACCCGGGCCGCCTCAGCTCCCTGGGCGAACCGCTCACCGCGCACACCGCGCCGGTCATGTCGGTGGCGTTCAGCCCCGACGGCGAGATGCTGGCGAGCGCGGGCGAGGACGACTCACCCATCCTGTGGAACGTGGCCAACCCCGCCTACCCGCAGCAGCTCGGGGAGCCGCTGACCGGCCACACCGAGGCCGTGTGGGAGGTGGCCTTCAGCCCCGACGGCCGCACCCTCGCCAGCACCGGAGCCGACGGCGGCGTGCTGCTCTGGCACCGGCCGCCGACCGTCCTCACCGACTTCACCAACCCGGTGACCGCGGTCGCCTTCAGCCCCGACCGCCGCCTCCTCGCCGCCGCCAGCACCGACGACGGGCTGATCCGGCTGTGGGACGTACGCCGCCCGGACCGCCCGCGCCGGCTGCCCCGGCCGCTCGCCCACGAGGACCAGGTTCTGGCCCTGGCGTTCGCCCCGGACGGCCGTACGGTGGTCAGCGGCAGCGCGGACGGCACCGTACGCCTGTGGGACGTCTCCACGCCCGACCGCCCCGCGCCCCTGGGAGCGCCCCTGCCCGCACACGAAGGCGGCACCCCCGCCGTGGCCTTCGCGCCGGACGGCCGCACGGTGGCCACCGGCGGTGAGGACGACACGGTGCGCCTGTGGGACGTCCGGCGACCGGACCGCGTCCGGCCGCTCGGCGCACCGCTGCGCGGCCACACGGACACCGTCACCTCCGTGGCCTTCGCCCGCGGCGGCCGTCTCCTGGCCACCGCCTCCGAGGACTCCACGACCCGGCTGTGGCACGTGGAGGGCGGCACACCGGCCCGCCCCGCGGGCACCGCCCTCCGCGGACACGACGAGGCGGTCAACGCGGTGGCGTTCACCAGGGACGGCAAGACGCTGGCGACGGGCAGCGACGACCGTACGGTGCGGCTGTGGGACGTCGGGCAGGGCGGCCGGGTGCGCCCGTCGGGAGAACCACTGACCGGACACCGCGGGGAGGTCCGGGCCCTGGCGTTCGCCCCGGACGGAAAGACCCTGGCGACCGGCGGCGGCGACCACGCGGTCCGGCTGTGGGACGTGTCCGACCCTGCTCGTGCCGAGCCCGTCGGCCAGGAACTCACGGGCCATCTCGACACCGTCACCACCGTCGCCTTCAGCCCCCGGGGCGACGCCCTCGCCTCCGCGGGCTACGACCTGACGGCCCGGCTCTGGACGCTGGACCCGACCCGCACGACGTCCTACGTCTGCGACCGAACGACCGGCATCCTCACCCGCGCGGAGTGGGAGGAGCGGTTGCCGGGGGTTGCTTATCGGGGGACGTGCGAGGGCCGTTGAAGGGATTCCCAGCCGCCTCCGGGGGCCCGGGACTCCGGCCTCGTTCTGCAGAGCATCCGGCCCGTGCGGCTGCCCGAGACCCGCGCGGACTGCCGGTTCAACCACCCGGACGACTGCCAGGAGGGGTACTACGGGGTCCGGTTGTACCGCGGGGCGGACGGCCCGTTCATGGTCGGCGTCTGCATCCAGCGCATGGACCTGTGCCTGCCACTGGGCGAGTTCGTGATGAGCCGGCGCTGCCACGAGGTAGCGGCCTTCCGCGACGACGAGACGGCACGGCTGACCCGGCTGCACGCCACGATGACGATGTGAGCGACACCCGCCACCATGCGCGAGACCTCTAGGGAATGCTGAACCTCAGCACCGCCCCGTCCTCGTTCTGGGCGACGATCGTGATCTTCAGGTCCTCGCCGAACTGGGCCACGCCCTGGCCGCCGAGGTTCATGACGGTGTTGGGGGTCTGGAAGGTGACGGAGTCGCCGGTGGTGATGTGCAGGGTCACGCCGTTCGCGGTGAGGTCGGTCTGGGAGGTCACGAGGATCTCACACCTGCCGTCCGCGCAGGCTGCCGTGTTCTTGCCGTCGGCCGCCTTGGGGAGGGGGCCGGTGGGGTCGGGGGAGGGGGTGTCCGGCGCGTCGGTGTCCGGTGCGGGTTTCCAGCCCGGGGCGCACTGTTCGGCCCGCTCGTACGCCGCCGCGAACCGCTGGTCCCGCTCGGCCAGGGCGGGCAGGTCCGGCAGGGGTACGAGGGACTGGACCTCCTTGTCGACGGCCGCGGCGTTGCCATGGGCGTCGTCGGTCACGTCGAGCGGTGACAGTTCACCCAGTTTCCCGGCGGCTCGCTTCACCTCCTTCTCCAGGGCGTCACGCATCCGGTCGGCCGCGGGGATGCCCGAGCGGCCGAGGTCGGCCAGGTCGCTCGCCACGCCCTCCACCGCCGAGGCCGCCGCGTTGAGGTGACCGATGGAGCGGGACTGGACGAGGAGGTCGTCCCCACCGCCCATGCCCCGGAGCTCCTTCAGATCGGCGGCACTGCGCGCACGCTCGTTCCTGAGGGCGACCGTCGACTCGCACATCGCGCCGACCCACCGCACCAACTCCTTGGACGGCGGCTGCGACGGCGTCGCCGGGGCCGTGTCCCGGCCGGACGTGCCGTCCTGGTCCGCGCCGCCCTTGCCGTCCGTACCGCCCGCGCAGCCACCGACGGCCAGCACCAGCCCGGCGACCACGATCCCGACACCCGCGCTCCCGCGCATCCGACACCCCTCTCCCGCTGCGTCCGGTCCCACCGGCCCAGTTCAACCGGGCGGCGAATTGTTCGGCGACCCGTTTCCACGGTCCGAACAACGACCCATCCGCTGGGTTCGCCCCGATCTGCGTTCACTTTCACCGGGTTCACACAAGGTCTTTCCGATCTCGGTGCGCATCCTGATCACGCGCCATTTCCGGAGTGATAAGTTGCCAATTGACTGATCAACTTCGGGGAAACGGGGTTTTCGTGCGCAGGAAAATGATGAGCGTGTTGGGTGCCGTGGCGCTGGCCGGTGTCGCCTTCACCGCGAACCCGGCGGTAGCCGCTCCGACGGCCACCGCGTCGTCCGGCGAGGTTTCCGTGCTCGCCGCGTGCCAGGCGGGCACGGGGAACGGAAAGGTCAAGGCGCGTGAAAGCGTCAAGATCCGCAAGAGCAAGAGCGTCTCATCGACCGCTCTGGGTCTCTTCCCGAAGGGGAAGACCGCCTGCAGCCTCAAGAACGAGAAGGCGTCGAAGTGGTACGACGACTGGTGTGGTCAGGGCAGTGACCAGTGGGACTACATCTCCTACAAGGGGACCAAGGGCTGGGTTCCCACCACCTGCATCGTGACCGCCTAGTGACGTGACCGACCGGCAGGGGGCACGCCTCACCCATGGGGCGGGCCCCCTGCCGCGTTCTTGGCCCGGCCGCGACGGCGGGAACCGGCCGAAACGATTTCTGGGCCGCGCTCCGTGTCGATCGCGCCGGCGTGAGGGTGACCGCCGGGGTTTTCAGGACGTCCACATTCCGCGAACGGGTTTTCGAACCGGCTTCGCTTTTCCTGCCCCTCCGCCTCCTCTGAATCATCTGTTCTCGCAGAGGGCGGCTGGACGTGTCGAATTTCTGTCATTGTGTGCGATCGGTTATTTCCGGACGTTGTGCACCGGGTGAACCGGGAAATCGTTCCGGCATATCTACGATCGCTGGCTATGACCGACACTTCTCGGGACAGCTCCGCCACCCGTGCGCGCTGGCAGACCTGTCTCAAGCTCGCCCGTGAACTTCTGCTCGTCGGGCCGGACGGCAAGGACCTCAAACTCGACTATCTGCACACCCTGATAGACACGGGCCGCCTCGGCCCCACCCATCACCCGCGTAAGAAGGTCCTCGTCATCGGCGCCGGAATCACCGGCCTGGTCGCCGCGCGATTACTCAAGGACGCCGGCCACGAGGTCACCGTCCTGGAGGCCAACGCCAGCCGGGTCGGCGGGCGCATCAAGACGTTCCGGGCCACCAAGCACCACCAGCCCTTCGACGACCCGGCCCAGTACGCCGAGGCCGGTGCGATGCGGCTGCCCGACTTCCACCCGCTGGTCCTCGCCCTGGTCGACAAACTCGGGCTCGGCCGCCGCCAGTTCTACAACGTGGACGTGGACCCCGGCACGGGCAGCGGCCCCGACGTCCCCGTGCCGCCGGTGTCGTACACCTCCTTCACCGGCCGGACCTGGTCCTACGGCGACGACAGCCCCGAATTCCGCGAGCCCGACAAGCGCGGCAACTCCTGGATCCGCACCAACCGCGTCCAGGTACGGCGCTCCGACTACAGTGCCGGGCCGGAGCGCGTCAACGAGGGTTTCCACCTCACCGGCGACGAAGTCCGTTCCCCCGTCGTGAAAATGGTCGACGACGCGCTGGAATGCGTCCGCGACTACTACTCCGACGTGGTCGACGGCCGGCGCGTCAACAAGCCGTTCGAGGAGTGGGTCGAGGGCTGGGCCCGGGTGATCCGCGACTTCGACGGCTACTCGATGGGCGGTTTCCTGCGCGACCACGCCGGGCTCAGCGACGAGGCCGTCGAGGCCGTCGGAACCCTGGAGAACATGTCCTCGCGGCTGCATCTGTCCTTCTTCCACAGCTTCCTGAGCCGCAGCGACATCAACCCGGGCGTCCGCTACTGGGAGATCCCCGGCGGCAACTGGCGCCTGCCGCACGCCCTCCACAAGGGCCTGCGCGACGAGGTGCGGCTCGGTCACCGCATGATCCGTCTCGAGTACCACGACCCCAGCCGCGACACCGACCCCGAGGGCACCGGCGCCGTCGGACCCGACGGCTGGGGCGTGGCCGTGCAGACCGTCGCCGAGAACGATCCACAGGCCCCGCCCCGCCTGTGGACGGCGGACCTGGCGATCGTCACCGTCCCGTTCTCCGCCCTGCGCTTCGTGGAGATCGTCCCCTCGATGTCGTACAAGAAGCGGCGCGCGATCATCGAGACCCACTACGACCAGGCCACCAAGGTGCTGCTGGAGTTCAGCCACCGGTGGTGGGAGTTCACCGAGGACGACTGGCGCGAGGAGCTGGACCGCATCTCGCCGGGGCTGTACGAGTACTACCGGCAGGGCGGCCAGGACGGCACCGACATGGTCCTCTCGATCGTCGAGGCGGGGGCCGGCCCTGCTGCCTCCGGACTGCTCGGCGCCGCCGTCAAGGACAGCGCCGTCACCGAGGAGATGCGGCAGCTCGACAGCACCCTGCCGCTGCGCGGCCCCGCCGTCCGCCCCGCCACCCACTGCTTCGGCGGAGGCTCAGCGGCCGACAACCCCAACCGGTTCATGTACTACCCGTCGCACCGGGTCGAGGGCAGCACCGGCGGTGTCGTCCTCGCCTCGTACTGCTGGTCCGACGACGCCGCCCGCTGGGACTCCATGCGGAGCGCCGAGCGCTACGTCTACGCCCTGCGCAACCTCCAGGCCCTGCACGGGCGCCGTATCGAGGTGTTCTTCACGGGGCAGGGCGCCACCAAGAGCTGGGCACGCGACCCGTACGCCTTCGGCGAGGCCGCCATCTACACCGCGCACCAGATGACCAGCTTCCACCTGGACGTCTCCCGGCCCGAGGGCCCCGTGCACTTCGCCGGGGAGCACACCTCCCTCAAGCACGCCTGGATCGAGGGCGCCCTGGAGAGCGCCGTCCGGGCCGCCCTCGCCGTCCACCAGGCCCCGCCGGTCACCGTCCCTGGCGCGGACGGGCAAGGGGAGAGCTCGTGACCGCGATCGACCGCGGGTGCACCGTCGCCCGCTATCTCGCTCTGCGGCTGGCCGAGTTGGGCATCACCCATCTGTTCGGCGTCCCCGGCAACCACCTGGGCCCGTTCCTGACCACCCTGCGGGACGAGGACGACATTGAGTGGGTCGGCACCCCCACCGAGGGCGGCGCCGGCCAGGCCGCCGACGCCTACGCCCGTATCCACGGCGTGGGAGCGGTCGCCGTCACCTACAGCGTGGGCGCGTTCAACCTGCTCAACGCCTGCGGCGGCGCCTACGTCGAACAGGTCCCGCTGGTCGCGATCAACGCCTCCCCGCCCTACGAGCAGTGGCAGAACTACCGTGCCGTCGGCCTGCTCACCTCGCACATGAGCCCCCGCGCGGAGAGCAACCTGGACGTCTACCGGCAGGTCACCGTGGACGCGCAGGTCGTCTCCAACCCGGGCCTCGCCCCCGGCCAGATCGACGCCGCGCTCACCGCGTGCCTCTCCGAGCGCCGCCCGGTCTACCTGGAGATCATGGAGGACCTCTGGGACGAGCCCTGCCCCGAACCCGAGGTGCCGGTCGTGCCCCGCGAGCGGCCGTTCAGCGAACGCAACCAGACCATGCTGGACCACGCCGTGCAGGCCGTCCTCACCCTGGTCGAGGAGCACCCCGGCCCGGACGGCAGGCCCCGCCCGATCGTGTGGGCCGGCGAGGAGATCGACCGTCTCCGCCTCGGCGAGCAGCTCACCGGCCTGGTGGAGGCCACCGGCGTGCCGTTCTGCACCACCGTCGGCGCCAAGGCCGTCGTGGACGAGGACCTGCCGCAGTTCCACGGCGTCTACAACGGCCCGGCCAGCCACCCCGACGTGCACGCCGTCTTCAAGGACTGGGCCACCTGCCGGATCGGGCTGGGCGCCTGGTCCACGTCGAAGAACCTCGGCGGCGAGCAGTCCGTAGGCGGCGACTGGGTGATGGCCGCGCTCGGCGGTGTCAGCGTCGGCACCTCGTACTTCCCCGACGTCCAGCTCCGCCACCTGCTGCCCGCCCTCCAGGACGCGCTGGTGAAGGCCTACGGCTCCGGGGGCCTGACCGCCGACTACTACGCCGAGTCCTACGACCACCACGGCTCCCGCGACCACCGCCCGGCCGCGCTCGAACAGCACCGCGCCTCGCTCCGCAGCGGCCGCTCGGCTCACCGGCGCGCTGAACACCTCACCTACGACGGCGTCTTCGACCGGGTCAACCACTTCCTGAACCACGACACCGGCGAGGACTGGACGGTCGTCTCGGACGCCGCGTTCTCCCTCATCGGCTCGATGAACCTGTCCCTGCCCGCGGGCGGGTTCCTGTCCCAGGTCAGCTGGCTGTCCATCGGCTGGTCGGTCGGCGCGGCCACCGGCGCCGCGCTCGCCCCCGAGCGGGAGGACGCCCGCCCGATGGTCTTCGTCGGCGACGGCGCCTTCCAGGAGACCTGCCAGGAGCTCTCCACCCACACCAGGCTCGGCCTGCGCCCGGTGGTGTTCGTCATGGACAACGGCCACTTCTACGGCATCGAACAGATGCTGGTGCACCCGGAGTTCTACGCGGACCGGGACGCCGCCGACCCGGACTTCTACAACGTCCTGCACCCCTGGCACTACGACCGCCTCCCGGCCGTCTTCGCCGGCGGGAAGACGCCGGCGAACGGCGTCAGCGTCACGCACACCGCGGAGCTGGACGACCTCCTGGACCGCCTCACCGACCCGGCCGACCCGCTCAACGCCGGGCCGCTCCTGGTCCGCGTCCGGCTGCACCGGCACGACTACCCGCGGGCTATGGCCTACAAGGTTCCGCACTCATAGAGACCGACACAGGGAGAGAAGACCATGGCTGATCTCAACGTCCTGATCGCGTTCGACGCGGCCACGATCGCCGAACGGTACCCCAACGCTTCCCGCAACCCCGACGCGCCGACCTACGTCGACGAGAGCCTGATCTACATGACGACCCGCCACGACCACATCGTCGGCACGTCGGGAGCCGAGCTGAACCTGCGCGCCGAACCCGGCGACACCGTCAAGTGGCGTGAGACGACCATCTCGCTGGGCAGCGACTACAAGGCCCTGCTGTACCGCTACGTCAGCAGCGACAGCCGGCACGAGCTCATCCGCACACCGGAGATCGAGGTGATCGACGGCATATACCCCCTGCCGAAGGAGGGCAGCGAGGGCCGGCCGGAGTTCGACACCCAGCGGTACCAGGACCACTACTGGCGGACGACCGTCAAGAGGTCCGGCAAGGTCACCTACCACTTCTACTTCCAGATCCTGGACCGCCACCGCCAGTTGAAGGGGTACTTCCAGTGGGACCCCTTCATCACCATCGAGGACGCCTGACGCCTACCCGGCCGGTCAGCGGCGCCTGAGTGACGGGTCGAGCAGCGCGGGCGGGGTGTCGTGCTTCTCCTGCGGGGCCAGGTCGGTGCCGGGCGCGACGATCGCGTCGATCGCGTCGAGGACGTCGGCGGTGAGCACGGTGTCGGCGGCGGCGAGCTGCGCGGTGAGATGGTCCGGGGTGCGAGGGCCGATCAGCGCGCTGGTCACGCCGGGGTGCGCGGCCACGAAACCGAGCGCCAGCTGGATCATGGTCAGGCCGGCCTGGTCGGCGACCCCGGCGAGCCGCTCGACGGCGTCGAGCCTGGCCCGGTTGACGGGAAGGGAGGTGTCGAACCGCTCGGGCATGAACGCCGAGCGGTTCGTGGTGATGTCCCGGCCCTCACGGACGGCGCCCGTCAGCCAGCCCGAGGCGAGCGGGCTCCACACCAGCACGCCGAGCCCGTACTCCTGCGTGACGGGCAGGACATGGGTCTCGATCCCGCGCTGGAGAACCGAGTAGCCGGGCTGTTCGGTGACGTAGCGGCTCAGGTGGTGCTCGCGGGCGGCCCACTGGGCCTGCACGATGCGGTACGCGGGGAAGGTCGAGGAACCGAAGTACCGGATCTTCCCCGCGCGTTGCAGGTCGGTCAGCGCCGACAGGGTCTCCTCGTCGCCGGTTCGCGGATCCCACCGGTGGATCTGGTAGAGGTCGACGTGGTCGACGCCGAGGCGGCGCAGGCTGTTCTCCAGCGCGGTGACCAGCCAACGGCGCGAGCCGCCCTGGTGGTTGCGCTCCTCGCTCATCGGCATGCTCGCCTTCGTGGCCAGCATGATGTCCTCGCGGCGCCCCGCGATGGCCTTGCCGACCATCTCCTCGGACTCGCCGCCGCTGTACCTGTCGGCGGTGTCGATGAGGTTGATCCCCGCCTCCAGGGCGGCGTCGACGAGGGCGGTGGCCTCGTCCTGGGTGGTGCGTCCGATCCGGCCGAAGTTCATCGCGCCGAGCGCGAGGGAGCTGACCTGCACACCGGTGCGGCCCAAGGTGCGGTACTGCATGACCGTGTCTCCTCTGGCATCATAAAGAAAGCGGAACGCTGTTCCGCTTGAGACGATACGGAACGTCGTTCCGTTTCGGCAAGTGTGCTGGCAGAAGAGGCAGCGGAAGAGGCAGAGGAGGAGCGGCGCGGTGAACGACAGCGACGCCGAGGGCACGCGCGAGGAAGTGGGGGGAGCGGCCCCGTCCCGGCGTAAGGACGCCCGGCGGAACAAGGCGGCTTTGCTCGACGCGGCCGCCGCGGTCTTCGTCACGTCGGGCGTGGAGGCGCCGGTGCGTGACATCGCGGCCAGGGCCGGGGTCGGGGTGGGCACGATCTACCGCCACTTCCCCAACCGGGCGGACCTCGTCATCGCCGTCTACCGGCACCAGGTCGACGCCTGCGCCGAGGCGGGCCCCGCCCTGCTGGCGAGCAGTGCCAGCCCGTACGCCGCACTGCGTCGGTGGATCGACCTCTTCGCCGACTTCCTGGTGACCAAGCACGGCCTCGCCGCCGCCCTGCACTCCGACGACGCCGGCTTCGAGGCGCTGCACGCCTACTTCATCGACCGGCTCGTGCCCGTCTGCGCCGAGTTGCTGGCCGCCGCGGCCGACACGGGCGAGATCGACTCCGACATCGAGGCGTACGAACTCATGCGCGGCGTGGGCAACCTCTGCATCGGCGCGGACAGCGACCCCCGCTACGACGCCCGCCGGCTGGTCGGACTCCTCATCGCGGGACTGCGCCGACCGGGCTGACCTTCAGGGCCGGCGCCTATCGCTTCTGTGCTCTGTAGCGCTTCATCAGCACGGTGACGCGGGCCTGGTCCGCCTGCCCGTTGAGCTCGGTCAAAAGATCGTCAGGGCACAACTCGTAGAGGTCACCCCACCAGCGCCGTCCTCGGTTGTCCCAGATGCGATAGCCCCCTGGCACACCTCTGGCCACGTAACGTCTCCTGGCCACCGTCCCCCCCAACCCCTGCGTGGTCCGCGATCCAGACCGTACGCAATCCGGGGGGCGCCGGGCGAGCCGATATGCGACGCCATACCCTCAACTCCCCTGTCCGACTGTCCGGATCCGGTGTTCCTCCGGAGCGGCGTTGATGGCACCCTGGCGAGCACTTCGGAACCGGCCGGCAGAGCGGAAGCGGCAGCATGATCAAGTGGATGCCCCTGGGCACCGGAGCCAGGCCCGTCCCGCGGCCGGTGGCGACCCCGTTGGTCTGGGCCGGGGCCTTCGCGGGCGCTCCGGCGCTGGTGGCGTGTCTCAACACCGTGGTGGGGCCCGACCGTCCGGAACTGGCGCTGCCCGCGCTCTCCATGCTGGCCGCCGTGCTCGGCCTGGGCGCACGCTTCACGGCCGCCCCCGGCACGGCCCTGCTCTGCTGGCTGTTCCTCAACGGCTTCGTCATCCCGCCCGCCGGCACCCTCACCTGGGCCGGACACCGCGACACCACATGGCTCGCCTGTCTGCTCGCGGCGGCCCTGCTGGGCACGGCCCTGGCCCGCCTGGCCCACGCCCGCGCCGCCTACCGCCGCCTCGCCCCCGGGAACGGCCCGGGCGACGGACCGTACGACTCCTGACGACGGCCGCCTGGGCGCCCGGGGCGAGGAACAGGGTGTTTCAGACGAGAATGCGGAGCAGGTTCAGGTCGGCGTGGCCGGGTAGCCGCCTGCTGGCTCTGGCGCCGTGGCGACGACGCGGCCAGACCTCTCCCAGATCCAAACTTCCCAGATCCAGACCTCCCAGATCCAGACCTCGCAGAACCCCAGGAGTCACCCATGGCGAAGATCCTTTTCCTGATGACCGGCGCCGACCACTGGACGCTGGCCGACGGCAGCAAGCACCGCACCGGCTTCTGGGCCGAGGAGGCGGTCGCCCCCTACGAGGCGTTCAAGGCCGCCGGTCACGAGATCACCGTGGCCACCCCGGGCGGCGTCGTCCCGCCGGTCGACCCGGGCAGCCTGGCCCCGCAGGCGGCCGGCGGCGAGGAGAACGCCGCGAAGATCAAGGCCGTGGTGGAGGGCGCCCCGGAGTTCCGCACCCCGCTGACGCTGACCGACGTACGCCTCGGCGACTTCGACGCGGTCTACGTCCCCGGCGGCCACGGCCCGATGGAGGACCTCGCCGTCGACACCGACTCCGGCCGCCTCCTCGCCCGCGCGGTGGAGTCCGGGCTGCCGGTGGGTGTGGTCTGCCACGGCCCGGCCGCGCTGCTGGCCGCGGTGCGGGAGGACGGCACCAACGCCTACGCCGGCTACCGGATCACCGCCTTCACCAACGCCGAGGAGCGGCTGGCCGGCAGCGCGGACAAGGCGAAGTGGCTGCTGGAGGACCGGCTGACCGAGGCCGGACTGACGGTCGAGACCGGGGAGCCGTGGGCGCCGCACGTCCGGGTCGACCGCAACGTCGTCACCGGCCAGAACCCGGCCTCCTCCGCCCCGCTCGCCGCCGAGCTGCTCAAGAAGCTCCCCTGACGCCGCGCGGACGGCAGCCGCGCTCACGAGCCTGGCATGCGCGTCCAGCCACAGCGAGGAGACCTGGACGGGCGACCGGGTCGAGGCGGACGTCCCCGTCGCCGGGGAGGCGCTCGGCAGGGGCCTCGACCTGTGGCTCCTCGATCTGAGGACCACCGCGGAATCCCGCGCCTGAGCGCCGCGAGGGCGCTCAGGCGCGGGGCGGCCGCGGGCGCTACCGCGCCGGCTGCCGCCACCACGCGGCGGAGGCGTCGCGCAGGGTGTTGGTGCCGCAGTGCACCTCGCCCATGCCGAGGTGGTACGTGTACCAGTCGTCGATGTACGACACCTTCATGCCGACCTTCGTGTAGACGGCGTTGACGGCCTCCGTGAAGATGTCCTTGCCGGCGATGACGGGACCCCACTGGCGCGGGGCAAGGTAGCGGTCGCGGCCCAGGAGCACGCCGTTGACCGCGCCGGGCACGTACGCGCTGGTCTCCACCGCCGCCGGTGCCGCCGCACGCGGGGCCGCCGGGTTCTCGGCGAGCCACTTCTGCTGGCCGCGGTCCCGGAGGCTGTCCACCAGGTCGGACGCTGCGCCCATGCGCGTCAGACGCGGCACGGGAACGTCCTGGCCCTCGGCGGAGAAGGCCTCCGACTCACGGGTGTACAGCGCGGGCACCCGCACGATCTCCGCGTCGGTGACACCCGTCTCGCGCTTGAGGATCTCCAGGTTGGCCGCGATGCGCCGGGCCGCCATCTGGTTGTCGGACACCAGGCGCCGGGAGGCGAGCGCCTGGTCGATGGTCTCCTTGGGCGCGGGGCTGTCGCTGCGGCCCGGGACGGAGAACATCTTCGTGCCGCCGTGGCCGTCGCGCTTGGCGTCGCGCAGCAGCCGCAGCCCCGCCTCCGGGTCGGCGACGCCGATGCGCCAGCCGCGCGGGGTGTCGGCGGGCAGGAACTGCACGAACTCGTCGACGTGCCCGACGCCCAGCCAGGAGGTGTCCAGCAGCAGCGGGTCCTGCATGCCCTGCGACTTCAGCATCGTCCGCATCACCTTCGACGGGCGTGCCCCGCTGTCCTTGCGCTCGCCCATGATGATGCGCCCGGCCGGGAAGGAGCGCCCGTTGTGCGCGTAGGACGGGATGGTCTCCAGGTTCCCGAAGGAGTTGAGCGACCAGTCGTCGGGCTCCGCCGGGTCGGTCACCTGCACGACCCCCATGTCCCGGCCGCGGATCTTCTCGAACAGCTCGCGGCCCGCGTCCCGGTCCGGCTGGGCGGAGCGCAGCATCACGCGCATCACCTGCGCCTGCCCGTTCGGCCCGGTCATGTTGACGTAGGCCGGTTCGACGAAGTCCTGGGCCCAGGGGTCGGCGTACTTCGTGAACTTGACCAGCGGCGTGGTGACCCCGGCCTTCTTGACCTCCTTGCCGAGTTCGGCGACGAACTTCTGCTGGAGGCGGCTGTACTCGCCCTCACCCTGGACCTCGGTCACCATCACCTGCTGGGTGTTCTGCAGATGATGCTGGGTCAGCAGCGGCGCGACGCGCAGGGTCACGGCGTCGGAGGTGGACTTCTGCCCGGACGTCACGGTCAGCCGGACCACCGCACGCCCGTCCCACTTCGCCGTGTCCCGGACGATGTCGGTGGCCTCGATGCCGAACTCCACGCCGGCCCGCAGCTCGGCGGCGGTCAGCCGGGTCGCCGGCGTCACCAGGACCCACTGCCCGGCGCGCTTGAGGAAGAGGTGCGCGTGCTTGCCGCCCGTGGTGACCTTCAGGCTGCCCTTGGCGTTCGCGGGGAGGCCGGGCAGGGGCACCGAACGGACCCGGGCGAGGTCGGCGGCGTCCGCGCCGCCGTTGACCTTGGTGTCGGTGCCGTCGTTGCACGCGGCCAGCTTGGCGTCGGACAGGGGGCTGCCGCCCGGTCCGGTGACGGGACACCGCTTGGTGTCGTCGTCGATGTTGGGCAGGTAGACCGCTCCGCGCCCGGTGGACCAGCCGTCCTCGCCGGTCTTGTCGCTGCCGCCGGTGAGGTCGACCCGTCCGTCGCGGTTCACGTCGACGCGCAGATCGGCCCGGTCGGCCGTCTCGGCGGCGAAGGCGGAGCCGGCCGGCCCGGCCAGCACGGATCCGGCCGCCGCGAGGGCCAGGACCAGCGATCCGGCCGGAATCAGACGTGGACGTATGTGGGTTCGTGAACGCACAGCGCGGTCCTCTCAGTTGGGGGGTGGCGCTGTGCAAGAGGCGGAAGAGGGCCTGTGCGTTGCCTGTGGGGAGGCGGTTACCGCGTGCCGTGAGCGGAACGTCCGGCGGCAGGTGCCGGGCACGGGCACTGCGTCCGTCCGGCGGTTGTGCGCTCCCGGTACGGCGAGGTTCGGCGAAGTGGCCGGGAGGCTGGCGCAGATTGGTCGTATGCGGTATATGCGGCGTATGGCCGGTACGGGACCGTCCATGCTGACGCGCGTGGTGCTGGCGACGACCATCGGCACCGCGCTGGAGTGGTACGGCTTCATCCTGTTCAGCACCATGAGCGCGCTCGTCCTGAACCGGCTGTTCTTCCCGCCCGGCGATCCGGTCGCGGCGACACTGGCGTCCTTCGCCACGTTCGCGGTCGGGTTCGCCGTCCGGCCGCTCGGTGCGCTGGTCATCGGGCACTACGGGGACCGGCTGGGCCGCCGGCGGATGCTGGTGATCACGTTGGTCACGGTCGGCCTGGCCAGCGCCCTGATGGGCGCGCTGCCGACGTACGCGACCGCCGGGGTGTGGGCTCCCGTACTGCTGGTCGTGCTGCGGATGATCCAGGGGTTCGGGGCGGGCGCCGAGTACGCGGGCGCCTCCCTCACCCTGGCCGAGTTCGCCACGCCGGAGCGTCGCGGGCGCTACGCCGCCATCCCCCCGGCGGGTGCGGCGGCCGGCGCGCTGCTCTCGGCCGGGGCCGTCGCCGCCGTGGCGGCCCTGCCCCCGGACGACTTCCTCGGCTGGGGCTGGCGCATCCCCTTCCTGGTCACCCTCCTCGTCACGGCGACCGGCTTCTACATCCGCGTCAGCGTGGCCGAGAGCCCGATGTTCGAGGAGGCCAAACGGGAGCGGGGAGTCGCCCGGGCACCCGCCGTGGAGCTGGCCCGAGAGTCTCCGCGCACCCTCGTCCTCGGGGTGATCAGCAGTATCGGGCCGAATGTCGCCGCGTACATCCCGGTGGTGTTCGCGCTCGCCTACCTCACCGAGCAGCTCGGCGTCTCCCGTACGGTCACCCTCGTCGGCGCGCTGATCTACTTCGCGTGCAGCGCGGCGGTGACGCCGGTGGCCGGGGCCCTGGGCGACGCGGTCGGCCGCCGGACGGTGCTCGGCTGGGCCATGGTCGGCGCGGCGGCGTTCGCGTTCCCCTTCTTCTGGCTGCTGGACACCGAGGAGGCCGGGTACGTGTGGTTCGCGTTCGGCTTGAGCGGGCTGCTGCTGGGGGTTCAGCTCGGCGCCCAGGCGGGCTTCCTGGCGGACCTGTTCACGACCAGGACCCGGTTCAGCGGAGTCGCCCTGAGCCGCGAGGTCGCGGCGGCACTGGCGGGCGGCACCGCACCCCTCATCGCCGCCGCCCTGCTGGAGGCGGCCGGGGGAGAACCCTGGCCGGTGGTCCTCTATATGAGCGTGCTGCTGCTGATCAGCGCGCTCGCGGTGGCCCTGATCCACGGCATCGGACGGCACGAGCAGCGGGGGGAGGCCGGGGGACGGCCCTGAGGGGCCATCCTTGAGGCCCGTCCTAAGGGCCCGTCCTGAGGGCCCGTCCTGAGGGGCCGTCCTGAGGGGCCCGTCCTGGGGGGCGTCCTGGGGGCCCGTCCTGGGGGGGGGCGTCCTGGGGGGGGCGTCCTGAGGAGTTGGCTCTGAGGGGGCCCCTCGCGCACAGGCCTCAGGGCGGGAGCATGCCCACGGCGGTGGCGGCCGCGACGCGGTGCCAGTCCGTGTCGCCCCGGAGCATCGCGTGGTCACCGCCCGGTACGAGGCGGACGTCCGCCCGGGCCCCGGCCGCGCGGGCCCGGTCCACGAACGCCACCGACGCACCGGGCTCGGTGACCCGGTCCCGGTCCCCGTGGATCACGACGACGTCCTTGTCCCGCAGGTGGGACACCGGCTCGCCGTCCGGGCACCAGGGCGCCAGCGCCAGCACCGCCCGGACCTGCGGCGCGCCCGCGGCACGCAGGGCGGCGCGGCCCCCCATCGAATGACCCACGAGGACCACCGGCACGTCACCGGCGCGGCGGGCGAGCTCGTCGAGCGCCCGCCGGACGTCCCGCAGGGCGTCACCCTCGGAGCCGTTCCAGCCGCGCACGCGGTAGCGCACCTCGCCCAGGAAGACCCCGTCGTCCGGCAGCGCGGCGGCCACGGCCCGCACGAAGGGCCTCATCCGCAGGGCCGCCAGATGCCAGGGCCGCGAAGGGGCCCGGCCCTCGGACCTGCCGCCGTGCAGGAACAGCACGGCGGCACGCGGCGCACCGGGGACGCGGCGCGGCACCAGCGCGGTCGGCACGCCGGGTGCCCCGGCCCCGGCAGTGCCTTCCCGCTCGTTGACTGTCATCCGCGCTCCTCACGTGCCTCATCCGGGTGCCCTCCAAGGTCCATCCGTAGCCGGTCGGTGGGCGCCCTTCAAGAGTCATCCGTAGCCGGTCGGCGGGGCGGCGTCGCTCACCTGGGTGGCAGCGGGAAGAAGCCGCTGGTCCGGGCCGCGTACGCGGCATACCCCGGGCGCTCGGCCATGTGCCGTTCCAGCAGGCGCTTCCCGCTGCCCTTGGTCAGCAGCAGGCTCATCACCACCGGCGACACCACGACGGCCGCCGCCGCGGCGGGCGCGTCGCAGACGATCAGGAACAGGCCCCACCAGACGCAGAAGTCCCCGAAGTAGTTGGGGTGACGGGTGTAGCGCCACAGCCCTCGGTCCATGATCCGGCCCTTGTTCTCCGGATCCGCCTTGAACCGGGCGAGCTGGGCGTCCCCGGCCGCCTCGAAGAACACGCCGACCGCCCACAGACAGGCGCCCGCCGCGGCCCACCCCGTCATCGGCCCGGTGATGTACTGCGCGGCCTGGACCGGCAGCGACACCAGCCACACCAGCGCGCCCTGCAGCAGATACACGATGCGCAGCGCGTACAGGTTCCGGCTGCCGGGCGCCTTGGCCAGCATCTCCTCGTAGCGCGGGTCCTCGCCGTGTCCGCGCCCGCGCCGGGCGATGTGCACGGCGAGACGGATCCCCCACACCGCCGTCAGCGCGGTGACCAGGATCCGCCGCCCCGGGTCGCCGGTGCCCGCCGACGCGAGGAAGGCCGCTACGGCCACGGCGGTGAACCCGAGCCCCCAGGCCGCGTCGACGATCCGGTGCACGCCCTTGCGCACGGCGACGGCGAAGGTCGCCAGCATCACGGCGAGCGCGGCCCCGGCGGACCACGCGAGGCCGACCGCGAACGCGGCCCAGGCGAACCCGTTCACGGCCGGGCCTGCCGAGCGGTGGGAGTCATCGGGCCGTGGCCTCCTTGGTGAGCAGGTACTGCTGTACGTCCAGGTAGCCGGAGCGGAATCCGGCCTCGGAGTAGGCGAGGTAGAACGTCCACAGACGGCGGAACGTCTCGTCGAAGCCGAGCGCGGCGACCTCGTCCGCGCGCCCTGCGAAGCGTTCCCGCCACAGACGCAGAGTCTCGGCGTAGTGGGCACCGTGGGCGTCCCGGCGGGTGACGCTCAGCCGGGTGTGGTCGCGCACGGTCCCGGCGACGGCCTCCACGGAGGGGATCAGGCCGCCGGGGAAGACGTACTTGGAGATCCAGGTGAAGGTGTCCCGGGCGGCGATCATCCGCTCGTGGGGCATGGTGATGGCCTGGAGGGCGGCGCGTCCGCCCGGGGCCAGCCGTTCGTCGAGGGCGCGGAAGTAGGCGGGCCAGAACTCCGCGCCCACCGCCTCGACCATCTCCACGCTCAGAACGGCGTCGTAGGTGCCGTGTGCCTCGCGGTAGTCGCACAGTTCCACCGAGACCCGGCCGGCGAGACCGGCCGCCGCCACGCGCTCGCGGGCCAGGGCGGCCTGTTCGCGGGAGAGGGTGAGCGAGGTGACGTGCGCGCCGCGCGTCGCGGCGCGGATGGCCAGTTCGCCCCAGCCGGTGCCGATCTCCAGTACCCGGGTGCCCTCCCGCACGCCGGCGAGGTCCAGCAGCCGGTCGATCTTGCGGTGCTGGGCGGCGGCGAGCAGCTCCCAGTCGGCGGGGAAGCCGCGGAACAGGGCCGAGGAGTAGCTGAGGGTGTCGTCGAGGAACAGCGCGAACAGGTCGTTGGACAGGTCGTAGTGGCTGCTGATGTTGGTCCGGGAGCCGCCCGGGGTGTTGCGCTGCGCGTCCGGCCGGCGCGGCGCCCACAGCTTGCGCAGCCTCTGCAGCGGTGCGGGGACCAGCTCGCCCATGCGCGCCGCGAGCACGGTGAGGGCGGCGACCAGGTCGGGCGCGTCCCACTCGCCGGCCATGTACGACTCGCCGAAGCCGACCAGTCCCTGGCTGCCCACCCGGGCGTGGAACGCCCGCGGGTCGTGGAGGTCCAGTACGGGGCCGCCCTTCCCGAGGGAGGTGCCGTCGGGGAAGCGGACGTGCAGCGGCAGGTCACGCAGGGCACGTCGTACGACGGCCGCCGTGATCGCGGTCCGCGCCCGGGAGGCCTTCGGCGGCCGGGCCACGTCGGGCCAGCGGGTCGCGTCCACGGCCCCGGGGGACACGGCCACGGTCCGCCCCGTGTCGCCGGTGCGCGGCTCGGCTGTCGTCATGCGGAGTTCTCCCTGTCGCGATGGTCGGGTCGGGGCCGGACGGGCAGCCCGCGCAGATACAGCCGGATGCCGTGCAGCCGGATGGCCGCGGACACGGCGAGCGTGGACCAGGGCCGGCGCAGGGCCAGCCGCAGCAGCGTTCCGGTACGGGCTTCGTGGCGCGCCCCGCGCACGGTCGCGGTGAACGGCCTGCCGCCCTCCCGTTCCAGGTGCACGGTGAGGTCGAGCCGGTCCCCGGGAGCGGGCAGGCGCATGCGGTAGCGGCCGTCGACCGGGAAGAACGGCGAGACGTAGAACTCCTTGCCCACCTCGGCCTCCCCCGAGGCGTCCGGGCGCAGCAGATAGCAGTGGCGTTCGCCGTAGGTGTTGTGGACCTCGGCGACCACACAGCGCACGGTGCCGTCGGGGCCGTGGCACCAGTAGACGGTGAGCGGGTTGAAGACGTGTCCGAGGACCCGTGCGTGGGTGAGCATCACGACCCGGCCGCCGTCCAGCCGCACCCCGTGGCCGGCCAGGAAGGCGTCCAGTCCCGCGCGGATGGAGGGCGGCCCGCCGGAGAAGTGGTCGCGCGGATCGAAGCGCGCCAACGGCCGGAGTGGACGCGGGAGCCGAGGGAGCCGGTCGGGGTCGACGAGCCACATGTAGGTGCGGTGGCGCAGTGCGTACCGCAGGGGCGCGGTGCGCACGTGGACGATCGCGCAGCGGTACAGGGCGGGCACGGGCGCGGGCTCGGACACGGGCGCGGGTGCGGGCGTGGATATCGGCGTCGTCACCATCGCACCCCCAGCGCCGCGGCGGCCGTCACCCCGGACCGGCAGCCGTCCTCGTGGAAACCCCAGCCGTGGTAGGCGCCCGCGAACGCCGTGACGGGGCCGCCCAGTTCGGGCAGCCGCTGCTGGGCGGCCACCGACTCCGGGGTGTACACGGGGTGTTCGTAGACCATGCGGGCGCGGACCCGGGCCGGGTCGACACGGTCCTCGCCGCCGAGGGTGACCACGAACGTCTCGGTGGCGTCGAGCCGCTGGAGCCGGTTCATGTCGTAGCTGACCCGCACCCGGTCGGCGCCCGCACCGCACGACGGCATCAGGTAGTTCCACGACGCCCGCGCCCCGCGCGCACGCGGCAGCAGCCGGGTGTCGGTGTGCAGGAGCGTGGTGTTGCGGGAGTACCGGAACGCGCCGAGCACCTCCTTCTCCTCCGGCGTGGCATCGGCCAGCAGCCGCAGGGCCTGGTCGGGGTGGGTCGCGAGGACCACCGAGTCGTACGACCGCGTGGTGCCGTCGGCCGTGGTGAGGCTGACGCCGTCGGGATGCCGCCGCAGGGCCCGGACCGGAGCCGCGGGGCACACCTCGTCCAGCCGGGCCGCCACCCGCTCCACATACACGCGGGAGCCGCCGGTGACGGTGCGCCACGTCGGTGATCCGCTCACCGAGAGCATCCCGTGGTGCTCCAGGAAGCGGAACAGATAGGCGGCCGGGTAGCGCTGCGCGGCGGCGGCGTCGCAGGACCACACCGCCGACACGACCGGGGTCATGAAGTGGGTGCGGAAGTAGGGCGAGAAGCCCTCGCCGTCCAGGAACTCCCCGAGGGTGAGGTCCGGTTCGCTCCCCCGCGCGAGGAGGCGCCGGGCGGAGCGGTGGAAGGCCGGTATCTCTCTCAGCATCCGCAGATAGGCCCCGCGCAGGGCGTTGCGGGGCCGGGCGAACAGTCCGGCGGGGCCGCGGGCACCGGCGTACTCCAGGCCGCAGCCCTCGCACCGCACCGACATGCTCATCTCCGACTCCTGCGTGGCGACGCCGAGTTCGCCGAAGAGACGCAGGAGGTTCGGATAGGTGCGGCGGTTGTGCACGATGAAGCCGGAGTCGACGCGGTACGTCGCGCCGCCGGGCCCGGTCAGCTCGTGGGTGTGGGCGTGCCCGCCGAGCCGGTCGTCGGCCTCGAACAGCGTGACGTGATGCGCGCGGGCGAGCACGTACGCGGCGGTCAGCCCCGCCACCCCGCTGCCGATCACGGCCGTGCGCCGCCGCTCCCGTGCGGCGGCGTTTCCCGGCACTGGTGACATCGCCTCTCCTCCTGATCGGACCCGGACCGGACCCGGACCGGACCCGGACCGGACCCGGACCGGACCCGGACCGGACCCGGTAGCTGTCGCGGTCACGATCACGGGCATGGGTCGACCGGGCCGCTACCAGGTACTTCCGGGCGGGGACGCCGTACGGATGCCGGGGCGGCCGTGAAATCCGCGAAGGAACCGGCTTCGGAGGGGTCGGGAACGAGCGCGGCCGCTCGGAACGGCAGGGCGTCGGTACGGCGGACGCTTCCGCACGTACGTCCGGGGGTAGGGGTCCAGCCGGACGCCGCCCCCACCGACGTCCTGCCCACCCTCACCGCATGCGCCCCCCACGGAGACGGCCCTGCCCCCCTACAGTGTCCCTGCCCACGTCCGTCTCGGCACGCCCTCGCATCGCAGGCCCCATGTCAGCTGAACCACACTCCACGGCAGCCCCCCGCCCGGGCGCCCGCGGCGCCCGTCGGCCGGGCGACCGGCCCTGGGCGGCCGCGCTGCGCCGCACCCCGGTGTCGATGTGGCGCGACGACGTGTCGGACTTCGCCGCCGCCCTCACCTACTACGCCATCCTGGCCGTGCTGCCCGCCCTGCTCGTCACGGCCATCGCGTTCAGCCTGATCAGCCCGGGCACGGCCGAGGCCTTCATCGCGCACGTCACCGCCTACGCGCCCGGCCAGTCGGGTGCCCCCCTGCACGACGTGCTGTCCCGCACGCTGCACGACGGTTCGGCCGTCTGGACCCTGCTGTGCGGCGGCATCGTGAGCGCGGTGTGGTCCGCCTCCAGCTACCTCGCCGTCTTCCGCCGCGCCCTGCACCGTATGCACCGGGTGGCCGACCGCCGCTCGCCCTGGCGCAAGGCCCACCGCATCCTGCTCACCGCGCTGGCCCTGCTCGGACTGCTCGTCGTAGGTTCCCTCGTCCTGCTGCTGACCGGCCCCGCCGCCGAGAACATCGGCCGCTATCTCGGCCTCGGCGCGATGGCCGCGTGGACCTGGAGCCTGCTGCGCTGGCCGCTTCTGCTGTGCGTGGTGGCCCTGCTGGTCGTCATCGTCTTCCACACCGGCCCCAGGGCGGCACGCACCCGCGGCCACAGCCTCCCCGGCGGAGCCCTCGCAGCCGCCCTGTGGCTCACCGTCTCCGCCGGCTTCGCCCTCTACGCCTCCGCGCTGAGCACCTACAGCAGGCTCTACGGCTCCCTGGCCGGCGTCGTGGTCTTCCTCGTCTGGCTGTGGCTGTCCAACCTGGCACTGCTGGCCGGCGCCCAGTTCACCGCCGAACTGAGCGAGCCGGAGTCCCCACCTCGCCACAGCTGAGGCTGTGTCACAGGCACGTGACGGCGACGTCCGGGACGTGAGACGACGTGAACCGGATGCCGGAGGGGACCGTCTTGATGATCGTAAACGCGCGGTAGCGATCACTAGATGCCCCGCACTTGTCGTTCCTTGGAGGAATTCCGCGATGAACCGTCGTCTGCGCACCGCTCTCGCCGTCACCGCCGTGATCGGCTCGGGCCTGCTGATGACCGCGTGCGGGGGCGGTGACGAGTCGTCGGCGTCGGACTCCCCGGCGGCCTCCTCCAGCCAGGCGAGCCCGACGGCGGCCGACGGCGGCGAGGGCGGCAGCGGTTCCGGCACCTCGAAGTCCTCCGGCGGCGGGGCCGCGGGCAGCGGCTCGTCGGACAAGTCCGGTACGGGCGGCGGCGACGCCTCCGGCAGTGACGCGTCCGGGGACAAGAAGGGCTACGGGCAGAGCTGCGGCACCAACGACATCTCCTGGAGCGTGAGCTCCGAGGACCAGGCCGGCGGCTACTTCCTGATCAAGGCCACGGCCAAGTCCGGCATCACCTGCGTCCTGCCCGCCGAACTGCCGGTGGTGGCCTTCGGCTCGGACGGTACGGAGGCCGGGCCGGCGGAGCAGTCGGCGGGTCAGTCGATCACGCTGCGCGCAGGCGTCACCGCCTACGCCGGCGTCAACCCCAAGACCACCAAGGAGGACGGTGGTAAGGAACTGGACAGCCTCATCGTCTCCGTCTCCAACGACGACCCGAACCCCGAGTCCCTGAAGGTCGATTCGTACATCGTCGACAAGCCGGTCGTCACCAGCTGGCACACCTCCGCCACCGACGCGGTCCCGTTCTCGGGCTGACACCGGGGACAACTCGGGGGCGCGCAGAAGAACTGCGCTCCCCCTTCTCACCACCCAACCCCTTCCTCACCCCATGCCCTTCGTCCAAGCTCCTCTGCGCCCCTCCATCACCCTTCCGGGACCGTAACCGCCGCCACAACAATGGCCCCTCGTGCCGCCACTGCTTGCAGTGGCGGCTACGTCTGTCCCGAGCCGGGGGGAATGGCATCGGGACGTCACAAGGCAGCAGGGCGGCCCGACGGCCGTCGAGGAAATGGGCGGCAGCCATGCCGCCCGGGGGGCAACACATTCATGTCCGAATACCTGACCACGCCTGCCGGACGCCCGGTCGCAGCGGGGAGGGGCCGTTCAGGCTCCTTACGCACGGAGGGAAGCCGCCCCGGCGGCAACCCTGTTCACAGCCGAGGCCGACGTACGCAAGGCGCCCACAGGCGACGTCTGGTCACCCAGGGGGCGGCCCCGCTGATGGAGACCGCCGTTATCCTCCCCGCCCGCAACGAGGAGGACGGCGTTCTGCTCGCGCTGGAATCACTCGCCGCGCAGAGCACACCACCCGACCTGATCATCATCGTGGTCAACAACTCCTCTGACCGGACTGAGGAGTTCGCCCGCCGGTTCGCCGACCGTCCCGGTGTGCCGCGCACGGTCGTCTTCAACCTTCCGGACAACCCGCACAAGAAAGCCGGCGCCCTCAACCACGGCATCGACTGGCTGCACAGCGCATCCGGCGGACTCGCCGCCGCCGCGAAGTACCTGCTGGTCATGGACGCGGACACCAGCCTGCACCCGAAGTTCCTGGAACGGGCGCGCAACGTCATGGCCTCCGACCGGCGGCTGGGCGGACTCAGCGCCACCTGCCTCGGCCGCACCGGACTGTGGAAGAACCTCTGGCAGCGCTATCTGCTGGGGATGCAGATCATGGAGTACGGGCGCTACGCCCGCGGCCGCTACCGTTTCGGCATCCACAGCATGTCGGGCGCGGGCTCCTTCTATCGCACCGAGGCGTTGCTGAGTCTCCTGCGCTGGCGCGGCGAGGTGTTCTGGGAGGACCACGCCAACCTCGTGGAGGACTACGAGACGACGCTCGCGCTGAAGGAAGTGGGCTGGAAGGTCACGGCCAACCAGCACTGCATCGCCTACACCGACCTTATGCCCACCCTGCGGGAGCTGATCGGCCAGCGGGAACGCTGGGGACGTGGCACGGTCGACACCCTGCGGCGTCGCGGCTGGACCAAGCACACGTGGTTCTCCATCACCAGCATGGTGCTCGGTTTCGTCGGCTTCCTCTACACGCTGGGGTGGCTGGCCGTCTGGACCGGCGTGATCGCCGACTCGGGCTTCGTCCTGGATCCGGTCTGGTTGTGCCTGGTCGCCTTCTGGATCGTGTACGCCGCCTTCCGCACCCGCCATCTCGGCTGGAAGGGCGTCCTGGTCGACGTACTGATGCTGCCGGGGCTGGTGTTCTCCACCGTGCGTGCCTACTGGTTCGCCTCCTCGGTCGTGAAGTCCTACGCCACCCGCGTCTCGGCCTGGAAGTGACCGGAGAGCCAGGAGCCTTGAGCGCCTGACCTTCCTGATCCGCCTGATTCATCTGCCTGATCCGACGCGGCCGCCAGGCCGCCGAGAGGAAAACGATCGTGAACTACCTCAGCGGTACCGGAACCGGACTCGTCACCGGTGCGGCCTCCCTCGCGGCCACCGGCACCTCCTCCACCGCGCACCTGATCATCGCCGCCAGCCTGGCCCTGGTCCTGGGCGGCCTGACGACGTACGCCGCGGCCCTCCGCCGCCGACGCCGCGACGCCAGCGCCGCCGGCCACTGAGCCGGAGCCACCCGTCGTTCGTCACGCTCCAAGGGCCGGACCACTGTGTGGTCCGGCCCTTTCCTCTGGCGGAGATCCGTCCCGGCCCGTCCTCAGACGGCCGTCTGCCGCTGGGGCGTCGACACGGCTCGCACCGCCGAGCCCGAGACGAGTACCGCTGACAGGGCGGTCAGACCGGTCAGGATGTCCTGGATCTGGGCCGCCGGCGCATAGACGATCACGATGACGATGAGCAGGGCCGCCCAGTTCCGCGGGCGGGCGATGGACACTACAGAGCGAGTTGGAGCCACAGTCATTGCGGTACCTCCTGGTCCTCGTTGCTGCTTGGACTCATAGTGGCGTCTCCGCCGCCAGCACGTCCGTTGAGCACCCCGGACAGGGTTTCACGGTCCCCCGGACGGGTGCAGCCCCTCGCCCCCGGGCGCCTCACACGACGGCCTTGTACTCCTGCCAGCCCGTCGCGATCCTCGCGCGGCCGCCGAACGACCCGTTGCCGTCACCGTTGTTGCGGTACAGGTTGCCGCCGGTGTCGCGGGAGACGAGGTCCGACCTGCCGCCGCCCGTGATGTCGCCGACCGCGGGAGCCTGACGCCATGTTCATGGCGGACGGTGTTCCTGGCGGACGGCGGCGACTCTCGGAAGCCCCGTGGTAGCGTCCGTATACAAGGTGTATGCGAGAGCTGGGGGCTGCCGTGACGTCCGGTCGGGAGAAGGCGTACGCGTATCTCAAGGACACGGTGCTGACGGATCCCGGGATGCAGGGCGCCTTCCTGTCGGAGCAGGAGCTCGCGGACCGTATCGGCGTCTCCCGCACGCCCATCAGGGAAGCGCTGCTGCAACTCGCCGCCGAGGACCTGGTCGAGCTGGTGCCCAAGCGCGGCGCCCGGGTGTCGCCGCTGACGGGGCGGGAGATCCGCGAGCTCATGGAGCTGCGGGGCATCGTCGAACGGTACGCCGCCCAGCAGCTCGTCTCCGGCGGGGGAGCACCGGTCGAGGAGCTGCGGTCCCTGCTGGAGCGGCAGCGCGAGCTCACCGGCGCCGACCAGGCCCGGGAGTTCATCGCCGTGGACCACTGCTTCCACGCGGCCCTGGTGTCCGCCGTCGGCAACGCCCTCCTCGACCGGCACTACGAGGGCCTGCGCAGTCGCCAGGTCCGGGCCGGAGTGGTCGCCCTCTTCAACCAGCAGGGCCGTCAGGAGGCGGTGCTGGAGGAGCACGAGGCCATCCTGGAGGCGCTGGAAGCCGGTGACGCGCAGGCCGCGTGGGCCGCCATCGACCACCATCTGGAGTCGACGCTCAAGGTGCTGCTCGCGGGCTAGCGGTGGGTCAGGGGGCGTCCGGGTAGGTGATCACCAGCATGGTGACCCCGTCCGGGGAGGTCCACGGGCCGTGCGGCATGCCGGGCGGGCGGCAGGCGTACATGCCCGCCGTGAAGGTCCGGTCGAGCGTCACGTCGTGTAGCGCTCCCTCGACGAGGTAGACCTCCTCCCAGAAGTCGTGGTGGGCCACGCCGTCCGCCGAGGTGTCGGTGCCCGGCGCCCAGCGGACGAGCGCCGTACGGGATCCGCGCGCGGGGTCGTCGGCCAGCACGCGTTCCTCGACGCCCGGGGCGGCGCCGGCCGGGGTCCGCCACGGTCCGTCGGGGAGGTGGAACTCCAGCTCGGGTTTGCTCATCCCCACACCTCCGGGCGCCGGTTGGCCAGTACGGAGATCCGCTGCCGGACCGCGGTGACCTCGTCGACGTCCAGGTCGGCCGGCAGCAGACCGGGCTCGGCGCCCAGAGCGTGCCGTACGGTCCCGTCGGGTCCGACGACGAGGCTGTGCCCGATCCCCGTCGGGGCGGACCCCGGGCCGGTGTCCGCGCCGGGGTCGGGGTTCGCCTGGTCGACGGCGGCGAGCCACACCGTGGCGTCCAGCGCCCGGGCCCGCGCCAGCAGCTCCCACTGCTCCGCCTTGCCCGGCCCCGCGCCCCAGGACGCGGCCAGCAGGGTGGCGACGGCTCCGGCGTCGGCATGCGCCCGGAACAGCTCCGGGAAGCGGATGTCGTAGCAGGTGGCCAGGCCCAGCCGTACGCCGTCCACGTCGATGACCGTCGGGGCCGAACCCGCTGCGACGGCGTCGGACTCACGGAAGCCGAAGGCGTCGTAGAGATGGATCTTGTCGTACGACGCCTCCACCCCGGGCCCGGTGGCGATCAGGGTGTTGGTCACCCGGCCCTCGGCGGCCGGGGTGAACATGCCGGCCACGACGACCGTGCCGGCGTCCCGGGCGATCCGCCGCACGCCGTCGGCCCACGGCCCGTCCAGGGGCTCGGCGAGCGGTGTCAGTGGCGTGCCGAAGCAGGCCATCGACGCCTCGGGGAAGACGACGACGCGGGCTCCGGCGTCCGCTGCGCGCCGGGTCCACTCCTCGATGAGCAGGAGGTTCTTCTCGGGTTCGGGGCCGGTGGTGAGCTGGCTCAGGGCGATGCGCACGGTGCGTCCTCCTCAGAGGCGGGTAGGGGCGGTGTCCGACTTCGGCGCGGCGAGTGCGGCGTCCTCGTCCACGGCGGCTTCCGGGTCGCGCCCCAGCCAGACGCCGACGAGGGAGACCGCCGAGGCGAGGGCGATGTACACGGCCAGCGGCCCCCAGCTGCCGTAGGCGCTCAGCAGGCTGGTGAACAGCAGCGGGGCGACGGCGCCGCCGATGATCCCGGCCAGGGTGTAGGCCAGGGACGAACCGGTGGAGCGCAGCCGGGGCTCGAACTGCTCGGTGATGAAGGCGGCCTGCGGGCCGTACAGGCAACAGTGGATCACCAGGCCCACCACGACACCCGTGGCGAGCGGCAGCCAGGTGCCGCCGCCGATCATCGGGAAGAACACGAACGGCCACACCCCGGCGGCCACCGCGGCACCGCCGTACAGCAGCCGCCGGTTCACGCGGTCGGACAGGGCACCGGCCAGCGGCATCAGGAAGACCTGGATCGAGGAGCCGATGAGCACGGCCGCGAGGGCGGAGCCGCGTGACATGCCGAGTTCCTGGGTGGCGTACGTGAGGACGAAGACGGTGAACATGGCGTACAGCACGTCGGGGCCGACGCGGCACAGGATCGAGGCCAGCAGGGCCCGGGGCTGGGTGGTGAACACCTCGCGGATCGGCGCCTCGGGCCGGGAGTGCTCGGCCTCCATCGCCTTGAACACCGGGGTCTCCTCCAGCTTCGCCCGGATCCACAGCCCGAACCCGACGAGGACGCCGGAGAACAGGAACGCCACACGCCAGCCCCACGACTCGAACTGTGCCTCGGTCAGCAGCGCGCCGAGGGCCGCCAGCACGCCGTTGGCCAGCAGGTTTCCGGCGGGCGGGCCGACCTGCGCGGCGGAGGCGTAGAAGCCGCGGCGGCGTGGATCCCCGAACTCGCTGGACAGCAGTACGGCACCGCCCCACTCGCCGCCGACGCCGACGCCCTGCGCGAAGCGCAGCACGACCAGGGCGATCGGGGCGGCCACGCCGGCTGTCCCGTACGTGGGCAGGACGCCGATCAGGAACGTCGCCGCGCCGATGAGGACCAGCGTGGCGATCAGCACCTTCTTGCGGCCGATCACATCACCGAGGCGGCCGAAGACGAACCCGCCGAGCGGGCGTGACACATAGCCGACCGCGTAGGTGGAGAACGCCAGGAGCGTGCCGGTGAGCGGGTCCTCCGAGGGGAAGAACAGGTCGCCGAAGACCAGCGCGGCCGCGGCGGAGTAGACGGCGAAGTCGTACCACTCCAGCGCGGTGCCGGTGAGGCTCGCGACGAAGGCCCGGCGGACGCCGGAGTGCCGATCGGACGCCTTTGTGTCGTCCTTCGTGTCGTCCTTCGGGGTGTCGGGCATGGTTCCCATCCTTGCTCGGGGACGTCGGGGGACATCGACCTTCCGGCATACTTCTTGTATACAGGTCGTATGCGCAACCCCCTGCGCGAGAACTTCACCGCGGACGATCCGTGGACCCGATCCGCTGCCCCGATCCGCTGACCCGATCTCTGGGAGTGCCCTCATGGCCGTGCTGACCTTCGAACTGCCCGACGGATCGACGCGCGAGGTCGACGTCGTCCAGGTCCTGAACGCCGGATATGCCGGACGCAGCCAGGAGGACGTCGCCGCCCACGTCGCGGAGCTCGCCGAGCTGGGCGTGCCCGGCCCGTCCGTCACGCCCGCCCTCTACCCCGTCTCCCCCTACCTCGCCCAGCAGACCGACCGGGTGCACGCGCAGCATGCGCACACCTCCGGCGAGGCGGAGTGGGCGCTCGTCGTCGCGGACGGCGGGGAGCTGCTGCTGACCGCCGCCTGCGACCACACCGACCGCGACCTGGAGGTGCACGGCGTGGCCTGGAGCAAGAACGCCGGGCCCGACGTCCTCGCCCGCCGCGCCTGGCGCCTGGCCGACGTGGAGTCCCGCCTCGACGCCCTCACCCTGCGCGCCTGGGTCACCCACGACGGCACCTCGACGCAGATCCAGCACGGCACCCTCGCCGAGCTCCTCGCCCCCGCCTACTGGGTCGACGTCCTGCGCTCACGCGGCGCGCTCACCCCCGGCACCGTCCTGATCTCCGGCACCATCCCCATGACCCCCGGCGTCGACCAGTTCGCCGACGGCTGGAGCGTGGAACTGTCCGACCCCGCCACCGGAGACAGCATCCGCCTCGACTACGACGTCCGGCCGATGCCGGCACCCATCGGCTGACACCGGCCCTTCCTGACGTGCAGCACACTGCCGTCCAGGGGCAGCGGTGACCGGTCCACCAGGGCGAGGCCGGCGTCGGCGAACAGCCCGGCGTAGTGGTCGGCCCGCCGTTCGCGCCCGCCGACGTTGCACATCATGTGGAGATCCCAGGCGGTCGCCAGCGAGGCCGAGCCGTCGGAGGGCAGTACGCGTTCGACGACGAGCAGATCCGCGTGCTCGGGCATCGCGCGGGCGCAGTGGCGCAGGATCTCGCGGCAGCGCTCGTCGTCCCAGTCGTGCAGGACGCGGGAGAGGACGTAGACGTCACCGCCCGCGGGCACGTCCGCGAAGTCGCCGGCCACAAAGGCGCAGCGGGGGCCGAGGCCGGTCTCCTCGAGTCGGCGGCGGGCGGCTTCCACAGCGTGTGGACGCTCCAGCAGGACCCCGTGCAGCCGCGGGTGCGCGGCGAGGACGCGGCCGAGCAGCTCCCCGTTGCCGCCCGCGACATCGACCACCGTGCCCCCGCCGGGCGCCTCGGCCGCCGCGGTGAGGGCCGGGTGCCCGGGGACCGGGTCGAACATGGCGGCTCCCGCCGCCATGGACTGGTCGAAGAGTTCCGCGAGTTCGGGGTCGCGGGCGAAATGGTCGAAGTGGTTGTCGCCGAAGAGGTGCTCGAAGGCGACCTCTCCCGTGCGCACCGTGTGCCCGAGCCCGGCGAAGGACTCGTAGAACGGGCCGCCGTACATCAGCGCCAGCGCCCGCATCGACCCGGGGGCGCCGGCCCGTAGCAGCGCGCCCAGCTCGGTGAGCCGGAAGCCGTCACGGCCCTCCGACACCGCGCCCAGCATCGCGAGATAGCGGAGCAGCGTCGCCAGACTCCGCGGCCTCGCGCCGACCGCCCGCGCCAGTTCCTCGACCTCGGCACCTCGTTCGACGGCCATGGCGTCGGGTACCCGGAACTCGGCGAACGCGGCCAGTGCCTGGGTCGTCCACGCCCCGGTCAGCAGGCGCAGGAGCGTTTCGGCGGGCTGCCGGGCGCGATGCTCGCCGAGGTGGTCGGCGAGCACGTCGCGGTGGTCGCCGGGGACGTACAGCTCCACCCGCCGGTACCCGGCCTTGGCCTCGGCGGCCGCGCCGAAGTAGAAGACCGTGCCGTTCTCGTGCGGGTTGTAGCCGCCGCCGTCGGGGACGGCCCCGTAGCGCGCGAAGGCCGAGGTGAGGCCGCGCAGCACCAGCGGATCCGGCGCCGCGACCTCGAAGGCGACGTGCGCCTCGTGCTGGCGCTCACGCTCGCACGCGGCGATCTCCTCCAGCCCCGATCCCGGCGGCACGGTCAGCGCGAACACCTCGACCGTACGGTGCTCCCCGTCCGCCCCGGCCACCGCGGGGCGCAGGATGCCGACGTCCAGCTCGGCCGCCGGCCGCCGATGCCGTACGGCCAGCCGCTCGCGTACGACCACACTCGGCCGGGCGGGCAGGGCCGCGCTGAGCCCGCAGTCGGCGAGCATGGCGCGCAACTCCGCCTCGTTGGACGGGAAGACGAGCAGCGCGGCATGGGAGAAGCGGCAGTGCTCCACGAGAGCCCGCAGCTCCGGACCGTCGAGCCCGGGGAACAGGAGCGGGAGCAGGGTGGCGGTGTCCTGCTCCTTGACGAAGCCGACCGTCGCGAGCAGGCGGGACGTGTCGCCCGACAACGTCGTGATCATTGCGGGGATCCTCATTCAGATCTGGGATGACGCGGGACAGGAGGAAGAAGGCGGAGGAGCAGACCTCATACGCCGGCGTAGTGCTCGGCGAACCAGTCCTGGTGGCTGCGCGACGTACGCAGCGAAGCGATGCGGGAGCGCCGCAGGGAGTCGTGGAACAGTGACGTGCCGTCCGAGCCGGACGGGCCGTGCAGCAACCGGATCATCCAGTGCGAGAACTCCTGCGCGCGCCAGAGGTAGGGCAGGCACCGCGCGGAGTAGGTGTCGAGCCCCCCGGAATCACCGTGGACGAGGTCGTCGACCAGGGCCTCGGCGAGGATCTCCGCCTCCAGGACCGCGAGATTGGCGCCCTTCGCGGCGGAGGGGCTGACGAGTCCTGCGGCGTCGCCGACGAGGAACAGCGAACCGTGCCGCAGTGGTTCGAGCACATCGGACTCCAGGTCGACGACGCCCCGCCGCACGATCCGGCCACGGTGCAGCGGACCGTACTCCGCTCCCCGCATCCGCAGCTCAAGCTCGTCCCAGATCCGTTCCTCGGACCAGGCATCGGCCGGGGTACCGCGCTCGCACTGCACGTAGTAGCGGGTGATCTCGCTGGTGCGCGCCATGTGCCCGGCGAAGCCTCGCTCGTGCACCGCGTACCCGACGGCGTCCAGACTGGGCGGCGCCTCGGCGAGCAGTCCGAGCCAGGTCACGCCGTGGTCGCAGTGGTGCCGGCGCACCGACCCTGGCGGCAGCGACCGCCGGGCCGCGCCGTGCCGCCCGTCGCACCCGGCCACGTACCGTGCCCGCCACCGCCCGGGCCGCCCGTCCGCCTCGCGCACGGTCACCGAGGGCCGCTCGGTGCCGGAGCCGAGGACGGTCACCGCCTCGGTGGCGAACTCGACCCGCCCGCCGGAGGCCAGGAACCGCGTCAGCAGATCGCTGACCAGCTGCTGCTGGGGATAGACGGTATGCCGCTCACCGCGCCCGAGCCCGCTGTAGTCCAGCCGGAACCGGCCGTCCGCGCCGCGGAACTCACACACACTGTGCGGCTGCCCATGCCGCCGCAGCCCTTCGGCCAGCCCGTGCCGCTCCAGGATCCGTACGGTGTTGGCCGCCAGGAACCCGGCACGCGCCCGGGTCTCGACGTGCGCGCGCTCGGCCCGCTCCAGGACGACGCAGTCGACCCCCCGCTGCTGAAGAAGATTGCCGAGCACCAGCCCGGCCGGTCCGGCCCCGAGGACGACCACGTCGGTCGTGCTCCGGGTCTGCCTGTCTGCCACGAGACGGGATAGTAAGTCCAGCGAAGTGGCTTACTTGACGAAAATCACCTGAACGGGGAGAGCCGCGCTCGCATTACCCATTTCGGGTGCGCATGTTGTGCGCATTTCAGGGCTTCTGTCCAGGATGGGTGGCGCGATGTGTTCCCTCACGAAGGTGAAATGATCATGCCGACGTATGTCACGCTGCTGAACTGGACCGATCAAGGGATCCGGAACTACAAGGACACGGCGAAGCGTGCCGAGGCCTTCGCCTCGGGGGTGCAGAAGCTCGGGGCGAAGCTTCTGAGCATCTACTGGACCGTCGGTCCCTACGACCTCATGGCCGTCGTCGAAGCGCCCGACGACGAAACCGCCACCGCGGCTCTCCTGCAGCTCGGCGGGGTGGGCAACGTCCGCACCACGACCCTGCGGGCCTTCGGCCAGGAGGAGATGGCGCGCATCATCGCCAAGGCCGCCGGCTGAGCCGCCCGAGGCCGCCGACTTCCGTGCCGTGCTCACCGGGTCGGGGTCGGCGGCCGGGACGCCGTATATGCCTTTCAGGCCCGGTTGAGCCGTGCGGCGATTCCGTGACCGATCAGCAAATACATGACGGCCGGGAGGCCGTAATTGAGGACAACGCGTAGGCCTTCTGTGTCCATTGTGAAAATGTCCTGGGACCACCAGGCCAGCAAGTCCGCCGTTCCCCGTACGAACTCGACGAATACATTCGCCTGGTTCGCGTCGAGCAGGAACAGCAGGATCCAGAGACCGAGGAAACCCGCGGCGATGTCGGCGATCGTGCAGATCATCAGGGCCGCGCGCCGGGCGCCGGCCTGCTGGCGTACGGGTCGTTCCGGGCCTGTGGGCTGGTTGTACGTCTGATATCCGGGAGCCGGGTCGATGTTGCTCACAAGGAATCCGATCTGACGTGTTGTCCTGTCGGCACGCCCGCCCCGGACACCGAAAACGCAATCCGGTTCGTCGCCCCGCTTCTGCCTATCCCTGCGTCTTGTGAGCCCTGCCGCGTTACACCCTCATCCGCAATGACCCGAATATCAGCGCACCGGGAAGCCGCAGGAGTAGCCCTGCTCCTTGAGCCAGGGGAGGATTCGGCGCAGGGCCTCGACGGTCTGGGAGCGTTCGCCGCCCGCGTCGTGGAAGAGGATCGTCGGCCCGTTCGGCAGTTCCCGTTCGACGGTGGCGACCATGGCGTCCGTGCCCGGCCGCTCGAAGTCCTTGGAGTCGACGTTCCAGCCCAGCGGGCGCATGCCCCGGGAGGCGGCCAGCTTGCGGCTGTAGGGGGTGAAGGCCCCGCCGGGCGCCCGGTAGTACATCGGCCGTACGCCCCCGGACGCCTTGGTGATCATGCGTTCGGCGTCGAGGATCTGCCGCGACTGGTAGGCCTCGGACTTCTTGTCCATGGTGGTGTCGTGCGACACCGAGTGGTCGCACAGCCGGTGCCCGGCCGCGACGACCTTCCTCACGAGGTCCGGGTGGGCCTGTGCCTGCGTCCCCACCATGCAGAACGTGGCCTTCACCCCGTACTCCCGCAGCACGTCGAGCACTTCGGGGGTCCACACGGGGTCGGGGCCGTCGTCGATGGTGATGTTGACGCCGCGGGCTCCCTTGTCCGAGGCGTGCGCGATGTCCACCGCGACCGGCTTGACGTCACCGCCGGGCCCGGCCGACGCGCTCGCCTTCGGCGACGAGCCGTCCGTGGCCCCGGCCTGCGCGGTCCACACCGACGCACCGGTGGCGAGCAGCGTCACCCCGAGCGCCGCCCCGACCACCTTGCCGTACCAGCCCCGCCCGCCGCCGTGCCGCGCCATGTCCGCCCCGCTCTCCCGCAGTTCCTCGCCGATGCCCGGTCACCGTGCGACCAACTGGCATGACGAGAAGCGGCGGCCACAGGATCCGTCCGTTACCGAGCACGGACAATCCCGGGGGAGTTCGCGGACAACTCGGCGGCTGCGGACCGCCGGGCCCGCAGGATGTCGCGCTTCCGTGCCCCCGTCCCCGGTCACCACCCGGTGAGCAGCAGATGGTTGAGCAGGAGTGCGAGCACCGCCTGGGTCGCGAGCCAGGCGCGGGGCCGGGTGAGGAACGCGCAGGCCGGCAGCAGCCACACCGCGAAGGGGAGCCAGATGCGTTCCGTCTCGGCCTTGCTCATGCCCGACAGGTCGGCGACCAGGAGGGCGAGGAGGGCCGCGGACACGAGAAGGGCGAGGCGGACGTGCCCGGGAGGTCCGGAGCGCCGCCGGAGCAGTACGGCACCCGTGCGACGCAGCCCCGGAGCCGTCGCCAGGCCCGTGATCAGGACCGCGCAGGCGAGGTTCGCCCACACCCAGTAGCCGTAGGGCCGGGTACCGCCCACACCCTGGTGGTAGCGCGTGACCAGGAGCCGGTACGCCTCCCACCAGTCGAACCCGGCGAGGGTGAAGGCCGTCGGGACCACGGCCAGACCGGCGAGCAGCGCCACGAGCAGCACCGGCCGTTCCCGGACGCGCCGCCGGCCGAGCAGCAGTACCGCCGCGCCGATGAGCGCGACGAGGGTGAGGCCGTACGAGAGGTAGCAGGTGAGCCCGAAGAGGAGGCCGGCCGCCGCCGCCCACCAGGGGGGCCTTCCGCTGACCGCGAGGGCCAGCAGCGCCACGGCCCAGGCCGCGACCGCCGCGAAGTACGCGTCGGCCGAGGTGCCCATCCACACCGCGGCCGGGGCCAGGACCAGGAAGGGCGCCGCCCGTCGCGCGAGGCTCTCACCGGCCAGCGCCCGTACCGCGACCAGCACGGCCACGCATGCCGTGGCGCCGACGGCGACGCACCACACCCCGGCCCAGCCGCCGCCCCGCAGCCCGATCCGGTCGAGGAGGACGAAGGTGAGCGTGGCCGCGGGCGGGTGCCCGGCGACATGGGCGGGCCAGTTGTCGGGGGACTCCAGAAGGATGTGCTGGGTGAAGTCCCGCAGGGTGGCCGGGATGTCGTCGAAGCGGTCGATGACCTGGAGGTACTCGTGGCGGGTGGTGAGCCGGCCCGCGATGCCCCGCTGCCAGCCGTCGACCAGGGCGAGGGAGACGATCCAGGCCGTTGCCGTCGCCCATGCCGTCGCGAGCAGGGCCCGCCAGGGCAGCCTGGCGGCGAGGGCGGGTCCGTACGCCACCACGGCCACCGCCACGAGCAGGGCGGCCGGGGTGCCGGGGCCGACGTGCGGATCCCAAGTGGCGAGCACCGGAGGCCACTTGACGAACAGGGTGTGCTGGGAGTCCTGGATGTGCCGGCCGATCAGCACGGCCGTCGTGACGAGGAGGGCGGCTGCGAGGGCGGCGTACAGGTCGCGGAGGAGGGGGCGGGTCACATCCGCACGCTAGGCCGGGTGATGGGAGGAAGTACCTCCGTCCGGGCCGGATGTCAGCGTTTCGTCATCGCTCGCGCGGCCTTTCCGGGGGTGGGCCGGGCCTACGGTCGGGCCATGACACGGTCTCCTTCCTCGCCGGGTTTCTGGCGCAGCCCGCTGCGCGGCCCCTGGTTCACCTCGGTGCTGGGCGTCGTCCTGCTCGGCGGGATCACGGTGCTGTTCGTGACGGGGCTGGTCTCCTACGCCGCCTACAACCCGGACCTGTCGCCGGTGAACGACAAGACCCCGGACAAGGGGATCCTCGGCTTCTACCTGTTCTCCTGGCCGACGGACCCGCACTGGCTGTACCGGCTCAACCAGGGCGTCCACGTCACGCTCGGCATCACGCTGATCCCCGTGCTGCTGGCCAAGCTGTGGTCGGTGATCCCGAGGCTGTTCGCGCTGCCGCCGGCCCGCTCGCTCGCGCACGCGCTGGAGCGGATCTCGCTGCTGCTCCTCGTCGGGGGCGCGCTCTTCGAGTTCGTGACGGGTGTCCTCAACATCCAGCTGGACTACGTCTTCCCCGGCTCCTTCTACACCCTGCACTTCTACGGGGCCTGGGTGTTCTTCGCCGCGTTCGTCGCCCACGCCCTGCTGAAGCTGCCGACGGCCCTGCGCAATCTGCGGCAGCTGCGGGAGGAGCGGAACGACCTGGTGACGCCGCGTCCCGCCGAGCCGACCGTCTCCCGGCGGGGGGCGCTGTGGTTCGTCGGGGGCGGTTCGCTGCTGCTGTTCGCGACGACGGCCGGGCAGAGCTTCGACGGTCCGCTGCGGCGCACCGCCCTCCTCGCGCCCCACGGCGGCGGTGAACCCGGCGGCGGCCCGAACGGGTTCCAGATCAACAAGACCGCCGCGTACGCCGGGATCGACGTGGCGGAGACGGGCGAGGACGCGTGGCGGCTCGTCGTGACGGGGCGTACGGGCACCGTCCGCCTCAGCCGTGCCCAGCTCGCCGCGCTCTCCCTGCACAGCTCCGCGTTGCCCATCGCCTGTGTGGAGGGCTGGTCCACGTCCGACCAGTGGTGGCGCGGGGTGCGGCTGCGCGACCTCGCGGCGCTCGTCGGGTACGACGACCCGCCGGACGTGTTCGTCGAGTCCCTCCAGGCACGCGGCGCCTTCCGCGAGGCCGCGCTGCGCGCCAACCAGGTGGCAGACCCGCGCTCCCTGCTCGCCCTGTACGTCAACGGCGAGGACCTGTCCCCCGACCACGGCTACCCGGCGCGGATCATCGTGCCCGCCGCGCCCGGTGTGCTCAACACCAAGTGGGTGGCCCGGATGACGTTCGGAGAGCTGTGATGCGACGGCCGCGGATCCCCCTCGGAAGCCCCTTCCAGCTTCTGCTGCTCGCCTGCTCGTTCGCCCTCGCCGCCTACGCGGGGGTGCGGCTCCTCGCGGACGACTGGTTCGGCGTGGCGCTGTGGTTCGTGGGCGCGGCACTGCTGCACGACCTCGTGCTGCTGCCGTTGTACGCGGCTCTGGACCGGGCGGTCGTACGAGGGCTCGGTGCGGTCCGCCGCCGGGAGTGGGCGATGTACGTCCGTGTCCCGGCGGCCCTGTCCGGTCTGCTCCTGCTCGTGTGGTTCCCGCTGATCGGCGGGAGGGTGGAGCGGCGTTACCGCCTGGGCACCGGACTCTCGCCGGACGTGTTCCTCGCCCGCTGGCTGCTGATCAGCGCCCTGCTCTTCGGCGGCTCCGCGCTGCTGCTGGCGCTGCGGCTGCGCAGGGCGACGAAGCAGCGCCCGCCGGCCACCCACTGACCGGCGGCACGCCAGCTCGCCCGGCGGGCGTGCCGCAGCAGGGCCGGGGTACCGAGCCGCGCCCAGGGGAACGCGCCGTCCGGTCCACAGCTGTGGACGACGTCCACGACCTGTACCTCGGCGCGCTCGTCGATGTCCACCGGCGCGGTCTCGGCGATCAGCAGGCCGCCGGGGGAGAGGAGACCGGCCGCCCGGTCCAGCAGGGCGCGCGGATCGCCGCCGATGCCGACGTTGCCGTCCATGAGCAGGACGGTGCCCCAACGGCCCTCGCCGGGCAGGGGGTCGAAGACGGAGCGCCGCAGTGCCTGGCCCCCGAGCCGTACGGTGTGGTGGACGGCGGTCTCGCTGACGTCGATGCCGAGGACGGTCCGGCCACGGGCGGCGAGTTCCGCGACCAGGCGCCCGGGTCCGCAGCCGACGTCCAGCACGCTGCCCTCGCACCGGTCCAGTACGTCCCGGTCGACCGGGTCGGCCCGCGCGCACCAGCGTTCGACGTCGAGCGGCAGCAGCCAGCCGTCGGCGCGGCGCAGGAACAGCGGGCCACGGCCCGTGCGCAGGGCGGTGGCGTAGGGGTCGGCGGCGGCCCAGGCCGCGGGCGCGGTGGTCATGGGCGCCTCGCCGTGTGCCGGGCCAGCCGGGCCGCGAACGTCCCGTGCGGGGCCAGCGCGGCGACCGCGTGGGCGTCCGCGGCCGTGTCGACGTCCCGCAGCCGGGGCAGGTCCCGCACCCGCAGGCCCGCGGTGATGAGCCGGCTCCGTTGCACCGCGCCCGTCATGGACGTGGACATGGGGACGTCCCGCAGCAGCGCTGGGTCGGGGTGTGCCAGGCCGAGGGCCCAGAAGCCGCCGTCCTCGGCCGGGCCGAAGTGGGCGTCGCAGTCGGAGAAGTCCACGGTGAGCAGCTCCGGTGTCACCTGCGGGGTGTCCATGCCGATGAGCAGCGCCGGGCCGTCGCACTGCGCGAAGGCGTCCGCCAGCCGCTCGTCCAGCCCGCCCGCGCACTGCCGTACGACGTCGAAGCCGGGCGGCAGCCAGGGGCCGGGGGAGCCGTCGAGAACGAGGACGCGCCGGGAGGCGGGCGTGGCCGCCACGGCGCGCAGGGTGTCCGCGAGGGACGCCTCGGCCAGCTCGGCCGCCTCCCCGGGCGTGAACGGCGGCGTGAGCCGGGTCTTGACCCGGCCGGGCCGCGGCTCCTTGGCGATGATCAGAAGCGTGGGCAACGGGCTCGACGGACTCAACGGACGGCTCCTCCCTGCGCCGGGGCCTCGCTCAGCACGCGGCTCATGTCCCGTACGGCCTGCCAGGTGCCGCGCCACGTGCCCGTCACCTTCGAGGCCCCGGTGCGCGGCAGGTACGGCACGTCGTGCTCGGCGATCCGCCAGCCGGCGTCGGACGCGTGGACGACCATCTGGAGCGGATAGCCGCTGCGCCGGTCGGTGAGGCCGAGGGCGAGCAGCGGTTCGCGGCGGGCGGCGCGCAGGGGGCCGAGGTCGTGCAGCCGCAGCCCGGTGCGGCGGCGCAGCATCCGCGCGAGCGCGAGGTTGCCGGCCCGGGCGTGCGCGGGCCACGCGCCCCGGCCCTGCGGACGCCGCCTGCCGAGCACCAGGTCGGCCTCGCCGTCCCGCACTTCGCGGACGAAGGGGACGAGGAGCGAGGGGTCCAGGGAGGCGTCGCAGTCGCAGAAGCACACCACGTCGGCGGTGGCCGCGGTCAGCCCGGCGTGGCAGGCCGCGCCGAAGCCCCGGCGCGGCTCGCTCACGACGGTCGCGCCGAACGCGCGGGCGACCCGGTCCGAGCCGTCGGTGGAACCGTTGTCGACGACGAGTGCGCGCCAGCCCGGCGGGATCCGCTCGAGGACCCAGGGCAGCGCCCGGGCCTCGTTCAGGCAGGGCAGCACCACGTCGACGTCCGAAGGAATCGTCGTCACGGTCTCACCCTACGAACGCGAATCGGGCATAGCGGACTTCCGCTCCTTACGAAACGCGGACGTCAGCGGCCCGGAGGCCTCCGGCGCACGGCATCGGCGGGCGCCCGGTGCCAGGCTGGAGGCATGCAGCAGCCCCATCAGCACGAGGACACCCCCGACGGGCCCCCGCGGATCCTGGTCGTCGACGACGACCCGACCGTCGCGGAGGTCGTCGCCGGGTACCTGGACCGCGCCGGTTACGTCGTCGACCGCGCGGACGACGGCCCGACGGCCCTCACCCGCGCCGCCGCGCACTGGCCGGACCTGATCGTCCTCGATCTGATGCTGCCCGGGATGGACGGCCTGGAGGTGTGCCGGCGGATGCGGGGGCACGGGCCGGTCCCGGTCATCATGCTCACCGCCCGCGGCGACGAGGACGACCGCATCCTCGGCCTGGAGGTCGGCGCCGACGACTACGTCACCAAGCCCTTCAGCCCGCGCGAGCTGGTCCTGCGTGTGGAGTCGGTGCTGCGCCGCAGCAGGCCCGCCGTCCCCGGGCGCCGACTGGGTGCGGCCGGTCTGACCGTCGACCCGGGGGCCCGCCGGGCCACCAAGGACGGCACCGAACTCGCCCTCACCCTCCGCGAGTTCGACCTGCTCTCCTTCTTCCTGCGCCACCCGGGCCGGGCCTTCGGCCGTGAGGACCTGATGCGCGAGGTGTGGGGGTGGGACTTCGGCGATCTGTCGACCGTCACGGTCCACGTGCGCCGCCTGCGGGGCAAGGTGGAGGACGACCCGGCCCGGCCCCGTCTGATCCAGACCGTGTGGGGCGTGGGCTACCGCTTCGAACCGGGTGGTGAGTGAGCCATGTGGGACACCTTTCTCATCGCCGTCTACGCCTTCGCCGGAGCCGCGGCCACCGGGCTGGCCGGGGCGGCCGTACTGCGCCTGATCCGGCGCCGCTCGCTCACCGCGTCCCTCGCGGTGGTCGCGGCGGTCGGGGTCGTCGCGATGCTCGCGGGCACGCTGGCCGTGGCGTGGGCGATGTTCCTGAACTCGCACGACCTGACCGTCGTCACGACCGTCGTCGCCATGGCGGCCGTGGTCTCCATGGCCACCGCTCTCCTCCTGGGCCGCTGGGTCGTGGCCCGCAGCCGCGAACTCGCGGTCGCGGCCAGGTCGTTCGGCGACGGCGGGAGCTTCGCCGCCCCCGACGGCCCGACGACCGCCGAACTCCACTCGCTGAGCCGCGAGTTGGCGGCCACCAGCGCCCGGCTCGCGGAATCCCGCGAGCGGGAACGCGCTCTGGAGACCTCCCGGCGCGAACTCGTCGCCTGGATCTCGCACGACCTGCGCACCCCGCTCGCCGGTCTGCGCGCCATGTCGGAGGCCCTGGAGGACGGCGTCGCCACCGACCCCGACCGCTATCTGAAGCAGATGCGCACCGAGGTCGAACGCCTCAACGACATGGTCGGCGACCTCTTCGAGCTCTCCCGCATCCACGCGGGCACGCTCCCTCTCACTCCCACCCGGCTCTCCCTCTACGACCTGGTCGGCGACGCGCTGGCGGGAGCCGACCCGCTCGCCCGGGAACACGGGGTGCGGCTGGTGGGCGGCCGGATCGAACAGGTGCCGGTGGAGGTGGACGGCAAGGAGATGAGCCGGGTCCTGGGCAATCTGCTGGTCAACGCCATCCGCCGGACCCCGGCCGACGGCACGGTCGCGATCGCTGCTGAACGTACTGCCGAAGGTGTGGTGCTGTCGGTGACGGACGCCTGCGGCGGCATCCCCGAGGAGGACCTGCCGCGTGTCTTCGACACCGGCTGGCGCGGCACGCACGCCCGGACGCCCCCGGCCGGCGCGGGCCTGGGCCTCGCCATCGTCCGGGGGATCGTGGAGGCGCACCAGGGCCGGGCCACCGTACGCAACATCCCCGGCGGCTGCCGTTTCGAGGTGGTGCTGCCCGCCGCCGCTTCGTGAACACGGGCAGCACCACCGGTCTTTCGCGAGCCGGGGCCCGGGGCGGCTCCTACGAGTCCCGCATCCCGGCCCGTGCGAACTCCGCCATGCCCTCCTCGAACCCGACCGCCGGCTTCCACCCCAGAGCGCCCCGCAGCCGCGACGAGTCCGCGGTGATGTGCCGTACGTCCCCGAGCCGGTACTCGCCGGTGACCACCGGCTCGGGCCCGCCGTACGCGGCGGCCAGGGCCCGGGCCATCTCGCCGACGGTGTGCGGGTCGCCGCTGCCGGTGTTGTAGGCCGTGAGCGCACCCCGCCCGGACTCCGTCTCCAGGGCCACCGCGCCAGCCGCCGCCACGTCCCGCACGTGCACGAAGTCCCGCCGCTGCCGCCCGTCCTCGAACACGCGCGGTGCCTCACCCCGGGCGAGCGCCGAGCGGAAGAAGGAGGCGACACCGGCGTAGGGGGTGTCGCGGGGCATGCCCGGTCCGTACACGTTGTGGTAGCGGAGCGACACCGCCGATCCGCCGGTGCAGCGGGCCCAGGCGGCGGCCAGGTGCTCCTGGGCGAGCTTGGTCGTGGCGTACACGTTCCGGGGATCGGCCGGGGCGTCCTCGCCGACCAGGCCGGGGGAGAGCTCCGCCCCGCACTCCGGACAGGGCGGCTCGAACCGGCCCGCGTCGAGGTCGGCGGCGGCACGCGGCCCGGGCCGTACGACCCCGTGCCGCTGACACTCGTAGCGCCCCTCCCCGTAGACCACCATCGACCCGGCCAGCACGAGACGCCCGACGCCCGCCTCCGCCATGGCGGCGAGCAGTACGGCGGTGCCCAGGTCGTTGTGCGAGACATACTCCGCCGCGTCGGCGACCCCGTCCCCGAGCCCGACCATCGCGGCCTGGTGACACACGGCGTCCACCCCGGCCAGGGCGCGACGGACGGCCACCGGATCCCGCACGTCGGCGCCGGGCTCCTCCCGCACGTCGAACACGACCGCCTCGTGCCCACGCTCCCGCAGGGCGGCGACCACATGGGACCCGATGAACCCGGCACCGCCGGTGACCAGTACACGCATGGGGCCACGCTAGGCCCGCACCGGCGCCGCACCACGGGATCGCGCCCGTACGTCACGACTCCGTAAGGCGTCAGGGCGTGCGTCGGACCGGGACAAAACGGAATCCGCGCGAGACGCTGCACCCATGACAGCCACACCGTCCCCCGGTGCCGCCACCGAAGCCACGTACCGCTTCGACGACCTGACCGCCCTCTACATCAACTGCACCCTCAAACCCTCCTCGCAGCTCAGCCACACGCAGGGCCTGATCGACAGGAGCGCGGCGATCATGATGTCGCGCGGGGTCACCACATCCGAGATCCGCGCGGTCGACCACGACATCGCGCCCGGCGTCCAGCCGGACATGACCGAACACGGCTTCGCCACCGACGAGTGGCCCGCACTGTACGAGCGGGTGATGGCCGCGGACATCCTGGTCATCGCCGGGCCGATCTGGCTCGGCGACAACAGCTCCGTGACGAAGAGGGTGATCGAGCGCCTCTACGCCTGTTCCAGTCTCCTCAACTCACAAGGGCAGTACGCCTACTACGGCCGCGTCGGCGGCTGTCTGATCACCGGCAACGAGGACGGTGTGAAGCACTGCGCGATGAACGTCCTCTACAGCCTCCAGCACCTGGGCTACACGATCCCGCCCCAGGCTGACGCCGGCTGGATCGGCACGGCCGGCCCCGGCCCCTCGTATCTCGACCCGGGCTCGGGCGGCCCGGAGAACGACTTCACCAACCGCAACACCAGCTTCATGACCTGGAACCTGATGCACCTCGCCGCCCTGCTGAAGCGCGCCGGAGGCGTCCCCTCGTACGGCAACCAGCGCTCGCAGTGGGAGGCCGGCTGCCACCCGGGTGCGGACAACCCCGAGCACCGTTGACGGACGGGCACGCCCCGGCGGGCACAGGGCCGCGGACGTAAGGGTTTCGTCATCCGCCGGGAGCCCCGGACGGCCGCGTTCGTCCGTTGAATGGGAGGCAGGACGGGTGACTTCCCAGGAGGTGGGCGGTATGGGGCGGGTGCGGAGCGCGTGGGCGAGGCCGTGGGTGGCCGGTGTGCTGGTGGTGGCGGTCGTCATGGTCGGCTTGGGGCTGTACTGGTTCCAGCCGTGGAAGCTGTGGCAGGACGAGACGGTCCAGGAGGCGCTGCCCGGGACCGCGGCCGCCTCGCAGGCACCTGCCGGACCGCCGTCGTCCGGGACGTCCTCCGCCCCGGCCGCCCCGGCTGCCCCGGCGGGGCCGGTGACGGTGGCGGTCGGCGAGCTGGTCAGCCATGAGCACGCGACGTCCGGCACGGTGAGGCTCGTGCGGCTGGCCGACGGATCCCACATCGTGCGGCTGGAGAACCTCGACACCAGCAACGGTCCTGACCTGCGCGTCTTGCTGACCGACGCACCGGTGAAGGAGGGCCGGGCCGGCTGGCACGTCTTCGACGACGGCGAGCATGTCGGCCTCGGCAAGCTCAAGGGCAACAAGGGCAGCCAGAACTACGAGGTGCCCGAAGACATCGCCCCGGCCCGCTACCGCAGCGTCAGCATCTGGTGCGACCGCTTCGACGTCTCCTTCGGTGCCGCCGAACTCGCCATGCCATAATGCATGCAATTGCCACAAAAAGGGATATGTGGACATGTCATGACGGGGTCGCGCATCGCAGTGAGGGCAGCCGTCGCCCTGGCGCTGGGCGGGACGCTGGTCATGGCGTGCGGCGGCGGCGAGGGCGGCTCGAAGACACTGACCTGGTCGATGTGGGCCAGCGGCGGTGAGGAACAGCAGGTCTGGCATGAACTCGCGGACCGCGTGTCCCTCGAGGATCCGCAGATCACGATCAAGCTCGAGACCTCGTCCTTCGAGGACTACTTCGCCGAGCTCGGCACCCGCTTCGACAGCGGCGACGCACCCTGCATCGTCTCGATGCAGGCGCTCCGCACCGCGGGCTACACCCAGGGCATGCTGCCGCTCGACGATCTGATCGCCAGGAACGACTTCGACGTGACGGACTTCGACAAGTCCGTCATGGAGGGACTGAGTGCCGACGGGAAGCAGTACGCGCTGCCGTACGACGTCGGCCCGGTGATCCTCACGTACAACAAGGACATGTTCCGCAACGCCGGGGTGCCGGAGCCCCGGGTGGGGTGGACTCTGGCCGAGTTCGAGTCGGCCGCCCGCAAGCTGACCGGGGACCGGACGTACGGGTTCGTGGCCTCACCCCAGGACGTGTGGATGTTTCCCATGGTGCTGACCAGGACCGGGGCGCAGCCCACCGACGGGTCGGGCGGACTGCGACTGACCACCCCCGCCGTGATCCGGGGCGTGCAGTGGTACGCCGACCTGGCGGCCAGGCAGAAGGTCGCCCCCCGCGTGCCCGGGAACGATCCCACATTCCCCGACAAGGAGTTCCTCAGCGGCGACGTGGCCATGGGCGCCAACGGCCCGTGGGCGTTGCTGAACCTGAAGAACCAGGCCGGCTTCCCGGTGGGTCTGACCACGCTCCCGGCCGGCCCGGAGGGCAGCAGGACGTACTCGTCCGGTTCCGGGTTCGGCATCTCCAAGTCCTGCCCGGACCCGGAGGGGGCGTTCAGGGCGATCACGCTGATGACCGCGAAGAAGCAACTGGAGTGGCTCGGCGGAGTGGGACGCGCCTATCCGTCACGCGAGTCGGCCCAGCACGCGTGGTACGAGAACGCCCGCCTCGCCGGCGCCCGAGAGGTTCTCGAAGCCGCCGACGCCTCGGCGATTCCGCTGCGTACGACGGAGAACTGGGAGCGGGTCAACGAACTGCTCAACCAGTACGGCCCCGACCTCTTCAGCGGGGCGAGCTCCGCGAAACAGGTACTGGAGCAGGTGCAGAGCCAGGCGGGGCAGGAGTGATCGGCAGCGTGGGTGCCCTGGAGACGAGAATGCTGGACGCCCGAGCGTGTGAGGGCGGCCGCCGCCGAGGTGAGGTCCGGGCGGACCGTGTCCCTCGCCGCCCGATCGAGACGCGGCCCGGCCCGGACACCCCCGGCGCCATGTGATGTTCGACGGCGAGCTGTACGGAGGCAACTCCAGCACCTGCTCGGCCAGCTGGGCGTGCACGAGCACCATCTGCTGGACCACAGCGTCCATCTGCACAAGGCCATGCCGATCGGCGCCACCGCCCACCAGGCCGGCACCGCCTCCGACGGGCGAATCCCGTCGGCCAGGCAGCGCAACACCGCCCTGCCTTGGGCCATGCCTCACGCCCCCGGTGATGGGGTGACGCGCGAGCGCGCCGGGCCGTGGTCCGGCGGCCGTACGGGGCTACGCAGTGCAGGAGGCAGTCGATCGTGAGTTCCACCGAAGGCGCACCTCAAGGTGTGATCCCCGCTCAGCTGCTCCGGGGCCAGAAGGCCCTGGTGACCGGGGCCAACTCCGGAATCGGCAAGGCCACGGCCATCGGCCTGGGCAGGGCCGGAGCGGACGTCGTCGTCAACTACGTGGCCGGCCGGGACGAGGCCGAGAAGGTCGTCGAGGAGATCACCTCGTTCGGTGTGCGGGCCGCAGCGTACGAGGCGGACGTGTCCGACGAGGACCAGGTCGTCGCCATGACGGAGCGGATGGTCGAGGAGTTCGGCACGATCGACATCCTCGTCGCCAACGCCGGACTGCAACGCGACGCCCCCTTCACCGAGATGACCCGCGCCCAGTGGCAGAAGGTGCTGGACGTCAACCTCACCGGGCAGTTCCTCTGCGCCCGGGAGGCGACCAAGGAGTTCCTGCGCCGCGGGGTCGTGCCCGAGGTGTCGCGGGCCGCGGGAAAGATCATCTGCATGAGCTCGGTGCACCAGGTCATCCCGTGGGCGGGGCACGTCAACTACGCCTCGTCCAAGGGCGGTGTGCAGATGATGATGGAGACCCTGGCCCAGGAACTCGCCCCGAAGAAGATCCGGGTGAACGCGATCGCCCCCGGGGCCGTCAAGACCCCCATCAACCGCGCCGCCTGGGAGACGCCGGACGCCGAGCGGGATCTCCTGCGGCTGATCCCCTACGACCGTGTCGGCGAACCCGAGGACATCGCCCACGCGGCCGTCGGCCTCGCCTCCGACCTCATGGACTACGTCGTGGGAACCACCCTCTACGTCGACGGCGGCATGACCCTCTTCCCCGGATTCGCCACGGGCGGCTGATCTCGCCCGCCCGCGTCGCCGGCCTCCGGGGAGACACGTATGCACACCACGCTCCACCTCCTGGCGGACGCACCGCCCCAGCTGCTGCCGGCCAGATCGCTGATGGCCTTCACCCTCGCCTCGCACATCATCCTGGTGCCGCTGGGCGTGGCCCTGCCGCTGATCACGCTCATCATGCACGGCTACGGGCTGCGCAAAGGCGACCCCACCGCCCTGCTGCTGGCGCGGCGCTGGTCGGCCGTGATGGCGGTCCAGTTCGCGATCGGCGTGGTCACCGGCACGGTCCTGTCCTTCGAGTTCGGGCTGCTGTGGCCGGGACTGATGGGCCGGTGGGGAGACGTCTTCGGGATCGGGTTCGGCGTCGAGGCCTGGGCCTTCTTCCTGGAGGCCGTGCTCATCGCCATCTACCTCTACGGCTGGCGGCGCCTCAAGCCCCGCACCCACTTCCTGCTCGGGCTTCCCCTCCCCGCCGCCGCGCTGCTCGGGGCCTTCGGCATCCTGGCCGCCAACTCCTGGATGAACACCCCGCGGGGCTTCACCCTCGACGCCGAGGGCGACCCCACCGACGTGAACATCTGGAAGGCGATCTTCACGCCGATGTTCGGGCCGCAGTACTGGCACTTCGTGGTGGCCATGCTGGTGACCGCCGGCTATGTCGTGGCCGGTGTCTACGCCAGCGGATGGCTGCGCGGACGCCGGGACCGCTACCACCGCCTCGGCTTCACCGTCCCGTTCACCGTCGCCGCGGTCTGCACGCCCGTCCAGTTCATGCTGGGCGACTCCATCGCCCGCCAGGTCTTCCACAAGCAGCCGGTCAAGTTCGCCGCGATGGAGATCGTCTGGAAGACCGACACCCATGTTCCCGAGTACCTCTACGGCCGTCTCCACCCGGACGGCAGCATCTCCGGCGGTATCAGGATCCCGCAGCTCGACTCCGTCCTGGCCGGGTTCAGGCCCGACACCAAGGTGACCGGCCTGACCTCCGTACCGGCCGACCAGCGCCCCAACGCCACCCAGGCCACCATCGCCCACTGGGCGTTCGACACCATGGTCGGCATCGGCTGCCTGCTGGTGCTGCTCGCCCTGTGGTACGCCCTGGCCTGGTGGCGCCGCCGCCGGCTGCCCGAGTCGACATGGTTCTACCGGGGCGCCGCGGTCGCGGGCGTCGCCTCCGTCGTCGCCGTCGAATGCGGCTGGATCACCACCGAGGTGGGACGCCAGCCGTGGATCGTCTACGGGAACATGCGGGTCTCCGAGGCGGTGACCTCCACCCATGCCACCGGGCTGTGGACCATGTTCGGCCTGGTGGTCCTCGTGTACGTGTTCGTCTTCGGCTCGTTTCTCCTCGTGCTGCTGACGATGCGCACCCGCTGGCGTCTCGCCGACGAGCGGCAGGCGGCCGAAGGCCCCGAGGCGGACACCCCCTACGGACCGCGCCCGGCCGTTGCGGCCTCCGACAGCGGCAGGTCGTGATGGCCGACGTCATCGCCGTCGTCCTGCTGCTCGCGGTCGCCGCCTACAGCTGCGGCGGCGGTACCGACTACGGGGCCGGGTTCTGGGACCTGACGGCAGGCGGAGCCGGGCGCGGCAAGCGGCCGAGATGGCTCATCGACCACGCGATGGCCCCCGTCTGGGAGGTCAACAACGTCTGGCTGATCTTCGTCCTGGTCACCATGTGGACCGGCTTCCCGGTGATGTTCCAGACGGTGTTCTCCGCGATGTGGCTGCCCCTGGCGCTGGCTGCCGTGGGCATGGTCCTGCGGGGCGCGGGCTTCGCCCTGCGCAAGCCCAGCCGGCGGCTCGCCGGGCGACGTCTGTACGGGGCCGTGTTCGCCGTCTCCTCGCTGCTGACCCCGTTCTTCCTCGGCGCGGCGGCCGGCGGCATCGCCTCCGGCCGGATCGCCCCCGGCACCCCCGCGGCGGACGACGCCTGGTCCAACCCCACCTCCCTCCTCTTCGGCCTGCTCGCCATCGCGACGTCGGCCCTGCTGGGGGCGGTGTTCCTGGCCGCGGACGCCCGGCGCTTCGACGCGCCCGACCTCGACGGCTACTTCCGCAGGCGCGGGCTCGGCGCCCTCGCCGCCGTCGCCGTACTCGCCGTGATCACCCTGTTCGTCACCCACGACGACGCCCCGCACGTCTGGCACGGCCTCACCCACGGGGCGGGCCTGGCCTGCGTCATCGTGACCGCCGTGGCCACGCTCGCCACCGTCGGCCTGCTGCTGCGCCCCTCCGGCTCCTGGTCGCGGGTCACCGCCGTCGCGGTCGTCGCCTCCGCCGTGATCGCCTGGGGCCTGGCCCAGCGGCCCTACCTCATCCCCACCTCCCTGACCGTCGCCGAGGGAGCGGGCGCCTCCGGCACGCTGCGCTGGCTCGGCATCGTCACGCTGGTGGCCCTGCTGCTGGTCTTCCCGGCGGTCGCCCTCCTGTACTGGCTGGACACCCACGGCGAGCTGGAATCCCTCAGCGACGCCGATCTGCGGGGGCGTGGTGCCGGGGACCAGGGGTGAGTGAAGAGGAGATCCTGCTGGCGGTCGGCCCGGTCGGCCCGGTCGGCCCGGTCGGCCCGGTCGGCGGCGTCGTCACCGGTTCAGCGCCGCGTCGAGGGTGATGGCCGCGTCGATGAGCGCCAGGTGCGTGAACGCCTGCGGGAAGTTGCCGAGCTGGCGGCCCGTCAGGGCGATCTCCTCGGAGTACAGGCCGAGATGGTTGGTGTACCCGAGCATCTTCTCCAGGACGAGCCTGGCCTGGTCCGCCCGGCCGGCCCGGGCGAGCGCGTCGACGTACATGAAGGTGCACAGCGAGAAGGTGCCCTCGGAGCCGCGCAGCCCGTCGGGCGAGGCCTCGGGGTTGTACCGGTACACCAGGCTGTCGGTGACCAGCTCCTGCTCCATCGCGTCCAGCGTGGACGACCACAACGGGTCGTCCGGGGTGATGAAGCCGACCGTCGGCATGCGGAGCAGCGAGGAGTCGAGCACCTCGCTGCCGTAGTGCTGGACGAAGGCCGCGCGCGACTCGTTCCAGCCCTGGGCCATGACCTGCTGGTAGAGGGCGTCTCGCGCCTCGCTCCAGCGTCGGGCCGCGGCCGGACGGCCGGTGGCTTCCCCGAGCCGCAGTGCGCGGTCGAAGGCGACCCATGACATCACGCGGCCGTAGGTGAAGTGCTGACGGCCGCCGCGGGTCTCCCACAGGCCTTCCTCGGCCTGGTCCCAGTGGTCCGCCAGCCAGTCGAGGACGGCGAGCAGCTCGGTCCACTCCCGGTGCCCCGGGTGGATCCCGTGCCGGTGGGCGAAGTAGATGCTGTCCAGCGCCTCGCCGTAGATGTCCAGCTGGAGCTGGGTGGCGGCGCCGTTCCCGATGCGTACGGGCGACGAACCCTCGTAGCCCTCCCAGTGGTCCAGGGTCTCCTCCTTCAGCTCGGAGGAGCCGTCGACCGCGTACATGATGTTCAGCGGCCCGGAGCTGCCGTCACCTCCGGCCCGTTCCTTGATCCGCTCGCCGAGCCACGCGATGAACGCCTGCGCCTCCTCCGTGAAACCCATGCCCAGCAGGGCGTACACGGAGAAGGAGGCGTCCCGGATCCAGGTGAACCGGTAGTCCCAGTTGCGCTCGCCGCCCAGTTGTTCGGGCAGCCCTGTCGTGGGGGCGGCCACCACGGCGCCCGTGGGGGCGTAGGTCATGAGCTTCAGGGTGATGGCGGAGCGTTCCACCGCCTCGCGCCAGCGGCCCGAGTAGCGCGACTTGCTCAGCCAGGACCGCCAGTGCCGGATGGCGTCGTCGAAGATCTGCTGGAACTCGGTGAGCCGGATCTCCCTGGGCGGCCCGTCGGCGGCGGACTCCAGGACCAGTCCGCGCTGCTGCCCCGCTCGCAGGCTGAGCGTGAGGTGCAGGTCGTTGTCCACGGTGAGGGAGTTCAGCAGGCGCTCGTCGTCCGGTTCCCGGACCGCGTGCACCGTCAGGTTCGTCCCGTCCGAGACGAACACCGCCCCGCGCTCGGTGACGTGCAGCTCGTGCGGCTTGCGTCCGTAGTCGAAGCGGGGCGCGATGTCGATCTCGAAGGTCATGCTGCCGCGCACACAGCGGATCATGCGGACCAGCCGGTGGCGCGGGGTGGCCGTCGTGCCGGTCACCGGCATGAAGTCGACCACCTCACCCGCGCCCGCCTCGGTCATGAAGCGGGTCACCAGGATCGCCGTGTCGGGAAGGTACAGCTGCTTGGTCGCGTACGCCGCCTGAGCCGGCCTGACCGTGCAGTGGCCGCCGTCGTCCTTGTCCAGCAGGGCGCCGAACACGCTCGGCGAGTCGAAGCGCGGACAGCAGAACCAGTCGACCGTCCCGTCGGTGGTCACCAGCGCCGCGGTCTGCAGATCACCGATCAGACCGTGGTTCTCGATCAGCGGGTACTCATCCATCGCGGAGCCCCTTCCGACGTGCACCGTCACCCGGGCAGCGGCCCCCCGACCAGCGTAAGCCGGGGACGGGCAACCGTCCTCCCGGCACTCCTCGGCCCCTCCTCACGAGCACGCCCACGCCCGCCAGGAGCCGGGCCATGCCGAGGATGTACTGACGGCAAGTCAGACCGGCGCGGTGCGAAGGCCCGGGAAGAGGGTGTGTGCGCTCTCGTGGACGATCGCCATGGCTTCCTGGCCGTTCAGCCGGTCCCTCTCGTCGAGCGCGGGCACGGTGGCGCCCAGCTGCTCGGCGAGTCCGAGGTAGCCGTGGAACAAGGCCGTGGCCAGCGGGCTGAGCGGCGCGTCCGGCGGGACCAGGGCCTGGTCGAACCCGGGAACCGGCCGGGCGACGACATCGGGCCAGTCCTGCGGGTCGCGCGGCCGGTCGAGGCTCAGGACGGGGGCGAGGTCGGGGGCGTCGGCATCCCGGGCCGTGAGAGGGCGGCCGAGGTTCCAGCGTTCGCGAAGTGTGCGGATGACCGACGTGTGGTGGTGGACACCGTTGACGACGGTCCGGGCGGGCACCCAGGCGGAGATCGCGATCGCGGGCAGGCGGACGCCGAGCCGGTCGAAGGTGAAGCCCAGCTGCCCGGGCGGCGCGCCGGGGTCCGGGGCGACGGCGGCGGGCGGGGGTACGTGGTCGTAGGTGCCGCCGTGCTCGTCGAAGACGACCATCAGCAGCGTGTTGTACGCGTTGGACCCGTCGGGCGAGGCCGACGAACGCACGGCGTCGTACACCTCGGCCAGCAGTGCCTCGCCGCCCAGCAGGGACGAGGGGGCGTCGAAGGGGATCCCCTGAAGCAGTGCGGCTTCCGGAGGGTGCATGTCGTTGTGGCCGTGCCACAGGTTGGGCTCGATGAACGAGTAGGCCGGCAGCGTGCCGGCGGCGGCGTCCTCCAGGAAGCGGTCCGTGGTGACGAAGTGTGTGGCGAACCGCTCGCGCAGCCGCGGTCCGTGGATCAGCCCGGTGAAGGGGAGCGGGCTCGGTGCGTCCACGTACACCCGCCACGTCAGCCCACTGGCCTCCAGCCGCTCGAACACGGTCTCCGCGGTGTTCCGCAACGGGAACGTGCGGTACGGCGCGTTGACGACGAAGCCCGACGAACTCGCGGCGTGGAAGAACGAGCGGTTGGTGAAGGTCTGCGAGGGCACCTCTGCGAACCAGTGGTCGAAGGTGGCGAAACCGCGTGCCAGCGAGGACAGCACAGGCATCTGCTCGGGGGTGTACCCGGCCATGATCTGCGCGTACTCGTGGTACGTCGGCCGGCGGCCCAGCTCCGCCCGGAACGCGCTGATGTAGTCGGCGACGAACCCGTCCATCGTCGGCGCACGCCCGGGCGCTGGCGCGTTGAACGGGGCGGCCATCTTCTCGGCCAGGACCCCCCGGTTGCCGTCGGGGTCGATCACACCGAACAGCTGGGTGTTGATGTGCTGGTACTCCTCGCCCGGATCCGGGTTCGGCGTGTCCATCGTCTCGGCGACCCCGAAAGGCACCGACCGCCGGCCCGAGCGGTCCTCGGCCCAGTCGGGGACGGGGTTCGACAGGTCCTTGCCGAGGACACCTTCGAAGGAGGCGACCTCGCCCGGCTGGTACAGCTGCCCGAGCAGAGTGTCGAACGACCGGTTCTCGAACATGAGTACGACCATGTGGTCCAACGCGTTGCTACGTCCGGTGGTGGACACGCCGGCCTCCGATCCGGGCGTCTGTCACTCGCCCTGAGGAGTCGATTCCACTCTTGGGCAGCCCGGCAAAGGTGTCAAAGCGAGGCCGCGGCCGGCCCGGGCGGGTCCACAGAAGCCCGAGGCGCCGACGACGCCCTGATCAACCGCTCAGTGCAGCCGGTCGGTGGGCTCCGTCGTCTGGACGGGAGTGGCTGCCAGGCTGGCGAGGAGCTTGAGGCGCTCTTCGGAGGTGCTGCCCGGCTCGGCGGTGTAGAGGCTCAGGTCGTGCGCGGCTCGCCGCGAGACGGGCAGGTCCAGAGACTGGTAGGTCAGCTCCAGCAGGCCGACCTCGGGGTGTTCCAGCCGCTTGACGCCCTCGTGGCGGATACGGACGTCGTGTGCGGCCCACATGGTGCGGAAGTCGGCGCTGAGCGTGGACAGCTCACCGATCAGCTCGCGAAGGGCCCGGTCATGCGGTTCACGGCCGGCCTCGGCACGCAGCAACGCGACGGTGGCGGCGGCGCCGGCGTCCCAGTCGACGAAGAAGTCCTGTGAGCCCGGGTCGAGGAAGTGGTAGCGGGCGAAGTTCGGACGGCCGCGCTTGTCGGTGGTGCGGCTGTCGAACATCGGCGCGTGCAGGGCCCGGGCGAGCGCGTTGTGGGCGATGACGTCCAGGCGGCCGTTGCGTACGAAGGCGGCGGACATCGTGATGGAGCCGAGCATCCACTGGATGCGGGGCGGGACTTCGACGTCCTTGCGGCGGGAGGGAGTGCGGCGGGCGGGCCGGGCGGCGCGGGCCAGGTCGAACAGGTAGGTGCGTTCGTCCTCGTCCAGCTGCAGGGCATGGGCGACCGCGGCCAGCACGTCTTCGGACACGCCGCTGATGTGGCCCTTCTCGAGGCGGGTGTACCACTCGGTACTGACGCCTGCGAGGACGGCGACCTCCTCACGCCGCAGCCCCGGCACCCGGCGGCGGACACCGGTCGGCAGCCCGGCCTGCCCCGGGGTGATCTTGGCGCGCCGGCTGGCGAGGAAGTCCCGGATCTCCGTGCGGTGGTCGCTGCTGTCCTGCATGCGTACCACCGTAGCCATCCGCTGCCGTGGAGGGAGGTCGAGCTTGTACCCCCTATAAACCCGACCTTCCTCAAGGGTGGGGCGACGGGTTCTCTGGGAGACGTACCCCGATCACGACCCACACGGAGATGAACCTTGAGTACGCGAGGAGCGACCCTCCACGCCCCCGTCGAAGCACGGACCGAGCAGCCTCACCAGGCACCTCGGGCCAGGCTTCCCCTCGTCGTCCACGTGCTCGCGCTGGGCACGTTCCTGATGGGCACCACCGAGTTCATCGTGGCCGGCCTGCTGCCCGAGATCGCCGGCGACCTCCAGGTCAGCGTCGCCCAAACCGGCCTGATGATCACCGTCTTCGCGGTCGGGATGATCGTCGGCGCCCCTCTGATGGCGATGCTGACCCTGCGGCTGCCCAAGCGGCTGACGCTGATGCTCGCCCTGGGCGTCTTCGCCGCCGGGCACGCCATCGTCGCCCTCGGCTCGGACTTCACCCTGGTCCTGGCGGCACGGTTCCTGACCGCGATCGCCACCGGCGCGTTCTGGGCCGTGGCCAATGTGGCCGCCGCACGCGCCGCGGGCCCCGCGGCGAGCTCCCGCGCCCTGGGACTGGTCGGCGCAGGCGCCATGCTCGCCAACGTCGTCGGCGTGCCGGTGGGCGCGTTCGCCGGACAGCTCATGGGCTGGCGCGGCCCCTTCTGGGCGCTCGCGGCCCTCTCCGCGGCGTCCATCGCGCTCATCGCCCGCACCGTCCCCCACGACGGCGGCGACCAGCAGGCGGTGTCGATCCGCTCCGAACTGACCGCTCTGCGCTCCGGCCGCCTGTGGCTGGTCCTGGCGGCCTGCGCCACCACGACCGGCGGTGTCCTGGCGGCGTACTCCTACATCTCGCCGCTGCTGACCGACCGGTCGGGCATCGCGTCCGGGATCGTGCCGCTCGTCCTGGTCGGCTTCGGCCTCGGCGCGCTGGCCGGCTCCCTCGTCGGAGGCCGTCTGGGAGACCGCCGCCCGCACACGGTGACCCTCGTGGCCGCCGCGGGAGCGACCCTCCTGCTCCTGGCGATCTCCCTGCTGGCCGGCTACGCCGTGCCCACCGTCATCCTGGTCGCCCTGCTGGGCTTCTTCGGCCTCGGCGCCAACCCGGTGCTGATGTCCCTGGCCGTCCGCTTCGCACGCCAGGCTCCCGTCCTGGCCTCCGCCCTGACCGTCTCGGCGTTCAACCTCGGCACCGCCGTCGGCTCCTGGATCGCCGGCCTCACCCTCGACTCACCGCTCGGGACGACCGGCCCCGCCGTGGTCGGCACCGCCATCGCCGCCCTCACCCTGATCCCCACCACCGCCACCGCGCTCCTCCAGCGCCGCCGCGCGGCAGCAGCGGTATAGGCCACCGCCACCACGCCACGGACGCCTGGCACTCCACGCGGCATCGAGAACGGGCTGGCCGACCCCACACCACCCCCATCCATCACGCACTACCTGGAAACGGAGCACCACTCATGCGCGCAACACTCCTCTACGGCGCCGGCGACGTCCGCGTCGAGAACGTCCCCGACCCCGTCATCAAGCACCCCACCGACGCGCTGGTCCGGATCACCGCCTCCTGCGTCTGCGGCAGCGACCTGTGGCCCTACGCCTCTCACAAGCCGGAGGACGGCCCCGCCCGGATGGGCCACGAGTTCATCGGCATCGTCGAGGACACCGGCCCGGAGGTGACCACCGTCAAGCCCGGCGACCTGGTCGTCGCGCCCTTCGCCATCTCCGACAACACCTGCGAGTTCTGCCGCGAGGGCCTGCACACCTCCTGTGCCCACGCCCACGCCAACTTCTGGGACGGCGAAGCCGAGGAGGGCGGCCAGGCCGAAGCGGTCCGCGTCCCCCTCGCCGACGGCACCCTCGTCAAGCTCCCCGTCGCCCCGGACTCCGCCCTCGTCCCGTCCCTGCTGACCCTCTCGGACGTCCTCGGCACCGGCCACCACGCCGCCGTGGCGGGCGGTGTCAGCGAGCGCACCCGCGTGACCGTGATCGGCGACGGCGCGGTCGGCCTGCTCGCCGTCCTCTCGGCCAAGCGGCTCGGCGCCGAACAGATCATCCTGATGGGCCGCCACCAGGCGCGCACCGACCTCGGCCGCGAGTTCGGCGCCACCGACGTCGTCTCCGCACGTGGCGACGAAGGCATCGCCCAGGTACGGGAGTTGACCGATGGACACGGCACGCACGTGGTCCTGGAGTGCGTCGGCAACCTGCCCGCCTACGAACAGTCCATCGGCATCGTCCGCCCGGGCGGCGTCATCAGCCGCGTCGGCGTGCCCCAGTACGAGGAGGCACCGATCGGCTTCGGCAGCCTCTTCCGCCACAACATCCGCCTCGCCGGCGGCCCCGCACCGGTGCGCGCCTACATCGAGGAACTGATGCCCGACATCCTCGACGGCACCATCGAGCCCGGCAAGGTCTTCGACGCCACCACCAGCCTCGACGGCGTCCCGGCCGGCTACCGGGACATGGCCGACCGCAAGACCCTCAAGGTCCTCGTCAAGCCCTGACGAGCGGTGAGGTGTACTGGCCTGATCACGGCGAAGACCTCCGTGGGGGGGGGCCGGGCGGGGGGGGCCCCCCCCCCCCGGGGGGGGGGCCCCCCCGGGGGGCCGGGGGTGGGGGGGTT
>NZ_JBITGX010000023.1:64229-142980 GCF_044457425.1 Streptomyces sp. NPDC050546
GGCCGAGCGGTGTGGTGACCTGGCCTGATCCCGGCCACGCCCCCCGGGCGGTGCAGCCGTCAAGGACTGCACCGCACGGAGGTCTTCGGGCACTTCCGGTCAGACGAGGTGCTTGGTGAAGAACTCGTCGAGCCTGTCGAAGGGGATGAGGTCCTTGCGGTCGTACAGATCGACATGGTCCGCGCCCGGGACGATCACGAGGTCGACGGTGTCGGGGGCCATCGCCCGGACGTCCTCGGAGTAGTAGCGGGAGTGCGCTTCCGAGCCGGCCACCAGGAGCGCCTTGCGGGGCGCCAGCAGGTCGATGTTCGTCATCTGCCGGAAGGCGAAGAACGACATCGGCGTGGTCCCGGTCCACGCGGTGGTGGAGTTGATCGAGCGCGGGTGGTAGCCGCGTTCGGTGCGGTAGTAGTCGAAGAAGATCCTCGTGATCGGGTCGGCGTCCGCCGGGAGGGTCTTGGGCAGGACGCGGTTCGAGGGGGCGACGTTCCCGTCCTCGTCGAAGGGGACCTCGTGGGAGAGCCGCGCGTAGGAGTGGTTCTCGGCGTCGATCCAGCGCTGCCGGCTGAGGTGGTCCACGACCTTCTGGCGCTGCTCACGTGTGTAGAAGTCCTCGTGGCCGCGGGACATGCTGCGCGACATGTCGTACATCGAGGCCGCGGCGACCGCCTTGATACGGCTGTCCGCGGCCGCCGCGGTGAGCGCCATCCCGCTCAGGCCGCACACGGCCTGCGCGCCGATCCGCTCGCGGTCGACGATCTTCCGCAGGCCGAGGAAGTCGACGGCGGCGCTGTAGTCCTCGGTGTAGATGTCGGGCGAGGCCACGTCGCGCACCGTGCCGCCGCTCTCCCCGGTGAAGGAGGGGTCGAAGGCGAGGGCGACGTAGCCGCGGCGGGCGAACTCGTTGGCGTAGAGCCCCGAGGACTGTTCCTTGACCGCGCCGAACGGGCCGCTGACCACCAGGGCGGGCAGTTTGCCCCGGGCGTTCTTCGGTACGTAGAGGTCCGCGGCGACCTCGATGCCGTAGCGGTTGCTGAACCGCACCGAGGTCCGCTTGACGTTCTTGTCCAGCGCGAAGGTGTAGCCGCCCTTGGCCGCGGCCTTGCCCTGCCCCGCGGGACCCGCGGCGCGGCCGGTCTCCGCACCGAAGGAGGGCACAGCCGTGAAGGCGGCGGCGGTTGCGGCACCGGTGCCGGCGATCAGTCCGAGCGCTTTGCGACGTTCCATGAAGTGGACCTCATATCCGATCGGTGGAGGAAAGGCGCCACGGTCAGTGATGTCGTGACCCAAGCGCGCTTCCCAGAGAACCGCTTCCGCGCCAGGCGTGGCAGGTCGGGTTTATGGGGGGTACAAGCTCAACCCCCATCCCGCGGGGCGGGCGTCGCAGCGTGGAGGGCAAGGCAGGGACGTTGGCCATGCGGCCCGCTCCGCATGTCGGCGGACTGGTGGACGTCTATGCCTTCGCGCTCCCGATAAGAGTTCTTCGCGCACGTCGGCGTCGGTGATGATTCATGGCATGAACACCCCCACCCGAATCAGCACGCTCGCTCTGCGGCATGCGATTCCACACCCTCTCGCGATCGATCAGTGGGCAGAGGTGCGTCCACTGATCGACGGCAGGGACGTGCTGGCACAGATCCATCCCGGCGGAGTGTCGAGCTGCTCGCGCAGGGAGTGGTTCGGGCCGGCCGAGGCGTGGCCGCTGTCGGCGCTGGAGGAACCTCGCCGCGTCGAGTTGTCCAACAACGACTGCTACACAGGCTGCTGCGGAGGCATCTTCGTCACCATCCACCGCCGGGGTGACAGGGTGGTGTGGTCGTCATGGCAGAACACGAACGACATCCGGGTACCCGTCCCCGCAGATGTCCACTTCGATGCGGCTCAGTACGACGCGGAACTGACGCGTGCCGTAGCGGACACCGGATGGGAAGAGCCCGTGGACACTGTCGCCCGGTTCGTGACTCAGGAACTGGTGCGTAGCGGCTGGTTCGAACGGTGGGATTGTGTCGTGGACCAGGTGGAGCCGAGGCGCGAGGAGCCCGAAGGGGTGGAGGTGTACTTCAGCCGTCGTCGGGAGGCGTCGCCCCATGGCCCCGGCTTCACCTTCGACCTGCCCGTCACCAGTGACGTTCCGGCCGAGGAACAGGCCCGGCGCCTCATCGACCGGATCACGGCCGACGACCCTCGGAAGACCGCCGAACCGCTGTAAGCAAGTGGCTGTTCGCGTAAGCCACTTGCCTGCGAATTGCCCGCCATGTGACCCATTTCGCCGAAAGTGCGTCTCCTCGCAGAGCGGGCGCCGGTCAGTGGCCGGTCCAGCCCGCGACGTCCTTCCAGACACTGCTGCGGGCCGAGCTGATCGGTATCTGCTCCGGTACACAGTGGTCGCATTTCGGGTTGTGGCAGGGGCCCGCGGTCCAGTGGGGGACGTAGACGCCCATGCTCTTGTGTCGTTCCACCACGGCATCCACCGGCTGCTTGCATGAGCGGCAGACGTATGCGGACGGCGCGGTCGCCGGGGGTTTCTGCTCACTACTCATGGTTAATACTTTACGACCACTTTGCGTAAATTTAGAACCACTTTGACATGGCTTCCCGCACCGAATCAGCCGCTGTGGGGCTACGGGTCCGGGCCGCTCTGGGGCGAGCCTTCGGGCTTGCCGGGCTCGGCGGGCTCGGCGGGCTCGGCGGGCTCGGCGGGCTGAGCAGGGTGCGTGCCGTCAGCCTGGGCGGGCGGTGGTCGCAGCATGCTGAGCGCGACGGAGGCAGCGAGGACGGTTGCGATGACGGCGAGGCTGATGGGCGAGGGTATTTCGGGAACGGCGGTGCTGATCGTCTCGTGCGTGGCCTGGAGGATGAGCTTGACGCCGATGAAGGCGAGGATGATCGCCAGGCCCGTGCTGAGGTAGTGGAACCGGTCGAGCAGCCCCGCCAGCATGAAGTACAGGGCGCGCAGGCCGAGGATGGCGAAGGCGTTGCTGGTGTAGACGATGAAGGCGTCGCTGCTGACGGCCAGCACGGCGGGCACGCTGTCGACGGCGAAGACGAGGTCGGCGGCCTCGATCGCGGCGACGACGGCCAGGAGCGGGGTGGCGACCCGTCGCCCGGCCTCCTTGACGAAGAAGTGCGGCCCGGCGTACTCGTCCCGCACCGGGACGACCTTACGGAGCAGCCGCACGGCCAGGCTCTTGCCGGGGTCGAAGCTCTCCTCCTCGCCCTTGAGGATCTTGTACGTGCTCCAGAAGAGGATCGCGGCGAAGACGAACAGCACGGCCGTGAAGCGGCTGACCACCGCCACGCCCGCGGCGAGGAAGACGCCGCGGAAGACCAGGGCGCCCAGGACGCCGAGGAACAGCACGCGGTGCTGGTAGGCGCGCGGCACCTGGAAGTAGCCGAAGATCAGCGCGAAGACGAAGAGGTTGTCGACGGACAGGCTCTTCTCCAGCAGCCAGGCGGTGGTGTACTCGACCCCCGCGGTCGTACCGACCACGAGATACACCAGGACACCGAAGACGATCGCCAGCCCCACCCACACCCCGCTCCACGCGGCGGCCTCACGGAAACGGATCACATGGGCCTGGCGGTGCGCCAGCAGATCGACGGCCAGCGACACCAGCACGGTGACGGCGAACACCGCCCACAACCAGAACGGAACGTCATACACGGGCCCGGCCTCTCGAGCGCGCTCGACCGGCAGTCTCCCTTTGAGTCTGAGGCACCCCTCGGCGGTTGTCGCCCAGTGCGGACGCACGTGAATGGGCGTCGATGGTGAACCGCTTCGGGCTAGGGCCGTCGTCAGGGCTGCCCACAGCAGACTCGTCGCTTTCCGACCAGGGAGTGCCCTGTCGGCCGGACGGCCCGGTCCGGCCCTTTCGTGTGCTGCGTGCGCGCGAGGGCGCCGCTCAGCCCGGGCTGGACCGCAGGGGTGCGGGCCGGCCCGTCAGGGGTTCACCGGGATACTCAAGGACCGTACGAGCTGGGCGAGTTCGTCCTTGAAGAGCTTGGCCATGCTCTTCACTCCGCCGCGCAGGTGCCCGTTGATCTCCAGCGTCACCAGGCCGTGCAGGTGCGCCCAGATGCGCAGGGCCAGGGCCACGGAGGCCGGCGGGAGGCCCGGGAGGAACGGCCGGACTTCGTCCAGGAGCGCGGAGTCGAAGTCCGACCACTCGAAGTCGCTGTCGGCGTACAGGTGCTCGGCGTGCGGCCAGGCCGCGGCGGCCAGTTCGGTCAGGCTCTTGCAGAACCGCAGTTCGGCCTCGGGTGCCGCGCCGCCCGACGGAGGGACGTAGCCGGGTACGGCGTCGCCGTAGATGAGGCGGAAGCCCTCGGTGTTCTCGAACACCCAGGTGCGGTACGCCAGGCCCCACGCCTGGATGCGCCGACCGGCATCCGTCGCAGGGAGCGCTGCGACGGATGCCTCGACGGCGTCCGCGAGCGAGGTGTACACGTCGTCGATCAGTGCCGTGACCAGGTCGTCCCGGGTGGCGAAGTAGCCGTAGATCGCGTTGGGCGTCATGCCCATCTCCCGCGCGATGGCGCGCAGCGTGATCGCCGCGGGGCCGCCCGACGCCATCAGCCGCATCGCCGTGCTCTTGATCTCCGCTGTGGTCTCGATCCGCAGCCGCACACGCCGCGACGTGGTCCCGGTTCCCGTCATGCCTGGAACTGTACAGCCCGGCACTTCCTGCTCGCCATATCCAAACTTCACGCCGTATAGTATTTGCATGCCGTCCACCACGCGGCTTTGACCAGCACCTTTCGTGCGCCCCGCCCTGAGGAGAGTTATGTCCACGCCCCCCACCACCCGCCCCTTGACGCTCGTGATCGGCGGTACCGGCACGACCGGCCGCCGGGTCGTCCAACGGCTCACCGCCGCCGGCCACCCGGTCCGCGTCGGCTCCCGCAGCGGCGCGCCCGCCTTCGACTGGGAGGACACCTCCACCTGGCAGGCCGTCCTCGACGGCGTCGACCGCGTCTACATCGCGCACCCCGACATGACGCAGCGCAGTGCCGCCGGCCAGATCGAAGCCCTCTCCCGGGCGGCCGTGACCGCCGGCGTCCAGCGGCTGGTGCTGCTCTCCGGCCGGGGCGGCCTCGGAGTCCAGGCCGTGGAGGACGGCGTGAGGAACTCCGGCGCCCAGTGGACGATCGCGCGGGCCGGCTGGTTCAACCAGAACTTCAGCGAGGTCTTCCTCCTGGACGCCGTGCTGGCCGGCGAGATCGCCATGCCGGAGTTCATCACCGCTGAGGACTTCATCGATGCCGACGACATCGCCGACGTCGCGGTCGCGGCCCTGACCGAGGACCGGCACGCCGGCAAGACATACGAGCTGTCCGGTCCCCGGCTGCTCAGCTTCGCCGAAGCGGCCGCCGAGATCTCCAGGGCCACCGGCCGCACCATCACCTACACCCCGCTCACGGCCGAACAGGCCCGCACGGCTCTGCCCGGAGACGGCATGACGGAGGACATGGCTGAGGAGTTCATCGCGAGCCTGCGCGAGAACACCGCCCGCCTTGCTCACGGCGTCGAGGAAGCCCTCGGCCGCAAGCCCAAGGACTTCTCCGAATACGTACGCGAGACCGCGGCCACCGGCGTCTGGAACGCCTGACTGCCCTCGCCTCTCTCTTGCCTTCAACCCACCCACACGATGGAAGCAACAGGAGGATGACCATGTCTGGTCCCCAGGACAAGGTAGTGATCGTCACGGGCGGTGCCCGCGGGATCGGCGCGGCCGCGGCCGCCCGTATGGCCGATGACGGCGCGAAGGTCGTGATCACCGACCTGCTCGACGAACCGGGTGCCAAGACCGCTGCCGACATCGGCGGCCTGTTCCTCCACCACGACGTGACCAGCGAGGACGACTGGCAGCGCGTGGTGGACACCGTCATCGAGCGCTACGGCCGCGTCGACGGCCTGGTCAACAACGCCGGCATAGCCACCGGAGCACCGGGCACGCCGATCGAGGACGAGACGCTGGAGTCGTTCGAGCGCTCGCTCAAGGTCAACCTGAGCGGCGTGTTCCTCGGCCTCAGGGCGGTGGTCGGCCCGATGAAGGCGGCCGGCGGCGGCTCGATCGTCAACGTCGCCTCCGTCACCGGGCTGAGCGGCTTCCCTGGAGTCTCGGGCTACGGGGCGTCCAAGTGGGGCGTCCGCGGCCTCACCAAGATCGCGGCCTCGGAGTTCGGCACCCACCGGATCAGGGTGAACGCGGTCAACCCCGGTGCCACCCTCACCCCCATGAACGAGGGTCAGGTGCCGACCGGGGAAGGCAACTTCCCCATGGCCCCGCTCGGCCGGATCGGCGCCCCTCAGGAGATCGCGGAAGCAGTGTCCTTCCTGATCTCCGACGCGTCCTCCTACACGAGCGGAGCGGACATCACCGTGGACGGCGGCTGGATGGCCGGACCCAAAGGGTGACACAGTCCCTGACACGACGAACGAGAACACCGCCTGACCCTCCTCACGGATCAGGCACCTGGCCCCGCTCACTCCACGCGAGCGGGGCCCGCTCATGTCTCCCACAGAGGCCCGCCTACTCACTCCTCGCGCCAAACGGCAGATGCTGATCAGCCCTGGCACCCGCATTCGGAGGCAGCCTTGGCATCGGCGACCGTCGTGGACGGATCGGTGACCCGTTCGTCCGTCGTGCAGCACGCGGAGACCCCGCAGCACGCGCCCTTCGCGGCAGTCGGTACGAATGCCGTTCCGGCGTGGGCGGGCTTGGCCGCGCGGACGACGGCCGAGTGCATGCCGTCGGCGACGGGGTGGGTCGGGGTGATCTCGACCTCCGTGAAGCCGGCGGTCTCCAAGCCCGCTCGGTACTCGGCGAAGGACAGGGCGCCGGCGATGCAGCCGACGTAGTCGCCGCGCTCGGCGCGCAGCTCGGGGGTGAGGGTGTCTTCGGCGATCACGTCCGAGATGCCGATACGGCCGCCGGGCTTCAGCACCCGGAAGGTTTCGGCGAAGACGGCGGGCTTGTCGACGGACAGGTTGATCACGCAGTTGGAGATCACGACGTCGATGGTGCCGGCGGGCAGCGGGATGGCCTCGATGGTTCCCTTGAGGAATTCCACGTTCCTCGCGCCGGCCTTCTCGGCGTTGGCGAGGGCGAGGGCGAGCATCTCGTCGGTCATGTCCAGCCCGTAGGCCGTGCCGGTCGGCCCGACGCGGCGGGCGGAGAGCAGGACGTCGATGCCGCCGCCGGAGCCGAGGTCCAGGACGCGTTCGCCCTCGCGGAGTTCGGCGACGGCGGTCGGGTTGCCACAGCCGAGCGACGCGGCGACGGCCTCGACGGGGAGGGCGGCGCGCTCTTCGGCGGCGTACAGCGTGGAGCCGAAGTTCTCGTCGACCTCAACGGCCTGTGGCCCGCAACAGGCGGTGCCGCCCTCGGTGACCTTCACGGCTGCGGCGGCGTACTGCCGCCGGACGCTTTCCCGCAGGTCGGTGCGCTGCTTGCTCATGGCGTCACTCCTGGAAGAGCCGGGGCGCGTGGTGTACCCCGAACGGCCTGTATTGACGTTCTTTGATGCAAGCTTGCGCCTTGAATTGAAAGACGTCAACATAGAGGTATGTCGAAACAAGAGCTCGAGGTGCTCGGCCAGGACACCGACGCCGCCTGCTGCCCTGGAGTGTCTGCCGCTCCCCTCGACGAGCAGCGGGCGGTGGAGCTGGCCAAGGTCTTCAAGGCCCTGGGCGATCCGGTCCGGCTGCGCCTGCTGTCGATGATCGCCTCGCGCGGCGAGGGCGGCGAGGTGTGCGTCTGCGAGCTGACCCCGGCCTTCGAACTGTCCCAGCCGACGATCTCCCATCACCTCAAGCTCCTGCGTCAGGCCGGTCTCATCGACTGCGAGCGACGTGGCACATGGGTCTACTACTGGGTGCTGCCTGCGGCTCTGAACCAGCTCGCCGGGTTCCTCAAGCCACCCGCGGCCGTTGAGGCAGTCGCGTGAGCGCCTCGTTGTGCCGACGCGCCCTGGCCGAGGCGGTGGGATCGGTGGCGCTGGTCGCGGTGGTGGTCGGTTCGGGCATCCAGGCAACCGAACTGTCGCGCGATGTCGGCGTTCAGCTGCTCGCCAACTCGCTGGCCACCGTCTTCGGCCTCGGCGTGCTCATTGCGCTGCTCGGGCCTGTTTCCGGCGCCCACTTCAACCCCCTCGTCACCCTCGCCGCCTGGTTCAAGGGCCGCCGTGCCGACGAGGGTTTCCCCCTGCGGGACGTGGCCGCATACGTCCCCGCCCAGATCTCGGGAGCGATAGCCGGTGCCGTCCTGGCCGACGCCATGTTCGGCAAGCCTCTGGTCCAGTGGTCCACGCGCGACCGCTCGGCCGGTCACCTGTTGCTGGGCGAGATCGTCGCCACCTCCGGCCTGATCCTCCTGATCTTCGGCCTGGCTCGAGTCGGCCGCACCCACCTCGCCCCGGTCGCGGTGGCGTCGTACATCGGGGCGGCGTATTGGTTCACGTCCTCGACCTCGTTCGCCAACCCGGCTGTGACGATCGGCCGGGCCTTCACGGGCACCTTCGCCGGCATCGCGCCTGCCTCAGTCGCCCCGTTCGTAGCCGCACAGGCGGTCGGTGCGGTACTCGGACTGGCACTCATGGCAGCGCTTTTCGGGCCCGAGGCTCCGCCGCAGGACGAAACCTCACCTGAGCAAGCCGAGTCTGAACTCGCGGCCCCCGCCGTCCCCTGACCCGCTGCCCAGAAAGGGGCCACCATGAGCAGCACCTCCGCCGCCGACCGCCCGTCCGTCCTCTTCGTCTGCGTCCACAACGCCGGCCGCTCCCAAATGGCCGCTGCCTTCCTCACCCGTCTCGCCGGAGAAGCCGTGGAGGTCCGCTCGGCCGGCTCGGCCCCCGCCGACGCGGTCAACCCCGCTGTCGTCGAGGCAATGAACGAGGCAGGCATCGATATCTCCGCCGAAACCCCGAAGATCCTTACCGTCGAAGCCGTCCAGGTGTCCGACGTCGTGATCACCATGGGATGCGGCGACACGTGCCCAGTCTTCCCAGGCAAGACGTACCTGGACTGGAAGTTGGACGACCCGGCCGGGCAGGGCGTCAGCGCCGTACGCCCCATCCGCGACGAAATCGGGGCCCGAGTCCGCGGCCTGCTCGCCGACCTCGGCGTGGCACCCAGCTCGTGACGGCATCAGGTCTGTGAACTGCTGCTTCGCGTAAACGACTTCACAGGCGTGGCACCCAGTGGTGGCGCAGGTCACCAACGAACACGGCCGCAGGGCGGTGGAACAGCCAACACCCCTGATGAGACGCTGTTCGCGGCCATCATCTACGTGTCGGTCAGCGGCTGCGCCTGGCCGGTGCTGCCGCCCTGCTTCGGCATCTCGCAGTCCACTGCCCATCGGCGGTTCCTCCGTCGAGCCGACATCAAACCGGAGCAGGCACTCAGGTCACGACGCCGCTGGGTTCGGTTGATCTGCCTGCCAGGTGACCGGCAGTTCATGCACGCCGGAGATCGTCATGTCGGATCTCAGCGGCACGTCCTTGGGCGCAACAGCGAGACGTAATGCAGGGAAGCGGCGGAGCAGTGCAGGCAGGGCGATCCGCATTTCGGCGCGGGCCAGTTGCTGCCCGAGGCACCGGTGGACGCCGTAACCGAACGCGAGGTGTCCAGCCGTGGACCGGGTGAGGTCAAGCTCGTCCGGGTCGGCGAAACGGCTGGCGTCCCGATTTGCCGCGGAAAGTGAGACAGTGACGGACTCACCGGCCCTGATCAGGCACCCGTTGCGCTCGACGTCCTCGAGCGCAACGCGGATCACGTGCTGGACGATCGTGAGATAACGCAGCAGCTCGTCGACCGCTGCCGCGGCACCTTCCTCCTTGTCGCGGACCTCCGCCAACCGTGGAGGGTTGGCCAGCAGAGCGAAGGCGCCCAGCGCGAGCATGTTCGCCGTCGTCTCATGCCCGGCGATCAGGAGCAGGATCGCCAGTCCCGCCTGCTCGTCCGCAGTCAGTTCCTCGTGTTCGGCGAGCCCGCTGAGCACATCCTCCTCCGGCCAGGACCGCTTGTAGCGCAGCAGAGCCCGCAGGTATGTCATGAGTTCCCCGACCGCCGGTTGCCGCTGTTCCGGGGTGAGGGCGACATCCAGCAGTGTGGCGGCGTTGCGTTTGAACCACTCCCTGTCGGAATAGGGCACGCCAAGCAGTTCGCCGATCACCTGTGACGGGACCGGCAGCGTGAATGCCTGTACCAAGTCGGTCGGGCCCTCAGCGAGCTCCATCTCGTCCAGATGGTCAGCGACGATTGCCTCGATCTCCGTTTCGAGGAGTTTCATCCGGCGCACCGTGAAGACGCCGGTGAGCAGTCGCCGATAGCGGTCGTGCTCGGGCGGGTCCATGGGAAGGAAGAACCCCGGCAGTGCGGACACTGCGGTCGGCTGGGCGATCGGCGAGTGCATGTGGCCCGGGTGGACGCTGAATCGGGGATCTTCCAGGATCGCCTGCGCCGTGGCGTACCCGGTCACCAGCCACCCCTGGCCACCGTCGGCGTAGGTCATCCGGTGGATGGGGCCAGGCGCCTGCAAGCCGCGCAGTTCCTCGGGCGGATCGAACGGGTGCTGGCGGGCCGTGGGCATGACCACCGCCGGGGACGCGCTGTCCATCGGCCGCTCCTCGGATCGGTTCGACGCATCGATAAAACATCACTCGATGCAAAACGTCAATGAACGCAAAAATGCATCGCGTGCGATAAGGTGCCATCGTGACCAACGACCCAGGGCTGCGCCAGCGGAAGAAGATGCGCACGAGGCAAGCGCTCATCGAAGGCGCCCTGCGATTGTTCACCGAGAAGGGGTACGACCAGACAACCGTGGCGGAGATCGCGGCCACCGCAGACATCGCGACACGGACCTTCTTCAGCTACTTCGACAGCAAGGACGACATCGTCTTCTTCGACGACAGGTCGCGGCTGGAGCGCGCGGTCGAGATCATCGAGGATCGGCAGCCCGGCGAACCAGTGGCCGACCTGCTTCGGCGCGTCATCGACCAAAGCGTCTTCCGAGACACGGACTCGGAGCTGGCGCGGAAGGTCGGCCCGGTCCGGACCCGGCTGATCGCGTCGGTGCCGACATTGCAGGCTCGGGAGCTGCACGTGCTGTTCGACATCCAGCTGCAGCTGACCCACGCACTTCACCGCGCCTGCCCCGAACTGGACTTGGCCGAGGCCGCTGCGGCGGTGGGCTCGCTGGTGGGCGCTATCAAGATCGTTGTGGCCGCCTGTCAGAAGCGGGGCGACCGGCCCGAACAGACATACAAAGCCGTTCATCGGGCCATCGATATCGCGATCGACGGCCTCAACTCGCTCCCCCCTCCTGCTTAGACGGTGCCCTATGTGGTGAGGCAGACCAGTCGCTTGTAGCAGCACAGGGCTGCGGCGAGGCCGAGAAAGGCAAGGTAGTTGCGGGGGTGGCGTTCGTGGCGGGGGCTGAGTCGGCGGTAGCCGGACAGCCAGGAGAAGGTCCGCTCGATGACCCACCTGCGGCGGCCCAGCCGTTCGCTGGACTCCGTGCCTTTGCGGGTGATCCTGACTCCGATGCGCTTGCCTCGTAACCGTTTACGCAGGTGGTGGATGTCATACGCCTTGTCGGCGCGCAGGCGCTGAGGCTTGAAGTGGCGGCCGCGGTGGGGGTCGTGTCTTGTTCGGTGACCCTCGACCATGGGCTTCAATGCTTCGCTGTCGTGGGTGTTGGCGGCCGAGACGCCGACGAGCAGGGGTAGTCCGTTCGCGTCCGACAGGATGTGCATCTTGGAACCCGGCTTGCCCCGGTCCACGGGGCTTGGACCTGTGAGTTCGCCCCCTTTTTGGCCCGCACGTGGGCGGAGTCGAGGACCACACGCGAGACGTCGATGAGGCCGGCGTCATCGAGTCGGTGCAGCACCGCCTCGTGCAGTCGGCCCCACACCCCGGCCCGCGACCAGATCAGGAACCGGCGGTGCGCGGAGCGACTTCGATATCCCGAAACACGGCGGCAGAGCCCGCCAGGCGCAACCGCTGACCAGTACGTAGATGATCGCCGCGAACAGCGTCTCATCAGGCGTGTCCTGCGTTCCGCCGCCCTGTGGCCGCACTTTCGATGGTGGGATCAGCGGCTCGGCGATCTCCCACAGCCCGTCCGGAACGATCCAACTCCACGTACCCCGCCCCAGGGACCGCCCAACGAGCGATCACCACATTGGACCCCGCCTTAGGGCACGCGTAGGGCACGCGGCCCTCAAATAGGTCTAGGCAACAAACAAACCCCAGGTCGCTGACCTGGGGTTTCATCATGGAGCGGGTGACGAGAATCGAACTCGCGCTCTCAGCTTGGGAAGCTTGGGTTTTCGGTGGGAGCCTGCTTGGCTGAACTGCGGCGGAGCCAGCGCGGGGCCTGACTGACCGGCGACCTGGTTCCCGCCATTCCCTGTGGTTCCCCGTACGATCTGGCACGCTTCTGGCACGGGCGCGGCCGTCCGATCTGTGTTTATACCGTGAGACCAGGCTTACTCGTAAGTGGTCGCAGCTTGTAGAACTTGTGCGAAGAACCGCCAGTCACCGCCAGCGGGCAGACTGCGGCCGGCGTTGCTGTACCAGCTGTCTGCGTCCTCGATTCATGCTGCCAGCGCCTCCAAGAAACTTGTGAGGTCTGTGTTCTCCCATGAATGACCCTCCTCGATGTGGCTGTGGTGGAGCGCACGGACGAAGGCAGCCAGATCTGCTCTGCTGTCGACGTGACCAAGAGAAGTGGTCATGAGCGGCACCCTACTTGGCATGCCCGTGGTGGGAACGAGCCTGGTAAACACCGCTTTAGGAGTTCGATCCGCCCTCGATCTGGTCAGGGCTTGTCTCGTGCGCCCGTGCCACGACTGGCTGTTGTGTGTTTCCGTCGTCTGGGACTGTTGATGTCAGCGGCAGTTCGGGTACCGGGCAGACCTCGAAAGGTTCGTCCGGCCGGTCGGCCCAGCGCCACCAGATATGCCGCCCGGTACACCTCTACAGCGTCCAGCAGGCCCGCCGACCATCGCCCTCCCGCTGTGAAAGGGCGGAGACGCCACCTGCATAGGCTGCCTGTGCTCGGGACAGGCGGCTGGCGCCCGCCGAGCTGGCCGTCCGCGGTCCGCAGAGCCTCATCATCTGCGAGATGACCCCTGCCCGAAGGGAGACTGCGATACCCCCGAGCTTCCAGGCCGGGGGCACCTACGGTGATTCACCCCCTCCGAATCCGAACCCAATAGGGGTAGGCCCTGGAACCGTCAGCCCCCCAGCCTGTCTCCTGCTTGAGGGCCGCAGTAGCAGTGGCGCCGAAGACCCATGCGATTACGGCGACGAGAAGGAGGAAGGGCACCAGTGGGAGGACCAGCCATAGCAGGATCCACGGGTTAACCCACCATGCGGCGAGGCCCATGACAGTTGCCACGTAGAGGCAGAGCCCGAAGGCGAACAGGGCTTCCACGGTGTCATCACCTCTCAGTATGAGAGAAACAGTCCGACGACACAGTTCAATTCTGTCACCGCTGGGCTCAGTCAGCGACTGTGGCTGACCGTCTGACTGGATGAGACGCGCATTCGAACCTGATCACAAGGCTCCGGAGGCTCCTTGAGGCCAAGATAACGCAGCACGTCAGGGCCTCGGTCGTGGCAGATCTGGCGAGCTGAGTCCGCAGATAGTCCACAAGCAAACGAGGGGCCCACGGGAGCTATCAGCTGGGTTGCGCCGCTGCTCATTCAGCCATGACGTGACACGAGGGTCGACGGACAGAGTCGTTCCGACGACATGTGCGTCGATGTTGCGGGAATGCGCGACTCAATGCAGCCCGCTCCTGGGTGTCGGGATTGCGAGGCAGGCCGTCACACTTTTGGCGAGGGCGATTGCGGCCGGCACCTGTTGGGCGTCGGCTTTTGACCGGCAAGCCGAGGAGCTGGAGATCAAGCGGTCACTGGGCAGGGGAGCAGGAGAGCCCTAACATGCCGGGCCATGGGCATCGAGGCGGAACGCATCGCGCAGCTGGCTGACGAACTCAAGATTGGGTTCTGCGGTCTCAGCCTGGCCATACTTCCGCTAGCTGACCCCCGTCAGCCGCTCATGGCCATCTACCGCGACCTGTACGAGCAAACCGCTGCTTCACCACTGGTCATCTACCGCAATGACGGTACGCCGCACTCTGCGGACCGGCTGACAGACATCTTCGCTAAAGCCAGCTCAACTGCGGGTGCTGGACTCGGTGAGGACCTGCTGAACTTCGCGACGATGCATGGTGCAGCCCGCCTGGGCGATGCCATCCAGCGCGCGGGGCTGAGTGACGGGACAAGCCCGTTGCTTCAGTTCGTGCGGCACTTCCGCAATGCCTGTGCGCACGGCAATCGTTGGCACTTTCAGAACGCGGAACCGAGGCAGCCAGCAGAGTTGCGCGGCATTGTCCTGACATCGGCGCTGCACGGCTCCAAGGCGGCTGGGGGCACTGTTGGTGCGGGCGACTACCTGGACATGCTCGACGACGTGGCGGCCCAGTTCCGGGCCTGAGGCTCGTCAGTCCGTCTCGATGACAGCCAGGACAAGCCGCCTCTGTCACTCGCCATCCGCTTGTGTCATTGGCCCGCCTGCGCGCCCCCTGGATGACGGGTCATCACGATCCCTTGGATCAAGCCTTGTCGTACAGGCTGGTCATCGACTGATCGCGCGGTACCGTGATAGGTCGGTGACAGTGCGTGTGGAGGAGGGGGCAGGTGCAGCAGCCTGATGCCCGCAAGAAGACGATCAACCCCAGCGCGTACAACGCACTGGCCGACGCACTCTGGTTGATCTACTGGAATAAAGATCCCTTTGAGCTGTACGTCCGCGGGATGCTGAAGGACCACAGCGAGCTCCTGCCGCAGCTCAACTTCCAGGCCACCAAGCGCGAAGTCTCCGGCCAGTTGGTCAAGCTGCTGCGGGCCAATGAGACCCGGTACCTGGACGTGACCGTGGCGCTCATGCTCGACATCGCCGCCATGGATCGGTTTCCGAACCTCGAACGACAGGTCGATGGTGACGTCATGGTGGCCAAGGCCACGGCGGCCGTCGCGGAACTGCGGCGCTGGACTGGCAAGCAGCAGGACATCATCAAGGAACACGAGGAGCACGCGGCGGCCATAGCCGAGAGTGCGAAGAAGGACCAGGACGGCCGGGTCTTCGCCCAAACTCATGACGATCTGAAGCAACGGTTCATCGTGATGCTCGCGGCAACCGACAAGCACCAGCGGGGGACGGACTTCGAGGGCTTCATCAACGAGCTGTTCGCCCTGTACGACTTGGAGCCGCGGGCGGCCTACATCATGAAGTACGAGCAGATAGATGGCGCGTTCTCCTTCGACACTGACTACTACGTTCTTGAGGCAAAGTGGTGGAAGGAGCGCATCGGCCGGCGGGAGCTGGACGTCTTTAAAACCAACATCGAGCGCAAGGGCAAGAACACCCTCGGCTTGTATGTCAGCATGAGCGGCTTCACCTCCGATGCCCTGGCGGTCTACAGCCTTAGCACGCCGTTCATCACGATGGACGGCGGCGACTTCATGGCTGTGCTGGACCAACGCATCCGCCTGGACGACCTGATGACTCACAAGAGGAAGCACGCCAGCCAGACTGGTCACTGCTATCTGCCCGTCTCCGAAATCTTCTCTAGGATGGAATAACCCAGTAGGAGAGGTGGAGATAGGCGATTGCGCCAACATCAGCTCTCTGTAGAAGTGGAGCAATGAACGCTGACGATGAAGTCTTCAACTGGCCAGAGATTGAGCAGGGGTGGCTCAGTGGCGGCGGACCTCGATGCGTGCGCCTTCCTCCCACGTGAAGATTCTGGTGGTTCCATCGGTTACCGCACTCACATGTGTGGTAGTCGGCGGAGCAGCGCTGGGTTCAGGGGCCATACCCAAGCATCCCGTACTCAGGCACCGAGGCGCACGCTTTCCAACTGTGTTGGTTGGGTGGTGGGCCGAGTCTGGGGCCGATCACCTGCGTTCATAGACGACCGGTTGTAGGAGCGGCTACCGGTTTCCGTCCCCGTTGAACGACAGTGAACGGCGCTGAATGAGACGGAAACTGAGACGGGACCGAACTAGGCGAACGCTGAAGCCCGTTCAGCGCATCCTTCGAAAGGCCACATGCTGTGGGTGCTGTAGGTCACACTGGGTGCCCGGTTAAGCCAAGGGGGGAACCATGAGCAGCCCGCACATCAACGCGCCCATCCAAGCTCGCATGTACGCGAACACACTGCACAAGGTGATCTGGGTGGTTGTGGTCGTGGCGTCGGCCGGCCTTCTCGCCCCGCCCCTGTTTTTCATCGCTGCCAAGAAGCGTGTCGTCAGCATGGCCGTGCCAGCTGTGTACGCGGTGATCATCTACGGGTCCGCTGTTCTGGGGTCGGTTCTCGGAAACCCGAAGAACTGGGTGGGTGGCGTCCTTGCCATCACGATGATCGTTGCCGCCGTGCATGCTGCCATCCTCGATGCGGACTGGAAGCCGGGCCGGTAGCAGCCGAGACAGCCGCGTCCGCCTCGTACTGCAGAGGAAGGGGAGCGACTCAGGCCGAGAGAACGTCCGGCGGGAGCCGGACGGTCCACTTGCTGTGACTTTCTGATCCGTAGCTCTACAGAGATCGGTCATTGAGGGCCATACAGGCTGCCGGGAAGGCTATGAGGGGCGGCGTGGGGCGCTGCCGGTTGCTGTACCTCGCTGCTGTACCGCAGCGAGTGTCATCCGCTGAAGGCTTCCACGAGAGCCGCGAAGATGCCCACGCCGAAGACAGCGACGGCCACGAGCCCGATAGCCACCAGCGACTCTTCCCAAGGTGAGAAGGGTGATCGAAGCCCTCTGCGTCGTCCACGTGACCGTGGGCGTTGATGGTGATCGGGTGGCTCGGCTCTCGGACGTCACCGACCGCTGTTCGACATCAACCCGTTGCTGAGTCCCCTCATCCTTCTCCTGCGAAGCCTCCCGACTGACCGCCACCACCTAGTCGGCGCGCTTCACGTGGCCAAGTTCTGAGATTTCCCTCCAGCAATCCGGATCTTCTGGGATCATCACATTTCAGACGTGACGCAAGGAGGCACGGACATGGATCCGATCTCAGCGGCGCTCCTCGTAGCAATCGCGACCGGGGCGGCAGGAGAAGCAGGAAAGGAACTGTGGGGAAGCTTGACGAGACTGGTGCGAAGAGGGGCCGGAGATGAGACGACTGAACTCGAGACCCGCTCCTCAGAACCTGGAGAATCTGAGCTTGCACTCTTGACCGAGTCGCCAGCTGACTTGGATCGGGCACGAGTCTTCAGTGAGGCTCTGGCACGACGTGCTGAGCACGACGAGGTATTCCGAGCTGGTCTGACACAGTGGCATCAACAAGCGCAAGCATTGCGCACAGGAGACGGAGAAACACACAACACCATTAGCGGCGGAACCCAGAGTGGTCCCGTCTTGCAGGGGCGCGATTTCTCTGGAATCAACTTCAATGGACCAAGCCAAAACCACTAGATATCAACGAAGAGCCTAGAGATGAATATAGGGGATTCGCGGCATGGCGGAGTATCTAACGAAATCCGAGACGGGCTATTTCTCCATACGGTAATTCAAGGTAGAGACATCACCCTGCAATTGCCTAAAGAGCTAAAACCTGCACTTGCTGGTTTGCCTACTAGGTCTTCTGTATTCACCGGCAGGGAAGAGCATTTTGATGCGCTGTTGCGTGGGATGGATTCCGCCAGCGACCGAGATGTCAGAAGCGACGTCCATCTGGTAGCGGGACTGGGTGGTGTTGGGAAGACAGAGCTCATTAGCCAGGTTGCGTACGAGGTTCTGCGTAGAGGCTGGTTTCCTGGTGGTGTGCTATTCGTAGACCTATTCGGGTATGACGATCAGCGTTGCCTTACTCCGGAACGTGCCCTGGTAAGTCTTCTTCAGGCTATAGGTGTGCCAGAAGAGAACATCCCGGAAGATCTTCAGAGCAGAATTAGACTCTATCGATCAATTTTGGCAGCCTACGCTGAACAGGAATCCCGTATTCTGGTTCTGGTCGACAATGCCTCATCCGTCGATCAGGTGGAAGCTCTACTGCCTTCTGACAGTGCGAATGTCGCTATTGTTACATCTCGACACACCCTGAGCATCGGCGGTCGCATCCAGGAACTGCAAGTACTCGATCCTGATTCCTCGGTCGAGTTGCTCCGAAATGCCCTGAGAGTCGCGAGGGGCGAGGCAGATGCGCGAATCGATCAGGATATCGATAACTCGTATGAGCTGTCCCGACTCTGTGGCTATTTGCCACTAGCTCTTCAGATATGCGCCGCTATCCTTGCCGACTCTCCGATTCGCCCTACTGCCTCACTCGTGGACTCGCTGAGGAACGCCCACAGTCGACTAGACGCATTGCGGAGAGAAGAAAAGGCTGTGCGAGCCGCATTCGACTTGTCGTATGGGCTTCTCGCCGAACGAGAGAGGCAGGTTATCGGGTTCATCTCTTTCAGCCCGGGTGTGGATATCTCGACAGCGGCAGCAGCCCGTTTGGTAGACGTATCAGATAGAGATGCCGAAGAGCTCCTTTTGAGCCTTAGTCGGGCCCATCTTCTTGAGCATGGAACCATTTGGGGACGCTGGCGACTGCATGACCTTGTCAGGCTGTACGCCCTCGAAAAGGTGGCAGAACTTCCAGGGCAAGAGGATGCCGTTTTACGACTATTTGATTTCTATACGGAATATTCGCGAGCGGCCGCCGAAATGCTGGGGAGCGAGGGAGGAGAAGAAAATCTATTCGCATCCCGCGAAGCCGCTCTTGAGTGGTTTGACGCGGAATGCCAAAACCTAATTGCCACCGTGCATGTAAGCGTCGATCAACCCGGTCTTTTAGGCTACGCTGCCGAGATTCCCCATAGGCTCGCAAGGTACCTGGATATGCGACGGATGTTCAATGACTGGAAAGAGGTCATGGAGGCGTCGCTCAACATCCTCAGAGGAGCCGGGGATGTAGAATTTGAGGCCAACGCCCTGGATAGCCTAGGAATGGTGTGTCGAGAACTCCATCAAATTTCTGATTCTGTTTCATTCCATCGCGAGGCTGTAGGTGTAGCCCGCAAGATTGGAGACAAGGATATACTTGCCCGGTACCTCAACAACACGGGTAACGCGCTTTTTCGGGGAAGGGATTTTCAGGGCGCTTTGGAGGCGCATTCAGAAGCGGCATCACTATTTAGCGAATTGCAGGACCGCCTAGGTTTCGCCAGAGCTTCGGATAATTCTGCTAGCGCGCTTCGTGAGTTGGGTCGCCCGGAGGAGGCCGTTGAGCTACACCAAGAAGCAATCCGTCTTTTTAAGGAGGCTGACATAGTTGAGAGCGAGGCTCGCACTCTCTCGCATATGGGCAGCACACTCCTGCAACTAGGGCGATATGAGGAGGCTGTAGTAGCCCAAAGGCGGGCTTCTGGACTGCTGAGAACGCTGAACCTAATCGGTGTCGCTGGACATACCATGATCAATTTGTCCAACGCTCTGCGAGCCAGCGGTGATTTGAATGGGTCTCTAGATTCGATCAATGAGGCGTTGGACATTTTCGAATCCTTTGGTGATGTCCTCGGTAAGGGCCGGGCACTCAATCAACGTGGTCTTATTTATGCAGACCTTGAAGAGTTTGATCGAGCCTCCGCTGACTTTCACGAGTCGTTGAGTAGCCTATCTGGTTTCGACAGGTTGATTGATACTGGATACGCCTATGCCAATCTCGGAAGGCTTTACGCCATCAATAAGCTTCCTGTGAAAGCGATTGAGAATCTGGAAAAGGCGTGCGCGGTATTTGATAGATGTGAATCTGAAAATGATCTCGCTATCGCCAGGGATCTAATTGCCATGTTGTCGTTCGCGGTGCCTGATATCAGCTAAAGGGTTAGCCGAATACGCAGGTCGGCGTAGCGGCTTTGGGCTGGAGCTGCTTTGGCGCGAGTGATCATGGCCCCGTAAGCTTCCGGCGCGTCGGGCAGTCTGTGGACCTGCCTGGTAAAGCACGACGTTGGGGCCATGATCTTCGAGGCTCGCGCCAAAGTGGCTGCCTAAAGCCGTGGAGCCGACCGCCCCAGCCACGACGTACCCCTTCTCTGGCATCAGGTGGCTGATTGCTGTGCGTGGCACGGGCGCCGGCCGGGCTGGAGCGGGGCGGAGACAGGAGCGCAGGCCCGGCCGGGGGCCGGGCCGCGTGCGGTGAGCGGAGCGAGCCGCCTTGAACCCGTGAAGAAGGTTGTTACTCAGGAGTGGATGTGATGCGCCACAGGGGCGCGTCGTACTGCTCCGGGCGGCTGTTGATGAGCAGTTGGCGCAGGTCCTCGCGTAGGGAGCCGTTGAGGTTCAGGGCCTCGGTGATGCGGCGGAACGTCGTGTGGGTGACTCCGCGGTTTCGGGCCTCGGCTTCGAAATCGTCGAGCTGGGACAGTACGGCCTCAGGGTCGAGCTGCACTGGCGGCTGGTCCTTGAGCCATGCGGCCTTGTTGCGCTCGTAGTCGATCTCCGAGTAGCCGCAGACCTCGCGGCTGTGTGCCTCTGCCTCGTCCAGGGTGGCGGTCGTCAGGATGGCGCGAGCCAACTGGTTGCGGGTCAGTGCTTCGTCCAGGTCGACCTCGTGGACGGTTGGACCGTCGTCGGTGAGGAGGACGGGGAGTCCGGCATCCCGCATCTCGCATGTGCCGCGTATGCCGCGGGCTGTCGCCGCGAGTATCCCGGTCGCCTCAGACGGGTGCCACTCCAGGACCGAGCTGATCGGCTCGACGTCCTTCGCGGTGAAGGTGTGGACAAGCGGGCCAAGCATGCTGCGCAGCTCGTCGAGAGGCAGTTCGCCGTCTAGGCCTGGTCCGGCCACCAGGAGGCGGATCGGTGCGTTCACTTGGCAGCACGCGGCGAGCATGACGGCATCGGCAAGTGGGCTCTTCAGCGTCGGCTCATCGCCGCGGGCGAGGATGTCTCCGCCTACGTCCAGGAGGTCGATCGACTCGGGTGACAAGTGGTCAACCATGGTTTCGAGTTGGTGCGTGACGCCCTCGACTCCGTGGCGCGGGTCGATCAGCGCGATCGTGTGCGGGAGCTCTGCCGCGAGTCGAGGGAGGGTCGAACCTGCCGGAGCGATGGGGCGGGCCTCGGCCGGCACTGCCCGAACTGCTGGGGTGAGTGGCTGGAGGCCAGTGAAGTTGTCCGGTCCTCGGGGGCCTGGCACTGGGTCGATCAGGAGGCGGTCCCACGCGTACGTGAGGATCACCGCCTGGTCCTCGTCGCCGTAAAGGGCGGCGTGAAGCATTGCGGCGGCGACTGCGTCGCCCCCTCCTCCTGCTGCGACGATCAACCGCGTCATGCGGTTCAGCCTACGGGGTACGGGGTTGACCACTCACCCTATAGTGGCTAGAGGCCATAGCCACTTGTGTCGAGATTCGGCCTCAGGCCGGTAGCAGGGTTCCCGGCTACTCACCTGGAGCCCACGTTGGGTGAGGAGGACTGATGCCACAGATCGAGGAGGCTCAGCCGAAGTATCTCCAGATCGCGCACTACATCCGTGATCAGATTCTTCGGGGTGACCTGCGGCCGGGGGACGAGGTCCCGTCCGAGCGGCAGTTGGCGGCGGACTGGAAGGTGTCCCGGCCCACGGCTGCACGGTCGTTGGAGGCGCTGAGCCATCAAGGGCTCGTCGAGAAGCGTCAGGGGTCGGGCACGTACGTGCGGAGCCTGGAGGTCAATCGGCGGGCGCGTGAGTTGTATGGGCGGGCCCGGCAGACCGGCAAGATCTACACGCCCGGTGAGTACGCGGTGATCACCTCGACCGGTTGGATGGAGGCGCCGGCTCATGTTGCTGAGGGGTTGGGCCTGGTCAAGGACCGTCGGGCTGTGCATCGGCGGCGTGTGACCAACAACCAGGATGGGCCGATCACGCTGTCCACCTCGTGGTTCGCTCCGGATGTCGGCCACCGTGCGCCCAAGCTGCTTGAGCCGGATCGCATCCAAGAGGGAACGCTCATGTACGTCGAGAACATGACGGGGCGGCAGGGCAGTTACGCGGAAGATCGCATGTGCGCGCGGGATGCCACGGAGGAGGAATCCGTGGATCTGCAACTCGAGCCCGGCGCGGCCGTACTGATCGTCCACCACGTCGTCTTCGACCTCCAGGACCGGCCGTTGGAGTTCGCCGAAGCCACTTACCCGCCGCATCGCTGGGCGTTCGAGCAGGGCTACCCGCTCACCTGATGGTTCGGTGAGGCCCGCCAGTTGCGGCGAACGGGTTGCGGATCTGAAGTGGCTAATGCCACTATCCAGGAAGTGGCTAAGGCCACTTGGATCGGAAGGGGGCACGGGTGACGAGTCAGCGGTCGGACGAGGGCGTGCGGTTAGCTTGCCGGGGTTGTCGTGGGCGCGGTTGGAAGCGCGTTGGCTCCCGTACGGCTCTGGCGCTCTCCACGGCCAACGACCGCCACCGTGTCACATCGAAACGGCGCTGCCTCGACTGTGACGGCAGCGGCAAGGAGTGAGCGCGGATGGCCTACACGATCGACCGCTTTCCTTCTGAGGAGTGGCCGCGCCTTGGTGCCATGACTTTGCACCCCGTCGCGGAGTCCGCACCTCGGGCTCGGTACTGGTTCCGGAAGTTCCTCGCCCCGTACAACCCGGCCTGCTCGATCGACGACTGCGCGTTGATGATCTCGGAGCTGGTGACCAACGCGATTCTCTATGGGCGGGCGGATGAGTCCTGGGTGGTGCGCGTTGAGTGGTTTCGCGTTGCTACGTCGCTTCGGATCGAGGTGCACAACCCGGGCTTCCCTGCGAACGTTCAGATGCGGCGGCCAGACGCCAACGACGCCCACGGTCGCGGCCTGCTCCTGGTCGACTCCATCGCCGAGTCGTGGCACTCCGGGCCAAGCCGCTTCGGTGGGACGATGGTCTCCTGCGACGTGGCCGGCGCGTGGCCGTCCAGCGAGGGCTTCACTCCGCTCCTGTTCTGACGCTCCGGTTATCGCCAGTCTGGTTGACCAGTTGACTTGGCCAATCCCGACAGGCGGCGCACATGGCGTGTGCGACGAGGAGCGGCAGCGGGACGTGGCGCTGGGCTCGACGCCCTCGTGCGTGCCGAGCGTGCGAAGTGCAACAAGGGCGACCCCGCGCACCACGGTGAGGAGGCCGTCGAGGGCTAATGGTGCGGTTATGGTGCGCGACCGGTTCACCGGTCTAGACAACAAACAACCCCCGGGTCTCTGACCTGGGGGTTTCGTATGGAGCGGGTGACGAGAATCGAACTCGCGCTCTCAGCTTGGGAAGCTGATGTTCTACCATTAAACTACACCCGCGTAAGACGCCGACGGAGTCGGTGTGCGAACGTGCGCCACTTTACCTCATGTCAGGCCCCGGGTGTTGATGCGCCGGGGCCTGAGGGCGTTTCAGGGGCGGGATGCGGCTGCGGGTCACCGGAGTTGGGGCGTACGGTGGGGGCGTGGGCGAGGGTCCGGGCGGGACCGGAGCGCCGCCTCGAAGGCCGTTCCTTTCATCCCGTACTGTGGCTTTTGTCGTCAGGCAAGCACCAGCCAGACGCGGCTCTTGGGGAAGGGACTCTTGGACTTGATGGAGCGCACCGTCGTCCGTTGTGCCGATGGGCACGTGTTCACCACCGCTTCGTTCCCGATGCAGCAGGCCGAGCGACTCGGCCCCGGCCGGCTGCTCCGGTGCCCGCGGTGTACGCGGCTCCGGAGCGTCGTGCCCGTCAGCTACCAGAAGCGGTAGCCGGCGGCAGCGAGCGTGAGTGAGCAGCGCGAGCAGCGCGAGTAGCGCGAGCAGCGGACAAAGACATAGCCAAAGGGCATAAGGCGCGTGGAGTCGTCCGGTTGTGGTGGCTCCGCGCGCCTTGCGTATCCTCGGGGCGTGCTTCTCTCAGACAAGGACATCCGGGCCGAGATCGACGCCGGACGAGTGCGTATCGATCCGTTTGACGACGCGATGGTGCAGCCCTCGAGCATCGATGTGCGGCTGGACCGCTACTTCCGGGTGTTCGAGAACCACCGGTACCCCCACATCGACCCCTCCGTCGAGCAGAGTGATCTGACCCGGCTCGTGGAGCCGGAGGGGGACGAGCCGTTCATCCTGCACCCGGGGGAGTTCGTCCTCGCCAGTACGTACGAGGTCATCACGCTGCCCGACGATCTCGCCTCCCGGCTGGAGGGCAAGAGCTCGCTGGGGCGGCTGGGGCTCGTCACGCATTCCACGGCCGGCTTCATCGACCCGGGGTTCAGCGGGCATGTGACCCTTGAGCTCTCCAACCTCGCCACCCTGCCCATCAAGCTCTGGCCGGGGATGAAGATCGGGCAGCTGTGCATGTTCAAGCTCAGCTCGCCCGCCGACTTCCCGTACGGAAGCGAGCGGTACGGGTCGCGGTACCAGGGGCAGCGTGGGCCGACCGCCTCCCGGTCCTTCCTCAACTTCCATCGGACCCAGGTATGAGCGGGTCGGAGGTGAGGGAGAACCTCACCTACGAGCAGTTCGGCGTCGCCGTGCGCGAGCTCGCACAGGTCATCGCCGACGACGGGTACGAGCCCGACGTCGTGCTCAGCATCGCCCGCGGCGGTGTCTTCGTGGCCGGCGGGCTCGCCTATGCCCTGGACTGCAAGAACATCCACCTGGTGAACGTCGAGTTCTACACGGGCGTGGGGACGACCCTCGAGATGCCCGTCATGCTCGCGCCCGTCCCCAACGTGATCGACTTCTCCGAGAAGAAGGTGCTGATCACCGACGACGTCGCCGACACCGGCAAGACGCTCAAGCTGGTCCGCGACTTCTGCCTCGACACCGTGGCCGAGGTGCGCAGCGCCGTGATCTACGAGAAGTCGCAGTCGCTGGTGAAGTGCGAGTACGTGTGGAAGCGGACCGATGAGTGGATCAACTTCCCGTGGAGTGTTGAACCGCCTGTGGTGCGGCGGGCCGGGCAGGTGCTCGACGCCTGAGTCCGACCGTGGCAATGAAGAAGGGGCTCCTCCCAGGAGCCCCTTTTCCGTTCCCGTCCGTCCTCAGACCGTGCCCAGCTTCACGATCGACAGCAGGGCGATCAGCTGGATCGCCGACGCGCCGAGCGCCTTCGGCCAGGGCAGGTCGTGGGAGCGGCTGACCATGAGGGTCAGGAGCGCGCCGCCCGCGATCCAGGTGGCCCAGCCCAGGAGCTGCACGAACGTCGCGTCGCCGCCGGCGAACATCGCGAAGACCAGGCGGGGCGCGTCCGTGAGGGACATGATCAGCATGGACAGGCCGACCGTGGGCTGCCAGGCGCCGTCACCGCCGAGCTGGCGGGCCAGGGTGTGGGTGACCACGCCCAGGATGAACGCGCTGAGCGCCATCGCGACGGCCGTCGTCAGGACGATCGGGACCGCGTTCGACAGTGTGGCGTTTATCGCGTCCTTGCGGGCGCCGTCGAAGCCGAAGACTGCGAGCAGGCCGTAGAGGAGCGTGACGATGAGGGCCGGGCCCCACATCGAGTAGTCGCGCATCTGGAGGAAGGTCTGGTTGGGGGAGAGGACGATCCCCCGGAGCAGGGCCTTCCAGTGCAGGCGCGGGCCGACCGGGCCGGGCGGCGGGGCCGCACTGCCGGCGCGGTAGGTGTCGCCCTGGTTGTAGGGGTCCTCGCCGACCGAGAAGGCCTGGGTGTGGCCCGGGTTGTTCGCGGCGTACGGGTCCGGCGGGCCCTGGGGGCCGGGCGGGTACGCGCCGTCGCCGAAGTACTCCGGCTCGCCGTGGCCGCCCTGGCCGCCGCCGTAGCCGCCGCCGGGGCCGCCGGGTCCGGCGTTCGCCTGCGGCCAGGTGGGGCCGCCGCCGTTGCCGTACGGCTGCGGCGCCTGCGGGTAGCCGTACGACGGTCCCGGCGGCGTCTGCTGCCCGTACTGAGGGTCTTGCGGTCGCGTCTGAGGAGCGCCGTTGTTCCGGCCGCGTCCGATCCTGAATCCAGCCACGTCTTCGAACGTACCTGGTCCCGGGCGGTGGCGGGCCGGGCCCGGGCTTCCGGGCCCGGCTTTGCGGCCGAGCTGTGACATCCCTTAGGGGTAAGGCCCTTTGGGAGCCGATGGGTTGTCAGGGTTCGGCCGTACGGGCCGCGCCGAGGCTCCGCCCGTGGGGTCAGCTCAGCATGTCCTGGCCCAGCCTCAGGTAGTCCGTCGTCGACATGCCGAGCGAGCCGGGGCCGAAGCTGATCGCGTTCTTCGTGATCACGCCCGAGGCCGAGCCGCGCAGGCTGTAGAGGGAGCCGGAGGGGTGGTTCTCGCCGTCGGAGCCGACGGACAGGTCCGCCTTGCCGTCGCCGGTGAGGTCGGACAGGCGTACGGACGCGCCGAAGCGGTCGGCGGACTCGGCGGTGCCGGGGACGCCCTCCGTGTTCTGGGTGAAGGACTGGGCGCCGGTGGTGGTCAGCCCGGTGGCCGAGCCGCGCAGGACCGTGACGCTGCCGGCGATGTCCGCGGTGCCGACGTCCTCGTGGATCGTGCCGATCGCCAGGTCGCCGTAGCCGTCGCCGTTGACGTCCCCGACGGAGAGGTCGTTGCCGAACCAGTCGCCCTCCTCGTCCGCGCCGGGGACGCCGGGGGTGTCCTGGTCGATCGTCGTGCGGGGGCTGGTGCGGGCGCCGTCGGCGCTGCCGGAGTAGACGCTGACCGAGCCGCCGAGGCTCTTGGTGTCGCCGCCGAAGTCCGCCGTGACGACGTCGTCGTAGCCGTCGCCGTCGAGGTCGCCGACAGTGGCCAGCTCCCAGCCGCCGCTCTTGAGGAACGCCTGGTGGGTGAGGCCGGAGGCGGAGCCGAGGAAGACCATCGCGCCGTCCTCGTACGTCGACGCCTCGCTGCCGGTGGCGACCAGGTCGTCGGTGCCGTCGCCGTTGATGTCGCCGGCCGCGAGGCTCTGGGCACCGGCCAGGCCCGCGCCGCCGCGGAGGCCGGTGGCGAGTTCGTCGCGGGCGGTCGAGCCCGAGGTCTTGGTGAAGTTCCGGTGGACCCAGACGTCGCTGCCGTTGCTGCCGACGGCGAGGTCCGGGCGGCCGTCGCCGGAGAAGTCGCCGACCGCGAGGGACATGCCGTACTCGTCGTGGGCCGATACGGCCGGGTCGGAGACGCCCTTGCCGCCGGACAGGCCGCTCTTGCCGCCCCAGACGACGGTGACGGAGCCGCCGTCGACGTCGGAGTCGACGTCCTCGCCGACGCTGCCGATCACCAGGTCGGCGTATCCGTCGGCGTTCAGGTCGCCGGAGGCGAGGGCCTTGCCGAAGCGGTCGCCCTGCTCGGCGGTGCCGGGGATGCCGGCCGTGTCCTGGGTGAGGACGGTGCGGCGGGCGGCGCTGATGCCGTTCGCGGAGCCGTAGGTGATGACGACGGCGCCCGCGTCGGTCTTGCCGCCGACCGGGGTGTAGGGCGCGGCGGCGGCGAGGTCGCGGTAGCCGTCGCCGTTGAAGTCGTCGGCGTACTTGGCGGGCGCGGCCGAGGCGGGGGCGGTGAGGAACACGGGGGTGACCCCGGTCGCCAGCAGGGTGGCGACCAAGGCGGCCGTGGTGGATCTGCGCATACTGTGCTGTCTCCCTGGCCGGTCAGCCGATGAGGTTGGCGCCGAACGCGCCGTACGAGCGGGTCTGGCCGAGGCTGCCGGGGCCGAAGGTGCGGGCGCCGTCGGTGACGGGGCCGGTGGCGGAGCCGCGCAGGGCCGTGATGGCGCCGATGCCCTCGTCCTCGAAGCCGGCGGTGATCGTGAACTCGGCGTGGCCGTCCTTGGTGACGTCGGCCAGCAGGGTCTCGGAGCCGAAGTAGTCCGTGGCCTCGGCGGTGCCGGGCACGCCGGCGGTGTTCTGGGTGATGGTGCGGGCGCCGGTGCGCGAGACGCCCGAGGCCGAGCCGTTCATGAGGATCGTGGCGCCGGCGTCCTCGGTGGTGCCGATGTCCTCGAAGGTGACGCCGATGGCGAGGTCGCCGTGGCCGTCGCCGTTGGTGTCGCCGATGGAGACGGAGCCGCCGAAGTTGTCGCGCTCCTCGTCGGCGCCGGGGACGCCCTCGGAGTCCTGGGTGAGCTCGGCCATGGGCGCGTCGCCGTTGACCGGGCCGCCCTCCGAGCCGCGGATGACGACGACCTCGCCGCCGAGGGAGCCGCTGTGGTCGTCCTCCTTGGAGAAGACGTTGCCGATGGCGATCTCGTCGTAGCCGTCGCCGTCGATGTCGCCCAGGGCGAGGGAGGTGCCGCCGTTCAGCGGGCGGGGGACCGAGGTGTCCAGGCCGGTGGCGGTGCCGAGGTAGGCGACGCCCTTGGACCAGCTGTTCACCTCGCCCTCGTCGAGCTGGACGCGGTAGGTGAGGACCAGGTCGGACCTGCCGTCCTTGTTGGTGTCACCCGCCTCCATGGCGTCGACGCTGTACGCCGTCTCGGGCGTGGCGATCCGCTGGACGGGGCCGGTGGCGCCGGTGGTGGTGAAGCCGCCGCGGATGACGTACGTGTCGGCGTAGGCGCCCGCGGCCAGGTCCGCCTTGCCGTCGCCGTCGAAGTCGCCGGCGGTCAGCAGCTTGCCCCAGTTGTCGTGCGCGGAGACCGCCGGGTCCTTCACGGTGGTGCCGTTCTTCAGGCCGCTCGCCGAGCCCCACAGGACGGTGACGGAGCCGCCGTCGGCATCGGTGCCGACGTCCTCGCCGGTGGAGCCGACCGCGAGGTCGGTGTAGCCGTCGCCGTTGAGGTCGGCCATGGCGAGGGCGTCGCCGAAGGTGTCCTCGGCCTCCGCCTCGCCGGGCACGCCCGCGGTGTTCTGGCTGACGACGGTGCGCTTCGCCGGGTCGAGGCCGCCCGCGCCGCCGTAGACGACGGCGACGTAGCCGGCCATGCCCTTGCCGTCGACCTTGGCGTACGGGGCAGCGAGGGCGATGTCGCCGTAGCCGTCGCCGTTGAAGTCGGCGGTCGGGCCGGTGGCGGGGGCGGCGGTGGCCGCCGTCGCGGGCAGGGCGGTGAGCAGGCCGGTGGTCAGGGCCGTGGCCAGGAGGAGGGTGCGTCTACGCATGTGTCGAGTCCCCGTAGTCGGTGGTCAGGAGCCGATGGTCAGGAGTTGAGGGTCAGGAGCCGATGGTCAGGGGTTGAGGGCCGTGCCGTACGCCGGTGCGCCGGCCGTCGAGACGCCCGTCGTGCCCGGGCCGAAGCTCGTCGAGCCGGTGGCCGTGAGGCCGGTCGTGGTGCCGCGCAGGGACCAGACCGCGCCGTCGCCGTTCTCGCCCGGCGCGGAGACGGACAGGTCGGCGCGGCGGTCGCCGGTGTGGTCGGTGAGCGTGACGCGCTCGCCGAAACGGTCGCCCTTCTCGGAGCCGCCGGGCACGCCCGCGGTGTTCTGGGTGTACGACGTCGCGCCCTTGGTGGTCAGGCCGGACGCCGAGCCGTACAGCACGGTGACGGCACCGGCGGCGGAGTTCTCGCCCGCGGTGCCGATCGCCAGGTCGGCGTACCCGTCGCCGTTGATGTCGCCGAGCGAGACGCCGCTGCCGAAGCGGTCGCCCTTCTCCGAGGCGCCGGGCACACCGGCGGTGTCCTGGGTGAGGACGAGCGGGGCGCGGCCCTTGTCCCGGCCGTCCGGTCCGCCGTAGACGACCGTGACCTTGCCGCCGAGGGCGCCGGCCGGGTCGGCGGAGACCTCGCGGTCGTTGCCGACGGCGATGTCGGCGTGGCCGTCCTTGTCGATGTCCGCCACGGCGGAGACGTAGCCGGCGGGCAGTTCCTGCAGCCAGTCGTTGTAGTTGCCGATCTCCATGTCGGCCAGGGCGGTGGCGGCGTCGTCGGTGCCCTTCGCGCGGCTGTGCAGGATCGCCTGGGGGTGGCCGTTGCCGGTGACGTTGCCCGCGGACACGTGGGTGATGCCGTACGAGGTGGACCAGGCGTCGTGGCGTGAGCCCAGACCGCCGTCGTGCGCGACGGACTTGGTGATCGGCCCGGAGACGAGGGAGAGGGTGACCGGGCCGGTGGAGCCGGCCGCCACGTCCAGGACGCCGTCGGCGTCGAAGTCGCCCGCGGCGAGGGTCTGGCCGTAGCGGTCGGCGTCGCGGCTGAAGAAGTTGATCAGCGAACGGGCGCCGGACAGGCCGGACTTGGAGCCCCAGACGATGGTGACGGTGCCGTCGTTGGTGTCGTAGCCGTCCTCGCCCGGCGTGCCGATCAGCAGGTCGGCGTAGCCGTCGGTGTCGAGGTCCGCCGAGGCGAGGGCGGAGCCGAAGGCGTCGTCCGCCTCGGCGGCACCCGGCATCCCGGCGGTGTCCTGGGTGAGGAGCGTGCGCGTGGAGGTCTTCGGCCCGCTCGTGCTGCCGTAGACGACGGACACGGCGCCCGCCTTCGCCTTCCCGGCGACCGTGGCGCCCGGGGCGCCGATCGCCAGGTCCTTGCGGCCGTCGCCGTTGAAGTCGTACGGGGCGGCGGCGGTGGCGGCGTGGGCGGTGGGTGCCGTGAGGGCGGCGGCGAGGGGGGTGAGGGCCGCCAGGAGGAGAGCGGCGCTGCGCAGACGCATGGGTTTCCTTGCCGGATGCGGAAGCTGGCGGGATGTCACTGGGCGATGGCCCAGGCGAAGTTGGCCTCGCCCTTGAGGGTCGCGTCGCGGGCCGAGAGGAACGTGGACCCGGTGGTGGTCAGGCCGGAGCCGGAGCCGCGCAGGACGGTGACCGCGCCGTAGCCGTTCTCGTAGCCGGCGCCGCTGACCAGGTCGGCCTTGCCGTTCCTGTCGAGGTCGACCAGACGCACCGTCATGCCGAAGGCGTCCATCTTCTCGTTGCTGCCGGGGACGCCGGCGGTGTCCTGGGACCAGGACTTGGCGCCCTTGCCGCTCAGGCCGGAGGCCGAGCCGAACAGGAGGGTCACCGAGCCGGCGTCCTCGACCGTGCCGATGTCCTCGGCCCAGGCGCCGACCGCGATGTCGGCGTAGCCGTCGCCGTTGACGTCCCCCGCGCTGATCGCCGAACCGAAGAGATCGCCGTGCTCACCGGCGCCGGGCACGCCCGTGGTGTCCTGGTGGATCACGGTCGGCTTCTGCGCCGGGTCGGGGCCGGTGGGGCCGCCGTACCAGACGGTGATCTGGCCGCCCTTGTGGCCGCCCGGCTTCTCCGCACGCGGGTCCTGGTAATCACCGAGGACGAGGTCGCCGTAGCCGTCGCCGTTGACGTCGGCGATGGTGCCCCCCTCGCCGTCGGCCTGCGGCAGGTAGGTGCGGGCGTACTTGGTGCCGGTCCAGCGGTGGTAGCTGATCTCGCCGCCCTCGTCGCCGGTGACGAGGAACGGGTACACGCGCTCGGCCGCGCCGTCGCCGCTCATGTCACCCGCGAACACCTCGTACGTCGACCCGAACTCGCTGAGGCCGGTGTGGCTGGCGGGGCCGGTCGTACGGCTGAAGGGGCCCTTGTAGAGGCGGGTGTGGCTCTGGCCGGTGATCGTCACGTCCGTCGCGCCGTCACCGTCGAAGTCGCCGGTCGCGACGCCGGAGGAGAAGCCGCCGCCTTCCGAGAGGGTGGACGGCTGGGGCAGGCCCTTGCCGCCGGACAGGCCGTTCTTGCCGCCCCAGATGACGGTGGCCGAGCCGACGCCGTCCCGGTCGCCGATGGCCTCGTACTGGGCGCCGACGACCAGGTCGGAGTAGCCGTCCTTGTCCAGGTCGGCGGCGGCGAGGCTGTTGCCGAAGCGGTCGCCGTACTCGGCGGCGCCCGGGACGCCCGCGGAGTTCTGCGTGATCACGGTCTTCTTCCCCGCCGAGACGCCGGACGACGAGCCGTACAGCACGACGACGGCACCGGCGTTCTGCACCGAGCCGACGTCGGCACTCATGGCGCCGATGGCCACGTCCCGGTATCCGTCGCCGTTGAAGTCACCGGCGAGGCCGGAGGGAGCGGCGGCGGCTGTGCCGACGGGCAGGGCGGTGGTGAGGAGGCCTGTGGTGAGGCCGGCGGCCAGGAGGAGAGTGCGGGTGCGCAAGGCGGGGCTCCGGGTGGGGAGGGGTGGAGTGGGGTGGGGCCGGGCTGAGAGCAGGGCCGTTCCTGGTGTGGAGGAGGGCGGGGGCGCGGGGCGCGCGGGAGGTCAGGCGGGGTGGACGGGGTGGACGGGGTGGACGGGGGCGTGAGGCGTCGCGATCGTCCGGGAAGGGGGCGTCACCCTGCCGGTCGTGGCCGTGGCCGTGGCCGTGGCGGTGGCGGTGGCCGTGGGCGTGGCCGTAGCCGTGGGCGTGGCCGTGCCGGCGGTCGCGGGCCTGAGCACCCCGCCCGTCGGCGCGGCTGCCGGGGTGGCGAGGGCCGTCGCGAGGGCGAGGCGCGGCTGCGGACGCCTCTGCGGGCGTCGTCGCCGGTGCTGGTCCTGGTCCTGGTCCATGCGGGAGTCTCCTGCGGCACGCGGGATGCCTGGCGGGCATCCACCGTCGATGAAGTGCCGGGACCGTCCGTGTTCGCCGGGAGTTGTACGGGCGTTCACGGGTGGTCGGCGATCAGGAGACCTGTGTGGGGACGTAAGGGTTGTACGTGAGTTCGGTTAATTCTTGAGGGTTGGACTTCCGAGGCGGAGGCGCCGTGTCATCCGGCCCGCACCGGCCGGTACCGCACGTCCACCGCGGCCTTGCGGTCCTCCCCGACGAGCAGCTCCAGCGGCACGGGCGCGCCCCCGGGGTTGTCGAACAGCCGGATCCCGTCGCCGAGCAGCACGGGCGCGATGTGCAGGTCGATCTCGTCGAGCAGCCCGCGCTCGAGGAGTTGGCGGCCGATGCTCGGCGAGAAGACCTCCACGTTCTTGCCACCGGCGGCCTCCAGGGCGATGCGCAGCGCCTCGGCGACATCGCAGCTCAGGAACGTCACGTCGGGCGTCGGCTTGGCGTCCTCCGGGTGGTGCGTGAGCACGAACACGGGGCCCTGCCAGGCGCCGCCGTAGATCCCGGTGGGATCGGGGTACGCGTCCCACCCGGCCCGGCCGCCGAGCACTGCGCCGGTCGTCTCCGCGTACTCCTGGACGAGGCCGGGGCGGAAGGTCACGCCCGTCATCCAGTCCATCGTGTGGTCCGGGCCCGCGACGAATCCGTCGAGGGACATCGTGAAGTGCCAGAGCACCTTGCCCGCGGCGGTCTGCGGTTCCATGTCGGCCGGCCTCCCCTGGACGGTCACGGCTGCTTACGGACCCGGTAGCGCAGGTGCAGCACCCGGTCGCCCTGGATCACCGTGTGCGGGTCCTCCAGCAGATGCTGGGCGTCGACCGACCCGAAGTAGCGCTTGCCCGAGCCGAAGACGACCGGTACGACGTCCATCGCCACCTCGTCGACCAGCCCGAGGGCGAACGCCTGCCCGCCGACGTCACCCGCCGCCACACCGACGTCACGGTCCTCCCCGGTCAGCTCCTTCGCCTTGGCGACCGCCTCCTCCACCCCGTCGACGAAGTGGAACGGCGCGTCCGGGTGCCAGCCCTGGGGCCGGGGCCGATGCGACACGACCACCAGGTGCTCGCCCGCCGGCGGCGTCCCCTCCCACCCGTTGGTCATGTCGAACACGTGCCGCCCGACCACCAGCGTCCCGATCCGCGCCAGCGTCGGCTTCAGATAGTCGGCCGAGACCTTGGAGACCCTGGCGTATTCGTTCAGCGGGGTGTCGCCGTTGCCGTACCAGTCGAAGAGCGGCCCGACCTGGTCGTCCGCGTCGGCGATGAAGCCGTCCACGGACACGACGTTGTGCATGATCACGCTGCTCATCGCATCTCCCACGCGTCCGGGGGCCGGGGCGGCCCTTCCGTATGCGTAGACCGGGAGGGCGCCGGAAACTCATCGCGGGGCACGGTGCTTCCGCCACGCGTGGCTACGGCGCCGAGGTGCTCCTTCCTCGGCCCGGCGGCGCGTGCGAGAGGGCCGCGGGCCCTCCCGGCGAAGTATCGGGACGACGGCTCACGCGGAAGGCGGGACGTGAGGGAAGCGCCGGTGGTGCTGGTAACCCAGCCACACGGCGGCCGCGGCCCAGGCGATCACGACGGGCAGGTCGGCCTTGTCGCCCAGGCACTGGCTTCTGTCCCGGCACCCCTCGCCCAGATCGAGGAGCCCTCCGTCGACTGCCGCGTTGACGGCGAGCTGGATCAGCCACGAGACGCCGCTCGCCACCTGGAGGCCGGCGACGGCGCCGAAAGCCCAGGCACTGGTCTTCGCGTCGAACGGCGTCTGTGCGGACAGCGGCCGGTAGTAGGCCAGCAGGATGAGCCCACAGACGAGGCCGACGACCCCGTTCAGCAGGTCGTACTCACCGGGGTCCATGACCAGCACGAAGACGGTGGTGAAGGTGGTCGCGGTGAGCGCGCCCTGATCGACGCCCCGCGTTGTCGTCGTCACGAAGGGAGACGGTAGGGGCTCGGTGACGTGCTTGCCCGGGCAACGGCGCAACTTCACCGATGTGGGCGTCGGTTGGGTCCCGGGCTGGTTGCCGGGCCGTGGGATCGGAAATCGACAACGTGGCGCGGGCCGAGCTTGTCCCGAGGGGCCAGGACCCGCAGCACCGGAATCAGGCCTTGGCCAGAGACCTGGCGTCGATCCCGTCCCTCCCTCCTTCCGCATGAGGGCTGTTCCGGCGGACCGCCGACCCTCACACTCACTTACGTGGGGGACAGCGGACTATGGATTGCAGGGATCACCGGCGCCACGGCAGTAGTCGCGAGCTGGGTCACGAGTCGGGGACATACGCGGGCCGCACGAATCCAGGCCGAGGTATCAGCGGCAGCACAAGACGAGACACGTCGGCGAGAAGCCCGGCGCGTGTCGTACCTCGCCTTCCTCGAGCAGGCTCACCTCATGGGTGTCGAGTACCGTCAGACTCCGCACATCCTGAGCACTGAAGATCATGAGGAGCGCCGGGCACGCCTCGAAGAGCACCGAGCACGCCTACGTGAGGTTTTCGGACCCTTCCGGCACAGCTGTCAGGTCGCCGCCGTGGATGCCCGGAGCAGCGCGGCCAGGGCGAATTGTGATCGCGTCTTTGCCGCGTCGAGGATGGTCTACATGGCGCTGGGCGACATCGCTGAGGGTGTCTCGGATACCTCGGTGTTCTATGTGGCTCTCGATCACTACTGGAGCGCCGTGACCGAGCTTGGTGAAGCCATGCGCCTCGAAGAGCCGTAAAGCAACGAGACCAGGACCTGCATGCCGACTGCCGCCAGACCCGCGACGTCCCCCTGGCCTTCGCCTTCGGCGTCCTGCTCCAGCGCCGCTGCGGATGCCCGTGCCACTCCGCACGGCAGCAGTCGTAAAACGCCGACGCCCCCTGCTCGATGACTCGGGACAGGGGGCGTCGAACAGTACGGCGGAGAATCGCCCGGGCCCGTGAGACCCGTGAGAGACGCGCACTCACACGTTCAGCAGCTTCTCCGAAGGCGCGCGATGCCGCCCCTTCGGCAGGGACGTCTTCGCCGTCAGCCCCCGCGACTGCCACGCGTTGTCGCGGAGCTTGAACAGGGCCCAGTAGCGCGTCGGGCACAGCAGCACGATGTTCATGAACACCGCCGTCGGGGTGCCGACGAGCCAGGAGCGCCACCGCTGACCCGCGGTCATGTCCGGCCGCATGAGGACGTACAGCCCGGACTGGCCGTACCGGACCACCAGGTACACGGCGAGATACACCAGGGCCACGCCCGGGTTGTGATACCGGCCGCCCAGGGTCAGCAGCGTCATCACCACGGTCCAGGCCAGCATCACCGGGGTGATGACGAGCTGGAGCAGCCCGAAGGTCGGCGATATGAGCTGCTTCGGCGACAGCCGCGCGAACACGAACGGCAGCATCCACCACCACGAACGGGCCCAGCGCAGACGCTGACGGTAGGTCTTCCGCAACGTCGTCGGCATGTCGGTGACCACCCCGGCCTCGTTGACGGCCACGACCTCACCGCGCATGAGTGCCCGCAGCGCCAGCCAGCGGTCGTCGCCGGTGCCGCACTCCACCTCGTAGGCGTCCAGGTGGTCGTAGAGCAGCTCGGCCCGGTAGAGAGCCAGGGCGCCCGAGGTCGTCTCCAGGGCTCCGAGCATGGAGCGCGAGGAGCGCATCATCACGCACGAGGTGCCGATGTCGATGTCCGCGGCCCGGGAGACCCAGGTCTCCTCGAAGTTGCGGACGTAGATCATGCCGGTGGTGGCCTGGATCCGCGGGTTGCTCATGGCCCGCAGCTGCTGTTCGAGCGCGTCCGGGAAGGGCTCGCCGTCCGAGTCGATGGTGAGCACGTACTCGAAGTGCCTGCCCTGCTCCTGAAGGTGCCGGAGCACGGTGACCTGGGCCCCGCGCTTGCCCTTGTTCTCCTGCCGGTGCCAGAACACCCGGGGGTGGTCGAAGGGTTCCACCGGGTGCTGCCGCGAGCCGTCGTCGATGACGTGGATCTCGTCGACGGGGTGGGTCTGCGCCAGCAGGGACCGCACCGTGCGGTGCAGGTTCTCCGTGGGCTCCTCGAAGGCCGGGATGATCGCCACCGTCCGGCCCGGTGCCACCGGGAGGTGGGTGAAGGACCGGCCCTTCAGGAACGAGACCAGGCAGAGCACGATGACCAGCATGCCCAGCCACCAGTAGAACGTCAGGACCGGGCTCTTCGACTGGAGGTGCACCACCACGGTGGCAGCGGCCAGAGCCGCCACCACCACGGCGGTCACCGCGGTGAATCTGCCCCGTGACGCGCGGATGTGCGAGGTGCTCAAGCGGTCACTCGCTTGCCGCGGGTGGCCGTGCGGAACACCACCACACCGCCGATCACGAAGAGCATGGCCCCCAGCACGATCCACCCCAGAGCCGTCCCGCCCGTGGCCGCGAGGGCGGCTCCGCCGGTGGCGGTACCGATCGCCGCGCCCACACCGTTCTGTCCGTACATGTCTTTCTCTCTTTCCTCTGTGGTCTTCCGGGTGGCTCTGGTCAGAGCCGTTCGATGTGGGGTGCGGCGGCCATGACGCCACGGGTGTCGAGGACGTAGGGGGCCTCGGCGGCGAGTCGCGCGAGGTCGAACTCGCCGTGCGGGGTGAGCAGGACGACGGCGTCGTAGTCGGAGAGACGCGCGCCGCCGTCCGCCGCGGTGAAGGGAATCTCCCGGCAACCCCCGTCCGCCACCGGCAGATAGGGGTCCACGACGGTGACGTCCGCGCCCATCGCCCGCAGCCGGTCGGTGACCTCGACGGCCGGCGACTGTCGGGCGTCCGACGTGCCCGGCTTGTACGCCGCCCCCAGCGCGAGGATCCGCGCCCCGCTCACGCTCCTGCGGAAGCGGCGGCTCAGGGAGTCCTGGAGTCGGCGTACGACGTAGTCGGGCTGGGACTCGTTGATGTCCTGGGCCAGTTCGATGAGCCGGAAGGTCTGGCCGTGCCGGGCCTTGACGTGGTGGCTGAGGTAGACCGGGTCGATGGGCAGGCAGTGTCCGCCCACGCCGGGGCCGGGCAGGAACTTGGTGAAGCCGAAGGGCTTGGTCGCCGCCAGCTCCAGGGTGTGCCACACATCCACACCCAGCGTGTGGGCCATCCGCGAAAGCTCGTTGACCAGCGCGATGTTGACGTGCCGATAGGTGTTCTCGAACACCTTGGCCAGCTCGGCCTCCTCCAGCCCGGAGGCCGGCACGGTGACGTCGGTGACCGAGTCGTAGAAGGCCTTCACCTGCCGCAGACAGTCGTCCGTCAGCCCGGCGACGATCTTCGGCGTGTTCTCCAGCCTCCAGTCCGGATTGCCCGGGTCGATGCGCTCGGGGCTGAACCCGACGTGGAAGTCGCGCCCGGCGACGAGGCCGGAGCCCTCCTCCAGCAGAGGTATGAGCACGTCACGCGTGGTGCCGGGATGGGTCGTCGACTCGAGTACGACGGTGGCGCCCGGCTCGATCCACTGCGCGAGCACCCGACCGGCGTCCCGTACGCAACTCAGGTCCGGGGCCCGGTCGGTCAGCGGCGTGGGCACGGTGATGACCGCGACGTCGAACCCCTTGAGGTCCTGCGGGTCCGAGCTGGCGGTGTAGCCGCCCGACGCGAGCACCGCCTGAAGCCGGTCGGACCCGATGTCCTCGACGTACGACGACCCGGCGGCCAGCGCTCCGCAACGCCGCTCGTCGGGCTCGTACCCGGTGACGGTATGTCCGGCCTCGGCGGCCCTCACGGCCAGGGGCAGGCCGACATAGCCCTGCCCCAGCACACATATGTGCATGGTGGTTTCCTCACCCCTGAAGTACGGCCGCCTGTTCCTGAAGCAGGCGGCCGTGGCGTGGTACTGCGTGAGAAGCGGTGTGGGAACGGCACCATCACCGCATCGCCGGCTTGTCCGGGCCCCCTTGCCCGCACGTGCGCGAAGCGCAACCAACGATCTTCACAAATCCCCCTCATCTGTGGACCTTCATGGTTCAACAAAAATTCGCTAGGCGGAACCCCCTTTACTGATTCGATATCTGTGAAGTGTGCCGGGGGTGCCGGTCATTGAGGGGTGATGCATGGTCAAGTGGCTCTTCGCCGGACCTGTTGTTGCTGGCGCAATGAGGTGCGACAAGTGGCTGGGGCTACTGGAGGCGGAGAGGGGATCTTCACATTTCCCGGACGGTGTGAGTGCAGGGAGCGGCGTCCGCTCGGATGCACTCGCGAATTTCGCGCGCCCCCTGGTGCGCCCCCACTCCACATCTCCGCACCGTCGCCGGTTACCCAGGGTTCGCCCAGGCGGAAGCGATGGGGGCGCGGCCGGCGCCGACAGGCCTCACTCTGTGCACGCATCGATGGTGCGATCGATGTCCCAGCGCCTGGTTCATGGCGGTCCCGTCGCTTCGAGACCGGGCTGCGGGGTGGCGCGTGGAGCGGCTTCACCGCGATCCCTCGCGCCTTCGTTCAAGCCCCGCCGGTGGAGGAGCAGGGGTTGGGCCGAGTCCGGGTCGCGGGGAGGGGGCGTCAGCGTGCCGTTCGGTGTGCCGTGTTCTCCTGCCACTCCCGGCCGATCGATCGCATCAGGGCCGGGTACACCCCCAGGTACCGGAAAGGCTTGATGCCGAGCATGTACAGGGCGCCGAGGCGGCCGTTGGGCTTCACCAGGACGGCCATCTGGCCGCGGTAGCCGCCGTTCCCGTCGGAGACCCAGCCGATGTGCATCACCCCGTGCATGGTCCTGTTGGCGTACTCGGCGGCCCACTCGTCGTGTGTCTGGAAGACCGATGTGAAGGGCGCCGCGCTGAGGTCGGGCCCCCGCGGCCCCTCGCGCAGGTCGTCCGGCAGCCGGTCGCGCAGCGTCGCCACCCTGCCGCCGACGCCCGAGTCCGGCTTGTCCCAGCCGAGCAGCGCGCCGAGCTTCCAGCGCACGGCGAAGAGGAAACGGCCCACGGGGTTGCCGCCGTCCGGACCGTCCTTGCCGTCCGCCATCTGCCGGACCAGATGGTGCAGGTCGTCCGGGCCGCCCGGCGTCGGCAGCGCCCACACATCCTCGAGCCGGAAGTCGCCGGCGATCTCATGGATCCGCCAGGGGCGGGACGTGTGGTCCGTCGAGGGGAGGCGCAGATCGCTCATGGCGGATCCTTGTCTATACGGTGGCGTATAGATCGAGCATAGACCCATCTATACGGCTCCGTATACTGGCCCGGGACAGGTGAGGGGGAGACACGGTATGGGCGCGATCCGTACGCCGCGGGACAAGTGGATCGAGGAGGGGCTGCGGGCGCTCGCCGCCGGCGGCCCCGAGGCTGTCCGGGTCGAGGTCCTCGCCCAAGCCCTCGGCGTCAGCAAGGGCGGCTTCTACGGCTACTTCCGTAACCGCGCCGCCCTGCTGGAGGAGATGCTCGACACCTGGGAGCGCGGGGTCACCGAGGACGTCATCGAGCGGATCGAACGCGACGGGGGCGACGCCCGCGAGCGGCTCGGGCGTCTCTTCGACTTCGTGGGGTCGGGCGAGACGCATGTGACCAGCGCCGGGGTCGAACTCGCGATCCGCGACTGGGCCCGGCGCGACGAAGCTGTGGCGCGTTGCCTCCGCCGGGCCGACAACCGGCGCATGGACTATCTGCGTGAGCTCTTCGGGGCCTTCTGTCCCGACGAGGGCGATGTCGAGGCCCGCTGTCTGATCACCTTCTCACTGCGCATCGGCGACCACCTGATCGCAGCCGACAACGGCCCGCGCAGCCGCACGGAGGTCCTCGCCGCGGTCAGGAACCGGCTGTTGGGCTGAGCGGACTTGGTCGAGAAGTGCCAGGTCACAGTGTGTGTGGTTCCGGAGCATCCACCCTGAGACCGAGCGAGGCCTCCTGCTGCGGGCGGACGCCCGGGGCGCGCCCCGTTTGGGAAGCTGTCGATCATGACGACCGCCATACCGCCGGGTCCCGACGGCCTCCCCTATCACCGCCTGGGCCACCTCACGGGCCGTCATCGCTGGTGGCGGCCCCTGGTCGGCACTCTGCTGTTCTTCGGCGCCTATCTCGTACTCGTCCTCCTGCTGGTCGCCGTCTCCTACGTCTTCGGCGCGTTGGCCGGCACCCCCGATCTCCCCGACGGCGGACCGGACTTGGGGCCGCTCGGCAACACGGCGATGGAGCTGACCTCCATCGCGGTCGCCCTGCCGCTGGTTCTGCTGGCCGTGTTGTGGCCCGGGCGGCGGCCGGTCGGCACCGTGTCGTCGGTCGCCGGACGGCTGCGGTGGCGCTGGCTGGGGTGGTGTCTGCTGGCCGCGGTGCTCCCCGTGGCCGTGCTGACGGGGACCGCGTTCCTCCTGCACGAGGGCGAGGGCGGCTCCGGTGAGCCCGAGGTGTGGGTGGGCTGGGGGTCGTTCCTCACCTCCCTGGGCGTGCTGGCCGTCTTCGTCCCGGTGCAGGCCGCGGCCGAGGAGTACGTCTTCCGGGGCTGGCTGACGCAGGCGGTCGGCGCCTTCGTCCGTACTCCCTGGTTCGCGGTGCTCCCGCAGGCCGTGCTGTTCGCCGCCGCCCATGGCTGGGGCACCACGTGGGGCTTCATCGGCCTGCTGGTCTTCGGTGTGGTGGCGGGCTGGCTGACCATCCGTACCGGTGGCCTGGAGGCAGCCGTCGCGCTGCATGTCCTGAACAACCTGGTGGCCTTCGGCACCCTCGCCGCGGTCGTCGACGGGCTGAACTCCGACGAGACAGCGGCCGACTCGCCCTGGCCACTCGCCCTCGCGGACGTGGCGACGACCCTGCTGTACGCGGCACTCGTACTGTGGCTCGCCCGACGCCACCAGCCGCAGCGCCTGGCCCCGCCGGTGCCCGAGCCCGCTCCGCATCCGCCGTACGCCTCGTACCCGCCCTACCCGCCGTACGCCTCGTACCCGCCGCCGTACGGCATGCCGTACGGGGCCCAGCCCGGCCCCGCCTTCGGCGCCCCGGGCGGTGTCACGCCGCCGGATGCCCGCACCGCGCCTCATGAAGATTCCCGCACCGCACCTCATGAGGATGTCCCGCCCGCGGCAGGGCCGTAGCCTCGAGGCCAGGTCGCCGGGGCGGGACCAGGTTCTGTCCTACGGCGCGGGGTCGTACGTCACGCTGGTGTCGGGGCAGGACTGCGCGAGCCGGGTGAGTGCCTCGAACTCGACGGCGTCGGCGCTGAGTCCCCAGCGGAGCTTGGTCCCGACCCACTCCGAGATGTACCGGCACGTGACGCCGGCGGCGGGCGGCAGCCACTCGGCGGGATCCTTGTCGGCCTTGCTGCGGTTGGAGGCCGCGGTGACGGCGATGAGGGAGGTCAGCGCGCCGAGGTCGTTGGCGTACGCCTCACGCCGCTGGGCGGTCCACTGCGACGCCCCGGAATCCCACGCCTCGGCGAGCGGCACCATGTGGTCGATGTCCAGGGAGCCGGCCTCGGTCACCCATCGGGCGTCGTAGTACGACCACCAGCGCCCTCCGGAGAGCCTGCACCCGGCGAGGACCTCGGGCGGGTCGACCGCCTCGGCGATGAGCACCTCCGCGCGCGTGTTGCAGCCGTCGGTGGGGTTCTGGCCCGCGTTCCAGTGCCGGAAGCTCGTGCGCTGGTAGCCCTCCCGCACCTCATCCGCGAGGGGGAGGACGCCGACCGCGTTCGCCATCGGGAGCGTGCGCGGTTCGGCGGCCCGGCCGTGCGCCTGGGCCGGGGTGGGTGCCAGAAGAACAAGGACGACGAGTGCGGCCGCGAGTGCGGCCCGGCTGAGGTTTTTGATCACGCATCGCAGAATCGATTGCGCGTACTTCGTTCGAGGGGTCCGACTCGAACGAATGAGCCATATGGATGCGTGGGTTCACCGGGCGGGTGTTCTATGAGTCACCCGATGGAGGGCTGCGCCGCGCTCGGCCGGCACGGTCTGCCTCGGGCCGGGCACCGGTTGTGGGTCAGGGGCTGCCGACCGCGTGGAAGTCGAGGTTGGTGACGCTGTGGTGCCAGGCCAGGGCCACGAGGACGAGGAGCGCACCGTACAGAATGGCGGGGACGGCGACCCAGGCCGAGAGGTGCGGAGCGGCTTTGACCAGCATCAGAACGATGTAGAGCACGTCGATGAGACCGACGCCCAGGTAGGCGATGAAGGTCGCGGCGCGCTGCCGGCGGGCGGCCGTGTGCGGGTTGGAGGCCCGTTCGCTGGCGGTGACGCCGAGGACGGCGCGGTCCAAGTGGGGACCGCTCGGAGGTTCCACCGCGTCCAGGAGCGCCTTCTCCAGGGTGAGGATGGAGCGGGCCCGGACGGCGGCCAGATTGACCATCTGGGCCTGGAAGGCCAGGACGCATATCAGGGGGAACGGCAGCAGGCTGATGGCCCAGCCCAGCAGATCGAGTTTGTCGTAGAAGGCGATCGTGCCCACGAGGTAGGTGACGGCGGCACCCATGGTGGCGAGGCTGACGGTGAGGGTGCTGGAGCGGTCGGCCCGGTCGGACTGGTAGATGGCGGTGAGCACGTGCAGGCGGTCGGACAACGAGGCTCCTTCGGCGCTCGGCGGCTCCTCGGCACGGGCGCTTCACGGCGTCGGTGACGCGCCCCTCAGCCGCTCCAGGGCGGACAGCATCGCGGACTCGCCCTCATCGAGGGCGCCTCGGCGTCCCAGGAGCCGCTCGGTCTCGTCGAAGCGGTCGGCCGCGTCGCGATAGCCGAGGGCGCGCAGGGAGGCCACGCGATCGGGCGAGAAGTTCAGCAGACCGGTCACCGGCCCGAGCGGGCCCGGCGGGACGACCGGGAGGCTCGGCCGGATGTCGACGCGTACGAGGCCGGTCGCAGCGCCCGGCGCCACCCGGGCGTCGGGATGCAGGTGCAGGACGACGAGGATGTCGCAGTGCTCTTCCGAGGCGAACGCGCGCACGGGGGTGCGGTCACCGCGGCCCAGGCCGCCGTCGAGGTAGGCGCATCCGTCGATCACCCGGGTCGGGAAGACGAACGGGAGCGCGGCGCTGGCCAGGACCGCCTCGCGGACCTGCGGTGCGGCCAGGTCATTGAGCCGGATGATGGTGGCCCGGGCACCGCCCATCCACCGTCCGACCTCCCTCAGGTGCCGCAGCCGCCGGGGCACGGCATGGTGGCCCGTCAGGGGATAGGCGGTGACCCACAGGGGCAGACCGGCACGGATGCGTTCGGCGTCCACAGCCTCGTCGATCAGTTCTTCGAGCAGGGCGGTCCGCTGCTTGAGAGCCCGCAGGCGCGGGCCCAGACGCCGTACTTGGCGTGCCGTGCTCTCCATGGCGACTCCGGCCTCGTCCAGCGGCAGCCCTCGGGCCTCGGACGGCGCGACTCCCATGCGGACGGAGAAGCGTTCCCAGAAGGTGGCCAGCCGTTCGACGCCCTGGAAGAAGGACTCCCCGCTGGCCAGCACGGCGCCGTTGAGGGCACCGATGCTGGTGCCGGCGATCGCTGACACGCGGGCGCCCCGCTCCGCCATGTAGTCCAGAACTCCGAGTTCGTAGGCGCCCTTCGCGCCGCCGCCGGCCAGCACCAGCCCGATGCGCACGGAGGTGTGCGGGGTGTCCGGCACCCGGGATCGGCCGACCGGACCGGGGGACGGGTCCTGGTGCGAGGTCCCCGGGCCCGGGTGCGCGGTCACCGGGCGCCGGGCCACCTCCAGCGCCCTTCGTCCCAGTTCGGTGAAGTCCGCCGAGCCGCTCATGAGGTGCTCCTCGCCTTCTGGAGCCGGGAGCGGCGCGCGGCCGCCTCCGCGAACTGCTCTCCGACCAGTTGCCGCAGCAGTTCCTCCGCGGTCAGGCTGGCGGCGACGTAGCGGGTGCCGTTGCGGACCGCGCCGCGCAGCGCCGTTCTCGCCACGGCGTCGGGGTCCGCGCCCCGCACCGTGGTCGCCGCCGCTGTGCTGAGTGCGGTGCTCAGCGGCCCGCGCGCACCGGTCAGCTCCTCCCGCAGCCCTTCTCCCAGCAGTTCGGCCAGCATGGCCCGGTGGTCGTCGCCGGGTAACCGGCGGGTGGCCTCGGCCAGCAGGCCGGTCACGGATCTGACGCCGTCGAACCACGGTGTCGGCGGGTCCTGAAGCATGCGGTCGACCAGCTCCTGCTCGACCTGGGCGCCGCGTTCGGTGTCGGAGAACTCTCCGGCGGGGCCGGCGGCGACCTCCCGGGCCAGGAGTACGGCTCCGAAGAGGCGGCCCAGTCCAGGATCGGGGCGGGGGTGGCGCCAGCGTCGAACCGCGTCGTCGATGGCGAGCCTGCTCTCGACCTTGCGCAGCCGCTCGTCGTGCTCGGCCAGCCCACGCCCGGTCTGTTCGGCGAGTTCCGCCAGCACGAGGGCGAGCTCGCGGATATCGCCCTCGGCCCATCGCAGGCGGCTGTCGAGTTCCTTCACGTCCTCGCGGACCCGGGCCACCTCGTCGGTGACCTCGGCGACGACCAGGTCGGTGACCGCGAGCCGTGCGGTGAGGCTGGACAGCCAGGCCAGGGTGTCGCGTTGAGCGCCGACCAGGGCGCCGGTGACGGCGAGGTCCTGTCTGCGCCGGCGCCCGGTGACCTGGCCCAGCAGTCTGGCGAAGAACCCCTGGCGCACCGTGGCCCGCACGAGGTCGTCCGCGGTGTGCAGATCGTTGAGCAGTTCGAGCAGCAGCCGGTCGTCCACCAGCGGGACGCCTCGGGCGACTTCGCGCGGGTTCAACGGCCGGTTCACGGGCGGCCCGTCGAGGTCACGAAGACGATCGGCCGGCTGAGGCTCTGGGGCCGGTCGCCGCCCACGACGTACGCGGGAGCGATCAGGAACTCCGGTTGGGCGTCGTCGGCCTGCTGCTCTTCCCAGGGCTGGTAGTGGTCCGCCGGCAGGGCCGTCAGGTCGACGGCGAAGTCGAGTTCGGCGCTGAGGGCAAGACCCGCCACGCCCTCGCGCAGTTCCGCCGCCCTCCGGAACACGGCGGCGAACTGCCCCCGGACCTGCGTTCCTTCGGTCGCCAGGCCGAACGCGCGCAGCCGGTCGACGATCTCTTCCTGAGTGCTGGACATCGGCTGGTCGAGCGGCTGGAACAGGAGCGCGACGAGGTGCGCGACGGCCTGGGCACGACGCCGCGCCAGCTCCGTGCGTCCTTCGTCCCCGACCTTGGGGCACAGCAGGCGTCCCAGGTCGCGCAGGGCCTGCGTCACCAGCGTCCGGTACGTCTGGGCGAGTTCGAGGTGCCGGCGATGGACGTCGGAGGTGGCGCGGCCCGCGTCGATCGCGTCGCGCACTCCCTGGTCGCGCAGGGCGTCCAGAAGCAAGTCGACGTTGCGTGCCACCGCGTCGAGCCGCTTGCCGAGGCTGTCCACGCTGCGCTGCAGGGCTTCCGTCCTTGCTTCCGTCCGCGTGGTAAGGGTCGCGGACTGCCGCTTGATGTCCTCGGCGACCTGCTCGCGCAGCCACAGGCACCAGGCAGCGGTGTCGCGCTTGTTCCTTTCCTTCCTGCCCGCTCCCCACCCGCGCGTGTTGTCCGATTCCATGAACTCGTCGTGCTCTTGGTCTTCGGAGTCGAAGCCGTATGTGCTCCGGTCCATGAATCACCCACCTGCCTTGCCGTGCCGTCCGTACAGTTCCGTGAACGTGATCGTGGCCTTGCGGCGCGCGCCACTGACCCGGTCGCGGGTCTCCACGGCGATCTCCGAGCCGCCGAACGCGTAGTAGATGTCGAGCCTGCGTCTGGACGACGGCAGGTTCACGGAGCCGGACACATCCGCGGTGACCGTCCCCACACGTTCACAGCCCTCCTCATCGGTGAACTGCGGGTCGTCGCTGAAGGTCGCGAGCAAAGGGATGTTGAGGATGCGGGCGTCGCGTTCCGTCACCCCGAGGTTGGCCTCGACGACCCGGTCGACGGTGACCAGGTCGCCGCGCCGCACCATGACGCCGAATCGCCCTTTGCACATCACGTCCCCTTCATCGTCGGTGAAGCGCTTGTCCACGGGGTCCACCCCGTCACGGAAGGGCATGGCACAGCCGAAGCCGTAGGTGTACTTCGAGCGGCGTCCCCAGATGACGGACGGGTCGTAGGCGAAGTGCACGGCCCCGCCGAGGACGGCGACCGCGGGATCCTGCGGGATCACCACCTTGATCTCGCCGCCGAACCGGTGGGCGATCCGGTCCCGCAGATAGGTGGAGCGGGCGAATCCGCCGACGACGAGGATCTGTTCCACGCCCTTGACGGGGCCGCCGTCGAGGACGGTCCGGCACTGCCGTTCGATCGTGTCCAGAACCGGCTCGACCACCGAGTCGTGGAGTGCGGTGACCTCCTGTGGAGTCAGGACGAGGTGATAGGGGTCGTCGAAGGCCAGCTCCGTGAGCCGATCCCTGGTGGACTCCGTGAGCGCCTCCCAGAGTCGGCCGGGTACTTCGATGTCGCAGGAACTGGTGAGGGTCGGTGTGCCGTCGGGATCCGTCTCGGAGTGCAGGCCGAGCTTCTGCTCCTCCCAGCGGTCCTCCAGCATGGCGATCTCCCGCGGGTGGGAGACCGTCAGTTCCTTCAACTGCTCGACGCCGAAGCGGTCGGCGAGCACCTGCTCGACGAAGTGCTGGTTGATGTAGGCCGATCCCAGCGGGCCGCCGTCGGCGATGCCGATCTCGGCCAGCCGGTTGGAACCGACGCCTTCCGGGCGGATCTGGTAGCTGGTGATGTCGACGGTGCCGCCACCGCAGTCGACCACCATGAAGCGGCTGCCGGCCGTCGCGACGTCGAGACGGCCTTCGGGCCGCGTCGGTCCGAGCAGGGTGCCGGGGGTGAGCGCGCAGTAGACGGCCGCGGCCTCCGGCTCGCTGACGAGCAGCAGCCGTTCCGCGTCGGCGGGCATGCCGGCCTGTGCCGCGGCGTCACGCATCGCCCGTTTCTCGGAGTCCGTCCAGATCGCGGGTACCGTGATGCACCAGCGGATGTCTTTCTCCGTGAATCCGATACCGCGGTAGCTGGTCGCCTCTATCTCCTTTAGGGCTGTCCGGTACAGCTTGCCGAGACAGTCCGCGATCAACCTCCGTACCGTCTGGCGGTCGGCCCCGGCAAGGCTGCCGAGGAAGCGCGGTACGTCGACCCGCGGGGCGTCGGACCGCAACGCCATCTTGAACCTGGTGGCGTATCCGAGACGGCTCGGATTTCCCCGGCTGAGTTCGGTCTGCCAGCGTTTGCGGGCCTCGAATCCGAACTCCACGGCCGTTCCGTACTGATCCACCAGGACGGCCGTCAGATCCTTCGGATAGGAACTGCTGCCACCGTGGGGCACGAAGTCCTGATAGACGATGTAGCGGTTGTTGATCACGTTCTGCAGATTCGAAACAGTCGCCCAGGCGAATCCGGAGCCATGTGTTCCGAAGTCGATGGCTGCGACGACCTTGGGCACGAACGCGCCGACGGACGGTGAATGGCTCAACCCAGCCCTCCCCCTCAGACCGGATGCGGGCAGGGGACAAGAAGACTCGCGCTCTCCGGTCCCCACCCTCGTACGCGCGAACCGGCCTGCAGAGTGGCCGATTCAACGCGTTCTTCATTCCCACGGGGCCGCTGTGAAAACACATAACAATGTTGTCATCGGGAGATCTGGCGGAGGCGTCTCGACAGGAATTCCCGTCGATCGATTGTGATCGAATGATTCAATTTCCTGTTCGGTGTCTTTCGTCGCGACACCGAGTCGTACTCGGTGAGGCGGCGCGTGGGACACCTTCGCCCGCGTCTCCGCTGGGATCGGGAAGCGGCTCAACGGCCGGTGGCGAGCATCCAGATCCCGATGGCCGTGAAGAGCGCGCCGACCGCGAAGAGAGACCCGATCTCCCCGATCCGCCTGCCGGTGAGGTCGATTCGCGCATCCTCCGGGCCGCCGGGAAGGTAGCGCACCGGGACCCCACCGCCCACGGGCAGACCTTTGACTCCGGACGACCTGGACTCGATCGTGTGCCGACCACCCTGCGCATCGACGAATTCGACCACCGCGAAGTAGAAAGTGCCGTCCTTCGCGGAACTCTCCACGCGGTGGCGGACCACCAGGCCCCTGACGCGGATCCCCTCACGTCGGAGGCGGTGCTGGAACATGGCCTCGCGGGTACCGAACCCGAGGACGGTGAGACCAGCCAGCAGCGACATCGCAACCCACACAGCCGCCTCTCCTTCCAAGCTCCGCGCGCCTCTTCGGGCACTTCCTGTCGCCGGAGTGGACGCTACATCGACTGGGGGCGCCCGGTAAACGCTCGGCTGTGCGGAGACATCGACTGGGCCACGGCAGCGGTCAAGCAGTTCGACCGCTCCGTTCGATCTGCCGCTGCGCCACCTTCTCCGGATCCGCTGCCGTTCGGCGGGTGACGCGGTGTCACTGCGGCACGAACTCGTACTGCAACTCGTAAAGATGCCCCGCCTTCACCATGGACGTCGCCTCGATCGGACCTCCGTCGGCCGCGTATACGACCCTCAGCGTGCACAGAACGGGCAGACTGCCGGGAAGGCGCAGGGCTTCGAACTGTTCCTGTGTGGGGACTCGGGCCGAGACACGGTCCACGCAGTGGTGGGGTGTATGCCCGAGTTGCCTCAGGAGGGTGGGGGTTCCGCCTCTGAGCCGGCTCCGTTCCATCAGCGGTGTGCCGTCGGCGATGTGCAACGGGTAGTAGGACTTGACGAGTTCGGCCGGTTCCTCGTCGATCAGTAGGAGCTGGCTGCGGAGAACCGCCGTGCCCTCGTCGGAGAGCCCCAGAGCGGTTCGGATATCCGCCGGCGGGCTCGTCTCCGTCACGTCGAGGAGCGCGATCCGGGCTTCTGTGCCGTGCTTGGCTGCCTCGGTGAGCCATGGGTGGGTCTCGTCTGCTGAGGCCTGTGCGAGGGAGGCGGCAGGTCGGATCGTGCGCTGCCGGTGCTCACGGACTGTCACCGCCGCGCCTGCGCGCCCCACCACCAGACGTTCGTCCTTGAGGAGTTGCAGGGCCTTCTGGACTGTGGCGTTGGACGCGCCGAAGCGGGTTCGGAGTTGGGCGGTGGAGGGCAGGTTCGCGTCCGGCGGCAACTCGCCGCTCATGATGTCGTCGCGCAGGTCGGCCGCGATCCGTTCGTGCAGCGAGCGGCGGTCGTGGGCTTCCGATTCGGCCTTGGGCACCGCGGTTCATCCGATCCTGATCTCGTAGCGCAACTGCTGGCGCTGGGCGGGCATCACCATGCGATCCACCTGGAGCGGCTGGTCGTCACGGTCCAGGGTGAGCCTGGTGAGGCGCAGGACTGGCTCAGCCGGCGCGAGCCGCAGGGCCCGCTGCTCCTCTTCCTCGGGCAGGCCGGCCGTCACGTCCTCCCTCACCAGCGCGCCGACATGGCCCAGCTCGGCGAGCAGGGTGACGGCCCCGCCGCGGATCTTGGCAGTTCCGGCCAGCGGGGTGCCCCGGGCGATGGCGACGGGGTAGTAGGTGTCGGTCAGTTCGTTCGGCTCGTCGTCCAGGAGGATCAGGCGGCGTCGTACGACGACCAGTTCCCCGTCGGGAACCCCGAACTGCCTCGCAACCTCAGACGGCGCATGGACCTCCCCCGCGTGGACGATGCGCTGGGATCCACGTCGGCCCTGGGCGGCCGCGTCCGCGCTCCAGGCATCGCCCCGGCCCTGCGGGCGCGGCTTCAGGTACGGCATCGACGTGCTGGTCCACCTACTCGCGCTCACGATGTCCTCCCGCGACTGGCGTGTCCGACCTTGCCGCTTTACACGGTAAGCGACTCAGTGGCCAGGGGTTCAGGGTGGCCGACTCGAAGGTCCATCCTGTCTGCCTTGCCGTATTTCGTGAAAGGCGATAAGGTCCTGATCGTTGCGCAACTCCGGTAGTCCGTCGAACCTGATCGGAACCGATGGCATGACCGACCTGCTTCGTCGTCTCGTTGCCTGGGCGGGCCTCGCGCGCAAGCCCCGCCGGGCGTACCGCCACTCGTTACGCGAACCGCAACCCGCGACCGCTGCTCCGCCACTGTGGCTCCTCTCCCTGCCCACCCACCGCAGCCCCTACCGCGCCGACGCCCTCATCGACGGATCCTCCACCCTGGCCGTACGCCCGTATCTCGTCGCTCACGAGCAGCAGCAACAGCGACGGCAGCGCAGCGAATCAGCTCTGGCCACGGTGGAGTTTCCTACGGCCGGGCCCTACTGGCCCCACAGCGTGGAGGCGGCCTGATGAGGGCAAGTTCACGCCGCACCCTCCGCCTCCTGCCCTGGACCAGCCCGGAAGCCAAGCCGTGCTTCGTGATCACCGATGACGATGGAGGGCCCGTGTCCCGCAGGGCCGACATCGCGGAAGAGGTCCAGCTCGACATGGGCGGTCAACTGCTCGCCCACGCGGACGACATGCTCCCGACCGCCACGGAGACGCAGCTCCGTTTCCTCGCCGAGCGCCTGACCGAGGCCCTGCGCGACATCCTCCGGGTCGCCGAGAGCCGTGGGCGGAGGGCCGACGGTTCCTCGGATCGGTTCAGTCCGTGAGGCCCGCCACCGCAGACCGATCGCCCGCATCACCCGAGTGCACCCTCGCCGCTCGCCCCGGCTACCAGGACCTGCACGCCGACTGCCGCCAGACCCACGACCTGCCGCTGCCGACCGCGCTCGGCATCCTGCTCCAGCGCCGCTGCGGATGCCCGTGTCACGGGGCCCCAGCCGTAGAACAACGGCCGTAGAACAACGGCCGTAGAACAACGACGCCCCCTGCCCGTTCGGGGGCAGGGGGCGTCGGAGACAGCCGTGACGACGCGCTACTTCACCGGCTCCGGCTCCGGCGCGTTCTCCGAGTCCGACGTGCCCGCCGGCGGCTCGCCGCCGTCCTCGTCATCGTCGTCGCCGTCGGCGCTCTCCGCCGGGACCGGGGTCTTGACGGAGTCCAGCAGGAGCTGGGCCACGTCCACCACGGTGATGGACTCCTTGGCCTTGCCGTCGTTCTTCTTGCCGTTGACCGAGTCCGTGAGCATGACGAGGCAGAACGGGCAGGCCGTGGAGACGATGTCGGGGTTGACCGACAGGGCCTCGTCGACGCGCTCGTTGTTGATGCGCTTGCCGATGCGCTCTTCCATCCACATCCGGGCGCCACCGGCGCCGCAGCAGAAGCCCCGCTCCTTGTGGCGGTGCATCTCCTCGTTGCGGATGCCCGGGACGCTGGCGATGATCTCGCGCGGGGGCGTGTAGATCTTGTTGTGGCGGCCCAGGTAGCACGGGTCGTGGTAGGTGATGATGCCCTCGACCGGCGTGACCGGGACCAGCTTGCCCTCGTCGACGAGGTGCTGGAGCAGCTGGGTGTGGTGGATGACCTCGTAGTCGCCGCCGAGCTGCGGGTACTCGTTGCCGAGCGTGTTGAGGCAGTGCGGGCAGGTCGCGACGATCTTCTTCGCGGACTTGGGCTTCGCCGACTCGGGCGTCACCTTGCCCTCGTCGTCCATCTCCTCGCCGAAGGCGGCGTTGAGGGACATGACGTTCTCCATGCCGAGTTCCTGGAACAGCGGCTCGTTGCCCAGGCGGCGGGCGGAGTCACCCGTGCACTTCTCGTCGCCGCCCATGATGGCGAACTTGACGCCCGCCATGTTCAGCAGCTCGGCGAAGGCCTTGGTGGTCTTCTTGGCGCGGTCCTCGAGGGCGCCCGCGCAGCCGACCCAGTACAGGTACTCGACCTCGGACAGGTCCTCGATGTCCTTGCCGACGACCGGGACCTCGAAGTCGAGCTCCTTCAGCCACTCCAGGCGCTGCTTCTTCGCCAGGCCCCAGGGGTTGCCCTTCTTCTCCAGGTTCTTGAGCATCGTGCCCGCCTCGGACGGGAACGAGCTCTCGATCATCACCTGGTAGCGGCGCATGTCGACGATGTGGTCGACGTGCTCGATGTCCACCGGGCACTGCTCGACACAGGCGCCGCAGGTGGTGCAGGACCACAGGACGTCCGGGTCGATGACGCCGTTCTCCTCGGCGGTGCCGATCAGCGGGCGCTCGGCCTCCGCGAGCGCCGCGGCGGGCACATCGGCGAGCTGCTCCTCGGACGCCTTCTCCTCGCCCTCCATGGTCTTGCCGCCGCCGGCCAGCAGGTACGGCGCCTTGGCGTGCGCGTGGTCCCGCAGGGACATGATCAGCAGCTTGGGGGAGAGGGGCTTGCCCGTGTTCCAGGCGGGGCACTGCGACTGGCAGCGGCCGCACTCGGTGCAGGTGGAGAAGTCCAGCAGGCCCTTCCACGAGTACTGCTCGACCTGGGAGACGCCGAAGACGTCGTCGTCGCCGGGGTCGGTGAAGTCGATCGGCTTGCCGCCGGACGTCATCGGCTGCAGGGCACCGAGGGCCGTGCCGCCGCTCGCCTCGCGCTTGAACCAGATGTTCGGGAACGCGAGGAAGCGGTGCCAGGCGACACCCATGTTGGTGTTGAGCGAGACGACGATCATCCACACGAACGACGTGCCGATCTTGATCATCGCGACGAAGTAGACCAGGTTCTGGAGCGCGCTCACGCTCAGGCCCTTGAAGGCCAGCACCAGCGGGTACGACGCGAAGTACGACGCCTCATACCCCTCCACGTGGTGGAGCGCGCCCTCCAGGCCCCGCAGCACGTAGATCGCCAGGCCGATGGTGAGGATGACGTACTCGACGAAGTACGCCTGGCCGGCCTTGGAACCGGCGAAGCGGGACTTGCGGCCGGGGCGGCTGGGCAGGTTCAGCAGGCGGATCGCGATGAGCACCGCGATGCCCAGGATCGTCATCACGCCGATGAACTCGATGTACAGCTCGAACGGCAGGAAGGTGCCGATGACCGGCAGCACCCAGTCGGCCTTGAAGAGCTGGCCGAAGGCCTGGGCGAGGGTCGGCGGGAGGGTCAGGAAGCCGACGGCGACGAACCAGTGGGCGACACCGACGATGCCCCACCGGTTCATGCGCGTGTGCCCGAGGAACTCCTTCACCAGGGTCACGCTGCGCTGGTAGGGGTTGTCGGTCCTGGTACCGGCCGGGACCGGCTGGCCCAGCTTGAAGTACCGGACGAACTGGCCGATCGCGCGTGCGAGCAGCGCGACGCCGACCACGGTCAGAACCAGCGACACGATGATCGCGGCGAGTTGCATGGGGGCTCCTCGGGCCTGCGAGGGGTTTCGTCGGGAAGACCCGCTGGTCTTCAGGGTTCCCGAAATTACTAAGCGGTAACTTATGCAGTCCGTTTGAGACTACCCCTATCCTCTGTCGCACTGTAGCCAGCCCGGCGGTGATCTGCGTCGCTGAGGGTTGCCTGAGTGGGGCGGCGCCTCGGAGCGGCGCGTCGAGCGGGAGGCGGCGGTCGGGCGGGAGGCGGCGGCGGGCCGAGTGGGAGGCGGCGGGCCGAGGCTCCCAGGATGATCGTGTTATTCCGGTCTAATCACCCCAATAACCCCTATTTTGGATCCGTGCTCTACGGGATCAGTGCCGCCGCCATCGCCCTTCTGCTCACCGCCCTGCTCGCGGCCCTCCTCCGGGCGCCCGCCCGGTGGTCGCGGCTGGTGGACCGGCGGCGGCAGCGTGAGGTGCCGCTGTCCGGTGGTGTGGCCGTCGTGGTGGTCACCGGGGTGGTGGTGTGCGGCTACGGCTGGGTGGAGGGCGTGCCGACCGGGGGCGAGGTGCGCGAACTGCTCGTCGCCGGGGGCGTGGTGGCCCTGCTCGGGCTGGTCGACGACGTGTGGCGGCTGCGGCGGCGGGTGCTCTTCGCCGGTACGGCCGCGGCGGCGGCGTGCGTCGTGCCGTACGGGGAGACGGGGGTGGGGACCGGGCTGCTGGCCGTCGTGTGGGTCGCGGGGATGGCCCTCGGGTTCCGGGGGGTCGATCACGCCGACGGGCTCGCCGGGACCGTGGGGGTCGTGACCGCCTTCGGGGTGGGGGTCTGCGCCGCGGTCGAGGTGATGGACGGGATCGCCGTACTCATGAGCGTGCTGGCCGCCGCGCTGACCGGGTTCCTCATGCACAACTGGCATCCGGCCCGGGTCGGCCTCGGGGCGTGCGGGGCCATGCCCGCGGGGTTCGTGATCGCCCTGGGGGCCGTCTATGCGCGGGCCGGGTCCGGGATCGGGGAGAGCGCGGGGGTGCTGTTCGCGCTGACCGCCCTGGTGTGCGGCGACGCCGGACTGGTGCTGCTGTCGCGGCGGCTGGCCGGGCGGCCTGTTCTGCGCGGCGGTCCCGACCATCTCGCGCACCGGCTGCGGCGGCTCGGACTGACCGCGCCGGGGGCGAGTCTGCTGCTGGGTGCCGCGGCGTTGTCCGGGGTGGCCGTCGGGGTACTCGCGCACGCCGGCTGGGTCGGCGACGACGCGCTGTGGTGGGTGGCGGGGGCGGCGCTCGTCGTCGTTTTCGCTGTGTCACGCGTCTCGGTGTACCCCTCCCGAGGGCCCAAGGCTCCGCGGCGTGAGATGTCGCCGCAGGTCAGAGCCCCGTTGCGTGTAAGGAACGGATAAGAGTTGAGTCCGGTCGACTCACCTCTGTTGACCGGTCGGGGGCGGTCGTGCACACTTGAGTCCGTTCCACTCAAGTCAGCTGGAGGAATCAACCATGGCACGTGCGGTCGGCATCGACCTGGGCACGACTAACTCCGTCGTCAGCGTTCTGGAGGGCGGCGAGCCCACCGTCATCACCAACGCCGAGGGCGCCAGGACCACGCCGTCCGTCGTCGCCTTCGCCAAGAACGGTGAAGTGCTCGTCGGAGAGGTGGCCAAGCGCCAGGCGGTCACGAACGTGGACCGGACCATCCGCTCCGTCAAGCGCCACATGGGCACGGACTGGAAGATCGAGCTCGACGGGAAGCCCTTCAACCCGCAGCAGATCAGCGCCTTCGTGCTCCAGAAGCTGAAGCGGGACGCCGAGTCCTACCTGGGCGAGAAGGTGACCGACGCGGTCATCACCGTCCCGGCGTACTTCAACGACTCCGAGCGCCAGGCCACCAAGGAGGCCGGCGAGATCGCGGGCCTCAACGTCCTGCGCATCGTCAACGAGCCCACCGCGGCCGCTCTGGCGTACGGCCTCGACAAGGACGACCAGACCATCCTGGTCTTCGACCTCGGTGGCGGTACGTTCGACGTCTCGCTGCTGGAGATCGGCGACGGCGTCGTCGAGGTGAAGGCCACCAACGGTGACAACCACCTCGGTGGTGACGACTGGGACCAGCGCATCGTCGACTACCTGGTCCAGCAGTTCCAGTCCGGCCACGGCGTGGACCTGGGCAAGGACAAGATGGCCCTGCAGCGTCTGCGCGAGGCCGCCGAGAAGGCGAAGATCGAGCTGTCCTCGTCCACCGAGACCTCGATCAACCTGCCCTACATCACCGCCTCCGCCGAGGGCCCCCTGCACCTCGACGAGAAGCTCACCCGCGCCCAGTTCCAGCAGCTGACCGCGGACCTGCTGGAGCGCTGCAAGACGCCGTTCCACAACGTCATCAAGGACGCCGGGATCAACCTCTCCGAGATCGACCACGTCGTTCTCGTCGGTGGCTCCACGCGTATGCCCGCGGTCGCCGAGCTGGTCAAGGACCTGACCGGTGGCAAGGACGCCAACAAGGGCGTCAACCCGGACGAGGTCGTCGCCATCGGCGCCGCCCTGCAGGCCGGTGTCCTCAAGGGCGAGGTCAAGGACGTCCTGCTCCTCGACGTCACCCCGCTGTCCCTCGGTATCGAGACCAAGGGCGGCATCATGACCAAGCTCATCGAGCGGAACACGACGATCCCGACCAAGCGGTCCGAGATCTTCACCACCGCCGAGGACAACCAGCCCTCCGTGCAGATCCAGGTCTACCAGGGCGAGCGCGAGATCGCGGCGTACAACAAGAAGCTCGGGATGTTCGAGCTGACCGGTCTGCCCCCGGCGCCCCGCGGTGTCCCGCAGATCGAGGTGTCCTTCGACATCGACGCCAACGGCATCATGCACGTCACGGCGAAGGACCTCGGCACCGGCAAGGAGCAGAAGATGACCGTCACCGGCGGCTCCTCGCTGCCGAAGGACGAGGTCGACCGCATGCGCCAGGAGGCCGAGCAGTACGCGGAGGAGGACCACAAGCGCCGCGAGGCCGCCGAGTCCCGCAACCAGGGCGAGCAGCTCGTCTACCAGACCGAGAAGTTCCTCAAGGACAACGAGGACAAGGTCCCGGGCGAGATCAAGACCGAGGTCGAGGAAGCCGTCACCGAGCTGAAGGAGAAGCTCAAGGGCGAGGACTCGGCCGAGATCCGCACCGCCACCGAGAAGGTCGCGGCCGTCTCGCAGAAGCTCGGCTCGGCCATGTACGCCGACGCGAACGCCGCGCAGGCCGACGGCGCCTCCGCCGGAGCCGGCGCGGCCGGTGCCGGTGACGCCAAGGCAGACGACGACGTCGTCGACGCCGAGATCGTCGACGAGGACCGGAAGGACGGTGCCGCGTGACGGAGGAGACCCCGGGCTTCGACGAGCAGCAGCCCGACGTCCCTTCCGGCGCCACCTCCGATGACGCCGAGCCGAAGGCCGCCTCCTCCTCCGAGGAGGGGGCGGCCCCGGCCGGGGACACGGGACAGGACGTGGCCCTGGTGGCCCAGCTGGACCAGGCCCGCACGGCGCTCAACGAGCGCACGGGCGACCTCCAGCGCCTCCAGGCCGAGTTCCAGAACTACCGCCGCCGGGTCGAGCGCGACCGGATCGCGGTCAAGGAGATCGCCATCGCGAACCTCCTGACCGAGCTCCTGCCCGTGCTCGACGACATCGGCCGCGCCCGCGAACACGGCGAACTGGTCGGCGGCTTCAAGTCCGTCGCCGAGTCGCTGGAGAGCACCGCGGCCAAGATGGGCCTGCAGCAGTTCGGCAAGGAGGGCGAGCCCTTCGACCCGACGATCCACGAAGCCCTGATGCACAGCTACGCACCGGACGTCACCGAGACGACGTGCGTGGCGATTCTGCAGCCCGGGTACCGGATCGGCGAGCGCACCATCCGCCCCGCGCGGGTGGCGGTGGCCGAACCCCAGCCGGGGGCACAGACGGTCAAGGCGGACGAGTCCGCCGACGCCGACGACAAGGAGAGCGGTGGCCCGGACGAGGGCTGACGTCATAACGGACGACAGGAAGGAGGGGCGTCGAGGATGAGCACCAAGGACTTCATCGAGAAGGACTACTACAAGGTCCTCGGCGTCCCCAAGGACGCCACCGAGGCCGAGATCAAGAAGGCGTACCGGAAGCTCGCCCGCGAGAACCACCCGGACGCCAACAAGGGAAACGTCAAAGCTGAGGAGCGCTTCAAGGAGATCTCCGAGGCCAACGACATTCTCGGCGACCCCAAGAAGCGCAAGGAGTACGACGAGGCACGCGCCCTCTTCGGCAACGGCGGCTTCCGGCCGGGGCCCGGCGGGAGCGGCGGGTCCTTCAACTTCGACCTGGGCGACCTCTTCGGAGGCGGCGCCCAGGGCCAAGGGCAGGGAGCCGGCGGCTTCGGCGGCGGGATCGGTGACGTCTTCGGGGGCCTGTTCAACCGCGGCGGAGCGGGCGGTCCGGGGACGCGTACGCACCCCCGGCGCGGCCAGGACATCGAGTCCGAGGTCACGCTCAGCTTCACCGAGGCGATCGAGGGCGCGACGGTCCCGCTGCGCATGTCCTCGCAGTCACCCTGCAAGGCCTGTTCGGGCACCGGCGACAAGAACGGCACACCGCGCGTGTGCCCGACCTGCGTCGGCACCGGGCAGGTCGCCCGGGGCAGCGGCGGTGGGTTCTCCCTCACCGACCCCTGCCCGGACTGCAAGGGCCGCGGTCTGATCGCGGAGCACGCCTGCGAGGTCTGCAAGGGCAGCGGCCGGGCCAAGTCCTCGCGGACCATGCAGGTGCGCATCCCCGCCGGCGTCAGCGACGGCCAGCGGATCCGGCTGCGCGGCAAGGGCGCGCCCGGCGAGCGGGGCGGCCCGGCGGGCGACCTGTACGTGGTCGTGCACGTCGACTCCCACCCGGTGTTCGGCCGCAAGGACGACAACCTCACCGTCACCGTCCCGGTGACCTTCGCCGAGGCGGCCCTCGGCGGTGAGGTCCGGGTGCCGACGCTGGGCGGCCCGCCCGTCACGCTGAAGCTGCCGCCGGGCACACCCAACGGCCGCACCATGCGCGCCCGGGGCAAGGGCGCGGTCCGCAAGGACGGCACCCGCGGGGACCTTCTGGTCACTGTCGAAGTGAGTGTTCCGACGGACCTGACGGGGAAGGCTCGTGACGCACTCGAGGCGTATCGCGAGGCGACCACGGGTGAGGATCCGCGGGCGGATCTGTTCCAGGCCGCGAAGGGAGCATGAGTCAGATGGACGGTCGTCGGCGCAATCCGTATGAACTGACCGAGGAAACCCCGGTCTACGTCATCTCGGTGGCGGCCCAGCTGTCCGGCCTGCACCCGCAGACCCTGCGCCAGTACGACCGCCTGGGTCTGGTGTCTCCGGACCGCACCGCGGGCCGGGGCCGGCGCTACTCGGCCCGTGACATCCAACTGCTGCGCACCGTCCAGCAGTTGTCGCAGGACGAGGGCATCAACCTCGCCGGCATCAAGCGCATCATCGAACTGGAGAACCAGGTCGCAGCGCTCCAGGCCCGGGCGGCCGAGCTGCAGAACGCGCTCGACGGCGCGGCGGCGGCGATGCGCCAGCGCGAGGCGGCGGTGCACGCGTCGTACCGCCGCGACCTGGTGCCGTACCAGGAGGTCCAGCAGAGCAGCGCGCTGGTGGTGTGGCGGCCGAAGCGGCAGCAGTCGGACTGACTGTCTGTCCACAGTCTGTGGAAGGGGCCGGGAGGCGACTCCCGGCCCCTTTCGCGTGCCTTGGGCCGGTTTCGCTGGGTCTCCCGTCGATGGGTGGCCCGTGCAGGGAACCTGGAGATGATTCCGCAGAGTCTTCACAACGCTTGCGGAGCGTGGTGTTGTCATCTCGTTAAGTGGTTCCGCTTGACGCTGGGGGCCGCGTCCGCGTTGGCTTTTCAGTCACATGGGCCACAAAGCTGTGCCCACGTCCGAATCACACGTGAAGTGAGCTCCCGACATGCGTCGTCGTATCTCCATATCCGTGGCCGCGGCCGCGATGTCCGTCACGCTCGCCGGCTGCGGCGGGCTCAACGCGACGGGGAGCAGTGACGACGCGAGCCCGGCCAAGGGCAACGACATCACCGTGGGCCTGCTGCTCCCGGAGAAGGCGAACACCCGGTACGAGAACTTCGACTACCCGATCATCAAGACGAAGGTCGAGTCCCTCACCAACAACAAGGGCCGCGTCGAGTACGCCAACGCCGAGGCGGACGCCGACACGCAGGCGGGCCAGATGCAGAAGATGATCGACGACCGGGTCGACGTGATCCTGCTGGACGCGGTCGACTCGCAGGCCATCGCGAGCGGCGTCAAGAAGGCCAAGGAGGCGGGCATCCCCGTCATAGCCTACGACCGGCTGGCCGAGGGCCCGATCGAGGCGTACATCTCCTTCGACAACGAGCTGGTCGGCGAGGTCCAGGGGCGGACCCTGCTGGAGGCCATCGGCGAGGACGCGAGCCTCTCCGACAAGATCGTCATGATGAACGGCTCGTCGACCGACCCGAACGCCAAGCAGTTCAAGGCGGGTGCGATGTCCGAGCTGAACGGCAAGGTGACGATCGCGCAGTCCTTCGACACCAAGGACTGGAAGCCGGAGAACGCCGAGGCCAACATGGCCGAGGCGATCCGGGCGATCGGCAAGGACGACATCGCCGCCGTCTACTCCGCCAACGACGGCATGGCCGGCGGCATCGTCAAGGCGCTGGAGGCCGCGGGCGTGAGTGACCTGCCGCCGATCACCGGGCAGGACGCGGAGCTCCAGGCGGTGCAGCGGATCATCGCGGGCGAGCAGTACATGAGCGTGTACAAGTCGTACCCGCAGGAGGCCGAGAACGCCGCGGAGATGGCCGTGGCCAAGGTCCAGGGCCGGGACATCCAGTTCGCCGCCCTCACCCGCGACAAGGTCGACAGCCCCACCCACAAGGGCATCCCGGCCCAGCTGGTGCCGGTGGTCGCGCTGACGAAGGGCAACATCAAGGACACGGTGGTCGCGGACGACATCTACAAGCTGTCGGACATCTGCACGAGCAAGTACGAGGCGGCCTGCCGGGCGATCGGCCTGAAGTGACCATGTGACGGGCCGCCTCCGGTGCGGCCCGTCTCATTCCGTCCCGCCTTGGTTCCCCCCGTCCGGATTCCGTCCCGCCTTCATTCCGTCCCGTCCGGCCACCCCCCGGCGGGTTTCGGTCACCCCCTGGCCATTTGCTGCAACGTGACGAGCTGAGGCTCGGCGAAACCGGTGCGTAGCGGTGCTTTCCGGTGGTCGCGGCGCGGGAAGCCGTGTTGCGGAGCAGGTCCGGTCCGCGCATAGTTGCGCTGCGGTAGTCGGCGAACCGGGGGTGGGATGGGCGATGGCCAGGCACGGCGCGGAGGAGCATCCACACGGTGCCGACCGACTGTGCGAGGCCGGGGATCGCGTGTATTCCCGGGCCGTACGGCGGGGCCGCGTGCCGCGCGGGGATGCCGAACCGGTGCCCTGTCTCCTGGAACTCGCCCTGCTGCACCCGGACCCCGACGACATGGACTGGCTGGTGCCGACCTCCCCGCAGGAGGTCATGACCCGGCTGCTGCGCGGGATGTACGACGAGGTGAGCGCCAGTCAGCGGCGGGTGGGTTCGGCCGTGGACGCCGTCGAGTGGTACGCCGGGCTGGGCCGCCGGGTACGGCCCGCCCCGCCGGCGGGCGAGGGCTCGGCGATCCGGGTGCTGGACGGGCTCGCCCGGATCCAGGCCGCGATGGACGAGGCGACCCAGGCCTGCACGACCGAGGTGCTCACGGTCCAGCCCGGTGGCATCCGGCGCGAGGCGGAACTCTCCGAGGGCCTGCACCGGGCGATGGCGCTGCGCGGCCGCGGGGTGCGGATGCGCGACCTGTACACGCACGTCGCCCGGCACGGGCAGGGGCTGCTCACGTATCTGGAGCTGATGGGTGACGCGGTGGAGGCCCGCACGCTGGACGAGGTGATCGACCGGCTGATCCTCTTCGACCGGACGGTGGCCTTCGTCCCCGCCAACACCGACCGCACGATGGCCCTGGAGCTACGGCACCCGGCGCTCATCGAGTACCTGGTCACGGTGTTCGAGCGGCTGTGGCGCCTGGCCACCCCGCTGACCGCCCCGCTCCCCGAGACCGGCATCGAGGGCATCTCCCACCGGGAGCAGTCCATCGCGGCCCTGCTGGCGGAGGGCCACCAGGACGCGGTGATCGCGGAACGCCTGGGGATAAGCGTCCGGACGTGCCGGGCCCATATCGCGCGGCTCTCGGAGACGCTGGGGGCGGCGAGCCGTACCCAGCTCGGGGTGCGCATCGCCCAGGCGGGCCTGGACGGCCCACCCCGCTCCGCCGCGTCCCTCAGGGTTCCCGGTCAAGAATCCCCGAGCGCCCGATGAGAAACCCGAGCTGCGCCCGGCTCTGACTGCCCAGCGTCGCCGCGAGCTTGGCGATGTGGACACGGGCGGTACGGACGTTCATGCCCAGCCGGTCGGCTATGACGGCGTCGGTGTGGCCCTCGACGAGGAGGGCGGCGATGGCGCGCTGGCGGGCGGTGACGCCGTCGAGTGAGGGCTGGGGGGCGGCGTCCGGGAACACCGGGGTGGCGAGGCGCCAGAGGCGGTCGAAGGCGGTGGCCAGATAGCCGACGATGGCCGGGTGGCGGATCTCCAGCGCCAGGCCGCCGTCGCCGTCGGCGGGGAGGAAGGCGACCGCCCGGTCGACGACGATGAGCCGGTCGGTGACCTCGTCCAGCGCCCGCGCCTCGATGTCGCCCCTCAGCCGTTCGTGGTGCGCGACGGTGACGGGGGAGTGGCGGAGGGTCTGCTGGTACAGGGTGCGGATGCGGCCGCCGCGGTCCAGCAGCGCCTGGTCGCGGCGGGTGGCGACGGCATAGGCCGCCTCGACCCGTTCCCTGGTGAACCGGGCGCGGGGCTGGACGGTGAGCAGTTCCCGGGACGCGTCCGCCATGGCCTCGGTGATGGCCTTGTTGATCCGCTCCTTTCCGCTGAGGAGCGTCAGCGTCGGGGTGCCGCCCGAGACCGGGTCGTGCCCTTGGGCGGCCATGAGCGGCCCGAAGGTCTCGGCCAGCCGTTCCTCGCGTCGCCGTTCGCTCGCGATGCGGTCCCCGGAGATCCGCAGCAGACGCCGCAGGGCGACGGCCGGCACCACGGGCTCCAGCCGGCGGAGGTCGTCGACGGCGGGGTGCAGCAGGCCGAAGTCCAGCAGGCAGGGCGCGGCGCGGGCCGTTTCGGCGGGGACGTGCCCCTCGTGCAGGGCCCGTTCGTACAGCGCCCTTCCGGCGGGGCACAGTTCTGCGGCGTCGTGCGTGGGGTGCGGCGCCGAGGTCACTCGGGGCTTCCTCCTTCTCAGTGATCCTGCTGCAGGATCCCCGACTGCGCGATGAGGTACCCGAGTTGGGCCCGGCTGCCGCTGCCCAGGGCCGAGGCCAGCTTGGCTATGTGAGCGCGGCAGGTGCGTACGTTCATGCCCAGGCGGCGGGCGATGGCCTCGTCGACGTGGCCCTCGACCAGCAGCTTGGCTATGGAGTACTGGATGTCCGTGATGCCGCCGCCGGCCGCTTCGTAGGGGGTGCCGGTGCTCATCGGGACCGCGCGGTCCCACAGGTACTCGAACACCTTGATCAGGTAGCGGACCAGTCCGGGATGGCGCAGTTCCAGGGCCACTTGCTGGTCGTCGCGCGCGGGGATGAAGGCGACCGTCCCGTCGCAGATGATCAGCCGCTCGACCAGCTCGTCGATGGTGCGGTACTCCACCTTTCCCTCGGAGAGCTGGGCGACGTAGGACAGCTTCTCCGGGTTGTACCTGGCGGTGTGCTGGTAGAGGCTCCGGACTTTGACGCCGCGTTCGATCAGGGGCCTGTCGCGCTCGAGGCTGCGCAGCAGGCTCCGTTCGGAGACCCGGTCACTGGGCTGCACCGTCAGCAGTTCCGTCTGGCACTGGGAGGTCGCCAGGTTGAGCGCCGCGTTGATGCGCTCACCGCCCTCCAATACCGTGATGGAGTCGCTGGTCGTCGTCGCCTGCGTGCCCAGCGCCATGAACGGCTCGAAGGTGTCCGCTAGTTCCACGGAGAGACGCCGGCGCTCGGTGATCTCCCGCTCGAGGGGGTGCAGACGCTGTGCCAGCGCGACCGTCGGCGGCACCGGGCGCAGCCAGGTCGGATCGTCGGGATCGGGGTGCAGCAGGGCGAGTTCGACCAGGCAGGGAGCGGACTCCGTGTCAGCCCGCGCGACCCGACCGGCGCGCAGAGCTGTGGTATAGAGACGGCTTCCCTCTTCGCAGAGCTCGGTAATTGGGTGGGGATGTGCACCCTTAGTCCGATTAGTGCTCAAATCTCCACCCCCCAGGGTCCTGAACATGCAGGAACATGATGCACTGATTGTGTGGCCATGACGTGCCTGAATGAGCCATCGTCGTACTCGACGGGGGAAAAGGGGACCTTCAAGTGAGGACGAAGCCGACTATGCGTAACAAAATGCTTCGCTCGGTGCTTGTCGCCACCTTCTCCGCCGTTGTGGCCCTCGGTGCGCTGAGCGGCTTCTCCGATGCGAAGGACGGGATTCGGGCGAACACGCAGTGGCCGGCGGTGGGCGTGAACAATGCTGCAGCCGCTGACAACACCCAGTGGCCGAGCCCTGGGGCCGATGGAGCCGGGAGCTGACCGTGACCACTCCACCCGACGACCGCTCCTTCCGTCGTGAAATGGCCACCGCCTACCGCTCCGGCTGGCACTTCATCGACCTGGTCACCGCCATCCCCCACAGTGGTGACTCGTTGATGGTGACCGTTTTCGGCGAGCCGGTGGTCGTCACGCGGGACGAGGACGAGGACGTGCGGGCCTACCGGTGTCTGCGGCGGCCTCGGGGGGCGCCACAGCCCGTGCGATGTGCCGTACGGTACGGAATGATCTTTGTGAACCTGGACCAAAGGGACCACGAGCAGGTGGACGCCGAATCCCCTGCCCCGAGGACCATCTCTGCCACCCCCCGCAGTGCCTGACGCGATTCCCCCGTCGTAACAGATCGCTCAGGTGCTTCCCCCCGCAGCGGCGTCACCGTGACCTGAACACGGTGACGCCGCTGCAGTTTTTGGGGGACATTTCCTGGAATCGGCCTGATCACGCGGTGGCCGGAAGCAGTCGATCACCGGTGTGGATTTTCACTCCGCTCAACCTCGCTCACCCGCGCCCCATCGCTCGCGTCAGCTCGATCTCGATGACCACACGCGCCGGGTTGGGTGACGGGGTACGGCCGTAGCGCTCCGCGTAGCGGCGTTCCGCCTCCGCGACCCGGTCGGGCTCGCCGTGGACGAAGGCCCGGCCCTCCAGCGTCGCCCACCGCTTGCCCTCCAGCTGGCAGACGGCGACGGCCGCCCCCCGCTCCCCGGCGGCCAGTACGTGGCGCACCTTGGCGCTCGCCTTGTTCGCGATCACCCGAGCCAGACGGGCCTCGGGATCGTATGTGACTCCGACGGGTACGACGTGCGGAGTGCCGTCCGGGCGGGGGGTTGTCAGGGTGCAGACGTGCCGTTCCCGCCAGAAGGCGAGATACGGCTGGTCGGGGGCACCCGGATCGACGGAGTACTTGGTGGCCATGACCCGGAACTTAACCCTTGCGTACTCCCGGATCCGGCCTTGAGTGGAATAGACTCAACTTTATGTACGCTGATGGAGTCAGCGCAGTGAGTCGGTGCGCTGATCGGGTCAGTGCAAGGAGGAGGAGAACGCGAACGTGGACGCCGAGCTGACCAACAGGAGCCGGGACGCGATCAACGCGGCCAGCAACCGGGCCGTGACCGAGGGGCACCCCGACCTCACCCCCGCCCATCTGCTGCTTTCGCTGCTCCAGGGGCAGGACAACGAGAACATCACCGATCTGCTCGCCGCGGTCGACACCGACCAGGCGGCCGTCCGCGCCGGGGCCGAGCGCGTGCTCGCCGGGCTGCCCAGCGTGACCGGCTCCACCGTGGCGCCTCCCCAGCCCAACCGCGAGATGCTCGCCGTCGTCGCCGACGCGCAGGCCCGCGCCAAGGAGCTCGGCGACGAGTACCTGTCGACCGAGCACCTGCTCATCGGCATCGCCGCGAAGGGCGGCGCGGCCGGCGAGGTGCTGGCCCAGCAGGGCGCCGACGCCAAGAAGCTCCAGGCCGCCTTCCAGAAGACGCGGGGACAGCGACGCGTGACCACGGCCGACCCCGAGGGCCAGTACAAGGCCCTGGAGAAGTTCGGCACCGACTTCACCGCCGCCGCCCGCGAAGGCAAGCTCGACCCGGTCATCGGGCGGGACCAGGAGATCCGGCGGGTCGTGCAGGTGCTGTCCCGGCGGACCAAGAACAACCCCGTGCTGATCGGCGAGCCCGGCGTCGGCAAGACCGCCGTCGTCGAGGGGCTCGCCCAGCGGATCGTGAAGGGCGATGTGCCCGAGTCGCTGAAGGACAAGCGGCTGGTCGCGCTCGACCTGGGCGCGATGGTCGCCGGGGCGAAGTACCGGGGCGAGTTCGAGGAGCGGCTGAAGACCGTCCTGGCCGAGATCAAGGACTCCGACGGGCAGATCATCACCTTCATCGACGAGCTGCACACCGTCGTCGGGGCCGGAGCGGGCGGCGACTCCGCCATGGACGCCGGCAACATGCTGAAGCCGATGCTGGCGCGCGGTGAGCTGCGCATGGTGGGTGCCACGACCCTGGACGAGTACCGCGAGCGGATCGAGAAGGATCCCGCCCTGGAGCGGCGCTTCCAGCAGGTGCTGGTCGCCGAGCCGACCGTCGAGGACTCGATCGCGATCCTGCGCGGGCTGAAGGGCCGCTACGAGGCCCACCACAAGGTGCAGATCGCCGACAGCGCGCTGGTCGCCGCCGCGTCGCTCTCCGACCGGTACATCACCTCCCGCTTCCTGCCCGACAAGGCCATCGACCTCGTCGACGAGGCCGCCTCGCGGCTGCGCATGGAGATCGACTCGTCCCCCGTCGAGATCGACGAACTCCAGCGCGCCGTCGACCGGTTGAAGATGGAGGAGCTGGCGATCGGCAAGGAGACCGACGCCGCCTCCCGCGAGCGCCTGGAGAAGCTGCGCCGCGACCTCGCCGACAAGGAGGAGGAGCTGCGCGGCCTCACCGCCCGCTGGGAGAAGGAGAAGCAGTCCCTCAACCGCGTCGGTGAGCTGAAGGAACGCCTCGACGAGGTGCGCGGCCAGGCCGAACGCGCCCAGCGCGACGGCGACTTCGACACCGCCTCCAAGCTGCTCTACGGCGAGATCCCGGCCCTGGAGAAGGAGCTGGAGGCCGCCTCCGAGGCCGAGGAAGAGGTCGCGAAGGACACCATGGTCAAGGAGGAGGTCGGCTCCGACGACATCGCCGACGTCGTCGCCTCCTGGACCGGCATCCCGGCCGGGCGTCTGCTGGAGGGCGAGACGCAGAAGCTGCTGCGCATGGAGGACGAGCTCGGCAAGCGCCTCATCGGCCAGACCGAGGCCGTGCGCGCGGTGTCCGACGCCGTACGGCGCTCCCGCGCGGGCATCGCCGACCCCGACCGGCCCACCGGCTCCTTCCTCTTCCTGGGCCCGACGGGCGTGGGCAAGACCGAACTGGCCAAGGCCCTCGCCGACTTCCTCTTCGACGACGAGCGGGCGATGGTCCGTATCGACATGTCGGAGTACAGCGAGAAGCACAGCGTGGCCCGGCTGGTCGGCGCCCCGCCCGGATACGTCGGCTACGAGGAGGGCGGCCAGCTCACCGAGTCGGTGCGCCGCCGCCCGTACTCCGTGATCCTGCTGGACGAGGTGGAGAAGGCCCACCCCGAGGTCTTCGACATCCTGCTCCAGGTCCTGGACGACGGCCGGCTCACCGACGGCCAGGGCCGCACGGTCGACTTCCGCAACACGATCCTCGTGCTGACGTCGAACCTGGGCAGCCAGTTCCTGGTCGACCCGATCACCAGTGACGAGGAGAAGAAGGAGCAGGTGCTGGAGGTGGTGCGCACCTCCTTCAAGCCGGAGTTCCTCAACCGGCTGGACGACCTGGTCGTCTTCGCCGCGCTGACCAAGCCCGAGCTGGAGCGCATCGCGAAGCTCCAGCTGGAGCGCCTGGCCAAGCGCCTCGCCGAGCGGCGGCTCACCCTGGACATCACGCCCGGGGCCCTGGCCTGGCTCGCCGAGGAGGGCATGGACCCGGCGTACGGCGCCCGCCCGCTGCGCCGCCTCGTCCAGTCCGCCATCGGCGACCGCCTCGCCAAGGAGATCCTCTCCGGCGAGATCAAGGACGGCGACACGGTCCGGGTGGACCGCTTCGAGGAGGGCCTGATCGTGGGCCCGGCGACGGGCAAGACGCTCTAGGACCGACGGGCCGGCGACGTCACATGGTGAACGCCGAGAACCGCACCAGCGCGGTCTCGGCGTTCTCGTACTCCACCCGCACCTGCACCACGTGTGCCTCGGCCGAGGCGGGCAGCCCGTCCTCGTGGCTCACGTCGAGACACAGGGCGCCACAGGGGTCGCCCGTGCGGAGCTCCGGCGCGTTCGGATACGTCTCCCGCAGCCAGGCGCGTACGTCCTCGCGCGGCATCCGCAGCACCGCCGAGTACGCGGTGTCGATGCCGTGCTGCACGGTGCAGCGCTCGGGCTGGACGTCCGCGGGGCGCTCGGCGCCGCCGAAGGCCAGGGCCTCGGCGCAGGGCACCTTCGCCGGGTCGCCAGCGCGCGGGTCGTCCTCGTCCGACAGCACCCACATGAACATGCCGACGATCAGGAACCCGAGGACGAGCACGGGCAGGGCCAGGATCGCCAGGACCAGCCCCCACCGGGTGCGCCCCCTGCCCTTTTCCGGCCCGTTGCCCGCTGCCACCACGGTGATCGCCCCCTCCATGTCCGCCGGTGAGGAGGACGGGTTCGGGTACCCGGAGGTTGCGCTTGACCGGATCGTGTCAGCCGAGGGCTGACAGGGTCTGTCGGGGCTTGCCACCCCCCTCCCCGCATGGGGGAGGATGTTGGAATCCGTACGAAGGGAAATTCACGGTGACCATCGACCCGTCCTCGATTCCGAACTTCGGGGGCCAGCCCGAGCCGCAGCCCGGCGGCCCGGCCGGCCCCGTCGTCCCGGATCAGGACCTCGTGAAGCAGCTCCTCGACCAGATGGAGCTCAAGTACGTCGTCGACGACGAGGGAGACCTCGCGGCGCCGTGGGAGCAGTTCCGCACCTACTTCATGTTCCGGGGTGAGGGAGACCAGCAGGTCTTCTCCGTGCGGACGTTCTACGACCGGCCCCACGAGATCGAGGCGAAGCCGCAGATCCTGGAGTCGATCGACGACTGGAACCGCCGCACCCTGTGGCCCAAGGTCTACAGCCACACCCACGACGACGGCACGGTCCGCCTGATCGGCGAGGCCCAGATGCTGATCGGCATGGGTGTCAGCCTGGAGCACTTCGTCTCCTCGACGGTCAGCTGGGTGCGCGCCGCGATCGAGTTCGACAAGTGGCTCATCGAGCAGCTCGGTCTCGAGGAGGAGATCAACGAGGCGGAGAAGCCCGAAGACGAAGAGTAGGGCCGGCGAGGCCCCGCCCCAGCGGCGCGTCGGCGCGTACGAGCAGGTACGTGCTGTACGCGCCGTATGCCTTTCCGGGGCCCGTCCGCGACTGGCCGCCCCCCTCAGCCGCCGCTGACGCCCTTCAGCCGTCGTACGGCCTCCTCCAGCACCCCCGTCCGCTTGCAGAACGCGAACCGCACGAACGGGGCGCCCTCCTCGCGGTGGTCGTAGAAGACCGCGTTGGGGATGGCGACGACACCGGCCCGTTCCGGCAGGGCGCGGCAGAAGGCGAAGCCGTCGCTCTCGCCGAGGGGGCGGATGTCGGTGGTGACGAAGTAGGTCCCCGAGGGGCGGAACACCCGGAACCCGGCCTCCTCAAGGCCCACCGCCAGCAGGTTCCGCTTGAGCAGCATGTCGTCCCGGAACGCCGTGAAGTACGACTCGGGCAGCGCCAGCGCCTCGGCGACCGCGTACTGGAACGGGCCCGCCGAGACGTACGTCAGGTACTGCTTCGCCGAGCGCACCGCTGTGACCAGCTCCGGGGCCGCCGTCACCCAGCCGACTTTCCAGCCGGTGAAGGAGTACGTCTTGCCGGCCGAACCGATCGTCACCGTGCGCTCGCGCATCCCCGGGAACGTCGCCAGCGGCACGTGCTCGGCCTCGTCGAAGACCAGGTGCTCGTACACCTCGTCGGTCACCACGAGCAGATCGCGCTCCACGGCCAGCTCGGCGATCGCGGCCAGCTCCTCGCGGGTGAGGACCGTGCCGGTCGGGTTGTGCGGAGTGTTGATCAGCAGCAGCCGGGTGCGGTCGGTGACGGCGTCGCGCAGCTCGTCCAGGTCGAGGCGGAAGCGGCCCTCGTCCTCGTGGGCGCGGAGGGTGACCGGCACCCGGCGCCCGCCCGCCATCGCGATGCACGCCGCGTACGAGTCGTAGTACGGCTCCAGGGCGATCACCTCGTCGCCGGGCTCCACCAGGGCCAGCAGCGAGGCCGCGATGGCCTCCGTGGCCCCGGCGGTGACCAGGACCTCCGTGTCGGGGTCGTGGGACAGGCCGTAGCGCCGCAGCTGATGGGAGGCGACCGCGGTGCGCAGCTCGGGGACACCGGGGCCCGGCGGGTACTGATTGCCGCGGCCGTCCCGCAGCGCCCGTACGGCGGCCTCCCTGACCTCCTCGGGGCCGTCGGTGTCGGGGAAGCCCTGTCCGAGGTTGATGGCACCGGTGCTCAGGGCCATGGCGGACATCTCGGCGAAGATCGTCGTCCCGAACTCGGCGAGCCGGCGATTGAGGAGGGGACGCGCACTGGAGGTCATGCCGGCCATCCTGCGCCGAAGCTCTGGAGTTCCTCAACTCACCTTCGGGGATGAGCACCTGCGCGGGTATGCAAGACACCTTCGCTGAGCAGGGGGAGGGCTGTCGACGGCTGTCGTGATCTGTCGTCGTTGGCCGCCCCCGGACGGCCCACAGACGGCCCGGCCCGCGAGCGGAGTGGGCGGGGCCGTCTGTGGGTGTGTGGCACGGCTGCGGCGTATCTGTCCGTGGACGGGGCCCTGAGCCCGAACATCGTTGCGCGACCTTCTCCGCCATATCATGGCGGCTCGCTCATCGCGCGCGGCCCGGCCCGCGGCTTGGGGCCTGTGCTCCAGTGTCCGCCCCGCTCCAGCCGCTGGCGCCCAAGCCGCGCGGACGCCGACCTCATGGTATGCAATTGGGAGCAACTTCCTGGATGAGCGCACTTACTGCGACAGGATGCGAGAAGATCCGGCGAAGCCATAGATTGTGAGGACTTGTGGAATCAGAGGCTGAACAGGTCGCTTCGAGCCGCATCGACTCTTGCAGGCAGACCGGAGCGAGTGAGCTCGATCTCTCCGACCTGGGTCTGAGTACCCTTCCTGAGACGCTGAGCGAGCTCACCCAGCTCACCCAGCTCACCCAGCTCACGCAGCTCAGCTTGAATAACAACGGTCTGACGTCGATCCCTGACTCGCTGGGTAACCTCGCGCGACTCACCGAGCTTGACCTGAGCGGAAACGAGCTGACGTCGATCCCGGACTCGCTGGGTAATCTCACGCAACTCACTCAGCTCAACCTGAGCGAAAATCAGCTGGCCGCTGTTCCTGACTTCCTGGGAAACCTCACACAACTCACTGAGCTCAACCTGAACGACAATCAGCTGACGTCCGTCCCGGTGTCACTTGGTAGGCTCTGCCGAATCACCGAGCTCGACCTGGGAGACAACCAGCTGACCTGTGCACCCAGCTTCCTAGTGGGATTCACGCAACTCACGTCACTTGATCTGAGTCGTAACCAGCTGACGTCGATCCCCGACTCGCTGGGTAACCTCGCGCGACTCACCAAGCTTGACCTGAGTGGAAACCAGCTGATGTCGATCCCGGACTCGCTGGGTAATCTCACGCAACTCACTCAGCTCAACCTGAGCGAAAATCAGCTGGCCGCTGTTCCTGACTTCCTGGGAAACCTCACACAACTCACTGAGCTCAACTTGGGCGAAAATGGACTGGCAGTCATTCCTGAAATCCTAGGAAATCTAACCAAACTCGACACGCTCAATTTGAGTGGTAACACACTGACGTCGGTTCCTTACACGCTGACTAGCTTAACCTGCCTCGAAAACCTCAACCTGAGTCACAACCGTTTGACCTTTGTCCCAGAGGCGTTGGGAAATCTCACCGAGCTGTTCTCGCTAAGCCTGTGCGGCAATCAGCTGGAGTCTATTCCAGAGTCACTCACGAATCTCACAAAACTCAGAACACTGGAGCTGTACGAAAACCGCTTGACGTCCGTGCCAGAGTCGGTGGGTAACCTCACACAGTTGACGGAATTGCGGCTCGACGCAAACCAGTTGACTGTCATTCCGGAATCGCTAGGCAGTCTGACCCAACTCAACCGTCTTGACCTCGATAATAACCAACTAACATCCATTCCAGAGTCGCTTTGCAACCTCGGCGAGTTGGAGTACCTTTATCTTTTCAATAATCGACTAACGTCGATCCCTGAAATGATAGGCAACCTTACAAACCTCGAACTCCTCAACCTGAGTGACAATGAGTTGGAATCTCTCCCTGACTCTCTGGGAAGCCTTACCGAGTTGTCCTGGATGAGCGTCAATGACAATCAGCTGCGATCAATTCCAGAGTCTTTTGGGCATCTCGGCCAACTTAGCTGGCTCGGCATGAAAGGAAACCGTCTAACATCGCTACCTGAGTCGCTGGGAAATCTAACCAACCTCATTTCACTCTTCTTGAATGAAAATGAGTTGACGTCCCTCCCGAGCTCGCTGGGTAATCTAACAAGACTTCTCCAGTTGTCTCTAAGTGGCAATCAATTGACCTCGCCGCCGCCGGAGATTTGTTCGGCTGGGGCGAAAGCTGTGACTTCTTTTCTTTCTGAAATGCGGCGCGATCCCGTGCGTCAATGGGCATCGAAGATTGTGGTGGTGGGCGAGGGGCGAGTAGGTAAGACGTCTCTTCTGCGGGCATTGAGGGGAGAGCCCCATAACCTCCAGGAGGCGAGTACACATGGGCTTACAGTCGATAGCCTAGACCTGGCCCACCCCAATCCTCCAAATGATGAGAATATCATCATGCGCCTGAGTACCTGGGATTTTGGAGGCCAGGAGATCTATCACGCAACTCATCAGTTCTTCCTGACAGACCGTTCTCTATTCCTGCTGCTTTGGGATGCACAAATCGGGTGGGAAGGGAGCAAGCTACATTATTGGCTGGACATGATTAAGGCGCGCGCCCCTCAAGCGCCCGTGGTTCTGGTAGCCACTCACCTAGGGCCGCGCCCACCGGACCTTCCACTCACGGAACTCAAGGAGACGTATCCCGGCCTTATTGTGGCGAGCCTGGCCGCAGACAGTGAAACTCGTCAGGGTCTCGAGGAGGTTAGGGAATGCATTCGTCGACAAGCAGCGTGCCTGCCCTTGATGGGCATTAATTGGCCTCGCCGATGGCTTGAGGCAAGTGATGCGGTACGGGCGGCCGAATCGAAGCACGTCGAACCCGAGCAGTTGTACGCCCTGATGGCCCAGCATGGAGTGACAGAGGATGCGCATCAACAGGCGTTGACTGCCGCCCTGCACAGCCTAGGCGACTTGCTTTTCTACCCCGAGGACGAGGAGCTATGTGACCTCGTTGTTTTACGACCGCAGTGGCTGACGGCGTATATCAGCCGAGTTTTGGACTCTGAGAAAGTCCTTGAGGATGGTGGACTCTTCAATCACCATTTGGGCAATGAAATTTGGCAGGACGTCGAAAGGGCCATGCGTCGACACTTCATCAGGATGATGGAGAACTTTGATTTGTCCTACCGCACCGAGGATCGAATGAGCAGTCTGGTTGTGGAGCTGCTTCCTTGGGATCCTCCACCCTACCAGGAGCGATGGGACGCGTTGCTAAGCGAAGGGCAGCGCGAAGTGCGGCTGCGCTTCAGAATGCACACTGTTCCCCCCGGCATCCCCACTTGGTTCATCGCTCGGGAGCACCGATTCTCCACCGGACTGCGCTGGCGTTCTGGCGCCTTGCTTGGGCATCCCGACGGGGAGCATTTTGGCCTAATAGTGGTAGATCGACACGGCAAAACAGCAGAGATTCGAGTGCGCGGCCCATACCCGCATGACTTTTTCGCAGTTCTCAAAGACGGCTTCGAGCAGACCTTGCAGCGCTACCCTGGCCTCGACGTCAGCCGCTCAGTTCCTTGCCCGCACAAGGACGACAACGGAAACTATTGTTCTCACGAATTCTCTCATACTCAGCTGATGGCTCGGCTATCCCGTAATCCTCCCCGCGAAAGTATCGAATGCCCGGAACATCTGGAAGACCTCGATGTACGGACATTGCTACAGGGCATCGAGCCTCCGCCTCTTCGGCGTTCGCAGGCTCTGGCGGTTGAGGTGCTTGCCAAGCTCGATCAGCTGCAACTTGATGCGCAGGGTCGGCACGAAGAAGTGCAAGATCGGTTCGACCAGACCGCAATACACTTGGATCAGGAATTGGAGCGGACTCGGGCAGAAGTTTCGGCCGTAATTTCCGAGCAGCAGCGCTCCTTCCTGGCAACGTTCAGGCGTGAACAGTCACGCAATGAGGTGCTGTGTCCGAGCCTGGTGTGGGTGCGGCGGGCGACGCGCCGACGTGCCGCGGGGTTGCTCTCGGGTGAGGTGTTTCAGTTGCATCTATGCTGCGAGGCGCCGGGAGAATGGCACCTCCTAGCCGACGTGGATCCCTATGAGGTGCCCGCGTCCACCTTCACCAACTCTGTGCTCCTTCCGTATTTGCAGCGCACACTCGGGGTCCTGAAGTACGTGGTTCCGGTATTCGGTGCTGGCCTAGGAATGGCGTCAGAAGATATGGCTAAGGCGCTCAAGGATGACCTCGAATTAATGAAGGCCATGTTGGACGGGTTGCCTGAGGAGATGCGAATGCGGATGACCGATGAAAACGTTCAGTCCATGGTTAGAGCGGAGGATCACGCTGAATACCGCCGCATGTACGAGCTCCTTAAGAACCTTGACCCGGCCGAAGTTTGGGGAAATCTAAACAAGATCACAACTCCTGAAGGTCACACCTATTGGCTTTGCCGGGAACATGCTCAGGTTTATCGCCCTCCTGTGCCAGTTGTAGACCCTGTTCGCCCCCATGTCCCGCTCGCACCGGAAATAGATCCTGGCAACGTCTCCGACTGAACTGGCTCGATCGAAGAACTAGCCCAGATGAGGTGGGGGAGGTGCAGAACGTAGCTCAGGGCGGGCTGCTGTCCGCCCTGGATCACGTGCCGGGGCGGGCAGCAACGTCAGCCGGCATGAGACGGCTAGTGAAGCCTTCTGCGCAAAGCCGCTCAAAGGCGGCTGCAACGGTGTCTGGTACGTCCTGCTCGATGGCCAGGCCCAACCTGGGGAAGACGAGCACCCGTTGCAGGGCGCCCACGATCATGTCGATTACCATGCGAGCGTCTCCGATGGAATCGGCGTACTCCTCCAAACCCATCGGGGTGGATGCGCACACCACTTCGACCTCGGGCCAGAGCTTCCGCATCATGGCGTACGAGCGCCGCTCCTCGTACGGTTTGGTCACGAGCAGGACGGACGAGACCTTGACGTCGGCCTCTGCCAGCACCGCTTTCGAGAACTCGATGTTCTCGCCGGTGTTCGTGGCACGCGGTTCCAGGAGTACCGCGGACTCGGGCACCCCGAGCTGCAACGCCCGCTCTCGGTAGTGGACAGCCTCACCGCGCGGCATGCGTGCCCGGGTCGTGGGGCTGGTGGCCCCCGTGAGGACGATGACTGGCGCCATGCCTTGGTGGTACAACTCCGCTGTCACGTCGGCCACACCAAGGTCGTGACTTCCCAGCCCCACCGCCGCGGAACACGGCCGTGGGTCATGGTGCATGAAGTGGTAGTCCCACAGGAGTCGAGCATCCGCCCATGCCTGTGCCGAGATCATTCCTGCCCCTTCCTGTCCTGCGTCGAGTCGGGAACCTTGAAGTCGTACTCCCACGCGAAGCGAGAAGCCGCGTGGAGGCCCACGGCGAACTCAACCACCGTGCCATCTGCCGTGTACGTGGTCCGGTGCAGCTCGACTACGGGCTCACCGGCGGGGAGTTGTAGGAGCTGCACTTCGTCCGCCGTCGGGATGCGGGCGAACAGGGCCTCTCTCATGTGGTCGATCTCGTATCCGGCGTCGTAGAGGACGCGGTACCCGCCACCCCGGCCGGCAGGCCCCGGGGTGGGGTCGACGATGCGTGTCCCCTCGACGTGCTCCGGCCTGTAGTAACTGGTCAGGGTGTGAGTCGGCTGCACCCCTTCCTTCACGAGTCGGGCGCGTGCGTACACCTCGGAGCCGACAGGGACGCCCAGCCCCTCCGCTACGAGGCTGTCGGCCTCGACGCGGCTCACGGTCTGCGTCTGCTCGTTGCGCTTGTACGCGCGTCCCGATGCGACGCGGTCCGCGATGAACGCGACTTCGTCACCGTCGCGCCACTTCGCCTTGTCGTACCGGGCGATACCCAGCCGCTTGAGCGCAACGCGCGGACGCACGACGGTGCCGTGTCCGCGCGTCGACGTCACAAGGCCTTCAGCCTCCAAGGCCTTATAGGCCTTGTGGACAGTCTCCTTTGAGCCTTCCCCCGCCTCTACTAGCTCTCTGATCTGGGGCAACTGGGCGCCCGGCGGCAACTGACCGGTCTTGATCTGCTCCGCGAACCTGTCCGCCAGGTCGCGCCACTTCGGTGCCACGCGGAACTCCTTTCGACGCAACCAGTGAACCACATAGTCCTAGGACTGTTGACAGTCCCAGGACTGCATGTCACTGTCATTTCAAGCCGGTCGCAGTCCTAGGACAGCGGACGGAAGGCCCTTCTTTGGGCTGCTCCAACAACTCAACAGCGTGATCCGCCACAGACGTGACGGCCGTGACCATGCCGGCCGAGGTGAGCGGAGACCAGTCGGTCACCTCCCGTCAGGGACACGCGCCGACTCAAAAGAACGGATCTGCCCAAGGGCACGCACGCCGCGCGAAGAGACCGAGATGCGATTCCTCGGAGAAGCGGGACTGAGGCACAGATCCATATCGCGCAGTACGGGCCGTCACCTCCCGCAAAAGGTGTCCGGCGCGGCTCAGGTCCGCGTATCGACTTCCGCCGCATCCGTGTGGCGGCCGGTTGCCTCCGCTGCTCGTCTCGCACGAGCAGCGCTGAGGGGAGCCGGATATCCCGACTTCAACGGCGCGCGGCCCCGGTGCTGGAACACCGGGACCGCTGTTCGGGCCGTTCCTGTCCGAGAGGAACCAGACCCAATGGGCCACATCGTTACTGTTCAGGACGCTGTTACCGCGTTCACCGACTTCATGGAGCCGACGGCTGCGGAGCTGGACGCGATCGAGCAGGAGATGCCCGTCATCCTGGCGGACGTTGACCTGCTCGACGCGCAGATCATCACCCTGGACCGCATCCCGACCGAGCTGGACAACCGGCGCCTGCGCCGGGCCCGCCGCCGGGCGCTGGCCGCGCGTATCGCCCTGACCAACCGCACCGCCGGCACCGCCCAGTCGGGGGGTGCGGCATGAGCGCCTCCGTCCGGAGCCTGAAGGACGTGCACGCCGAGGTGAAGGCCGAGATCACCCGGACCGACACCAAGACCGGTCTCCTGCTGGCGTTCGTCGGCGCGGTTCTCGCCGGCGCCTGGACGGTCACCCGCGACCTGCCGCTGAACTTGCCCGCCTACATCGCGGGCGGGCTCGGGATGGTGCTGCTGGTCGCGGCGGCCGGTCTGCTGCTGCGCTCGGCCCGGCCGAACCTGCGCGGCCGGCACGGCTTCCCGCTGTGGGCCACGCTCACCGCCGAGGAGATCACCGACGCCGTCACGACCGACCTGGCCGCCGACATCGCCGGACTGTCCCGGCTCGCGGTCACCAAGTTCACGTGCCTGCGCCGCGCGGTCGACCTGACCTGCGCCGGTGGGGCGCTGCTCATCCTGGCCGCCCTGCTCACCGCGGGGGGTGCGCTGTGAAGGCCGCGCACCTCCTGCGCATCACGAGGGCGAAGACGGTACTGCCCGCCGTGGCGATGACGGCAGTGTCCATGGTGCTCACCCTCGCCGTGGTCGTGATGTGGCTCGGTGAGGCGATGCCGAAGAGTGTCGCCCTGGTCGTCGGTCTCGGCCTGGACGGCGGGTGGCTGGCCACCCTCGCCTACGAACGCCGCCTAGCCGCCCAGGGCGACCACAGCACCCCGGTGACCGTGGTCGGTTGGGTATTCGGCGCCGCCGCAACCGGCGTCCTGGTCGCCCACGCACTCATGGCGGACAAGGACTCCATCGGGGCCTGGCTCGCCGTCTCCTGGCTGCCCCTGGCCGCGAAGGCACTGTGGCTGGTCCATGGCCTGTGGGAGCGCACCGCCCTCACCCCGGACGCGCTGGATGTGATCCAGGGCGTTCAGCAGGAGGCGCGCGACGAGGCGGCCGTGGCCCGCGCCCGGCTGCGGTCCGACGCCGCCACGGAGGAGGCCCGGTTGACGGCCGTGACGCAGGCCGGAGCCCGCGTCGCACACGTCCAGGCCAAGACCGCCCAGGCCCTCGCCGGGGCGTGGTCGACGCTGGAGAAGGCACGCCAGGGCGAGGACACCGGAAGGGCGCTGACCAGCGTGACGAGCCGCGTCACGCCCGACGTCACACCCCGCTGGGAACTGCCCGTCTGGGGGCCCACAGAGCCGGTTCCTGCGCTGGAGTCCGGTCCCGCCCTGACCGACGAGGCGCTTGACGTTCTGGTCGACGAGATCCGCCGCAGTGAGGTCCCCGCCCTTTCCTACCGCGAGATGGCCGCCCGCTTCCGCACGGCCGGCCACTCCGCCTCTGAGGTCCGGTTGCGGGCCGCGTGGAAGCGCGTGGCGTGATGGGTGCGCTGCCGGTGTTCCGGTGGCGCCTGGCCCCGGACGGCTACGCCACCCGCCGCCAGCTCCGGGCGCGCGGTCTGCGCCCCGGCGGACAGGACGTGGCCGCTCAACTCGAACGGCCACGCCGCCGCCGAGGGCCGCTGGTCGCCTACCTCTACCGCGTCGACCACGCCAAGCCGGTACGGCCCATGACGCCGGCGAAGTGGGCGGCCCTGGCCAAGGCCAACACCGCCCGCCGCACCTGCCCCGAATGCGGGCGGGATGCGGGCTACGTCATCCCCACCTCGCTCGGCATGTGTGTCACCTGCGCTTACCCCGACGAGTGCGCCGCCTGACCTGCGCGAATTCCTGAGACGGAGACAGTCTTGAAGACCACGGTGAGCACGCACAAGCTGCCCGGCTACGGCTCCACCCTGCGCACCTCCAAGCGGCTGACCGAGCAGGCCGTCAAGCTCGTGGCCCGCTCCGTGTC
>NZ_JBITGX010000024.1:0-139199 GCF_044457425.1 Streptomyces sp. NPDC050546
TGCAGTCCTAGACAGCTCCACCACACCGGAGGTCTTCGCCATGATCAAGCCCGGCCAGCGTTAACAACGCTCGTGATCAATACACCTAGGGCCTGTCGTTCGCGTGCCGGGCCCCGCGTTCTGCGGCGTGCTCCGAACGACGGGCCCCAGCCCGAGCGGTCCGGCCGGGGAAGGCACCGCGCCTACGCCGCTCCCGCCCCGGTCAGCGACCGCACCTCGGTCTCCGCGTGCTTGGCCTCGTCCGGGACGTCCGCCGAGGTGACCGTGCCCAGCCAGCCCGCGAGGAAGCCCAGCGGGATCGAGACCAGGCCCGGGTTCTGCAACGGGAAGTACTGGAGGTCGACGCCCGGGAACAGCGAGTCCGGGCTGCCCGAGACCACGGGTGACAGCACCACGAGCACCACGGCCGGAACGAGACCGCCGTAGACGGCCCATACGGCACCACGTGTCGTGAAGCCGCGCCAGAACAGGGAGTAGAGCAGCACCGGGAGGTTCGCCGACGCGGCGACGGCGAAGGCGAGACCCACCAGGAAGGCCACGTTGAGATCCCGCGCCAGCAGGCTGAGGGCGATCGCCACCACCCCCACCGCGACGGCCGCGACGCGGGCCACCGCGACCTCGCTGCGCGGCTTGCCGCCCCGGCGCCGCAAGGACGCGTACAGGTCGTGCGCCACCGAGGCCGAGGACGCGAGCGTGATCCCGGCGACCACGGCGAGGATGGTGGCGAACGCGACGGCGGCGACGATCGCGAAGAGAACTGTTCCTCCCGTGGACCCGGCACCGCCGCCCAGATCGAGCGCCAGCAGCGGAACCGCCGTGTTCCCGGCCGCGTTCGACCCGCGTACGGCGTCCGGCCCCACGAGGGCGGCGGCACCGAAGCCGAGCACGATCGTCATCAGGTAGAAGCCGCCGATGAGGCCGATGGCCCAGACGACCGAGCGGCGTGCGGCGCGCGCGGTGGGGACGGTGTAGAAGCGGGACAGGATGTGCGGCAGCCCGGCCGTACCCAGCACCAGGGCCAGGCCCAGACTGATGAAGTCGAAGCGAGCGGTCCAGTCCTCGCCGTACTTCAACCCGGGCGCCAGGAACGCCTCCCCGTGACCGCTGCGCTCGGCCGCCGTGAGCAGCAGCCGGTCCAGGTCACCGTGGAAACGCAGCAGGACGAGCACCGTCAGCGCGATGGTGCCGCCGAGCAGCAGAACGGCCTTGACGATCTGAATCCACGTGGTCGCCCGCATCCCTCCCAACGACACATAGATCACCATGAGCGCGCCCACGCCGATGACCGTCCAGGCTCGCGCCGCCTCGCCCGTACCCCCCAGCAGCAGCGCCACCAGGCTGCCCGCGCCGACCATCTGCGCCACCAGATACAGAACGGACACGGTGACCGAGGAGGTTCCCGCCGCGATCCGTACCGGCCGCTCCCTCATCCGCGCCGCCACGACGTCGGCGAGCGTGAACCGGCCGCAGTTGCGCACCAGTTCGGCGACGAGGAACAGCACCACCAGCCAGGCCACGAGGAACCCGACGACATACAGCAGCCCGTCGTAGCCGAACAGCGCGATGAGCCCGGTGACCCCCAGGAAGGAGGCGGCCGACATGTAGTCGCCGGCGAGGGCAAAACCATTCTCCATGGGCGAGAAGAGCCGCCCGCCCGCGTAGAACTCCTCCGCCGAACCACGCCGTTCACGGCTCACCCACGTCGTGATCGCCAGCGTGACCGCGACGAAGGCGCTGAACAGCAGTAGCGCCAGTGTCTGGTGTTCCCCCGTCACGAGACACCGCCGTTCGCTCCGCGCGCCAGTTCCTGTGTGTCCCAGCGCAGTTCGAGCGCCGCCCGGTCCCTGCGCAGCCGGGCGTGCCGGGCGTACGCCCAGGTGAGCAGGAACGTGGTCAGGAACTGCCCGAGCCCTGCGGCCATCGCCACGTTCACCGCTCCGGCCACGGGCCGGGCCATCAGCTCCGGCGCGGTCGTGGCAGCCACGACGTAGCCCACGTACCAGACGAAGAAGGCCACGAAGGCCGGCACCACGAACCTCCGGTACCTCCGCCGCACCTCCTGAAAGGCCGCACTGCGTTGCACTTCCAGGTACACCTCGGCCGGCGCCGGCCCGGTCTCGCTCCCCCTGCGTGCCGACGGCACCCCCGCCGGAGCGGGTACCCCGGCACCGGCCGACTCGCCCCAGCCGGAGGCAAGGGCGTCGTACCAGGGGTCGTCGTACGTGAGATGCCCGGCCTCCTCGGCCGGGTCCGGGTCCTGAGCGTCGAGAGGCTCGACCCAACTTTCCTGACCGGCCCCGGTTCTGCGGGGACGGCCCTTGCTTGGCTGCATGCCCAAGGATGGACAGAACGGGAAGATCCCCGACTCTTCTTCCCTTTCCGCTTCACCCCTTCAGGTGACTCAACCCGCTGGTGACCGCACGAGACCCTTTCCATGGGCGTAAGGCAAAGCCCGGATCATGTCCGGACGCCTCATGCCGACATCGCTGTGCCACACCCGAACGCGGGCGGCACAGCGATGTCCACGAGCCATTCACGCCACCCCGGGCTGTAGCCGGGCACGGCGGCTACAGCCAACGGGCGGCGGCTACGCGTCGATCCGCGACCGGTCCAGCGTCGCCGCCGAGTTGGAGATGAACTCCTTGCGCGGCGCGACGTCGTTGCCCATCAGCAGGTCGAAGACCTGCTCGGCCGACTCCAGGTCGGAGAGGTTGATCCGGCGCAGAGTGCGGTGGCGCGGGTCCATGGTCGTCTCGGCCAGCTGGTCGGCGTCCATCTCGCCGAGACCCTTGTAGCGCTGGATCGAGTCCTTGTAGCGGATGCCCTTGCTCTGGAACTCCATGAGCGTGTCGCGCAGTTCCCGGTCCGAGTACGTGTAGACGTACTTGTCCTGGCCCTTCTTCGGCTGGACGATCTCGATGCGGTGCAGCGGCGGCACCGCCGCGAAGACCCGGCCGGCCTCGACCATGGGCCGCATGTAGCGGTGGAACAGGGTCAGCAGCAGGGTGCGGATGTGCGAGCCGTCGACATCGGCGTCGGTCATCATGATGATCTTGCCATAGCGAGCCGTGTCGATGTCGAAGGTCCGACCCGATCCGGCTCCTATGACCTGGATGATCGCGCCGCACTCGGCGTTCTTCAGCATGTCCGTCACGGACGACTTCTGGACGTTGAGGATCTTGCCCCGGATCGGCAGCAGCGCCTGGAACTCGGAGTTCCGGGCGAGCTTCGCCGTACCGAGAGCGGAGTCGCCCTCGACGATGAAGAGTTCACTGCGGTCGACGTCGTCGCTGCGGCAGTCGGCGAGCTTGGCCGGCAGCGAGGAGGACTCGAGGGCCGTCTTGCGCCGCTGCGCGTCCTTGTGCTGGCGGGCGGCGATGCGCGTACGGGCCGCGGCGACGGCCTTCTCCAGCACGACACGGGCCTGCTGTGCGGCGTCCCGCTTCGTGGAGGTCAGGAACGCCTTGAGCTCCTTGGTGACCACGTTGGTCACGATCCGGCGGGCCGCCGAGGTGCCGAGCACCTCCTTGGTCTGGCCCTCGAACTGGGGCTCGGCGAGACGCACGGTGACGACCGCGGTGAGGCCCTCCAGGGCGTCGTCCTTGACGATGTCGTCCTCGGCGACGCGCAGGAGCTTCTTGGTACGCAGCACCTCGTTCATCGTCTTGGCGACGGCCTGCTCGAAACCTGCGACATGCGTACCGCCCTTGGGGGTGGCGATGATGTTCACGAACGACTTGAGCGTCGTGTCGTACCCCGTGCCCCAGCGCAGCGCGACGTCGACGCCGAGTTCGCGAGTGACCTCGGTGGGCGTCATCTGGCCGTGGTCGTCCAGGACGGGGACCGTCTCCTTGAAGGTGCCCTGTCCGGAGAAGCGGAGGACGTCGCAGACCGGCTTGTCGTTCGCCAGGTACTCGCAGAACTCGCTGATTCCGCCGTCGAAGCGGAAGGACTCCTCGCCCTTGCTGCCGCCCTCGCCGAGACCGTACTCGTCGCGCACGACGATGGTCAGGCCGGGCACCAGGAACGCGGTCTGGCGGGCGCGCTGGTGCAGCGTCTCCAGGGCGAGCTTGGCGTCCTTGAGGAAGATCTGGCGGTCGGCCCAGTACCGCACGCGCGTGCCGGTGCGGCTCTTCGGGATCTTCTTGGCCTTGCGCAGCCCGCTCTTGGCCTCGAACTTGGCGTCCGGGCCGTTCCCGGCGAACGCGCCCGGGACGCCGCGCCGGAAGCTGATGGCGTGGGTGTGCCCACCGCGGTCCACCTCGATGTCCAGACGGGCGGAGAGGGCGTTCACCACGGAGGCGCCGACGCCGTGCAGGCCGCCGGAGGCGGCGTACGAGCCGCCGCCGAACTTGCCGCCGGCGTGCAGCTTGGTCATGACGACCTCTACACCGGAGAGGCCGGTCTTGGGCTCGACGTCGACCGGGATGCCCCGGCCGTTGTCCCGGACGTCGACGGACCCGTCGTCCTGGAGGATGACCTCGATGTGGTCGCAGTAGCCGCCCAGGGCCTCGTCGACGGAGTTGTCGATGATCTCCCAGAGGCAGTGCATGAGACCGCGGCTGTCGGTCGACCCGATGTACATGCCCGGACGCTTGCGCACGGCCTCGAGCCCCTCAAGGACGAGCAGGTGCCGCGCGGTGTAGTTGGAACCGTCCCGGTCTGCTCCTGCCAGCAGAGCTGTGGACGGCACGGACGTTTCGGCGGTCACGCGGTTCGCTCCTCGCTGAATTTCAGATGGGGCCCTCATGGGTAAGGGCGCGGCTTCAGTCACCGGTGAGAGGGTACCGAGGCCTGGTAGAGCCGTTGTAACGCCACCCTCGTCAGAGACTCAGACTAGTCCAGGCTCGCATGCGTGTTCGATCCCTCGATGGAGTGAAGTACACATCACGTTCCCTTCCAGGCATGAACCATTTAGGCTCCGGGCACGTCCTCATGAACAACCGGCAACCCAGCCGGGAGGACCGACCACCGATACAACGCGAAGCCCCGTAAGACACATAGACACGCAATACGGCACATTCGCCGCCAACCGGCAGCAGACAGCCGCCTCGCAAGATTTTTTCGAGGAAAAGCCACGAGCGGGAACGTTTTATGGCTGGTTGGATGTTGACCCTGGTACGACAGCTCGTCGAGCTAGAGAAGAGGCGACGTGACTACTGTTCTGACCCCCGCGAGCCCGTTGACGGCCGCTGATCGCTGCGACCGCTGCGGCGCCCAGGCGTACCTGCGCGTCGTCCTGCTCAGCGGCGGAGAACTGCTCTTCTGCGCCCACCACGGTCGCAAGTTCGAGCCGGAACTCAAGAAGATCGCCGCTGAGATACAGGACGAGACGGAGCGGCTCACGACCGTTCCCGCGACCGCCTCCGAAGAAGAGCGCTGAGACCTCGCGTCCGACGACGAGCCAGCCCGGCACAGGCCGGTGAATGGGCGGCTGCCTCTGAGAGCAGAGGCAGCCGCCCATCCTCGTCCCCACAAGCGCGCCCAGGCTCCGCAGGACGCCCTTCGAGTCCTCTCACCCCCGTGCCCAGCCGAGCGCCCGCATGATGTCGGACACACGCATATACACCCCGGGACTGCCGGCCCGCCCGCAGCCGATCCCCCAGGACACGAGCCCGATCAACCGCCCCTTGGCCACCAGCGGCCCCCCGCTGTCGCCCTGGCAGGCGTCCCGGCCTCCCTCCCGCTCCCCCGCGCACAGCATGCTCTCGGCTTCGTACGTGCCGTCGGAGCCGCCCGGATAGGCGTCCTCGCAGCGCTCGTCGGAGAGCACACGCACCCGCGCGGCACGCAGACTGTTCGGGTACTCACCGGCACCTGAGATGTCGCCCCACCCGTACACCGTCGCAACCCCGCCCACTGCGTACGCGGAATCACCGTTGGCCGCCATACCGATGACCGAGCCGGCGGGCAGAGGTTCGGCCAGGGTGAGTACGGCGTAGTCCCCGAAGTTGCTGACGCCGTCGTACGCCGGGTTCACCCAGGAACGCCGCACGGCGATCTCCCGGCCGCTGCGGTCCGAGAGCAGGTCCGTGCGCCCCGCTATGACCTTGAGGTCCCGCACCCGCTCCGGCGCTACGCCCAGGACCTCCTTGTCCAGACAGTGGGCCGCGGTGAGCACTGTGCTGCGACCGACCGCCACGCCGCCACAGAACTGCCCCGCACGCGTACCCCCGAACCGGTCACGACTGGACAGGGCGACCGTCCACGGACTCTCGGACACATCGACCGGGAAACCACCTATGACCACACTGTCGGCGGCCACAGGGGCGCTGGAGGCCACTGATATGGCAGCTGCCGCGGCCGCCAGGACCAGCGGTCGGGCCAGGGCCCGGGCAAGGCGACGACGCATACGCACTCCTCACTCCGTGCTGTTCGCTGAACACCAAGAGTGATTCACCCGGCGCCGCGCCGCACCCGCGGAGAGACACGGCACGGCGAAGGCCCGGTCCCCTCAGGGAACCGGGCCTTCCGCGTCGTACGACCGGCGACTAGTCGAGGTAGTCGCGCAGTATGGACTGGTGAGCGCTGTACTCGACCTGCATAAACGCAGGTGGGTGGGGATCCTAGCTCGTGAAATATCTTGGATTGAGATGACCCACCATGACCCTTCGCACGATAGCGCACCACCTCGGTCTGCCCGCTCGGCGCGACCCGCAGGAGGTCGCAAAGATCATCGAGGGACTCCCGCCCGACCTTGGACGAGCTTCCTGACGACCGGCGGGAGCGGCTCGCCGCTCAGTGGACCAAGGTCCTCAGTGAACGCCACTGGCACCGACCATATCTTCGGGACTGAGTGTCCTGTTGCGCGCGCGATTGCACCCCTGCGATTGCTTGCACGCATGCGGACGGCACAGCACAGGCAGCCGTTTCCGAGCGAGACGGTGGAATCGCCGCCCCTGGGAGAACCGAGGAGATCCCGACCGAACATGTCGCGTGCGCGTCACTCCCGCAGCACAACCTGATCTGAGGATGATTCGCTCCTCAGCCGTTCCGCCGCCTGGTTGGCCGGGCTTACGTCGAAGGCGCCACTAGTGTGCGAATGCGTTCCATGAGCCGGTCAGTGTCCTTGCGGAAGCTCGGCACAGAGCGGATTCTGCGAACCGCGAAGGAGATCAGCCGTACCTCGTCCACACCTGTGTGTTCGCTCACGACGGCAGGTTGGTCATGGATGTTGGAGACGTGTGCTTCTTCCAGGGCGTACTTCAGGGTGTCCTCTGTCACGCCCAGTTCTTTCGCCGCTGCCCCCGTGCGTGTCTGGAGTAACTGCATGACAACTGCCTCGGGATCGTGATGGCCCGGCAGGTACTCCAGCCACTCACCCTGACGACCCGGTTCGGAGCGTGTGTCTCCGTCCAGCACGCCGAGAAAAGCCACGGCCGGTCTGGTCGGTCCGAGGACACGAGCGACAGTTGCGACAGTGTCGGCGCCGCGCACGTCCTGCACGCACAGATGCGGGGCCAGCTCCGCCAGGTGGCACCGGAGGAGTTCCTCCAGCATCAGCCGGGCGAAGCGGTCCTCGACCAGCAGTACTGCCTCGGTCCGCGGAGCCATGCCCAGCTTCCGGCTGACCTGAGCAGGAATGGCGCCGGCCGAGATGGTTGCCTGAGCCGCAGCGCCCAGGCTGCGCTCGAGTGTGCGGAGAGAAGCGCTGGGCAGGCGGTAGGCGAACTCCGGGGAGTGCGAGGCGAGGACGACCGACAGCTCCATTTTGACCGCACGGGCGACGATGATGTCGAGCAGCCGTTCGCGAGCGCGGGGCGAGAGAAAGTTCTCGGGTTCGTCGAGCAGCACGATGCTGCCCCGCCCCACCCCACGTAGGGCGCGCAGGATGACGCAGGAGGCGAGCTCCCCCAGGCTCATCTGTTCGGGCCCGTAGCTGTCGCCGTGACGGCCGAGCTCGTAGTAGAACCAGGTGGGTGGCTCGCCGGAGGCGGGGGAACGACGGTCCAACTCCTGGTGGGTGGCCATGTCGTAGGGCCGTCCCATGATGGAGCCCAGTGCATGGTCGAGCCAGGCGCTGCGGGGGGCCTTCTCGGCCGTGGCGCGCTCGCTTTCGAGCTCGCGTGCCGGAACTCGGCTCACTTGGGTCAGCACATCGAAGCACTCCCGTGCGGTGTCGATGTACACACACGGGGCTTTGGCGTCGGCGAGTTCCACGTCGCCCGTCGCCGGTCCGTTGCGGTCGCTCTTCTGGTGCCGTGTCTGGCCTGTCAGCCGTACGGTAGTAGGGGGCGGCACGCCGTCCAACGGGGCCTGCTTCCGCAGATGGCGTGCAAGCGTTCGCAGGAACTGTGTCTTGCCCGCGCCACTCACCCCGCACAGCAGGGTGACGCCCGGCGCCATCTCGGCGGTGAGCGAGCCGAGGTGCGCGTGCCCGTCGATCTCGACCCTGCGCAGCGGTGAACGCACCTGGCCACTGGCCAGTTTGCGGTAGTGGTTGTTGATCTGGGCCCGGCGGAGGACCTCCTCATCCTCTGCGTCCCGGCTCAACTCCACTCCCCCCAGGACTTCAGTGCCCCGTCTTCCCACAGCACTTGGTCGATCCCGTCTTCTGTGAACGGTGCGTCATCTGCGCTGGTCAGCGCTGCGTACATGCGCTGCACATCCGGCACGGGGGAAGTCCGGCGCGACGGGGCGCCGCCTGTCGCCACAAGGAACAGCCATCCGATGGCATCCCGCAGCACCGTCGACTCGGGTGTGTGCGCGCCCACCGCGGCCACTTCGTTGAACCGCTCTAGCAGGGCATCGTACGGCAGTTCACGGAAAGCGGTCCTGAGTGGTGGAGTCACTCCAGGCCCGAGTTCGGCGGCTCGCCTCCGACGTTCCGGCTCCAGCCATTCGAGGAGAAACCCGAGGTGATGTTCGGCGCCAGGACCGAACGCACGCCGGGCCCGGACCATCACCAGCATCCAGCTCAGCAGAGTCGGTTTGGTGAATCGAACAGCAGGCATGTCGATTGCGGGCAGCGACAACAGCCCCTTGAGTGCGTCAGCCACCTCGTCTCGGGTGCGGTCGGCCACCGCGTCACCGGAGCGCAGCCGGTGGTTCAGTTGCTCGCTGCCGACTGCCGCAGCCTGGACGCTGCCTGCTTCTACGGCGACCAGCACTCTGCTAATCACGTCCTCGTAGGCCAGGCCGACGTTGCCGAAACCGATGCGCTCTTCCCCCAGGCCCCAGTCGGCCGCCGAGGCCACGAGGACCCGGACCTGCTCGCCGAACGAACCCGATTCGACGAGTTTGCGTCCTGCTTCGGTCAGTCCGGCTTCGGAGTTGAGCCGCAGCACGGCGGTACGCAACTCGGCGGGTGGCAGTTCGTCGAGCTCCAGGAGCACCAAGGGGTAGTCGTCGATCGCGGTGCGCAGCCCCTGCGGCAGAGCGTCGTACGTCTTTCCGTCAGATTCCCGCAATGCACGAGCCGGAGGGGTGAGTCTGCCATCGACCAGTAGGTCGCCGCGTACGAATTCCTCCAGCGCCGCCAGGCGTCGCTGGCCGTCGAGCAGGACTCGTGATCCGTCCGCTTCACGCGCGACGAGCAGCGTGCCGATGGGCCAGCCGCGCAGCACTGAGTCAAGGAGCACGTGCTTGCGGTGATCCGACCACTCTGCGCTACTGGACGGCTCGGAGGGCTGGCGCAGACTTCCGTCGCGGAGCTGGGCGAGCGCCTCGCGCACGGTCACGACGGTGGGTTGCGTTGCCGACGCGCGCAGGTCGTGAGCCGGGGTCATGACGGTCGCCTCCTCTCGCGTCTGGGCTGGGTGCCGGCCTGGAAGGCGCGGGTGAAGTCCATGCCTGATGGCACGATACGGCCGAGCACTGACATCCGGTGGGTCATGATCCGAAGGCCGCCTCAGTAGTACTGCCGGATGTAGTCGTACGCCTTCTGGAACAGCTCTTCGTCCCGTTGCAGCTGGTAGCGGACCAGTGTGCGGCGAAGCGCCTTCTTCACCTCGCGCTCACCGCCCGCAGTGTGCTGCCACCCCGGGAACCGCACCGCGTCGACGATGCTGTCGATCTCCTCGACGAGCTTCGCCACCGCCACGGGTGTGCCCTCCGGGCGGGACGATTCGAACAGCCGGGTGAGAGCGTGCTTGCCCTGTTCCCTGGGATCCTGCTCCTTCTCATCGGCCTCTGCCTGAGCCTCTGCCCGCGCGGTCTGTTCCGCCAGGTCCAGCAGCTGGTAGAGATACTCCCGGCTCACCAGCTGTCCCGCCTCGTACTGCTGACGCAGTCGCTCCAGCTTCTGTGCCAGGGAGTCGAAGCGCGGTTCACCGCGGCGGCGGACGAGCCGGTCCTGAAGCCGGGGCTCAAGCTGCCGGATCCCCCGGTCAGGGACGCGCTGTAGGTACTCGGCCATCTTGGCGTCGATGACGAGTGTCTCGAGCCGTTGGGGTGGCACGTCCGCATGGATGTGGGCGTTGACCAGCTCGCGCGTTTTGGGGCCGAGCACCCGCCACAGCAGGGGGCTCGTGGCGTTGCTGGGCCGTACGGAGTGGTGCACCTTCGCAAGCCAGCGGTAGTCGGCGACGTGCTCACTCAGCCGCTCGTCCGGGGCCAGCGCCTCCCACAGCCGGGACAATCGGGCGAACGCCTCTGCGAAAGCCTGTCGTGTCCCGTCGTCGGGCAGCTTGTCCTGAGCCGCGAAAAGGGCCTCGTAACCGTCCTCGGCACGGTCGACCCCTGGGAAGAAGTCCAGGCACTTGCGAAGGGCGCCGGGGAATTGATCCCACAGCTCCTTAATGCTGGTAACCGCACGCTCGACAGCCCGCTCGTCGAAGCTCATTGCCTGCCCGAGGCGGGCGAAGACACCGAGGTAGTCCACGATCAGACCGTGTGACTTCGCCTGATCGCTGCCCGGCCGCCGGTACGGGCGGTTCACCCGGCAGACGGCCTGGAGCAACGTGTGGTCACGCATGACCTTGTCCAGGTACATCGTCTGAGCAATCGGAGCGTCGAAACCGGTGAGGAGTTTCGCCGTCACGATGAGGATCTTCAGCGGGTCGTCCGGGTCACGGAAGCGATCCAGCAGCGCCGCCTCCTCTTCCTTGTCCCGCCCGAAACGCTCCTGGATCTCCTGAGGCTGCCCTTGGGTGGACATCACGATCTCGCTGGTCTCTGGTCCCAGCAGCACATCCAGATGCTTCTTGTACTCGACGCACGCTTCCTGGTCGAAGACGACAACCTGCGCCTTGAAGCCCTCAGGCTCCACCTTCTCCCGGAAGTGACGCGCGATGTCCTCGCACACCATGCGAATCCGGTTATCAGCCTTGATCAACAGCCCCATACGAGCGGCCCGAGTGGCCACGGCGGCCTTCTCACGCGGGGACAGACGCTCGGCTAGCTTCTTGAACTCAGCGTCAATGACATCGCCGTCGATCCGGAAGCGCGCGTCACGCGGCTCGAAGTGCAGCGGGAGCGTCGTCCCGTCACGCAGTGAATCGGCCTGGGTGTACTGCGAGAGGTAGCGGCCCTCATCCTCCTCGTAACCAAACGTCTTGAAGGTGTTGACGTCGGTTCGGTTGATTGGGGTGCCGGTCAAACCGAAGAAGACTGCGTTGGGCAGGGCCTCGCGCATTCGCTGCCCCAGATCGCGGTCCTGGGTGCGATGCGCCTCATCGACGAGGCAAACGATGTCACGACGTGCGGACAGGACGCGGTCCAGGCTCTTGAATTTGTGGACCGTGGTGACAATGATCTTCCGCTGGCCCGTCGCGAGCATCTCCCCGAGATTGTCACCAGAGCCCGCCGTGACAACGTTCGGGATGTCCGAGGCACCGAAGGTGGAAGTGATCTGGGTGTCGAGGTCCAGCCGGTCCACCACTATCAGCACCGTGGGCGCACCAGTGCGCGGATCGGTGCGCAGCGCCTGAGCTGTGAACACCATCAGCAGAGACTTGCCAGAACCCTGGAAGTGCCACACGAGTCCCTGCCTGGGCGCGTCCGGGTCGTGCGCCGCGGCGGCGGCACGGTCGGCCATCCGCCTGCCGGCCTCGTATTGCTGATAGCGGCAGATGTTCTTGATCTTCCGGTGACGGTCGTCAGTGCTGTAGACCGTGAAGTTCCGGACGATGTCCAGAACCGTCGACGGACTCAGCAGACCGTCGACGGCCTGACGGAGGTAGTCGGGGCCGGGCTCGGGATGCTGCTGCCGCATCCCCGGGGACCACCACGGGCTCCACAGGTGAAGGGGTAGCCCGAGGCTGCCGTAGCGCAGATCGCGTCCGTCGATGGCGAAACACAGGGCGGTGGGGACGAAGAACTCCGGTACGTCGTCCTGGTAACCGTCGAGTTGGAGCGCCCCGTCGGCCCAGGTTATGCCGGCACGTGTGGCGGACTTCGCCTCACCTATGACCAGGGGAATCCCGTTGACCCACAGCACATGATCGAAACGGCGCCGAGTGGCACCGCGGCAGAAGGCGACCTCCGTGCTGAGGTGGTAGCGGTTGTGGGTGGGGTCATCGAAGTCGACCAGCTGAACGGAGACATACTCGTGGTCCGGCCCGAAGGGCATCGACTTCTCGCCAAGCAACCAGGAGCGGAAGTTCTCGTTGGCCTTCACCACGCCTTCACCACGCGCCGATCGGATCAGCGCGGTGAGCTGGTACAGCACCTCGTCGGCGAGCTCGGGATCGGCCGAAATGGCCGGGTTGAGACGGACCAGGGCGTCGCGCAGCTCGGACTCGACGAGGACATCCTGCTCGGCCCGGTCCGGCTGAGTGTCCTGCTGGACCCACGCTTGCTCCGGCAAGGCGGTGAGCCGGTCGGTTACGAATGCCTGGGCCGTGTCCTTCTCGCTGAACATCCCCCGCCCCTCGCTCACCCTCAGTTGCCCCTCACTCCATATCTCACGCGCGGCAGTCGCCCCCCGCAGCCGTCGTTGTGTCCGCCGACGCGCCAGGGCCTTGCAACAGCACGTTCAAGGTGCGTTGCATCAGATTACGCGTCTGTGTCAGGTCCTCGGTGAGTGTGGTGCGCAGTTCGCGGGCGGCATCGAGCCGCTCGACGACGCGTTGTTGGACGGAGATAGGGGGGACGGGGATCGGCTGGGCCGAGAGGAGGCCGGCAGGAAGGTGAGCCATGGACGTGGTGCGCTTAGCCACCCGGGCAAATGCCCCCAGGCGCTGGCAGCGGCGGAACCAACCGAGAGCGAACTCTGGTAGCACATCATCGCCCGCACGAAAGCGCAGCAGCGTCATCTGGAAGCAGCAGTCCTCGATCTCCCCGCGGTACATCGCCGCGCGGCCTACGTACTCCAAACTCTGCCCTTCGTTGAGCAGCACATCCTTCGGCCGCAGCGCGTACTTGGTGAAGGCGGAGGGGGCGAAGTTCATCTCGAGAACGTCGTCCAGGAACAGCTCATCGTCACCGACGTTTGCGACGCGGAGGTACGGGCGAAGATCCGTACCCTGGTGCACCTTGGGCTCACGCTTCATGCCCAGCTGTACTTCCCCCGCCTCGCCCACTCGACGCACCGGCCACTCCGGCTCGTCGTACAGCTCGGCCAGTGCCGTGAGCTCGGCCTGCCTCGCGGCCTCCAGCGCGGTAGCCTTCGCCCGCGCGGTGTGCTCGAACGACCACAGAAGGTCAGCTATCCGCCGCTGCTCGGCCAGGGGCGGGAGAGGGAACTCGTACTTTGCGATGTCAGGCCAGTTCACATAGGGGTTGACTGACCCGCGTGACCAGTATTCCGAATGACGGTGAAAGGTATCCGCCGTCATCAAAAAGGCCAACATCTCCGGGAGAAGCTCACCCGGCTCCGCGCTTTCCACCACGAACGTGGTGTTCGCGCAGACCCCCTCGAACTCTGCGTAGGAGACCTTGCGCAGATAAGTCCGTCGCGAGCCGTAGAGCACCTGACCAGGGCGGAACCTACGATGGAACGCAGGTCCGAGGGAGCTCCCCTTCACGTCTCCCCAACGGGCGATATGCAGATTCCGGGAGTCCATATGCTCACCGGCCACGAACCGCTCCAACCCGTCTGCCACGGGATCCGTCGAGTCCTTCACCTGCCGGACCAGAGATCCGAACCGCACGGTGGGCCAAGCCTCTTGCCGCACGTTCACTCCCCTCCCTTCAACTGCGCGATCAGACTGGTCACGTGACGAGCCGTGTTGGTGGTGCGTACATCCCACTCCGCGAGTGCCTGTTGCAGGGGCACCTGTTCGTCACTCGTACCGTCTGACGGTGGCGTGCCGATGATGCGGTTTAGAGCCAGGTCGGCCTCTCTGCTGAGCAGCGTGTCCAGGCTCATGTCACGCGAAAAGCCATCGATGTTCCGGCACTCGCGATACGCGGCCAGAATCTCCGCGATGTGCTTCTCACTAAGGAATGACTGGCCCTGCACCCGCTCGAACAGGTGCGCCGCATCAATGAAGAGGACCTTCCCCTCCCGCTCCGGCCGCTTCCGGGTGCGCAGCACCACCACGCACGCCTCCATCGGCGAGTTGTAGAAGAGCCCCGGACCGAGCCCCAGTACACACTCCAGGAGATCGGACTCAATCAGTTTCTCCCGCATAGCCCGCTCGTCCTCCCGGGAGAGCACACCGTGGGGGAAGAGGATGGCGCACCGGCCCGTCTCCGGGTCCAGTGAGGCGGCGATGTGCTGGAAGAATGCGTAGTCCGCTCTCCCCTGGGGCGGCACACCCCACATGTTGCGCTGGTAGGGGTCCTTGGCGAAGAGCGGGCGGTTCCACTGTTTGATCGAGTACGGGGGGTTGGCGAGCACCACGTCGAAGCGTTGCAGCCGGTCGCCCTCGAAGAACAGCGGTTCGGCGAGGGTGTCCCCACGCTCGATGCGGAAGTCCTCAATGCCGTGCAGGTAGAGGTTCATGCGGGCGATCGAGGAGGTCATCACATTGAACTCCTGCCCGTACAGGGTGAGTTGGCGATGGTCCTTCCCCTGGCGCTTCAACTCGGCCGCCGCAGTGACCAGCATGCCGCCTGTGCCGCACGTGGGGTCGTAGACCGTCTCACCGGGCTCCGGTTCGAGCATCCGGGTCATGAGCCGAACCAGCGTCCGGTTCGTGTAGAACTCCTGAGCCGTGTGCCCGGAGTCGTCCGCGAACTTTTTGATCAGGTACTCATACCCTCGCCCGAGCTCGTCCTCCGGGACCCGGGCCAGGGAGAGCACCTGGGTGGAGAAGTGCTCCAGCAAGTCACGAAGAGTGGCGTCCGAGAGCCGTTCGGTGTTCGTCCACTGAGCATCCCCGAAGACTCCCCAGAGCTGCTCCGAGTTGGTCTTCTCGATGGCCCTCATGGCCTGGGCGAGCGCCGAGCCGAGTCCGGAACGGGCCTCCCGGACGTCTGCCCAATGGTGACCGTCGGGGATCTGGAACTGGTAGTTCTCCTTCTTCGCCACCAGCTCTGCGTCCCCGTCGTACGTGGCGAGGGCCTGCTCGCGCTCCTCGTCGTGCACGTCACAGATCCGCTTGAAGAAGAGCAGCGGGAAGATGAACTGCTTGTAGTCACCCGCGTCGATGAGCCCCCGCAGCCGGACCGCCGCTCCCCACAGGTAGTTCTCCAGCTCCCGTTGGCCCAACTGTCCCGCTGCTAGATCTGTACCGGGCAGCAGGTCCGCCGCGCTCCTGGCGCCGCTCATCCGAGGAGCCTCCATTCCTTGAGCTGGCTACGCAGTTCGTTCTCTGCCGCCGCGGCGTCCATCAAAGCGCTTTCCAGAGCGACGACGGCCTCGCTCAACGGAGGCAGCTCGGCCGCGCGGTCCTTTCCGACATAGAGCGGGATGTTGAGGCTGCCGTCGTTCCTTTCGATCTCCGAGAGACCGACCAAGCGGCTGCGCTCCTTTATGTCCGCACAGGCGCGGTACCAGCCCAGGATGCGGGAAGTGTGTTCGGCCTCCAGCACGTTCTGTTTGCTCGCCTTGCGCAGCTGGTCAGAAGCGTCGATGAAGAGGATCTTCTCCCGCCGGTCCTTCGGCTTCTGCGCGCGCAGCACGAGGACACAGGCGGCCAGCGGGGCGCCGTAGAAGAGGCGTTCCCCGAGTCCAATGACGGCCTCGATTGCGTCCGACTCGATGATCTTCCTGCGGATACGGGCTTCAGTGCCGTCCCGGAAGAGGATGCCCTGCGGCAGTACGACAACCGCCCGGCCGGTGCCGGGCTGCATCGAGGCGAGCATGTGCTGGACCCAGGCCCAGTCAGCCGTGCTGCGCGGCGGCACGCCGGTCTCACCTCGTCCGTAGGGGTCCCTGGCCCACCTGTTCTCACCCCACGCGGCCAGCGAGAACGGCGGGTTCGCGATCACGCAGTCAAAGGTCCGCAGGCCCCCATCCGGGGAAAAGAAGCGGGGCTCGCGCAAGGTGTCTCCGCGCTCCACCCGGAAATCATCGATCCCGTGCAGGATGAGGTTCATGCGGGCGATGCCCGAGGTCGTGAGGTTCTTCTCCTGGCCAAAGACCTTGCCCCACAGCAGCTGGGGAGCCACTCCCCTTCGAGCGAAGTGGTGGGTGACCTCGATCAACATCCCACCGGTACCACATGCTGGGTCGTACACAGTCTCGCCTGGCTCCGGGGCGAGGATGTTCACCAGCAGCTCGACCACGGCACGAGGCGTATAGAACTCGCCGGCCTTCTTGTTGGACAGGTCCGCAAACTTCTTGATCAGGTACTCGTACGCCTGGCCGAGAAGATCCGCGTCTGCATGCGCATCGCCGAGGAAACGTGCGGAGAAATGGTTGAGGAGCGCTCGCAGCACGTGGGGCGGGATACGGTCACGGTTGGTCCACGGTGTGTCACCGAAAATTCCGTCGAGGGTGTCCGGGTTGGCCTTCTCGATCGCGCGGAGCGCGTCAAGGAGCGCACGGCCGAGTTTCTCATCAGGCGCCGCCACGATGTCGTCCCAGCTATGACCCTCCGGGATGACGAAACGGTGCTGATCCGCCTTAGCCGCGAAGTCAACGTCCCCGTCGGAATGGGCGAGAGCGTCGTCGAATTCCTCGCTGTACACGTCGCACAGACGCTTGTAGAAGAGCAGCGGGAAGATGTAGTTCTTAAAGTCCGCCTGGTCGACCAGTCCACGCAGGAGATGGGCAGCGCCGAGCAAATGCGACTCCAGCTCACTGAGCGTGAGCCCTCCGGCCGCATCTGGCAGCAGTTCCAGCTGCTCAGACCCTTGCTGCTGGGCCACAGCGAGACTCCATTCTGCACGTAGGGTAGGTGAAGATGTCCGAAGCGTAGCGGTTGGCTGCTGTCTCTCGGACCGCCCGTCAGGGTATCTCGGAAGCCACCAGCGGTTGCGAGGCGATCAAGGTTGGGCTTGAGCCGGGCCGCGAGAGAAGGAAAAGCACGTCAGGGGAAGCGGCGAGGTGCCGCTCTGGATCACGAGCCTCCCCTGTGCGTGCCACAGGTCTACGGCGCCGGCCGTGTCTCGCACCCGCCTGACTCACGGTTGTCCGGCTCCGACCACTGCGACGCTCGTGGCGCAAAACGCCTGTGCGGAGGTGGTCCATGCTCGGTACAGACGGACGTTGCCTGAGCCCTTGCCATTCCCGCCGGCTTCTCCCACTGCGACCGGTGAGGTACAGGTTCCGTATCACCAGCACCTCACCGCCCGGTTGCGCCATGCCGCCACTCCTCCAGCACCAGCCAGAACTCGCGCGGCCAGGACATCGACAGCGGATCGAAGGAATAGCTCTTCACCGCCGCGTCCTTCCACAAGACCTCGGCGAGCTCGGCTTCGTCAGCAAGAAGACGGGCCGTCGCCAGGTGATGCAGGGCCGTGGCGTATTTCCTTTCCGCTGCGGCGCCCAAAAAGGCTGGCCAGATCTCCCACGTCAAACATTGTTCGAGGTCCCGCAGGTGATTGCTTGCCTTCTGGAGGACCATATCGTCCACGTGCCGCGTGGTCTCGTCGACCTGACGCTCCACTTCACCGATCCGATCGGCATCATCCCAGCCGTGCTTTTCGACGAGCTCCTTCCAAGTCGTCCACGAACGCTCCGCAAGCTCCTTCGCGTACGCCTCCAGCTCCCCGTGAGTGAGCCGTGGAATGACGTCAGCGGCCGGATCGCCGGGCACAGACTCGTTCGGGACCGCTTCGATCTCATCCCCATACCTGATGCGAGTCATGGTCGCCAGAAGACGAAGGGAGGCGTCGATGTCCTCATCACCAACTGGGTCGAAGACGTCGACGATGTCCTGAGCTACGCCTTCCCAATCGGTCTCGGCAAGGTGGTTGTCAAGACGGCCGGCGAAATCCTCGTCCGAGTCCCGGACGCGTAAGCTGTCCAGAATCTTTTCAATCTCGGCGTCAAGCCGCTCCATGACAGCCTCCGGGGTCTCTCGTTCCCGTCGGGCGGCTTCCTCCTGTTGGGCGCGCTCAACTGCCTCCCGCTGCCGGTCGCGAGCCTCCCGGCCCGAGGGCAGTCGGGTTTGGAGGGCCCTCATCTCCTGGGCCTTGGCCGGATCGGACTCGTCCAGCAACTCGATGGCCTGCATCCGGTGCCCGGCCTGGGCCAGCGGATCCGACGCAACGCGGCACAGCAGGTCCAGTCCTGCCTTGGGATCACGACGTGCCACGGATATCGCGATGTCAAGGCGGTCGGCGCTCGCAGCACCCGGGTGCGCGACGAGCTTCGTCACGGCTTCAGGCACGTAGCCGGTCGGGTGCTCATGCTCAGCAAGAGCCAGGCCCACTCTCACACGCGTCTTCACTGGGGCGGTTTCGTCGTCCGCGAACAGCTGCGCCGTCCACACGGCCCATCCTTCACGTACCGCGTCCGCCAGCCAATCCCAGTCGTTCTTGGGCAGCAGGTGCCGCGCCTCCGCGTAACCCACGTTTTCGCGGTGGCAGCGAGACACCAGGGTGTCAACTGCTCGATGCCTCAGGCCCGGTGGCAGGCCCTTGGCGCCGGCCACATAGCAAAGGCCGAGGGTGTACTCGCCGTAGGTGTAGCGGGGACGCTCGATGTTTACGCCTGACGCGCGGAGAATGCGCTGAAAGTCCTCGTGCCAAGGGCTCGGGGTCTGGAACATGAACGTCGCTGCCGCTAGGTCCGCTCCACCGCGGATCTCGCAGGCGTGCAAACTGCTGATGCGCCGGTTGTCCGCGAGCGACTCGTCGGCCAGGTGAATGAGACAGCCCAGGATCAGCTCATCGGGTTCCCTGTAGCGGGCCGGTACGTCACAGTCCGGCAGGAGTTCGGGCCTTTCGATGCGGTCCACAGTGCGCCCCCTTGATCAACGGAACAGGAATCCTAGCCTTGGAGTTGGTGGCCGCGGGCAGTGCACGAGGAGGCTGGTGCTGGGAGCCGTGTCTGCCTGGTTGCCTGCAAGGCGTTTCCGTGACGTAGTTGCGCCCTTGACCAAGGTCCACAAGGGCTGTTCGCTGGAGCAGTTGGGGCGTCGAGCTCGGGGGTTGCCTTCGTGAGCGGGTCGGTTGGCGATGTGCGGTGTTCCGTCTGCGGCGCCAGAGCGGCATTGACCGCCTTCACGGCCGCCGGGGCCCGAGCATGATGAGGTCTCGGAGAGGCGCGATGATCGCCGTCGTCGCCGGTGGAGGCGCGGTGACCACCATGCTCGTGGGTCTGGTCACGAACGCCGTGTCGCAGCAGTCGCATTGGCCTTCTTGGTTGGGCTGGTTGCAGGAGCACCCCTGGCTGTCGTTCATCATGTTGGGGACAGTTACGGCCGGGCTGACCGCGGTGCTTGCTGCCCTGGACGACCGTCGACCCCCAGACCAAAGCCCGGAGCCCACGGGGCGGCCAGACGACGCTTCGGGTCCCCCCGGCGCTGCCCTGGTCCTGCGTTCCTTGCCGCGCGACACCACGGCGTTCACCAACCGCACCGCCGAGCTCGAGTCGCTGGTCCGCTCGGTCCATGCGGCGCAGGAGAATGGCGAGGTCCTGCCAGTCCACGTGATCGACGGGATGCCAGGCGTCGGGAAAACGACCTTCGCCGTACACGCCGGGCATGTGCTTGCCGAGCGGTTCCCCGACGGTCAGCTCTTCGTGAACCTGAACGGGCACACCACGGGCCGCAGACCTGTGCAGGCCACCGAGGCTCTCGCCTCGCTCCTCGCGGCCGCCGGTGTGCCGACGCAGCAGATACCCGTCGGCGACGACGTAGGGGCGATCACCGAGGCGCGGGCCGCCATGTGGCGCAGTCGCCTCTCGGGCAAGAAGGCGCTGCTCATCCTCGACAACGCGGCCAGCTACCGGCAGTTGGAGCCGCTGCTCCCCGGTGGGAGCGGCTGTCTGGTGTTGGTGACCAGCCGCAAGCGACTGGCGGCGCACGAGGAGGTGGTGCTCCCCGTGGAGGCGCTGCCGCCGGATCACGCGGTCGACCTGTTCGTACGGCTCAGCGGGCGGCTGGCGGACGCGCTCGACCGGGACGTCGTCGAGGAGCTGGCCAAGCTGTGCGGGTACCTGCCGCTCGGGGTGTCTCTGCTCGCGGCACGCTTGCGGCATCACCCGTCCTGGAGCGCCGAGGACCTTCGCGGGCGGCTGGTGGCAGCCCGGCACCGATTGGGAGAGCTGCGCGCTGGCGACCGCGCGATCGCCGCGACGTTCGATCTCTCCTACCGGGACCTCGCTCCTGAGCAGCAGTGCTTCTTCCGGGGGCTCGGCTTCTACCCCGGCACAGAACTCGATGTGTACGTCGGAGCCGCCCTCGGCGAGGCCTCGGTGGCCGTGGCCCGTGAGCAGCTCGACGCGCTCTACGATGCCCACCTGATCGACGAACACCCCGGCAGCCGCTACCGGCTTCATGACCTCCTACGCGACTACGCCCGCGGTCTCGCTGACGAAGGAGACAGCATGGACCACGAACAGGCCGTTCAGCGTGTATGCACCTACTACCTTGCCGCTCTCGCCGTCGCGAACGAACACATCGTCCGCAGCGGCGCGGGCGTCCCGCCACCGCCGGACGACGCGGCGCAGGGCGAAACCCCGGTCATGGAGTCGCGAACCGACGCGCTGACCTGGCTGGAAACCGAGCGGCCCAACCTCCTGGCCTGCATCTGGCAGGCGAACGGCCTCGCTCTGCACGACCTGGTGATCCGGCTGGCCGCGGCCATGGCCCCCTTCCTGCGGCAGGCCGGGCCCTGGGACCAGGCCGTCGCTCTGCACCGGACCGCTGCCGAGGCCGCCCGGCAGACCGACGACCAGCGGGCGCTGGCCGACGCGCTGGCCGAACTCGGCGTCATAAGGCGCTTCATGTCCTCCTACCCCGAGGCGACCGAAGCCCTGAACGAGGCGGTGACGCAGTACGATGCGGTTGGCGATCGGCGGGGCAAGGCGGACGCCCTCAACCAAGCGGGCATCGTCTGGTACCTGACCGCGGACAACGACGCCTCCACCCGCGCCCAGACCGAGGCCCTGGCCCTCTACCGTGAGGTCGGCCACCGGCTCGGACAGGCCAACGCCCTCGCCGACCTCGGCATGGTGCGCCGACAGACCAGCGACTTCGACGCGGCGGTCGAGGCACAGTCCGAAGCCCTGTCGATCTACCGCGAGCTCGGCGACCGGTACGGGGAGGGCAACTCCCTGCGGGATCTGGGCGTCGTGCACTGCCTCACGGGTGAGTATGACCGGGCCATGCAGCGCCACCGCGAAGCGTTCGACCTCTACGCCGAGCTCGACGACCGGGTTCACCAGGCGTACGCCCTCAACGAGTTGGGCGTGGTGCGCCGGCTCACGGGCGATCTCGACGGAGCTCGCGAAGCCCACACACAGGCCCTGGAGCACTACATCGAACTCGGCGAGCGGTTCGGTCGCGCGAACAGCATCCGCCATCTCGGGGTGCTGGACCGTCTGTCCGGGGACGCGGCAACCGCGATCCGGGGGCTGGAAGAAGCCCTGCAGGTGTACCGCGATCTCGGCATCCGCGGAGGCGAGGCCGCCGCGCTCGGCGAACTGGGGGCCGCTCGCTCGGTCCTCGGCGAACGGGACAGTGCTGTCGAGGCGCTCGGGCGGAGCCTGGAGATCCTGCGCGAGCTCGGCGACCGCAGCGGCGAGGCACAGGTGCTGAACCACTGGGGAGAGCTGCTGCGTACATTCGGTGAGACAGCCGCCGCGCGCGAGCGCTTCGAGCAGGCGCTGGGGCTGGCCCGCGCCATCCGTTGCCCGTTGGAGGAAGCGCGGGCCCTGGAGGGCATCGGGCGCTGCGTCTGGGTGACCGACGGCCCCGACAATGCCGTCGAGACGCTGCGGCAATCCGTCGTCGGATACCGGCGGTTGGGGCTAAACGCGACGGCCGACGGTATCGAGCAGCTTCTCGTGACACAGGCGGGGTGAACCCTCTCGTCCGCCTCCGGAGACCGGATCATGTGGCCAGAATCCGTATGCAGTCCTGCCCCGCAGGACTGCTAAGTTGCCGAATGATCTGTCGCTTCAACCACCGCCGTCGTCCCGCTTCGGGTCCCCGTCGCGTACCCCACGAGGAGTGTTGAATGACACCGCCCCCGAGCATCCCCGGACCCGACGTCACGCATTCCGTATTGGAGACGGCGTCCAGCAACGCAGTCTTGGACCGTGTCGCCCACCGGGTACGGCAGCGCCTCATGGCTGAGCAAGCCGCGACGAGCCGCATCGGCGACGGCGCACATGCAGCTTCACTGATCTGGCCCTGGCCGTTCTGAGCCGCAGCACTAGATGCCCCAACTCCACACTCCCTTCAGGTCATTCATCCTCAAGGTCGCGAACCGCTGCAACATCGACTGCGACTACTGTTACGTCTTCAACTCCAAGGACCAGGCGTGGCGGAATCTGCCCGCCCGGATGAGTCTGGACGTAGCCCGGGCCGCCGCCCGACGGATCGCTGAGCACGCCACGGCGCACGAGCTAGGTACCGTGCACGTCATCCTGCACGGCGGTGAGCCGATGCTCGCCGGGCTGCAGCACATGGCCAACCTGCTCGGCGTCGTACGGGAGGAGATTCCGTCGGGCATGGAGGTCCGCTTCGAGCTGCAGACCAACGGGACGCTGTTGTCGGAGGCATGGCTCGACCTCTTCGAACGGTTCGGGGTCGTCGTGGGCGTCAGCCTCGACGGGCCGCCGGCCGCGAACGACCGGCACCGGCTCACCCACTCCTCCCGGTCGAGTGCCGCCTCCGCCGTACGCGGCATCCAGCTGCTTCGCACCCGACCGCACCTGTTCGCCGGGCTGCTCGCCGTGGTGGACCTCGCCAACGACCCGGTCGAGGTCCACGACTACCTCGCCTCCTTCGAACCGCCCGCCATCGACTTCGGACTACCGCACGGCACCCACGACGACCCGCCGCACCGCGACAACCCGGACCTGCCCGAGTACGGGCTGTGGATGAGCCGGGTCTACGACGCCTGGCTCGCCCGCCCCAAGCACCGTCACAGCATCCGGGTGCTGGAGGACATCGTCGCCCTCGGCTCCGGTGTGCGCGGCTCGGTGGAGACGCTCGGACTGGCCCCGCCGACGAGCGTGGTCGTGGAGTCCGACGGCACCATCGAGGGCGTGGACACCCTGCGGTCCGTCGAGGAAGGGGCCTCCTGGCTCGGGCTCGACGTCTTCGGACATTCCTTCGACGCGACCCTCGTCCATCCCAAGCTCCAACACCGGCTGTACGGCAGCGAGGCGCTCGCGGAGAAGTGCCAGGGCTGCCCGCTGGTGGAGGTGTGCGGCGGGGGCTATCTCCCGCACCGTTTCAGCACGGCCCACGGCTACCGCAACCCCTCCGTGTACTGCGCGGACCTGGAACACCTCATCCGGTACGTCCAGGACTCCTTGCGCCGGCACGGCTGGGACCAGCCGGCCGCATCCGCCGCGTCCTCTCCATAGCCGTACCGCACCGCGACGACGGGCGCGGGCGTTGGACTCAGTGAGCCGAGTGAAGAACAACAGGAGATGCATGCCGATGAGCACGACGATCCGCCCCGCCGACAAGGGAGACGCCGTCGCTTTGGCCACGCTGATCGAGGAGATCGAGCGGTTCTACGGATCAACCGAATTCCAGCCCTTCGAGGAACGCCAGGCCCAGGTCGAGGAGGCTCTCTTCGGTTCCTCGCCGCTCGCCTCCGCACTGGTCGTCGAGGACGAGGCTGGCGACCTCGTGGGGCTTGCCGCGTACTCGTTCCTCTGGCCGGCTGCGGGCTCCTCGCACTCTCTCTTCCTCAAGGAGCTCTACGTCCGCGACACCCTTCGTCGGCAGGGCATCGGTGCCCAGCTCATGAAGGAACTCCACTCGCTCGCCGCCGCCCGCCCCGGGTGCAGCCGCGTCGAGTGGATGACCGACAGCGACAACCCGGACGCCCGCGCCTTCTACCGGTCGCTCGACTTCGCCGAGTTCGACGGGAAGATCGTCTACCGCTTGGACGCGGGAGCGGCCCCGGAATGAGCAACGCTGCACAGGACGAACGGTGTGAGGAGTGCGGCAGCCGAATCGTCATCATGGGTGTGACCGCCTGAAGGGCGATCCTCTAGGCGGTGGTGTTGCCGCTGGTCAGCGGGGAGGGCTCGGGGTTGAGAACCTGCCGGTGGAGCCGGTGAAGCCCGACATGCAGCGTTGGGGCTCGCGACGGGCCTGGGTCGAGGTCGTGCCGGCCTGGGTCGCGACGATGCGGATGAGGAGAATGGCGAGCCAGCAAAGGACGACATGGGCGCACGGCGTTACCTTCGGAACTAGCGGTGGAGGTGCCGAGCCATCGTGAGGATTGGTCTGAGGTGTTTCGCAGCCGTCATCATCCTGGGGCTCTCTGGATTACGCGCGGGCTGGAGTATCGCTACAACCAGGTTGGCCTGCCTCTTTGTGCGCCCGAAAACCATAGAGAGAGAAACGGATGACTGCGCGGGGTCATTCGGTCGGACATTTTCACGCCCATCCCCCTCCCCCCTCTGTTCGAGGGGACCGACCCTCAGTCGATATATCCGGGCATACCCGGCGACTTCTTTCATTTCTAGCCCCTTTCAGGCCAAAAGATATGCAACACCTGGGGCAATTTGACCTAATTTATTCGCGATCACCACTTTCCCCTCGACTTCAGGGGGCTAAGAGGTCAGAACTGGAAGCCTGCTTCATTTCTCTGGATTCTCCTTAAGACTTGCCCACGCTTCTGAGAAGTTCCTTTCGCAGGTTCATTTGACCATCCGAGACCACAAAGCCGCCCCCTACGGGGCTTCACCGCGCTACCCGCGCCGGTCACCCAGTATCACTTCCAGACCGTCGCATGATGGAAATTCACCAGTAGGCGATCTTGATGCTTGAAGACTGATCAGCCCAAGCCAGCTGCAGACCGACGTCTACGACTCATCCACGCAAAGGAACAAGGCGCGGTTGGGATAGAACGTGAACCCAAAACCCCATGCGGAACGAACCTATAAACTTCACGCCGTCACGAATTAAAAGAAATATCTTCCCGCGCGGCTCACGCAAGACGTAAATCTTCGGCCACAAAGGAGAAAAAGCGAATTATTCGAGGTGGCGAAGTTTTGACTCATGAGTACTGAAGGATGAAGTTGTCAACAAGAAGCTGAGTTAGATTATCTTTGTGATAGTTGTGATAGTTACGAGTGTCAGCTGCAAGCATAGTGCGTAGCACTGTCGCTGCCAGTGCAGGTACTCAGTACGGCAGTAAGCGGGTGAGGTGGCACTGACACCTTACCTAAGCCACATGGGGATGATGGGGACGAAGTTTCCTATTAGTTGAACCTCACTCCTAAGAAGGGTCTTCTTACTGTCCCTCATGCGAAAGGGACCGAAAAATCTTCCCTTTCACCCCTGAAGGGGAATGATTGCTGGTGAAAGCCCAAACGATCAAGAGATGAAGAGTTCAAGAGTCGTCCCTAAACCGTCCCTGAGGCCTTTAAAGCGTGCCTGTCAGATATACGGCCAGGGACGGCTAGTGGGGAACCATCCCTTCTTCGTCCCTATTGCATCCCTGACCACCCAGGCGTGGCCTGCCAACTCACAGTGACGAGGTCGAGGCCGACGATGTAGTCCTTGCCGTTCGACTTCTTCTTGACGTCCGTGATACCCGGAACCATGGCCAGCCGCTCGTAGAACCGTCGGGCGGAGTACGTGCCCTGACCACTGGCCTTGGCCCAACCCTGATACAGGGAGAACAGGTCGGTGCGGGAGCAGCGGGCGTCGGGCTTTAGCGACAGCTTCCCAGCTTCTTCTGCCTCGGTGACGAATCTTCGGACGGGGTCGGCTTCCTCACGGAACCGGTCGGCGGCCATCACCATCTGGTGGGGCAGCTCGGCGAGCCCCTGCTCTAGGTATAGACGAAGCCCTTCGACGGCCCAGGCGGCGATGCCCTCCAGCTCCTCCGACAGCTTCTCCGCCAAGCGAGGGTCGCGCTGGGGATTGTCGGGGCCGTACGACACCGAGAATTCCACCGGACGGAACCTCCCCCAGATGGCGTCGTCGTCCCCACGCGGCTGCGGGAACTGGTTGGATGCAACCCAGATCACGCATTCTGGATTCCAGTTGGATTCGTTGGCGTAAAGGCCGCGGGAGTTCTGGGTGTCGCCGCCGGTGATGCGCTTTACGAGGGCTTCGTCGAGTTCCTGCCCGTGCCCGGTTTCCGAAGCCGCGACGTACCGCTTCCCCTTCATGGAATTCAGCTCGGGGGAGGGGCCACCGCCTTTCTTCGGGCGGAGTGCTCCGTCGTTTGCAGTGAGGCCGTAGTCATCGCCGAACATCTTGCAGAAGGTGTTGACGACGATGGACTTGCCGGTGTTCGCCGGGCCGTACAGCCACATCATGATCTTCTCGTTGGAGCGCCCGGTGAGGGTGTAACCGACGACCTTCTGGAGGTACTCCCGGGTGGCGGCGTCCGGGACATTCCGCTCTAGGAAGGAGCACCACAGGGGGCTCTGGGCGTCGGGGTTGTACGCCACCGGCATGACCCGCGTGATGTAGTCCTCGGGGTCATGCGTCATGAACTGGAGAGTGTTGGTGTCGAGCGTCCCGTTGTCGAAGTTGATCAGGTGCCGGTGCTCGTCGAAGTCCCCCGGCCACATGATCATGTCGGCGTGTCCGTTGAGCACCCGCATGCAGGCATCAATGGAAGTGGCGGACTGCTGAGTCGCTGACCAGTTCAAGAACTTATCCCGCTCGGACGGCTGCTCGGTGCCCTTGGAATTGGTGGACCTGGTGTCGTCGTACTCCAGCGCCTCGTCGGATATGTCGGAGAGGGTGTCGATGACGGCGGCCCGAAGCGTGGTGTCCGCGCCCCTCCACTCCCACTTGCGATCGTCGAAGGCGATGAACTTGCCCTTGGTGTCGTCCCGTACGAACTTGAAGCGGTCGCCGTACTTGGCGAGGACCCTGCGTGCATTACCGAAGTCGTTCCACGGATACTTCATGACTTACTTCCTCCTGAACCGGATCGGAGTGCGCTGGGGCACCGCCCTGGGAGTTGCCGCATTCCAGCCCGACTCGATGGTCCTGACGGCTCGATGGCGCGGGTGATTGCCCTCAAGGGCCGCCTGAAGGAGTCGTTCCTTCACCCACTCGGCGTCGCTCCCGAGCTGTCCGGAGAGGAAGAGTCCCCCCATGCCGTGAGCTTCCTTGTTGATGGTGTGGTTCTGCGTACCGTCCGGCGCCTCCCTGATGTTCTTGCACGCGGACTGGAGGGCGTTGTAGCCGTAGCTGGTAGCGGGGGTGGCGTCGTGCTGGGTGTACGCGGGCCGACTGAACCGCAGGGAGTCGAGCTGCATGAAGCTGTCCGCTGGGCTCTGTGCCCGCGGGGGGACGCGCTTCAGCTTCGGCTTCGGACGAAGCCTGTCGAGCCACGCCTGGGGCATGGCGGCGACGGGGACATCATCGGCGACGGTGTAGTGCCCGGCGGCGCCATTGTCGTCCTCACGTGCCCGCGAGGGTGCCGCGACCACCTGCCCACCGTTGCCTCGGATGTCCAGATCCTTGCCCAACGGGCCTGACACGCCGACAGCGTTCCGGATGTCCCAGTCCACGCCTTCCATCGAGAAGTACATGTGGATCCCGCCGGTACGGGTCTGGACGGTGAAGGTGCGGGGCAGGTTCCCCAGTTCCACTTCCAGCTCCGCGAGGGTCTTGGAGCCCTCCTTGGCCGGCTTCCCTCGCCATGCCGGGGCGTCGTCGATGTCGAGTACGAACAGGTTCGACTCCTTGCCGGTGACGATGCAGACGTTCATCTGCTGGCCCTCGGGGAACCAGTCGAGGATCTTGTCCCAGTCGGTGGCGGTGGCCTCGTCCTGCCACTTCTTCATAGAGGGGTACTTGAAGCCATGCTTGGCCGGTACAACCCTCCAGCCACGGGCTGCGTACGCTATTGCCGCACGCCGCGGTGCGTCGGCTGTCATGCCTTCGGGCGGCGTCAGTACGCCAGCTTCATCCTCCGCGCAGAGATCGTGGGCGATCCGAACCAGGTCACTCAGCTCGGTCGCGGCGCGCGATTCTTCATCAGATCCAGTGGACGGTTGTACACTGAGCTCAGATCGAGCCGTCGCCTGGTTGATGATCTGTTCGGAGCCGTTGCCCTGGCCGTGGGCGGCGGCTCCGGTGCCTTTATGCGACACCGACACCACCGCCTAGCGTCCAGCGTCCTTCCGGTGTGGCGTCGTACGTCTGCTGGCAGCCCTCAGAGCACCACGGATAGTCGTCGCCGTCGCGACGGAAGGTCTGCCGCTCACACCAGCAGCACGGCAGCGCGCTCTCGGCCTCGTACCACTTAGCCCGCCTCTTCTTGGCCCGGGTGATCCTGGCCTTCTGGGCCGGAGTCAGTTCGACGTCGGACAGAGGGAAGAGACTCTCCTGGATCCAGCTCATGCGTGACCACCGCCGTCCAGGGAGGCGTCGGACACGAGAGCAGCGGGAGTGCCGTTCCGGGCAGCATCGCGGAGGGCGCGACGGGCGCCGGCCTTCGCGGCGCGGGCCTTGGAGCTGGCGAGGGCGAGCCGCTTGAAGTAGGCGCGCCGGGCGTGCTCGGCACGGCGTGCACGCTCCTCGGGGAGGAGGGTGCCGTCAGGGTCTACCTCGGCCTCGAAGCGGCCTAGGAACGCCCTACGCGCGGGTGCGGTGTGAGCGGCGGGATCGTCGCAGTTGGCCCACATCTCGTGGGCGGCGATCTGAGCGCGGAGACGACGCTGCTCAGGGGTAAGGAAGGACGGGGGCACCATGAACCTCCACGCGAAAACGTGGTGTTCGTAGGTGCTCTCCTACGTCTAAACGCCCGGGTGATCCGGAGAACCCGCGCAAGCTTTGGTCAAAGCATAGCGCACGGGTCTGCCCTATTCAGGGCTGCGGTGTACAAGGCCGAAGTCTCATGGTGATCGGCGCTCCCTCCCGAAGAGCCTCTCGAGCCTTCTTTCCGACCTTCTTCGGGTCCATGATCAGGCGCCCATGCTCGTCGCAGTCGACATAGGGAACTCCGGGGAACCGCCGTCGCCGCCAGTAGGTCTGAACTCCCTCTTCACCTTGCTCAATCGTCGCCAGCACGCTCCCAGGGCAGCGCGTGCAGCGGAGGCGGACCAACGGGGTTCCCTTTGGTAGATGCGTTCCGGCGATACGTCGCATGCCGTCGCGCTGCTGCGCAAACATCTTGAAAATGTGAGTAACCGTGGACATCAGACGTCCCCAAGGTTGAGCCGTCGGGCCTCGTCGGCTGCGCGACGCTCTGAGGTAGCCCGCGTGTACCTGTCGATCATGTCGCGGCGCGACCATCCGGCCACGGCCATCAAACCGCCTTCACTGCCACCTGCCGCAAGCCAACGCCCGGCAGCGGTGTGCCGAAGTACGTGCGGATGAAAGTCCGGAATGCCAGCCAGCTCCGCGCGGTTCCCCAGCGCAACGTAGAGCCCGTCATAGCTGAAGCCCTTGCCACGATCACCGAGCCACAGGGCCGGCGTCTGGGCGAGCCGATGCGTCCTGCGGGCCCGGATGTACCGGTCGAGCGCTCGGGCGGCCTGCGGGCCGACGGGCACTGTGCGTCCCTTGCCCCCTTTGCCCCGCCGCACAACCGCCATTCCCCGCTTCAGGTCGATGTCGTCGACGCTCATGCCGACGATCTCGCCGGCTCGCGCGCCGGTCTCGGCCATGAAACGGACGATGGCCTCGTCGCGCCGATCGCGAAGATCATTGCCCTTGCACGCCTTGATCAGTGCTCGGAGCTGGTCATCATCCAGCTCCGGGACCACCTTGTGATCGAGTTTCGGCGGCTTCAGGTTCACGAGCTGGTCGGGGTCGATCTCGCCCTCGTCGGCCAACCATGCGCTGAAACGACGTACGGCCAGCTGCCGGGACCGCGCGGTGGAGGCCTCCGCGCCCTCGTCTAGTAGGGCGGAGACGAAGGCGTTGACCGTCGGCCGGTCGAGAACCGGGGCGCGGTCTGTCGCCTCACACCATCGTAGGAAGGCGCGAACCCCGTCGCCGTAGGTCTTCAGGGTCTGCGCGCTCTTCCGCTCGGCGGCGAGGTGGAGGAGCCAGGAGTCCAGGAGTGATGCTATGTCTGGATATATGACCATGCCAATAGCATATGACAGAGGCTGTGATATCTGGAGTAGCAGCGTTGTGCTGGCATACGAAAGCGCCCCTAACCCGCAAAGCAGCAGGTCAGGGGCGCTGAGTGAGATCTGTCTCAGTCGAGGTAGTCGCGCAGCACCTGCGACCGGGACGGGTGGCGCAGCTTCGACATGGTCTTGGACTCGATCTGGCGGATCCGCTCGCGCGTGACGCCGTAGACCTTGCCGATCTCGTCGAGGGTCTTCGGCTGACCGTCGGTGAGACCGAAGCGCATGGAGACGACGCCCGCCTCGCGCTCGGACAGGGTGTCCAGGACGGAGTGCAGCTGCTCCTGGAGGAGCGTGAAGCTGACGGCGTCGGCGGGAACGACGGCCTCGGAGTCCTCGATGAGGTCTCCGAACTCGCTGTCGCCGTCCTCGCCCAGCGGGGTATGCAGCGAGATGGGCTCGCGGCCGTACTTCTGGACCTCGATGACCTTCTCGGGGGTCATGTCGAGTTCCTTGGCCAGCTCCTCCGGGGTGGGCTCGCGGCCCAGGTCCTGGAGCATCTGGCGCTGGACGCGCGCGAGCTTGTTGATGACCTCGACCATGTGCACCGGGATACGGATGGTGCGGGCCTGGTCGGCCATGGCGCGGGTGATCGCCTGACGGATCCACCAGGTGGCGTACGTGGAGAACTTGTAGCCCTTGGTGTAGTCGAACTTCTCGACCGCGCGGATCAGACCGAGGTTGCCCTCCTGGATCAGGTCCAGGAAGAGCATGCCGCGGCCGGTGTAGCGCTTGGCCAGGGAGACCACCAGACGGAGGTTGGCCTCCAGGAGGTGGTTCTTGGCGCGGCGGCCGTCCTCGGCGATGATCTCCAGCTCGCGCTTGAGCTTCGGGGCGAGCTTGTCGGCGTTGGCCAGCTTGTCCTCGGCGAACAGACCGGCCTCGATGCGCTTGGCGAGCTCGACCTCCTGCTCGGCGTTGAGCAGCGGGACCTTGCCGATCTGCTTGAGGTAGTCCTTGACCGGGTCGGCGGTGGCACCGGCGGCGGCGACCTGCTGGGCGGGGGCGTCGTCCTCGTCCTCGTCGGACAGCACGAAACCCGCGTTCTCAGGGGTGGCCTCGGGCTCCTCGCCGGGCTTGCCGGGGGCTGCTTCCTCGAGCACCTCCTCTTCGAGGAGTTCGGCGTCGTCCTTCTTGGCGCTGGTCTTCTTGGCCGCCGTCTTCTTGGCGACGGTCTTCTTCGCGGCCGCCTTCTTGGCGGTCGTCTTCTTGGCGGCCGCCTTCTTGGCGGGCGCCTCCTCCTCAGCGGCGGGCTCGGCTGCGGGCGCCGCCGGCGTGGCGGTGGCAGTGGCCTTCCTGGTGGTCACCGCCTTGGCCGCGACCGTCTTGGTGGCGGTGCGCTTGGCGGGACTCTTCGCTGCGACGCTCTTTCGGGTGCGCTTGGGCTCTGCGGCACTGACCATCAGCGTCACACCCTCTTCCTCGAGGATCTGGTTGAGGCTGCGCAGTACGTTCTTCCACTGAGTGGCCGGAATCTGGTCAGCTTCGAAGGCCCGACGCACGTCATCGCCGGCGATCTGCCCCTCAGCCTTTCCCCGCTCAATGAGCGCCATGACAGAGACGGACTCGGCGATCTCCGGCGGGAGCGTACGGGATGTGCTGGCCGACACGAACAACCTCTCGGAACGTTGGAAAACGGCTTCCGGCCCCGTCCACAGTGGACAGGAGCCGACCGCCGGCTTGGGGATGGGCCGACGGCGCGGGCGGGGGCCGGGAAGATGCACAGCGCCGTGAACGGCGTCCGTATTCCCTCCGCGGCTGTCACCTCTTAGGTCATCGCGTTCTTCCCGCGAGCGTTACGCCCAATCCGCGTGGCCCGAGTCACACCCCGTAAGCGAATAAAAACGGTCAGATACGGATAGAGGCTGTCACTCCTGGACGTGACTTTACCGCTGCGGCGGATGGGCGGCCCCCTTCGCGCCGTCGGACCCCGCGGGATCGCGAAGGATCCCGCGGGGCCCGACGGGAGGCGGTTCATCGATCGGGCGCTGCCACAGGAGGGGGGTGGCACACCCGGCCGCGCCGCCCGCGGAACGCGGTCAGTGCTCGCGCGGGGCGGGCACTACCCGTTCCACCTCGGGGTGGACCGTGAGGAGTTGGCGCATCGCCGTCTCGGCCGCGGCTCCGTCACTGGCGGCGAGGGCGTCACAGATGCGGCCGTGGTGCCCCAGCGACGCCTCGTTCGGCCGGTCACAGCCCGTGACCGGACCGCCCGAGACCTGGAGGGCCGCGGACACGATCCCCGAGAGGTGCTCCAGCATGCGGTTGCCCGCGACCTGGATGAGCAGCGAGTGGAACTCGGAGTCGGCACGGGAGAACGTGAGCGCATCACCCTGGGCCATCGCGTGCCCCATGATCTCGACCATGTCGACCAGCCGCTGCTGGACGTCCTCGCGCCCATGGCCGGCGGCGAGGCGGGCGGCGAGCGGCTCGATCGTCCAGCGCAGCTCGCTCAGCTCGCGGCGCTGGTCGTCGCGCTGCGGCCCGAAGGCCCGCCACTCGATGATGTCCGGGTCGAGGAGGTTCCAGTCGCTGACCGGGCGCACGCGCGTGCCGACGTTCGGGCGGGCGCTCACCAGGCCCTTGGCCTCCAGGACGCGGAGCGACTCCCGGACGACGGTGCGGGAGACCTCGAAGCGCTGGCCGATCTCCTCGGGCACCAGCGGGCGGTCGGCGCCCAGGTCGCCGGAGACGATCATCTGACCCAGTTGCTGGACGAGTTGGCCGTGCAGCCCGCGTCCGCGGTTGCCCGCGGCACGTCGGCCCACACGGCCCAGCTCGGGGTCCGCGCCGTCCCAGGCAGAGGCCCCGACGCGGTCGACGGCGGGCGCCTCGGCGTACGGGTAGCGGTCGAGTTCGCCCGGGCTCGCGAGGCCGGAGTCAGCGGAGCGGGCGGCGGTCATCATGGTGTGCGCAAGGGTACTCACGCATCCTTTGTCGGCGCCGTCTCCAACTCCCTTGAGGTCTTTGGTGAAAAGCACACGAAAGGGTGATCGCTCACCCCGTCGCAATTGACGCCTTATCGGAAAGAAATGGGCGTTCTGCGGGGAGTTGTGCGCATGGCTGGACGGGGGGTTACGGACAGTCGTCACCGGAATCTGCTCCGCAGGGTGGTGAGCAGATACGCGCAGAGCAGCGCCGCCAGCGACAACGTCATTGCGCCGCCGACGGGTTGGGACAGCACTCCGAGCGCCGCCTCCAGGTAGCGCTCTCCTCCGAAGGGCCACCGCGGTACGAGGACCTCTCGCAGCCGCAGGGGCAGCCCGGCCGCGGTTCGAACGGACGGTCCGTCCAGGGCCTTGTGCACGACAGGTACGACGAGAAGGGGCACGGCGGCCACCGCGGCGAGGCCCGCCGTGGTGGACCGGAAGACCCCGGCGGCCAGTACGCCGGCCCATGCGCAGCCGACGACGAGGCCGATCCAACTCGCACTCAGCGGCAGCCAGTCGGCGGGAACCTGAGCGAGTTCCCGTCCGTAGACGAGATAGAGCACCTCGGCGTCGCAGCCGACGGTGAGGACCGCCAGCGCCAGCGCGGTGGCCGAGGCGACGAGCAGTTTGGCGGCCAGCAGCCCCAGCCGGCGGGGCACGGTGCCGCGGTCCGCGGCCAGGGCCGGGTGACGGAACTCGTCGCCGAAGGCCAGCGCGCCGAGCAGTCCCGCGCCGAGCGCCGCGGGCGGCAGGGGCAGCTCCCGCGGCCAGGCGGCCAGCAGGCGCGGCTGCGGGGTGTGCCCGATACGGGCGAGCACGACGGCGGTCACGGCGGACACGGCGAGCACGACGGCCCCGGTGAGAAAGCCGGTGCCGATCCCGGCGGCACGGCGGATCTCGTAGCGGAGGGGGCGGAGCGGACTGGGGGCGGGACGGACGGAGATGGGAGGCGGCAGAGGGGGCAGCGCGTCGAGGGTACGAGCCGCGCCACGGGCTTCGAGGGCCTGCGGCGCAGGGCGGGGGGAGAGTGCGGTCGTCTCCTGCTGAGCAGGGACGATGGCATTGCCCGGGTGGCCGGCCGGGGGTGCGTCCGGGTGCTCACGGGGCTCGGCGACGGGCTGCGCATGGCCGGAGACGGGCAGCAGCTCGTCGGCGGCAGGTTCCAGTGGGCCGGCGGCCGGCCACGGTTCGAGGGTGGGCCGCATCTCACAGGAGAGTGTCGTCGTCTCCTCCTGAGCAGGGACGACGGCATTGCCCAGTTGGCCGACTGGGGGTGCGTCCGGGTGCTCACGGGGCTCGGCGACGGGCTGCGCATGGCCGGATTCGGGCAGCGGCTCGTCGGCGGCAGGTTCCGGTGGGTCGGCAGCAGGCTCCAGCTCGATGGTGGGGCGCGGCTCGGGGGCGGTGGCCACAGGGTCCGGTGCGGTCGGCGTAGGCGCGTCGAGGGAGGCCTCCAGCTCAGCGGCCCCGGGCGCGGCGGTTGGCCAGAGGGCGTTGGTGACGTCTCTCGGCTGGGCAGGGACTCGCTCCGGCTCGGCGGCGGCCTCCTCCGGCTCGACGCAGTCGTGGCCCTGCTCGGCGCTGGCCCGCTCCGACTCGGCGCTGTCGTCATCCGGCTCGATGCTGTCGTGATCCGGCTCGATGCTGTCGTGATCCGGATCGTCGGCGGAGCTTCGTCCCATGTCGGCTCGCTGCCGCTCCTGCCGCTCTTCCGCCGGAAGCCCCGGTTCGGCCAGGGTTCCAGCAGGTTCGGTGTGCGGCTCACCCGGCTGCGCGACTCCCGCACCGGGGCCCATGTCTCCGATTTCATCGGCGAGTTGGTGGACGACGATGCCGTGGCGGAACGCGGTCTCCCCGACGTCCGCGCAGGTACTGCCGTACACGGAGAGGCGGTTGCTGCCTTCTCGTACGACTTCGACGGAGCGCTGCGCGGTACGGGCCTGCTTGGCCAGGAGAGCGGCCAGGCGGGCCGCGTGCGGGCTGCGTACGGCTACTCGGGGACGCAGGCGGGTGCGCGAGAACTCCGTGGCCTCCTGGTCGGCCACGAGCCTGCCCTGCTCCAGCGTGACGACACGGTCGGCGGTGCGCGCGGCCTCCTTGGGGTCGGACGTGGTGAACAGGACCGTGCCGCCGTGACCGGCGTGTGCCCGGAGCATGCCGTGCAGCCATTTGCCCTCGCGGACGGAGAGCCCGTCGGCCGGGTCGTCGAGGACGAGGGTGTGCGGGTCGGCCAGGAGGACGCAGGCCAGTCCGAGGCGGCGGTCCATGCCGCGGGAGAGGGCACCGAGGCGTTCGTCGCGCAGACTCACGAGCCCGACCGTCTCGAGGACTTCGTCCGCGCGCCGGACCGGCACCCCCGCGGCGGCACACAGCATGCGCAGATGGCCACGGACCGTGCGGGCCGGGTGCCCCGGCACGTCGCCCAGCAGCACGCCGACCTCGCGTGAGGGATGGGCGATGCGGTGCAGGGGGCGGCCCCGGAAGTAGGTGATGCCACGACCCTGTTGGAGCTCGAGCATGAGCCTGAGGACTGTCGTCTTTCCGGCGCCCGGCGCTCCGAGCAGCGCGGTGACGCGGCCCGCTCGCGCCTCGAAGGAGACGTCGTCGGCCGCGGGCGGAAGCTCTTTGCGAGAGTTGCTGGTCAGTCCGAAGGCCTGGATCACTCACAGCAAGATAGCGCGCTATGTCCGTTTTTTCGGGCAGCGCAAGGCCGTCTCGAGTGGGGCAATCACCCTTGTCCGAGCTGCGGCAGGCCGCTTTCCAGACCCGGCGTCACACCTCGGGGCGCAGCATCGGAGGGTTGAGCAGCGTCGCGCCACCTGCCCGGAAGAGCTGTGCCGGGCGGCCGCCCTGGCGAGTGGTCGTCCCGCCGGTGGGCACCAGGAAGCCCGGGGTGCCCGTGACCTTGCGGTGGAAGTTGCGCGGGTCGAGCGCCACGCCCCACACCGCCTCGTAGACACGACGCAGCTCTCCGACCGTGAACTCGTGCGGGCAGAAGGCGGTGGCCAGCGACGAGTACTCGATCTTGGAACGGGCTCGTTCCACTCCGTCCGCCAGAATCTGCGCGTGGTCGAAGGCGAGCGGGGCGACCGGCTCGGCGTCACGCCCGTAGCCGCCCTGCTGCAGCAGTTCCTCGACCGGAGCCCAGCGCGCGTTGCTGGCATCGCCGCCCGCCCTGGGCGCGGGCAGGTCGGGAGCGAGGGCGAGGTGGGCAACGCTGACGACTCGCATCCTGGGGTCCCGCTTGGGATCGCCGTAGGTGGCGAGTTGCTCCAGATGTGCGCCGTTGTCCTGGGCGGGTACGGCCGGGTCGTGGACGCGCAGCCCCGTCTCCTCGGCCAGCTCGCGCGCCGCGGCCTGTGCCAGGTCCTCGTCGGCCCGTACGAAACCGCCGGGAAGCGCCCAACGCCCCTGGAACGGTGGTTCGCCCCTCCGTACCGCCAGCGCGCACAGGGCATGGCGACGCACGGTCAGTACGACCAGGTCCACGGTGACGGCGAAGGGCGGAAACGCTGACGGGTCGTAGGGCATGCGGCGATCATAGTCGTCTGCCTGACGATAAACACTCCCTTCGCGGCTCGCTTCACTTACCGATCCACTACTGATCCACTACTGATCCACTTCGGTCGGTTATGGGCTCCACTGTCGATTCCCGGTGATCCTGCGGGGACCTGTCTTGGCAGGTCAAGCCCCCAGCTGCAGTCCTTCGGCCGCCTCCTCGACCATGGCGAGGCCGAGCCGGCTGACCCGTACGGAGAACGGGGCGCCCACCACGCGCAGGCCCGTGAAGCCGACCTCTCCCAGGGGTGCGCTGCGCACGGGGCGCAGGGTGACGGTCCCGGCCGGGGCGTCGGGGCGGATGCCGGCGAGCGTGGTGAGGAGGAGGACTCCGGCCGCCGCCGAGGTGGCCGCAGGGCGGCAGGCCGCCGGGTGCGGGAGGGGAGCGCTTCCCTCCGTACGCTGTTCCCCCGCATACATCTCGGGCAGTCGATGGGCGAAGGTCTCGGCGGCCTCGAGTACGCCGCGCAGCAGCGAGCTGGCCTCCCTCTCGTAGCCCGCAGCGGCCAGACCGGCGACGGCGAGTGCCGTCTCCTGGATCCGTACGGCCCCGGCGCGGTGGCCGAAGGGGTTGAATCCCGGTTCCTTCGCGCCCAGTCCACGCAGGCCCCAGCCCGAGTCCATGACGGGGCTGCCGAGCAGCCGGGCGAGCTTCTCCGTCTAGATCTTGTCGAGCAGACCGGGTGCCACCGCGCCCCCGCCCAGCAGGCCGGTGTCGAGGAGATGGACCGCGGCCGCGCCAAGGTGAGGCACGGGCCTGCCGTCCGGGGCACGGGCTGCCACGGGCCGGCCGCCCCCGCAGTCGTCGAGCCAGAAGTCCTCCCGGAACGCGGGCCGTAAGGCCTGAGCCCACTCCCGGAGTGCCGCTCCGCCTGACCGGCCGCAGGCTTCTAGCAGATCGGCACCGAGCAGTGCGGCACGGTGGGCGTGGGCCTGTGTCTCGCAGCGGACGGGTCCGCCAGGGTGTGGGTCGCGCAGGTACGCGTCGTCGCCCACGGTGGTCCGCAGCCAGGTCAGGCAGCGCTCGGCGGCGGGCAGCAGTTCCTCCGTCTCCTGCTCACCGAGCCCCCAGCGCCGGGCTTCGGCGAGCAGTACGGGGAAGAGCAGCGTCGCCTCCGTCCCGGTGCACTGCGGCGGAAGGTACGGCCCGGCGTCGCGTCTCGGGCCGGGGATCATCCCGGACTGCGCTCCCGGGCCGGTGAGTTGGGTCCGGGCGAGGATCCGCAGCGTCCCCGCCGCCAGCCCGGTACCGAGTGGCAGGGCCATCCGGGCAGCGACGAGCGCGTCGGCGGGTGCCAGACCACAGCGCCAGGGCGCCCCGGCGGCGAGATGGGTGTCGGCGGGGTTCACGGAGTCACGCAGCAAGAGGGCCTGGAGGTCCTCGATGCTCGTCCGCAAGAGGGCGGAGACTCTGGGGTCGTCGCCTTCCGCACGCGCCCCGGCCAGGGGGCTGGTCGCGGCGCGGCCCGCGGCTCGGAGAGGCCCCGCGCCGTCCGGCCGCACCCGCAGTTCCACACTCATGCTTCCGCCCGGCGGCAGGTCGAGCTCCCACCGCAGCAACCCGGCCGAGGCCAGGGCGTCCGAGGGAGGCGGGTCGGCCGTCACGGACGCGTTACCGGTGGGGCAGGACCAGCGCAGGCCGGAGCCATGCACGCTGGCGGGGAGTTCGGGTCCCGCGGTGCCCGAGGCGATCGAACCGAGGTCGGCCAGGTCCGTGCCCAGGACCACCTCGACCGGCAGGCGCATCGGGCGGGGAGCCGCGCTGTGCAGGGTGATCCGCTCCGTGCCGTCCGCGAAGCGGTTGCGTTCCACGATCACGTCCGGGTCCGGGCCGGCCTGCGGAGACATGCGGAGCGTGCCCACGAACCTGGCGCGGTCGGCCGAGGCCATGCGGGCCTGCACCGCGAGGGGTTCCCGTCCGCCCACGCGGATCTCGCACCGGGAGAGCACGCGCCGGCCGCCGCGATAGAACCCTTCCAGCCCCCGGCCGGTCATCTGCCCTACCTCCGTCGAGATGGCCAGGCCGGGAAGGGCGACACAGATCATCGCGGTGTGGACGGGCGGCAGGTCTGCGGACCACCGCAGGCCGGGGATCGTGGCACCCCGGGGCGGGGGCGGGTGCCCCGGAGTCGCAGGCGCCCGGCCCTGAGCCGAGGGCGGTGCGGGTGAGCCGTACGCCGGCGTGGATCCGGGACGACGGCTCTGGCCCGCCCATCGGGGCGACGAACGGCCCGGGCCCGGCGGCGAGGGGGAGCGAGAGTCCGGGCCGGCGGGCGGCGCGAGGTGTGAGGCGCCTCCGGGGAACCTGGGCCCGTAGCCGTCGACGCGGGCCACTGATCGCGGAGAGGCATCCTGGCCCCCCGGCCGCGGAACGCCGCCCTCGGACAGGCCGAGGCCGGACACGAAGGACGGTGGAGGCCCCGCTGTGGAGCGGCGGTCGCCGGCAGCGGAGGAGGGCGGAGTCGGCTGATGCATGGGAAGGCTTCCTCTGGGCTCTGTACGCCTCGATGGGGTTCGGCGCCGGTGCCGGGGGGCTCCGACGGGGCAGGGGCGATGCGGCGTCACCATCCGTTCGGGCGTTGCGCCACTCAGGTGAACGCCATGGACGTCCTCCGAGTCACGCCCGCGCCCCGGCCCTTGTGCGTCAAGGCCACCGGACGACAGGAGCGGCGATGGGTCACTCCTCCCGCTCCGTGCCGTGAGCCGGCTGAACGCCGTCCTCACCCGCGTCACGGCAGGGCAGGACCGACTTCCGTGAGGTACGCGCACGCGTGCCGCCCGTGCGCACGCTGCCGGACCGCGCGGGACCCGTCGTCGCACGCTCGGGGCGCATACCCGCCTCCGCGGCACCGGCGGGGCGCGTGGTGCCCGCCGGCTTACGCCGGAGCGAGGTCGGCGGGCTCGTGTCGCGGCCGGCACGGATACGGCCGGAGACAGTGTCGGCAGCACCGGCGGAACGGGAGCGGCGACGACGGCGTGGGGGCGACGCCTCGGGCATGGGCTCGGGGTCGGGGTCGGGCTGCGGCACCATCGCCTCTCGCCCGACGGCCTCGGAGACGTGCGCACGGATCATGGCGTGGTCGACCACCGCTCGCCCACGGCCTTCACGCTCCGCTCGCAGGCAGGTGCGGATCGACTCCGGGTCGAGGCCTTCATTGCAAGCCTGGTGCAGGAGACGGGCGAAGAGGTAGTCGGGATCCGCGCCCAGAGCCATGGCGAGGGCTTCCCGGGCCTCCAGTTCGTCGCCGGTGGACCACGCGACCCAACCCGCGAGAGTGAGCGGCGCTGCGGCATGTTCGCCGTAGGGGCCGACGCAGCGACGGGCCAGCGTCCGCCAGAGGCGAAGGGCGCGTGCGGCATCGTCGCCCTCCATCCACTCGGCCGCGCGGTCGCGAGTCGCGCGATCCTGGAGACCGAGGATCAGCCGGGCTGCCTCGTCGTGCCCGAGCAGTTCGTCGTCGCGGAGATCCGCCAGGAGCGTTCCGGAGACCGGCCGCGCCTCGGCGAAGCGGTCCAGGATCCTCCCGGCCAGTTCCAGCGTCTCGTCGGCCACGGATGCGCGGCCCACGTCGTCCAGGAGCCTCGGCACCAGCGCCATGCTGGCGGTGTCGAGGGCGGCCTCCTGTTCGAGGGCGGCGGCGTTCTCCCAAGGCAGGAGCCTGGCCCGCAGCTCCCGTAGCGTGCCGCGCACCTGGATCCCCGCGTAGGCAGCCGCGGCGGCCAGCACGGAGGTGCCGGGCAGGCCCATGGGGGCTCCCTGGGACGGGCAGCATGCCGCGTTGTCACAGCAGTACGACCAGTAGCGGCCCTCCGAGATGCACAGCGCCTCGACCACCACCACGTCCCGGGAACCGCACTCGACCCGCAGCCTCTGGGCCAGAGGCCTTAGCCGCTCCATGACCTGCTGCCCGGACTCGCCCTTCCCCGGCTCCTGGCAGAGGAAGGCGACCATCGACTCGGGCCTGGCCCCTCGGCGCTCGCTGCCCGTCACCAGGCCGTGGGCCAGTTGTCCGGCCGCGGAAGGCCAGTCGTCCGCGTTGGCGGGGATACCGAGCCGGGCCCGCCCTCCGAACCGTCCGCGTCCGTCCTTGTCGTGCAGGGCGACCAGGACGATGCTGTCCTCGGGGCGGTACCCGAGCAGATAGGGCAGGGCGTCGGCCAGTTCGGCCGGGGTGCGCAGGGTGACCTGATGCTCGCCGCCGTGACTGTCGTGCGCGGGGCCGGGGGCGTGCGGCCCGGCCGTGTCACCCGTCTTCGGCTCCCCCTTCCGTTGCCCTCCGTCCGTGTGCCTGCCCGGTGCGTCGGGCCCGGTGATGTCGCCGTTCTCAGGGGATCCAGTCGCTTCGCTGTGGTTCGTCATGCGGAGACGATCTCGCGGAATCCGAAGCTCCGGTTTGCCCTGTGGATAACCTCGATCAGGGACACGTCACCAACAATCTCCCGGCTCCCGCGTCTGCCGGTGCAGCGCTCCCGTTGTCACTGCCGTCCTGTTTCATGGAGCGCATGGAGCACACGAGCAACGCGGATCTCCGGGCGGCGGCCGACACGGTCCTCGCCCGTCTCGTCGGGGACGCCTCGGGAGCGGCCCGGCTGCGCGAGGACCAGTGGCGGGCGATCGAGGCACTGGTCGCCGACAGACGACGTGCCCTGGTCGTCCAGCGCACGGGCTGGGGCAAGTCCGCGGTCTATTTCGTGGCGACCTCGCTCCTGCGGGCACGGGGCAGCGGTCCGACGGTGATCGTCTCCCCGCTGCTCGCCCTCATGCGGAACCAGGTCGAGGCGGCGGCCCGGGCCGGCATCCACGCCCGGACCATCAACTCCTCGAACACCGAGGAGTGGGACGCCGTCCAGGACGAGATCGCCGCGGGTGAGGTGGACGTCCTGCTGGTCAGTCCGGAGCGGCTCAACAACCCGGACTTCCGGGACCAGGTACTGCCCCGGCTCGCGGCCGCGACCGGGCTCCTGGTGGTGGACGAGGCCCACTGCATCTCCGACTGGGGCCACGACTTCCGGCCGGACTACCGCCGGCTGCGCACCATGCTCGCCGACCTCCCGCCCGGCGTCCCGGTGCTCGCGACCACGGCCACCGCCAACGCCCGTGTGACGGCCGACGTCGCGGAGCAGCTCGGCACCGGCGGGAGCTCGGACGCCCTCGTACTGCGTGGCCCACTGGACCGCGACAGCCTGAGTCTCAGCGTGCTGCGGCTGCCGGATGCCGCGCATCGGATGGCCTGGCTCGCCGAGCACCTCGACGAACTGCCGGGCTCCGGGATCATCTACACGCTCACCGTCGCCGCCGCCGAGGAGGTCACCGCCTTCCTCCGGCAGCGCGGGCACACGGTCTCCTCGTATACGGGCAAGACCGAGAACGCCGATCGCCAGCAGGCCGAGGAGGACCTGCTCGCCAACAAGGTGAAGGCGCTCATCGCCACCTCAGCACTCGGCATGGGTTTCGACAAGCCCGATCTGGGCTTCGTGGTGCACCTCGGCTCACCCTCCTCGCCCATCGCCTACTACCAGCAGGTGGGCCGCGCGGGACGCGGTGTGGAGCACGCCGAGGTGCTCCTGCTCCCGGGGAAGGAGGACGAGGCGATCTGGAAGTACTTCGCGTCGCTCGCCTTCCCCTCGGAAGACCTGGTGCGCCGCACGCTCGATCTCCTCGCACACACGGAGAAGCCCTTGTCGCTGCCCGCTCTGGAGCCCCTGGTGGAACTTCGCCGCTCCCGTCTGGAGACCATGCTCAAGGTCCTCGACGTGGACGGTGCTGTCAGGCGGGTCAAGGGCGGCTGGATCTCGACCGGACAGCCGTGGACCTACGACGCAGAGCGCTACGCGTGGGTGGCGCGTCAGCGGGAGACCGAGCAGCAGGCGATGCGCGCGTACGCGTCGACGACGGACTGCCGCATGGAGTACCTGCAGCGTCAGCTCGACGACGAGGCCGCCAAGCCGTGCGGTCGCTGCGACAACTGCGCGGGCCCGCGCTTCGTCGCCGACACGTCCGTGGAGGTCCTCGACGCGGCGCGCGTGGACCTGGGCCGGGCGGGGGTCGAGGTGGAGCCCCGCCGTATGTGGCCCACGGGGCTGCCGGCGATCGGAGTGGACCTCAAGGGACGTATCCCGGCCGGCGAACAGGCCGCATCGGGACGCGCTTTGGGGCGGCTGTCGGACATCGGCTGGGGCAACCGGCTGCGCCCTCTGCTCGCTCCCCAGGCCCCCGACGGGCCCGTTCCGGACGACGTGGCGAAGGCAGTGGTGAGCGTGCTGGCCGACTGGGCCAAGGGCCCCGGCGGCTGGGCTTCCGGCACGTCGGACGCCCAGCCGCGCCCGGTCGGCGTCGTCACTGTGGCGTCCCGCACCCGCCCCGCGTTGATCCACTCCCTGGGAGCACGCATCGCGGAAGTCGGCCGACTGCCGCTGCTGGGTGCCGTCGAGTACACCGGCGACGCGCACCCTGGCTCCCGGAGCAACAGCGCGCAGCGACTGAAGGCACTCGACGGCGCTCTGACCGTGCCGACCGCCCTCGCCTCGGCCCTGGCCGAGGCCCAGGGCCCGGTCCTCCTCGTGGACGACTACACGGAGACGGGGTGGACCCTCGCGGTCGCGGCCCGCATGCTCCGACGCTCCGGTGCGCAGGGGGTGTTGCCGCTCGTGCTGGCCTTGCAGGGCTGAGGGCCTGTGCTCCGGGGCGGAGGTGTAGACCCCGGAGCACAGGGCACGCGCCATCTGACGAGTTGCGCACACCTCTGGACGCCGTACACCGCCGTCACGTACGAACGTGTCGTGCTCGAACGTCCCATGGGTGGCCAGGCGGCGCACAGGGTAGGGATATTAGCCGCGCATCATCTGATAACGGTCGACGGCCTCAATTGCTCGTTGCCGCATTCAAGTTCGACAGGAAGAATTGAGGTCCGCTCCCGCTTGGCGCGCCCGCCGATCCGGTAGGGCTTCGCTGCGGTGCGCGCTCCCAGGAATCCGACCTCGCCCGCAGTGTGGGCGCGTAGCCGAAGGGAGGACCGTGACCTTCGGATTCGCTCCGGCCTCGGCAGCGGCGTCGACGTCCGCCACTTCCGCCAACCGCTTGCTCGAACCCGCGGAATGGGCCGCCGCCGGGATCCCACTGTTGCGCGACCCCCGTGAGGTCGTCAGCGGACTGCATGCCCGGCACCATCCGCAGCCGGCGACCGCCGTCGTCGCCGTGCTCGACCAGGACGAACGGCTGCGGGCGAGCGCCTCGTTCGTGCGCCGACCGGCCCCGGCCGACGGCTGGATGTTCCGCAACGTGCTGCTCGCACAGCTGCGCCGGGTCATCCCGCACGATCTGCGGCGCCGCACTCCGGTACGGACCGCGGTGCTGCTCTACTGCCGTGAGGGCGACGCGCGTTGGACGGAGGAGGACGGCGCGTGGATGTGGGGCCTGCGCGACGCGTGCACCCTGCACGGGTTGCGCTGCGGGGCGTACATCACGCTGACGCGTGACGGCTGGCAGGTCCTCGGCGAAGGCCGCGGCGGACGCCGCCCCCACTCGGGCTCGGCACCGGAGCCGTTCGCCACGTCCGAGGCGGCGCCACCGCTGCCGCGCACCGGTGGCGCCGCCTCGGAGGTCCTGCGCCGCGCGGCAGCGGCACGCTGAAATTCTCTGGCCGGGCCATTTGGCTCGGTTGCTGTGCCGTGCCCCACGGCACGGCTACGAACCCGTATGCCGGCCCGCGCAGGGCGGCAGGACGCGTTTCCCAACCGGGCCAGGCCCGTACGCAACCACGACGTCCAGTCCTCCGGGCATGCCGAACCGCCCACCCTGCGGAGCCGCCGTAGCGGCGCCTGAGGCCCTCCCCAGCGCCCGACCGGACGCCGAGGAAGCGGCTCAGACGCCCGCGCCCAGCACCGAGTTGATCTGCTGCGGGTCACCGCAGACGATCAGCAGGGTGCTCGCCCGGGAGTGGGCCAGGGACAGCGCGCTCGCGGCCGCGGCCTCGGACCCGCCGTTGACGGCGACCACGACCACCGGACGCGACGCGGCGCGGGCCGCGATGGTGGCATCCGTGTAGAAGACGTCGTCACGGGCGTCGTGCTGGGCCCAGTAGGAGGTTTCACCGAAGGACAGCTCGTGGGTGGCCCACGGGTGCTGTTCGCCGGTCGTGATCACCAGGACGTCGCTGGGGGCGCGACCGGAGTCCAGGAGCAGGTCCACGGCTTCCTCGGCGGCGTCGAGCGCGCCCGGTGCGGAAGCCGGGATCAGCTGGATCTGCGGGGCGGCCGGAGCGGCGGCACCGGCGGCGGGCCCGGACGGGCCGGGCTTGGCGGCTGCGTCACGCGGCGTACGTTGCACCGGCGGCGCGGGCCGGAGAGGCCCTGGACGACCGGGACGCGACGGAGCCGCGGGACGGGGGCCGGGTACGGGACGGGGGGTCGGCGCGGTGCGGCCGCTGGCCGGAGTGGCGCGGGGACCCTGGGCACTCTCGTGAATCTGAGGCTCCTCGGGAATGAGAGGCATGAGTTGATTTTTATCAAACGCTGGTACGGCCCGCTTGGGCGGGTGGCGCATGTGTGCGAACGAAACCGTCAGAAATCGAAGCCGAGCTGACCCTCGATTTCCGGAACACTTCCGTCCGCCCAGTTGCGGACCTTCTTGAGGTGCCGCCACTGGGGCAGCGCATCAAGATACGCCCATGACAACCGGTGGTAGGGGGTGGGGCCCCGCTCCGCCAGTGCGGCCTTGTGCACGGGGGATGGATACCCGGCGTTGTCCGCAAAACCGAAGTCTGCATGGTCGATACCCAGTTCGGCCATCATTTTGTCGCGCTGAACCTTGGCGATCACCGAGGCCGCGGCCACCGCCACGCAGGACTGGTCGCCCTTGATCACCGTACGGACCCGCCAGGGCGCACCGAGATAGTCGTGCTTGCCATCGAGGATGACCGCGTCCGGGCGGACCGGCAGGGCATCCAGCGCACGCCCCGCCGCGAGCCGCAGCGCGGCCGTCATCCCCAGTTCGTCTATCTCCTCCGGGGAGGCATGCCCCAGGGCGTACGACGTCACCCATGTCCGCAGTACCTCGGCGAGTTGAGTGCGCCGCTTGATGGTGAGCAGCTTCGAGTCCGTGAGGCCCTCGGGCGGCCGGCGCAGTCCGGTGATCGCCGCGCAGACGGTGACAGGACCGGCCCACGCGCCGCGCCCCACCTCGTCGACACCTGCAACGATCTTCGCTCCGGTCGTGGCTCGAAGGGAGCGCTCGACGGTGTGAGTAGGTGGTTCGTACGGCATGGCGCCCCTAGGTTACGCCGCCCGGAAGCGCCCGCGACACCCTGGCCCGCCCTGGCGGCGTCACCCCCCTCGCGAGCACCTCTCAGGAGCCGCCCGGCCGCAGCAGCGGAACCATCAACTGGTCGATCATCTCCTCGATTTCATGATCCTGCCATTCGCAGCCGCACATCTTGGAGCGGTACATCATCATCGCCGGGATGGCGTCGAAGACATAGCCGTTCGCAGCATCAGAGCGCACCTCTCCTCGCTGGATCCCGCGCTCGATGACCTCTCGAAGCATCTTGATGGTGGGCTCCACGACCCCGTCGAAGATCACACCGTGAAACCGCTCGGCCTGCGTCGTATCGCATTCGTGAATCACCGAGCGAAGCGCGACACCGGGGCGGGAGAACATCGCGTCCCGGGCGCGCAGACACAGCGCCAAGAGGTCCTCACGCACCCCGCCCTCGTCCGGCGTCGCGTCGAAATGAGGGAGACCGGCACGCAGCGCGTCGGCGACGAGGTCCTCCTTGGACGGCCAGCGGCGGTAGACCGCGGCCTTGCCGGTCTGGGCTCCGGCGGCGACGGCCTCCATCGTCAGGCCGTTCCAGCCCACGGTGCTGAGTTGGTCCAGTGCGGCGTCGAGGATCGCACGCTCGAGCACAGCACCGCGGCGGCGGGCGGTTGTCTGAGCGGGGGCATCCGCCCAGCTCGGGGTAACCATCTGACTCTCTCCAACGAACAGAGAAGCGGGGATTTCGGGGATGTGGGGGCGTGCCGGACGGCGGCAGAGGGGGACAAGCCGAACGATGACGCCACGAGTGAACGCTTGCGTTCACTGTCGGGGACTCACTACCGTTGACGCGGCAGTGAACGCGAGCGTTCACTAACGCACTCGTGGGGGACCCATAGTGACAACCTCTCCATTGCTCCAGGACCAGAAGCCAGGTGCGGCCCGCCGGGAGGGGCATCCCGGCATCGCGCTCACCGTCATCGCGGCCTGCCAACTCATGGTGGTACTCGACGCGACGATTGTGAACATCGCGCTCCCGCACATTCAAGACGCGCTCAAGTTCAGCACCACCGACCTCACCTGGGTCGTCAGCTCCTACACACTCACCTTCGGCGGTCTGCTGCTTCTCGGCGGCCGGGCCGGTGACATCCTCGGCCGCCGCCGGGTCTTCATGACCGGCATCCTGCTGTTCACCCTCGCCTCGCTGCTCGGCGGGCTCGCCCAGGAGCCCTGGCAGTTGCTGGCCGCACGGGTGCTGCAAGGGGTGGGGGGCGCCATCGCGTCGCCCACCTCGCTGGCCCTCATCACCACCACGTTCCCCGAGGGCCCGGAGCGCAACCGGGCCTTCGGGGTCTTCGCCGCCGTATCGGCGGGCGGCGGCGCCATCGGCCTGCTCGCCGGCGGCATGCTCACCGAGTGGCTCGACTGGCGCTGGGTGCTCTTCGTGAACGTGCCGATCGGCGTGCTGATCGCCGTGCTCACACCGCTCTACATCAGCGAGTCCGACCGGCACACCGGCCGCTTCGACATCGCGGGTGCCGTGACCTCGACAACGGGCATGGCGTCCCTCGTCTACGGCTTCATCCGGGCAGCGGACGAGGGGTGGCGGGACAGCCTCACCATCGGGTCCTTCGGCGCCGCCGTGGTCCTGCTGGTGGCCTTCGGGGTCATCGAGTCCCGGGCCAAGGAACCGATCACCCCGCTGCGGATGTTCGCCGACCGCAACCGCTCGGGCACGTACGTGATCATGCTGAGCCTGGCCGCGGCGATGTTCGGCATGTTCTTCTACATCGTGCTGTTCGTGCAGAACGTGCTCGGCTACAGCCCGATCGAGGCGGGGCTCGCCTTCCTGCCCGTGACGGTCGTGATCGCGCTCGGCGCGGGTCTGTCGCAGCGGTTCCTGCCGGTGCTCGGCCCCAAGCCGTTCATGCTCGCGGGCTCGGCGCTCGCGATGATCGGACTGGCCTGGCAGGCGCTCATCAGCTCCGACAGTTCCTACGTCGGCGGGGTTCTCGGCCCGATGCTGGTGTTCGGCTTCGGTATGGGGCTGAACTTCGTGACACTGACGCTCACCGCCGTCTCCGGTGTCGCCCCGCACGAGGCGGGCGCCGCGTCCGGGCTGCTCAACACCACGCAGCAGGTGGGCGGATCGCTGGGCCTGGCCATTCTGACGACGGTCTTCGGCACGGCGACCCGGGACGAGGCGGAGAAGCAGCTTCCGCAGTTCATGGCCGAGGGCTCCGCAGAGCAGAAGGCGGAGTTCGCCCGCACGCAGCAACTGCCCGCACCGTGGGGGCACGAGGTGCTGGCCCAGGGCATCTCGGCGGCCTTCGTCCCGGCGGCGGCGATGGCCGTCCTCGCCCTGGCCACGGCCTGGCTGGTGATCCGGGTCCGCAAGAGTGACCTGGAGGCACTCTCCGGCTCGGCCGGGCCGGGACTCGGCTGAGACGACGGCACCACGAGCCGGCTTCGGCGGCTCGCCGACGGGCGTGACACTTGCCTGGCGGCGGCCGCCGGGCCGGTTCGGGAGCGGTTCGCTCCCCGGACGGCTCGTGAGAGCGCCCCACCAGTGGATCAGAACCGCGAGCAGGACGCCCATCTTCACCCCCATCGCTCCACTCCGGTGCCTGCGCGCCCTGACGGCTCGCACAGCGGATGTCACGACAACGAGCGGGCGATTACGGAGAGTTCCCGGGGTGTACGGAGAGTTCGCGAAAAGACGCAGTGGCCTCTGCCGCTAGGCCGAAGCGGGCACCCACTCCGGGAGCGGTTCCGTCCGCCCCACCCACTCGGCGGGCGGCGCCCCCGCCTTGCCCGCGGCGATCACGCCGCCGACGATGGCGCAGGTGGTGTCGACATCCCCGCCGACCTGCGCGGTCGTCCAGAACGCCTGCTCATAGTCACCCAGGCTTCTGGCGGCCGACCAGAGAGCGAAGGGCACGGTGTCATGGGCGGTCGTGCGCCGGCCGCACCCCAGTACCGCCGCGACCGTGGCCGGATTGCCGTAGTCGAGCATGTCCCGGGCCCGGCGCAGCCCCGCGCCCACCGCGCTCTTCGGCACCAGGTCGATGACCCCGTCGAGGAGCGCCTCGGCTCCGGGCGGCCCGCCGGGGTCGGCCGCGAACGAGGCGGCCGCGGCGACGGCCATCGCTCCGACAACCGCCTCACGGTGCTGATGGGTGGTGTAGGCCGAGATCTCCGCCTGGTGGGTCGCCTGCTCCGGGTCGCCCGCGTACCAGGCCCCCAGCGGGGCGATCCGCATCGCGGCGCCGTTGCCCCAGGACCCCTGCCCGTTGAAGAGCGCGGCGGCGAGTTCGCGCCAGTCCCCGCCCTCCCGGACGAGTCGCAGCAGGCGGTTGACCGCAGGGCCGTAGCCGCGGTCGAAGTCGTGGTGCTCGGCGAAGGAACGGGCCAGGGCGTCCTGGTCGACGCGGTGGTGGGCGGCCAGGACGGCGACGACGGAACCGGCCATCTCCGTGTCGTCGGTCCACTGCCATAGTCCTGACGGCACCTCGCGGCGCTTCAGCAGCGGGTAGTTCACCGGCACGAAGTACTGGGAACCCAGGGCGTCCCCGACGGACAGTCCGCGCAGGCTGGCCAGGGCGCGGTCCAGGCGCACGTCATGGGAGGAATCAGCGGTCATCGCCCTGCCACTCTATCCGGTGATCCCGTAGGGTTCGGGATCTCGCCAGCGGTCGAACGGCCGGTCGAGCGTGTACTTGCCGTCCTCTCCCAGAACGAGCATCCGCACCTCGCCGTTCCCCGGGTTCGACAGCGACTCGAACTCCGAGACCGTCCAGTGGAACCACCGCATGCAGAACAGCCGCATGGCCAGACCGTGGGTCACGATGAGGACGTTCGGCGGATGGTCGGGGTCCTCGAAGCTGCGGAACAAACTCTCCAGGAAGCCGCCGACCCGGTCGTAGACATCGGCGCCGGACTCACCCTGGGCGAAACGGTAGAAGAAGTGGCCGTACGCGTCCCGATAGGCCTTCTGGAGACGGACCTCGTCCCGGTCCTGCCAGTTGCCCCAGTCCTGCTCACGCAGCCGGGGCTCCTCGCGTACGCGTATGAGTTCGGGGTCGAGGTGGAAGGAGCGCAGCGTCTCGTGTGTACGGCGGTACGGGGAGACGTAGACACTGACGCGCTCACCGCCGAACCGTTCACGCAGCTGCTCACCCGTCGCCTCCGCCTGTCGCCGGCCCTTCTCGGTCAGCGACAGGGCGTGGTCGGGTACACGCTCGTACACGGAGTCATCAACATTGCCCGTTGACTCGCCGTGCCGGACAAGGACGATGCGCCGTGGTCGTGCCATGCCAAGACCCTAGATCGGGTGAGCGCTTGCGCAGCACTCATACCCCACCCATACAGCGTAGGTCACACAGATCCTGCACCACAGGTCACACAGGTCACGCCCGCAGCCGACCGGAACCGATCCGACCAAACCATCCTGAAACAGACCGTCCGGCCGACCGGGTCAGACGGTCCAGCTCGACTCCATGCCCACGATGTCCCCGGTGAGCGCCGCCACGTCCGCCTCCGTCTGGGCCCTCAGGGCGAGCCGCTCCACGCGCTCGGTGCGGTACTTGCCGTGCTCGGCGTCCGAACGCCACATCGACAGCACCAGGAACTCGTGCCCGGGCGCCTCGCCGAACAGCCCGCGCACCATGCCGGGAGAACCGGCCATCGCCGGGTTCCAGACCTTCTCCTGCATCAGCACGAAATGCTCGGCCCGCTCCTCATGGACACGGCAGAGCGCCACCCGTAGCAGGTCGGCGTCCGTGAAGCGCGGTTCGAAGCCGGTCTTCACGTCGAAGCGGTAGTCGAAGAGCCTGACCTGGGCGTCCTTGAACGTGCCCGACTGGGCCGACGCCAGCCGGCCGTGGGACCGCGCCATGAAGGAGTCGTAGAAGGCGCGGCTCTCCCAGAACGCGAATATGTGCGCCACGTCCGGCCGCCCCCGGCTCCAGCCACCCCCCTGCCCGCGAAACCCCGGCTCCCCCAGAAGCCCCGCCCACTTCCGCTGCCCCCGCTCGAAACCGCGGCGGTCCACCACGGTGCAGCGAATCCACTTGACCAGCACCGCGCCATGGTAAGGCCACCGAGCGTGGCGCCGGTCACTCTCGGCCGGACCGCTCCGCCACGCGCGCACCCGCTCCCGTGGCAGGATGGACAAACAGTCGTAAGCGCCCGGCAGTTGGGGCGAACAGGCGGGTCGGTACGGGGAAGGGGACTCTGGTGGACGGGCTCAACAAGGGACTGAGCAAGATCGAGATCGCGATGAGGTGGGATCCCAGTCCGGCGGGGCAGCCGTCCACCGATCTGGACCTAGTCGCGGCGACATACCTGGCGGACGACCCGCACGGCGATCCCGCCTATGTGGTGCACTTCGACAGCCGCTCCCCCGACGGCACCATCTACCTCAACCGGGACAGCAAGGACGGCCAGGGCTTCGGCTACGACGAGGTCATGATGCTGGAACTCAACCGCCTCGACGACCGGTACGCGCGCGTGGTGGTGGGTGTCGTCATCCAGCAGCGCCCGGCGGAGCGCACCTTCGTCAGCGTGGTCAACCCGGGCCTGCGCATCCGCGAGGGGTACACGGTCCTCGCGGAGGACGACTTCGGCGGTGTCCTGGGGGCGACGGCCGCGACGGTCGCGGAGTTCGTCCGGGACGGCTCCGGCCCCTGGGCCTTCCACTCCGGCCTGCGCGGTTTCGAGGGCGACCCCGTGTCCTTCAGCAGGACGATGGGTGCGGCACGCGGGGCATGAGCACCATGCCGTGACATCCGCAGCCTGTGACGACAGGAGGGGCACCGCCCAAAGGCGGTGCCCCTCCGTCATCGGCTCAGGCGCTCGGCGTCAGCTGCAGCCGCTGGTCGAGCCGCAGCCCTCGCAGATGTAGCACGAACCGGCGCGCTGCATCTTCGTACCGCAGGAGAAGCACAGCGGGGCGTCGGCCTGGATGCCCAGCTGCATCTCCACCAGTTCGGCACTGGTGTGAGCCTGCTGCGGGGCGGGCTGGGGAGCCACTTCGCTCTTCGGCGCGGTGACGGCCTTCAGCTCCTGGGCGCGCGGCGCCGACTGGGCCAGACCCTCGACGTCGACCTCGTCGTCGTTCGGCTCGTACGAACCCGTCTCGAGGTGACGCTGGCGCTCATCGGCGGAGTGGATGCCGAGCGCGGAGCGCGTCTCGAAGGGCAGGAAGTCCAGCGCCAGGCGGCGGAAGATGTAGTCGACGATCGACTGCGCCATCCGCACGTCCGGGTCGTCCGTCATGCCGGCCGGCTCGAAGCGCATGTTCGTGAACTTCGAGACGTACGTCTCCAGGGGGACGCCGTACTGGAGGCCGACGGAGACCGCGATGGAGAAGGCGTCCATCATGCCCGCGAGGGTCGAGCCCTGCTTGGACATCTTCAGGAAGACCTCGCCCAGACCGTCGTCCGGGTAGGAGTTGGCGGTCATGTAGCCCTCGGCACCGCCGACGGTGAAGGACGTGGTGATGCCGGGACGTCCCTTCGGGAGGCGCTTGCGGACCGGGCGGTACTCGACCACCTTCTCGACCTTGGCCTCGACGGCCGCGGGCTCCTCGGCCTTCTCCTCCTCCTTCTTCTTGGCGGAGAGCGGCTGGCCGACCTTGCAGTTGTCGCGGTAGATCGCGAGCGCCTTGACGCCCAGCTTCCAGGCCTCGAAGTAGATCTCCTCGACCTCCTCGACGGTCGCCGACTCCGGCATGTTGACCGTCTTGGAGATGGCGCCGGAGATCCACGGCTGGATCGCGGCCATCATGCGGACGTGGCCCATCGCGGAGATGGACCGGTCGCCCATGGCGCAGTCGAACACCTCGTAGTGCTCGGGCTTGAGGCTCGGGGCGTCGATCACATTGCCGTGGTCGGCGATGTGGGCGACGATCGCCTCGATCTGCTCTTCCAGGTAGCCCAGGCGACGCAGGGCCTGCGGGACGGTGCCGTTGACGATCTGCATCGAGCCGCCGCCGACCAGCTTCTTGAACTTGACCAGCGCGAGGTCGGGCTCGACACCGGTGGTGTCGCAGGACATCGCGAGACCGATGGTGCCGGTCGGGGCGAGCACCGACGCCTGGGAGTTACGGAAACCGTTCTTCTCACCGAGGCGCACCACGTCCTGCCAGGCCTCGCTGGCGGCCGCCCACACCGGGGTGTCCAGGTCGTCCATGCGGACGGCCTTGTCGTTGGCGTCCGAGTGCTGCTTCATGACGCGCTTGTGGGCGTCGGCGTTGCGGGCGTAGCCGTCGTACGGGCCGACGACCGCGGCGAGTTCGGCGGAGCGCCGGTACGCGGTGCCGGTCATCAGCGAGGTGATGGAGCCGGCGAGGGCGCGGCCGCCGTCGGAGTCGTAGGCGTGGCCGGTCGCCATCAGCAGGGCGCCGAGGTTGGCGTAGCCGATACCGAGCTGGCGGAACGCGCGCGTGTTCTCGCCGATCTTCTGGGTCGGGAAGTCGGCGAAGCAGATCGAGATGTCCATCGCGGTGATGACCAGCTCGACGACCTTCTGGAAGCGCTCGGCCTCGAAGGACTGGTTGCCCTTGCCGTCGTCCTTGAGGAACTTCATCAGGTTCAGCGAGGCCAGGTTGCAGGACGTGTTGTCCAGGTGCATGTACTCGCTGCACGGGTTCGACGCGGTGATCCGGCCGGACTCGGGGCAGGTGTGCCAGTTGTTGATGGTGCCGTCGTACTGGATGCCGGGGTCGGCACAGGCCCACGCGGCCTCGGCGATCTTGCGGAAGAGCGCCTTGGCGTCGACCTCCTCAATGACCTCGCCGGTCATCCGGCCGCGCAGCCCGAACTGGCCGCCCTGCTCGACCGCGGTCATGAACTCGTCGTTCACACGGACCGAGTTGTTGGCGTTCTGGTACTGGACGGACGCGATGTCGTCGCCGCCCAGGTCCATGTCGAAGCCCGCGTCCCGCAGGATGCGGATCTTCTCCTCTTCCTTGACCTTGGTCTCGATGAAGTCCTCGATGTCCGGGTGGTCCACGTCGAGGACGACCATCTTGGCGGCACGGCGGGTGGCGCCACCGGACTTGATCGTTCCTGCGGAGGCGTCGGCTCCGCGCATGAAGGAGACCGGGCCGGAGGCGTTGCCGCCGGAGGACAGCAGTTCCTTGGAGGAGCGGATCCGGGAGAGGTTCAGGCCGGCGCCGGAGCCGCCCTTGAAGATCATGCCCTCTTCCTTGTACCAGTCGAGGATCGACTCCATGGAGTCGTCGACGGCCAGGATGAAGCAGGCGGAGACCTGCTGGGGCTGCTTGGTGCCGACGTTGAACCAGACGGGGCTGTTGAAGCTGAAGATCTGGTGCAGGAGGGCGTACGCCAGCTCGTGCTCGAAGATCTCGGCGTCCGCGGGCGAGGCGAAGTACTTGTGGTCCTCGCCGGCCTTCCGGTACGTCTTCACAATGCGGTCGATGAGCTGCTTCAGGCTCACCTCGCGCTGCGGAGTGCCTACGGCACCGCGGAAGTACTTGCTGGTGACGATGTTGACCGCGTTCACCGACCAGAACTCGGGGAACTCGACGCCACGCTGCTCGAAGTTGACCGAGCCGTCGCGCCAGTTGGTCATGACGACGTCACGGCTCTCCCACGCCACCTCGTCATAGGGGTGGACCCCAGGGGTGGTGTGGATGCGCTCGATACGCAGACCCTTGTTCGCCTTGGTGCCCTTGGCGCGGGAACTCCGTGCCGGACCGCTCGCCGTCTCTGTCATGCCGCCTCCCTGTACGGGCGAAAACGCCCTGAAGTGCCCCGTTGTTCCCGTGGCACGGTGTTCTGTCTGGTGTTGCGGGCATCCACTCACATCGCCCGCAACAGGTCTTCACATCGCCGCCGCCCGGCCGGGCCCGGAGCTGTCGTCCGGGTCCGGCCCGCCGGTCAGTCGGCGGCGCCTGCGGGCTCGGGGACCTGTGTGGTCCCTCCGGGCCCGCGGTCGTCTTCCTGGCTCCCCGCACCCGTGTCCTCGCGGTCGCCGTCGTCCGCGTCGGTGCGTCCCGTCTCTTCCCGCAGTTCCGTGATGGCCGCCTCGAAGTCCTCCAGCGAGTCGAACGCCCGGTAGACGGAGGCGAATCGCAGATAGGCGACGAGATCGAGCTCCTGCAACGGGCCGAGAATGGCCAGCCCCACGTCGTGGGTGGTCAGCTCGGCGCTTCCGGTGGCCCGCACCGCCTCCTCGACCCGCTGGCCGAGCTGGGCGAGCGCGTCCTCGGTGACGGGCCGTCCCTGGCACGCCTTGCGCACACCATTGATGACCTTGGTACGGCTGAAGGGTTCAGTGACTCCGGACCGCTTGACCACCATGAGCGAGCACGTCTCCACGGTCGTGAAACGACGGGAGCAGTCAGGGCACTGGCGGCGCCTGCGGATCGACGTGCCGTCGTCGGTCGTTCGACTGTCGACGACACGGCTGTCGGGGTGCCTGCAGAAGGGGCAGTGCATGAACTCCCAACCCTCCTCACAGCAGACTCAATAGCCTCGCCGAGCATCTTGCGCCCCACGAAGCAGTCCCAAGCATAGGCGATGACCATGGGCACCGAGACCCGGGGGACCACAACTTGTGGGCTGCTGCCGCAATCCAACCACTAGATGTGGGGATTGGCTCATACATCCACGCCACCCACGCGTGTCGCACGCGTAGCCGCAGGTAAGGCCCGGCAGGCCGAGCCACACCGACCTCCGCCGCACACCGCCACCCCGCTGTTCGCGCGCGAACGCACATGACACTCGCCCGCCGGACGCATCCGTTCACGCCCGGCCGTATCGCTACGGCACATGCGGAGATACCGTGGGCGCCGCGAGGAGGGGGCGTGGGACTCCCGCACAGATGGCCACTGGCCCCAGGGCAGGGGAATGCCGGATGGCAGACTGGGGCAACAGTCCACGAGGCGATCACCCCGGCGGTGAAGAGTACAGCAATGAACCCTTTTGCCCGCCAGGAAACGCGGCAGCCAATACACCCGGACGCATGATCGCGTAGGGCGATTCGCGATTTTTCACTCGAACGTGTGTTTGGCGCAACCTTTCGAAACCAACTACCGTTGTCCAGCAGGGAGACCATCGAGAGGGGCCGACGTGACCACCACCGCAGACAGCGCCACCATCACTGCCCAGGACCGCTCCCAGGGCCGACTCGAGCCGGTGCACGCGATGAACGAAGTTACGAACCCGGAGGGGCACAAGCGCTCCTTGCCGGGACGACCTCCCGGCATCCGGGCGGACAGCTCCGGACTTACCGACCGCCAACGCCGCGTGATCGAGGTCATCAGGGACTCAGTGCAGCGGCGCGGCTACCCGCCGTCGATGCGGGAGATCGGCCAGGCCGTCGGCCTTTCCAGCACCTCCTCCGTCGCACACCAGCTGATGGCCCTGGAGCGCAAGGGTTTCCTGCGCCGCGACCCGCACCGCCCGCGCGCGTACGAGGTGCGCGGCTCGGACCAGGCCGCCTCCGTGCAGCCCACGGACACCGCGGGCAAGCCCGCCGCGTCGTACGTCCCGCTGGTCGGCCGCATCGCCGCCGGTGGCCCGATCCTCGCAGAGGAGTCCGTCGAGGACGTCTTCCCTCTCCCTCGCCAGTTGGTCGGCGACGGTGAGCTGTTCGTCCTGAAGGTCGTCGGGGACTCGATGATCGAGGCCGCGATCTGCGACGGCGACTGGGTCACGGTCCGCCGTCAGCCGGTCGCGGAGAACGGCGACATCGTGGCCGCGATGCTCGACGGAGAGGCAACTGTCAAGCGCTTCAAGCGCGAGGACGGCCACGTCTGGCTCCTGCCGCACAACGCTGCCTACGAGCCGATCCCCGGCGACGACGCGACCATCCTCGGCAAGGTGGTGGCCGTACTGCGCCGCGTCTGACGCCACGCACCGCGTCGGGTGGGCCCAGCGGGCCCACCCTCTGACCGGGCCCCGGGACCTCTGCGCCGGTTCCGGGGCCCTGTGCTGTCCGGGGCCGGCCGGTACCCGCGGGCCAGCCTGAGGCTGGGTGGCGGTGGGGATCGGCGGTGGCTCCGCCGCCGCGGCTGCCGACCCCCCGAGAGTCACCCGGCTTCCGTCTGCTGCGCCGCCGCGTCGATCGCCGCCAGCGACCTCCGCACCTGATTGCGGTCGGCCGTGAACCAGAAGTCGGGCATCGACGCCTTCAGATAGCCCCCGTACCGGGCCGTCGCGAGCCGCTGGTCCAGCACGGCGACCACACCGCGATCGCCCGACGCCCGGACGAGACGGCCGGCGCCCTGGGCCATGAGGAGCGCGGCGTGGGTGGCGGCGACCGCCATGAAGCCATTGCCGCCCGCGTCCTCCACGGCCTTCTGCCGCGCGCTCATCAGGGGGTCGTCGGGGCGCGGGAACGGAATCTTGTCCATCACGACCAGCTGGCAGCTGGGCCCGGGGACGTCCACGCCCTGCCACAGCGACAGCGTGCCGAACAGACAGGTCTTCGGGTCCGCCGCGAAGTTCTTGATGAGCTCGCCGAGCGTCTCCTCGCCCTGGAGGAGGATCGGGAACTCCGGGATCCGGGAGCGCAGTTCCTCGGCGGCCAGCTGGGCCCCCCGCATCGAGGAGAACAGGCCCAGGGTGCGACCGCCCGCCGCCTGGATCAGCTCCGTGAGCTCGTCGAGCATGTCCGCGCGATCGCCGTCCCGCGCCGGACGCGCCAGGTGCTTGGCGACGTACAGGATGCCCTGCTTGCGGTAGTCGAAGGGCGAGCCGACGTCGATGCCCTTCCACTGCGGGAGGTCGTCGCCCTCGGTGCCCTCGGGGGCCAGACCGAGAGAGGCGCCGACGCCGTTGAAGTCGCCGCCCAGCTTCAGCGTCGCGGACGTCAGGACGACGGAGCGGTCCGCGAAGAGCTTCTCCCGCAGGAGGCCCGAGACGGACATGGGGGCGACGCGCAGGGAGGCACCGAAGCGGTCGTGACGCTCGTACCAGACCACGTCCCATTCGGAGCCGTTCGTGATCCGCTCCGCCACGTCGTGCACGTTCTCCACGGACGCCAGGGCCTGTTTGCGGATCGCGTCCTCGTCCTGGACGGACTTGTCGCGCGTCGCGCCGATCGCGGAGATGACGGTGCGGCACGCGTCGCGCAATGCCATGAGTGCGTAGCCGAGGTCCTCGGGGATCTCCTCGAGACGACCCGGCAGCGCCAGCTCCATCAGCCGTTCGAACCCCTCGGAGGCGGTCTGGAGCTGGTCCGCCGCCTTCTCGTTGACGAGTTTCGCGGCGCGCCGCACCGCGCGGTTGACCTGGCCGGGGGTGAGCTCGCCGGTGGCGACACCGGTGACCCGGGAGACCAGCTCATGGGCCTCGTCGACGATCAGCACCTCGTGCTGCGGAAGGACCGGGGCGCCCTCGATGGCGTCGATGGCGAGCAGCGCGTGGTTGGTGACGACGACGTCGGAGAGTTTGGCCCGCTCCCGGGCCATCTCGGCGAAGCACTCCGCTCCGTAGGCGCACTTCGAGGCGCCCAGGCACTCCCTCGACGACACCGACACCTGGGCCCAGGCCCGGTCCGAGATACCGGGGGTGAGGTTGTCACGGTCCCCGGTCTCGGTCTCGTCGGCCCAGTCGCGCACCCGCAGCAGGTCCTGACCCAGCTTGCTGGTGGGAGCGGCCGCCTCGAACTGGTCGAAGAGGCCTTCTTCCTCGTCCTGCGGGACACCCTCGTGCAGACGGTGCAGGCACAGGTAGTTCGACCGGCCCTTGAGCATCGCGAACTCCGGGCGGCGGCGCAGCAGGGGGTGCAGCGACTCGACCGTTCTCGGCAGGTCGCGCTCCACCAGCTGGCGCTGCAGGGCCAGGGTGGCGGTCGCGACGACCACACGCTCCCCGTGAGCGAGCGCGGGCACCAGGTAGCCCAGCGACTTTCCGGTGCCGGTGCCGGCCTGGACCAGCAGGTGGGAGCCGCCGTCGATCGCTTCCGCGACGGATTCGGCCATGGTCACCTGACCGGGGCGCTCCGTACCGCCGACGGCGGTGACGGCGGCATGCAGGAGTTCGGGGAGTGAGGGCTTCGTCATAGCGCGACCACCCTACGACCCGGCACTGACAATCGGGTGATCAAGGCGGGGGCGGGGGACGGGATCAAGACCTTGGGCTCCTCGGCGGGTGGGAACCGCAGCGTCACGCGCCGCGTTCAATGAGTGATGGTGCGATGACACAGCGCTACAGCAGATGCCGGAGGGACCGGTCTCGGACCATGAGGGCGGCCCGTTTCGTGGGCAGGTCGACCTCGGCGGAGAACCGGAAGCCGGCAGTCAGGAAAGCGGCGATGGAGGGGGTGTTGCGAATGTCGGGCTCTGCGACGACGCGTGCGCAGGAGGGCCGCTGTGTGAGAGCGAGCTCGGCGACGGCTCGCAACAGCAGACCGCCCAGGCCACGCCCCCGGTCGGCGACGGCACCGACGAGGAGGTGGAGTCCCGTGTCATGAGGCCGGGCGGGGTAGTGGCGGGCCAACGGGTCGAGGTCCGCCCGGTAGATCTCCCAGTAGCTCATCGGCGTTCCGTCCAGCACGCCGATACAGGGGACGCTCCGTCCGTCGTCGGCGAGCTGGGCCCGCAGGTGCGCCTCGGTCACCTCCTGCGGTCCGGACAGCTCCCAGAACGCCGCGGCAGGGGCGTTCATCCATCGGCTGATGAGCGGAAGGTCACGGTCGACGTGCACGGGGACGAGGTGGAAGACGCCGGCGGAGGTATCGGCCGGGCCCCAGTCGGCGACGCGATCGAGGAGGTCGGCCTCGGCCGGGAGGGCCGAAGTGTCACGGGTCGGGGTGAGGGAGACGGAGAGCTGAGCCGTGCCCTGTTCCTGCCGCCGCGCTCCGTCAGGGCCGGACGCGTCGTCCGCGATGAGGACGACGAGTTCGTTCGGGAGGCTCAGGTCCCTCGTGTTCTCGCCGCGCCCGCCCTCCACGGCATCCACCTCACCGGCGTCAGAGCCGAGGTCGGCCGTGACGGGACCAGCGGCACCAGGGTCGGTGGTGGGGTCAGCGAAGGGCACCGGACGCTCCTCTCAATAAGGGGGTGGGGGCGTGTCCTCAGGGATGAAGGAGGTCGGTCGTGGTCAGGGACGGTCGGAGTGTCAGCAGTGCAGGGGGTTGGCGATGGTGACGTAGACGGACTGGGTGTCGACCGGGCCGACGAGTTCGTCGAGGCCGTGCAGCCGGGTCAGCAGGTTGGCCTTGCAGCGCAGGACCGGTGAGTCCAGCAGGAGGGCGGGGAGCGACGTACGCAACCGGGCCGGGCCGGAGGCGGCGTTCCCGAGGAAACGGCGGAAGGCGGCAAGCAGCAGCCGCTCGTCGGCCAGTCCCTGGGAACCGAACGCGCCGATGAGGCCGAGTACGTTGTTGACGGCCAGGTAGTACGCGAAGCGCTCGTCGGCGACCTCGTCACGGACGAACGTGTCGCTCTGCTCTCCGATGCCGGGCAACCGGGCATCGAGCTCCGCCCGCCGGGACTCGCGGAAGTAGTAGCCCTGGTTGTCGCGGTAGCGGCCGCCCACGGGCCAGCCCTCGGCGTCCGACAGAAGCAGCGTGTTCTGCTGATGTGCTTCCAGGGCGATGCCGGCCTCGGCGTCCAGCCACAGGACGGGGCGCACGACGTGCTGGAGGTAGCGCAGGAACCACTCGGCGGCAACGGCCCCTTGCGGTCGGCCGGTCCGGCGGGCGAGACGCGTGACGACCTCGGCCAGCCTGGACCGAAGTACTGGGCCGTGCGTCTCCGGGCCGTCCGGAACTGCCCCTGGCCCGGGCGGGGAACTCGGGCGGGGCGAGACGAGTCCGGCGACGCAGGAGACGTCGTCGGAGGGGGCGAACGGGTTGTGGCGGATCACCACGTCCAGTCCGGGCAACGGGGCTCCGTCGGGATCGTCGACAGCCAGCCAGGCCGGGTCACGCACGATGTCGAAGCCCGGATGCGCGGCACGCCACCGCTGCGCGAGTCCGCCGCGGAGCAAGCGGTGGACCTCGACGCCCCGGTGGAGTTCCTTGCGGAGGTTCTCGCGGCGGGAGTTGGTGATGCGCAGGCCCAGCGACAGCTTGAGCATCGCGGGGGCATCGGTTCGGTAGACGGTTCGCACGGAGGAGGTGGGCTGCCAGGGAGAGCCGTGAGTGCCGAGGTCACGGAGCAGTCCCGAGTCCAGCAGGGCAGCCGTCTCCGGACGGTGCCGGACCTCACGCGCCTGCCACGGGTGCAGGGGCAGCAGGGCGTACCCGTCCGGCAGGGACAGGCCGGACCCGGCCAGGCGTGCGGTGAGCCGGGCGGCGGGGACGGGGCGGCCGCGTTCGGTCCAGGCGGAGTCGGTGGCGAGGAGGGAGGGAGCGACAGCCAGCCAGTGCAGAGGGAAGGAGCCGCGCGACTCGGGTGAGTACAGCCGGGCTTCGGTCTCGGAGAGGCCCTCGCGGCTCTTCGGGGAGGGATGCAGGGGGTGCCCGAGGACGAGTGCCTGCTCCGCGGCGAGGAAGAGGTCCGGGCCGTCGGCCGGATGTCGCCGGCGATCGCTGACGAAGGCGGCCACACGGCGGAGGGATTCGGCGACACCCGCGACCAGCTCGACGCCTCCTGCGCCGTCACCGGCAGCGCGGCCGGCGTCGGGGCTTTCCGCGAACGTCTCTCTGGTGAGCAGGGCAGCGACCGTGACGGCATCGGCCGGCGGGGCGTGGCCGGGGGCGTCGGCCAGCTGCGGCAGGCCGAAGCGGTGCCAGCCCGTCGGGGACCAGTAGCGGACCGGGGCGAGAAGGGCCGTGCCGCTGGCGGGAAGGGGGATGCGGAGGATCCCGTCGGCAGGGGCGGGCTGGTTGTTCTCGCGCACCCAGCAGCGCAGCAGGTTCTCCACGGCGGCTGCCTGGGCGGCGATGTGCGGGTCGGGGTGGTCCAGAAGGTCGCCGACAGGTCCGGCGTTCAGCCCCTCGGCAGGCGGTGAACCTGGCCTCTGACCAGGGACCGGAGACTCCACGGACGCACCCGGCAGCCGGGCGTCGAAGGAACCCTCTCCCCGCGTCGTGGTGTATTGGTCGGGCTCGGGGATGGCGTTCAGCACGGGTACCTCGTGGGGTGGTTCAGGGACGTGCGGTCGGGGCGGGCGAGCCGAGGAGTTCCACTCGGCCGACTGGTCGGAGCCCGAGGGCCCGGGGCATACGGGCCCCCGGCGTGAACCAGCACGGCATGGAGGCTCACGGTGTGTACGGCGCCGCTGCCGCGCCCCCATGGCACCGAGCAGCCGCTCGGACGGCGTCGGCCAGGCGGTCCAGCACGGCGGCCGCCTGTTCATCGGTGATCGTCAGCGGCGGCAGCAGTCGTACGACGCTCGCGTGACGGCCGCCGAGTCCGACGATGAGGCCGCGCCGCAGGCACTCCCGCTGGACCGCGGCGGCCAGTTCGGGGGCGGCGGGAAGGGGCCGGGGTGCTCGGTCCGGCATCACCGACGCTCCCCCGGCCTCCCTCTCGGGATCCACCAACTCCACCCCGATCATGAGGCCCTTCCCCCGCACATCCCCTACACAGAGGAACTCGTCCGACAAGCCTCGGAGTCGGCTGAGCATGCGCGCGCCGAGAGTCGCCGCGCGGTCGGCGAGGTCGTTCTCCCGGACATGGGCGAGGGTTGCCGTGCCGGCCGCCATGGCGAGCTGGTTGCCGCGGAAGGTGCCGGTGGGAGCGGCGGATTCACCCGTGTCGAGGTCGTCGCGGTGGACGACGACTGCCAGCGGCAGACTGCCTCCGATGGCCTTGGAGAGGACCATCACGTCGGGGGTCACTCCGCTGTGTTCCACCGCCCAGAAGGCGCCGGTCCGCCCGACACCCGTCTGGATCTCGTCTGCGATCAGGGGGACGGACCGGTCGGCAGTGAGCTGCCGCATGCGCCGCAGCCAGGCGTCCGGTGCGGGGATCACCCCGCCCTCGCCCTGGACGGGCTCGACGAGCATCCCGGCGGGGAGGGCCACACCCGGCCCGAGGTCGTCGAGGACGGACTCGGTCCAGCGGGCGGCGAGGTCGGCCCCGGCGTCGCCGCCGACTCCGAACGGGCAGCGGTAGTCCTGTGGGTAGGGCAGGCGGGTGACCCGTGCGTCGTGGGCATCCGTGAGCGCGTCGGGCGGCCCGGCGGTTCTTCCGTGGCAGGCGCCGGTGAACGCGATGAGGCCGGTCCGCCCGGTCGCCGCGCGGACGAGTTCGCAGGCTGTCTCCACGGCGTCGCTGCCGGCCGGTCCGCAGAAGCGCACACGGGCCCGGCCGGCGAGGCCTGGCGGCAGGGTGTGGAACAACTCGGTGACGAAGGCGTCCTTGACGGGGGTGGCCAGGTCGAGGACGTTCAGGGGCGCACCGGAGTCGAGGACCTTGCGGATGGCCTCCAGGACGACGGGGTGGTTGTGCCCGAGCGCGAGCGCGCCGGCGCCCGAGAGGCAGTCCAGGTAGCGGCGACCATCCGCGCCCTCGATGGTCAGCCCTCGTGCCCGCACCGGGACGATCGGCAGGGCCCGGGCATAGGTCCGGGCCGCGGACTCGCGTGCGGACTGGCGCCGCAGAATCCCCTCATGTGCGGTGCGCGTTCCTGGTGCCGTGTCCTCGTCGACCGCACGACCGGGGAGGTTTCTCACCGGCGTACGCCCCACAGCGGCCTCCTCTGACGCACATCCCCCACGGGTGGATTCCGCCACGACTTCCCTGACCTCCCACTGGGCACGGGCACAGAGGACCGCACACGGACAGCAGAACCCCCACCGCTACCAACCCCCGACCGCTCACCGGGTTACGGGTTGCTTCAAGATCCTTTCCGTGACGGAACTGTTGCGGTTCCGTCGGACCGCCCCCACAGCCACCGCATAGTGTGTGGTGCCGTTCCCGGGCGCCGGGAGGCCGGCCCGAACTCCCCGTGAGTTCGGCGGACACGCTGCCCGAGGCGCGAGTTCGTCCCAGTTCGTTCACATCAGGGGGAGTCAGATCATGCGATCCATACGGCCGTCGTCAACCACCAGCCGAGGGGGGTGGACGCGCCGCAGGAACTCCCCCGTGCTGGCCGCGGTGGCCCTCGCCTCGGCGCTCACGCTGACCGCCGCCGCCTGCGAGTCGGGCGACGCCGCGGCGGGCGGTGAGGCCTCCGCGTCCGCCACCGCCTCCGACGACGGCAAGCTCAAGATCCCGGACGACATCAGGGACCGGCTCCGCGAGCACGGGATCGACGTCGACAAGTGGAAGAACGGCGCCTGGAAGAACTGGGACCGGGACGACTGGCTGCGCGAGGCCAACGAGTACATCAACCCGATCATCGAGGGTCTCTGGGACCCGGACCGCATGCGGGAGGCCGAGGAGCCCGACCAGGGCGTGGACGACAGCGACCTCTCCGGTGACCAGGGCGTCACCGACCCCACGCCCGAGCCCGTCGAGGCGCAGGCCGTGCCGCCGTCCTACCACGCCAACGCCCCCACGGCCGGGAAGGTGTTCTTCGACTCCCCCAAGGGCTCGGCCGTCTGCTCGGCGACAGTCGTGAAGGACCCCGCCCACCCGGGCAAGTCCAACCTGGTGTGGACGGCGGGCCACTGCGTGCACGCGGGCAAGAAGGGCGGCTGGTACCGCAACATCGCGTTCGTGCCGTCGTACAACGACGACGGCAAGCCGGTCGCTGAACTGGAGAACGCCACCCGCAAGGACGTGGCTCCCTACGGTGTCTGGTGGGGCGACTGGGCGCAGACCTCGGACCAGTGGATCGAGCAGGGCGGTTCGACGGGCGGGGACGGTGCCCCGTACGACTTCGCGGTGATCCATGTGACGCCGGAGAAGGGCAGCGGCGGCAAGTCGCTGGAGGAGATGGTCGGCTCGGCTCTGCCGGTCGACTTCAAGGCTCCCGCCGTGCCGAAGACGAAGAGCGTCACGGCGATCGGCTATCCGGCCGCGCCGCCGTTCGACGGGCAGAAGCTGTACCGGTGCCAGGACCGGCCCGGCCGGCTGTCGGTCACGGCGTCGGATCCGACGATGTACCGCATCGGCTGCACCATGACCGGCGGTTCGTCGGGCGGCGGCTGGGTCGCGCCGGGGTCGGACGGCAAGCCGGCGCTGGTGTCCAACACCTCGATCGGCCCGGTGACGTCGGGCTGGCTGGCCGGACCGCGCCTGGGCGACGAGGCCAAGGGCGTCTACGACTCGGTGAGCGAGAAGTTCGCGGGCCGCTGACCGCAGGCCGGTCAGCGCGGTGGTGGGGCCGGGGACTCACGGAAACCTTCACCGGCCCACCGCCGTTCGCACCCAACTCCACGGGCATAGTGGGGAGTCACGCATCGGAGGCCATGCAGCGGCCTCTGCGTGTCAAGCACATGACATTCACGCGGCAGCATCTTTCTGCACGCACCAACGGGGGTCATCGCACCATGCGTTCCACACGTACGTCCGCGGCACCGAGGCGCGGGCGGCGCACCGTCCTCGCCGCCACCGGGCTCGTCGCCGCCCTGGCGCTCACGACTACCGCCTGTGACGGTTCGGCGGACTCGGCGAGCGACAAGCCCGACGCCACCACCTCGCAGGCCGCGGACGGCGGCGGCGAGGTCCGGATCCCGGCCGACCTCGCGGGCAAGCTCAAGGAGCACGGCATCGACGCCGACCGGTGGAAGGACGGGGGCTGGAAGGACTGGGACAAGGACAAGTGGCTCAGTGACGCCAAGGACTTCGTCAACCCGGTGATCGAGGGCCTCTGGAAGCCGGACCGGATGCAGTCCGCGAAGGAGGCCGACAAGACGGTCAGCACGAAGGACGCGTCGGCCGGTCAGGGCGTCAGCGACCCGGATCCGGCACCCGTCCGGGCGCAGGCGGAGAAGACGCCGTACCACCGGAACGCGGCGCCGGTCGGCAAGGTCTTCTTCGACTCCCCCGACGGCCCGGCCGTCTGCTCCGGCACGGTCGTCAAGGACGTCAACCACCCGGGCAAGTCCAACCTGGTGTGGACGGCGGGCCACTGCGTGCACGCCGGCGGCAAGGGCGGCTGGTACCGCAACATCACCTTCGTGCCCGCCTACAACGACTACGGCAAGTCCGAGGCGGAGCTGACCAATGCGAACCCGACCGAGATCGCCCCGTACGGCAACTGGTGGGCGGACTGGGCCTCGACCTCGAACCAGTGGATCCAGGGCGGCTCGGAGACCGGCGGCGAGGGAGCCGCGTACGACTACGCCGTGCTGCACGTGAAGCCCGAGCGAGGCGGCAAGTCACTGGAGGAGACGGTCGGCGCCGCGCTGGACGTGGACTTCACCGCCCCCTCCGCGGCCGAGGCGCGCAAGATGGGCGCCTGGGGCTACCCGGCCGCGCCGCCCTACAACGGCCTGAAGATGTTCAAGTGCGTCGACGTCCCCGGCCGGTTCTCGCTCAGCCCGTCCCTGCCGACGATGCACCGCATCGGCTGCACCATGACCGGCGGTTCGTCCGGCGGCGGCTGGTTCCGGGTGCTGAACGGCAAGTCCGTGCTCGTGTCCAACACCTCGATCGGCCCGGCCGACAACAGCTGGCTGGCGGGCCCGCAGCTGGGCCGCGACGCCAAGGCGCTCTACCAGAACATGAGCAAGACGTACGGCGGTCGCTGACCGAAGCATGCTGAAGGCCCGCTCCCCGCGGATAGGGAGCGGGCCTTCAGCCGTGCTTGCGCGCTTGCGTCAGAGAGCCGGCGCCGGAGCGTAGGGAGCGAGCTCCGCCGCCAGTTCCTCGTGCACCCGCACCTTGAGCAGGGTGCCCTCCGGGGTGTGCTCCTCGGAGATCACCTCGCCCTCGTCGTGGGCACGGGCGACCAGCTTGCCGTGCGTGTACGGCACGAGCGCCTCGATCTCGACCGACGGGCGCGGCAGCTCGTTGTCGATGAGCGCGAGCAGCGTGTCGATGCCCTGGCCGGTGCGGGCCGAGACGGCGATGGACCGCTTCTCGACGCGCAGCAGCCGCTGCAGGGTCAGCGGGTCGGCCGCGTCGGCCTTGTTGATCACGACGATCTCGGGTACGTCGGTGGCGCCGACGTCCCTGATCACCTCGCGCACGGCGGCCAGCTGCTCCTCCGGGAACGGGTGCGAACCGTCCACCACGTGCAGGATCATGTCGGACTCGCCGACTTCCTCCATCGTGGAGCGGAACGCCTCGACCAGGTGGTGCGGCAGATGGCGCACAAAGCCGACGGTGTCGGCCAGCGTGTACAGCCGTCCGCTCGGGGTCTCGGCCCGGCGCACGGTCGGGTCGAGGGTCGCGAACAGGGCGTTCTCGACCAGCACGCCCGCGCCCGTGAGGCGGTTGAGCAGCGAGGACTTGCCGGCGTTGGTGTAGCCCGCGATGGCGACCGAGGGCACCTTGTTGCGCTTGCGCTCCTGGCGCTTGATCTCGCGGCCGGTCTTCATCTCCGCGATCTCCCGGCGCATCTTCGCCATCTTCTCGCGGATCCGCCGCCGGTCCGTCTCGATCTTGGTCTCACCGGGACCACGGGTGGCGAGGCCGCCGCCCTTGCCGCCGCCCATCTGACGGGACAGCGACTGACCCCAGCCGCGCAGCCTCGGCAGCATGTACTGCATCTGCGCGAGCGCGACCTGCGCCTTGCCCTCTCGGGACTTGGCGTGCTGGGCGAAGATGTCCAGGATCAGGGCCGTACGGTCGATGACCTTGACCTTGACGACGTCCTCGAGCTGGATGAGCTGGCCCGGGCTGAGCTCACCGTCGCAGATGACGGTGTCCGCGCCCGACTCGAGAACGAGGTCCCGCAGCTCCGCGGCCTTGCCGGAGCCGATGTAGGTGGCCGCGTCGGGCTTGTCGCGGCGCTGGGTGACACCGTCGAGCACGAGCGCGCCGGCCGTCTCCGCGAGGGCGGCGAGCTCCGCGAGGGAGTTCTCCGCGTCCTGCACGGTTCCCGACGTCCAGACGCCGACGAGGACGACCCGCTCCAGGCGGAGCTGGCGGTACTCGACCTCGGTGACGTCCTCGAGCTCGGTGGAGAGGCCCACCACACGGCGCAGGGCCGCGCGGTCGGAGCGGTCGAACTGGTCGCCGTCCCGCTCTCCGTCGATCTCGTGGCTCCAGGCGACGTCCTCTTCCATCAGGGCATCGGCCCGAAGACCCTCGGGGTGGCTCTGCGTGAAGCGCTTGGTGTCCTGGGAGGGGGAAGAAGAGGAGGTCATTGGATCCTTACGTAGCTGGGAAGCCGTTCACTGTTCGCAACGCACGAGCGGTCCGGGAGATTCCCGGCGCTCCGTGCCGCGCCGACCTGTCGATAGTCGCACGGCACGGGGCGTCTCGTCACCGTGTTATCGGGCGGCTCCGGGTGCGGGGGCGCCCTGCTTGGCGGGCACAGCCGGTTTCGCGGACGCGAGAGGCTTCCAGTCAGGGTGCCCCGGCATCGGCGGGGTCTTCTCGCCGTACAGCCAGTCCTTGAAGAAGCCGCTCAGGTCGCGCCCGGAGATCTCGGAGGCGAGCCGGACGTAGTCCGCCGTCGAGGCCGTGCCGTCCCGGTAGCGGCCGACCCAGGCGCGCTGCAGGCGGTCGAAGGCGGGGCTGCCGATCTCCTCGCGCAGGGCGTACAGGACCAGCGTCGCGCCCTCGTACACGTTGTGCCGGAAGATGCCGGTCTTGCGGCCGGGCTCGGGAACCTTCGGGGCGGCCGGCGGGCCGCCGACCGCCCGCCAGCCGTCGGAGGAGCCGTACGCGGCCTTCATACGGTCCCGCATCGGCTTGCCGCCCCGGACCTCGGCGTACAGCGCCTCGTACCAGGTGGCGTATCCCTCGTTGAGCCACAGGTCCGACCAGGTGCGGGGGCTGACGCTGTTGCCGAACCACTGGTGCGCCAGCTCGTGGACCATGATCGACTCGACGTACCACTCCGGGTAGGCGGACTGGGTGAAGAGCTCCCGCTCGAAGAGGGAGAGCGTCTGGGTCTCGAGTTCGAAGCCGGTGGAGGCGTCCGCCACGAGCATGCCGTACGTCTCGAAGGGGTAGCGGCCGAGCTTCCTCTCCATCCAGTCGATCTGGGCGGGAGTCTTCCTGAGCCAGGGTTCGAGCGCCTTGCGGTCCCGGGTCGGTACGACGTCCCGTACGGGCAGCCCGTGCGGGCCGGTGCGGTGCAGCACGGTGGAGCGGCCGATGGAGACCTGGGCGAGCTCGGTGGCCATCGGGTGATGGGTGCGGTAGGTCCACGTGGTCGAACCGTCCGACCTGGCCACACCGGCGGGCAGGCCGTTGGAGACGGCCGTGAGGCCCTTGGGTGTGGTGACCCGGATCGTGAACATCGCCTTGTCGGAGGGATGGTCATTGCAGGGGAACACCCGGTGCGCGGCATCGGCCTGGTTGGCCATGGCGAGGCCGTCCGTGGTGCGTACCCAGCCGCTCTCGCGGCCCTTGGCGGACACGGGGTCGCTGCTGTGCCGCACAGTGATCCGCATCCGGTCGCCGTCCGGCACGGCCTCCTGGGGCGTGATCACCAGATCCTCGCCGGCGGTGCTGAATCCGGCGGGCTCGCCGTCGACCTCGACCGAGTCGACCGTGCCGTTGGCGAAGTCGAGATTGACGCGGTCCAGGTCGGCGGTCGCCCGGGCCTTGATCGTGGTGACGGCCCGCAGCGGCCGGCTGTTGCTGCCGGGATAACTGAAGGAGAGGTCGTACGACGTCACGTCGTAGCCGGGGTTGCCCAGGTACGGGAAGAGCCGGTCGCCGACGCCGAGCGGGACGACGGGGGCACTCGCGGCGACGAGGCAGACGGAGACGGCCGAGGCGAGCAGCGCCCCGGTCGTTCTGCGACGGCGCGAACGGGAGGCCTGGTTCTGGGGGGTGAGGAGCATGCCCCACGGCTATCAGCGCAGGCGAGCGCGGTGGGGACGGCGCGCGTCCGGCCCGTCCGGGGCTCACCCGCCCGGCCGTCGTCCGTACCGGTCAGCCGCCCTGCGTCTGCGGCTGAGCCCGGCTCACGTCGTACACCCCGGCCACGTTGCGCATCGCGCGCATGAGGGCCGGCAGGTGGGCCGCGTCCGGGAGTTGCACGGTGTACGTGTGCCGCACCTGCTGCTGGGTCGGGGGCTCGACGGTCGCGGAGACGATCTCGGCGCCTTCGAGGGCCATGGCCTCGGTGAGGTCCGCGAGCAGATGGGGCCGGACGAACGATTCGGCGACCAGCGTGACCCGGCACTCGGTGGTGTCGCCCCAGCGCACGCCGACCTCTGGACGCCCCGCGTCCTTCATACGGGCCACGGCGGCGCACTCGACGCGGTGCACGGTGACCGCTCCGCCGCGTACGGAGAAGCCGGTGATCTCGTCGGGCGGTACCGGCGTACAGCAGCCGGCGAGCCGGACGGTCGCGTCGGGCAGGTCGGCGAGGACGTGGCCGGCGGCGGGGCGAGCGGACGTCTGTTCGAGGGCCGGGCCGTCCGTGCCGGAGGCGTCGCCGGTGGCGGGCCGGGGAGCAACCGCCCGTTCCTCGGCCTGCTGGTCCTCCCGGGCCTCGGTCCGCTGGGCCTCGGCCTGCGCCGGGTGGGCGGTCAGCCACCGCTGGATGGCGATGCGGGCCGCGGGTGTGTGGGCGTGCTCCAGCCACTCCCGGGACGGCTCGGACGCCGGGTCCTGGCCCATGAGGAGCTGGACGGTGTCGCCGTCCTTGAGGACGGTGCTGAGTGTCGCCAGGCGGCCGTTGACCCGGGCGCCGATGCACGCGTGAGCGTCCTCGCCGTACTGCGCGTACGCGGCGTCCACGCAGGTCGCCCCGTCGGGCAGGCCGATCGTGCCGCCGTCGGGCCGGAACACGGTGATCTCGCGGTCCTGGGCGAGGTCCTCGCGCAGGGTCGACCAGAAGTGGTCCGGGTCGGGTGCCGCCTCCTGCCAGTCGAGGAGCCGGGAGAGCCAGCCGGGTCGGGTGGGGTCGACGCGCTCGCCGTCGGCCGGGTCGTCGGGGGCCGGTGCGTCCGGGGCCGGTGCGTAGGGGTTGCCGAGCGCGACCACGCCGGCCTCGGCGACCTTGTGCATCTGGTGCGTACGGATGAGGACTTCGACGACCTGGCCGTTCTCCCGGGCGACGGCCGTGTGCAGGGACTGGTACAGGTTGAACTTCGGTACGGCGATGAAGTCCTTGAACTCCGAGACCACCGGCGTCATACAGGTGTGGAGTTCGCCCAGGACGCCGTAGCAGTCGGCGTCCTCGTTCACCAGGACCAGGACACGGCCGAAGTCGGAGCCGCGGAGCCGGCCGCGTTTGCGGGAGACCCGGTGCACGGAGACGAAGTGGCGGGGCCGGATGAGGACTTCGGCCGGGAGGCCCGCCTCGCGCAGTACCGCGCGCACCTCGTCGGCGACCTCGGCGAGCGGGTCGTCGTCGCGGGCTGCGTTGCGGACGATCAGCTCCCTCGTGTGCGCGTACTCGTCGGGGTGCAGGATCGCGAAGACCAGGTCTTCCAGTTCGGTCTTGAGCGCCTGGACGCCGAGCCGTTCGGCGAGCGGGATGAGCACGTCACGTGTCACCTTGGCGATGCGCTCCTGTTTCTCGGGGCGCATGACGCCGAGGGTGCGCATGTTGTGCAGCCGGTCGGCGAGTTTGATCGACATGACACGGACGTCGTTGCCGGTGGCGACGAGCATCTTGCGGAAGGTCTCGGACTCGGCGGCCGCGCCGTAGTCGACCTTCTCCAGTTTGGTGACGCCGTCGACGAGGTAGCGGACCTCCTCGCCGAACTGGTCGCGGACCTGGTCGAGCGTCACGTCCGTGTCCTCGACGGTGTCGTGGAGCAGGGACGCGGTCAACGTCGTGGTCTCGGCGCCGAGTTCGGCGAGGATCAGGGTCACGGCGAGCGGGTGCGTGATGTACGGCTCGCCGCTCTTGCGCATCTGCCCGCGGTGCGAGGACTCGGCCAGGACGTAGGCGTGGCGCAGGGGTTCGAGGTCGGCGTCGGGGTGGTGGGCGCGGTGCGCCTCGACGACATGGCTGATGGCGTCGGGCAGCCGGTCGCGGGCGGCGGAGCCGAGCAGCGCGGCTCGGCCCAGACGGCGCAGATCGATCCGGGGACGGGCCTTTCTGCGCGGGGCCGTCGGCGTCACCGGTGATGACACCGCGCCCGGCATCGGGCCTGGGGTCACGGAATTCGTGGCCTCCGCACTCATGGGCACCTCCGGCTGCGTGGACCGGCGGACGGGTGCCCCTGGGCGGACACGGCTCACGGGGCGGCTTCGGTCCCCCGTCCGGGCCGGTGCTTGATGCTACCGAGCCCACCACGCCCGGCAGACCGCCTCTCGCCGAGCGTGAAACTGATCACCCATTCGAGGGATGAATGTGAGGTTTGTGCCCCGTTACGTCGCGACCATGAGGGTCAACTTTCCGCCAAGTGGCCGGTTTCCACGGCGGTTTCGAGTCGAGTGGCCGAGGGCGAACGGCAGTTTCGGGCCGATCGCCCCCTGCTCACGCGCCGGTGGCGGTTTCCAGCCAGACCGAGTCGATCTCGCCCTCGGCCACGATCACGGCCGGGCCGGTCATCTCGATCTCGCCGTCGGGCCGCTCGGTGATCACCAGGGTGCCGCCGGGGACGTCCACGGTGTAGGTCACCGGGAGGCCGGTGGCCGCCGGGTCGGCACCGTCTCGCCGGGCGGTGGCCACGGCGACCGCGCACGCGCCCGTGCCGCAGGAGCGGGTCTCGCCGGAACCCCGCTCGTGCACGCGCATCGCGACGTGCCCCGGGGCTCGGTCGATCACGAACTCGACGTTCACACCGTCCGGGTAGGCCGCGGCCGGGCTGAAGGGCGGCGGGGAGAGCAGGTCACCCGCGTGGGACAGCTCGTCCACGAAGGCGACCGCGTGCGGGTTGCCCATGTTGACGTTCCGCGCGGGCCAGGTGCGCTCACCGACGCTCACCGTGACGTCACCGTCGGGGAGCAGCGCCCTGCCCATGCCCACGGTGACGTCACCGTCCTTGGCGATGTGCACGGCCTTCACGCCCCCGCGCGTGGCGACGGCGATGTCTCCTTCGGTCACATGTCCGGCACGCTGGAGGTAGCGCGCGAAGACCCGCACGCCGTTGCCGCACATCTCCGCGATCGAACCGTCGCCGTTGCGGTAGTCCATGAACCACTCCGCCTCGGCCGCCAGGTGCCGGGCCTCGGGGTGCGCGGCGGACCGCACGACATGCAGCAGCCCGTCGCCGCCGATCCCCGCGCGGCGGTCGCACAGGGCGGCGACGGCGGCCGGGGGCAGGTCGATGGCGTTCTCGGGGTCCGGGACGATCACGAAGTCGTTCTCGGTGCCGTGGCCCTTGAGGAAGGCGATCCGCGTGCGCGTGCTCATGCCTCGATCGTACGGGGCGCGCCACCGGGAGAGCCGAGTGCGGGGTGGCGGGATCCCTGTGTGGTCCGTCGCGGGCTGCGGGTGCGTTGTGGCTGTTCGCGCAGTTCCCCGCGCCCCTTTGGGGCGCGCTCCTCAGGGCGCGGGCTCTAGCGGAGCCTTGCCACTCGCCAGACGGCGAGGATCACGACGACCGCCACGACCAGGGCATACGCGAGTACGACGCGCCAGTCCGGTCTGCGGCCGGAGCCGCGGGGCGGCAGGCCCGGCCAGGTGTGGCCGACGCGGCGGGCGGCCATCATGCCCCAGCCGGCCGCGCACGAGCAGATCAGCAGTCCGAGCATGGCGATGACGGCTCCGCTGTCGCCGAAGTCGAAGGCGAGCGGGAACGCGAACATCAGGGAGCCGAGTGCGGCCAGGCCCACGATGGGCGCGAGCTGCCAGATGCGCAGCCGGCGCTGCGGGCGCAGCTCGACCTCGACCTCCTCCGCGAACATCTCGTCGGGCTCGGGGCCGTCGTCCGTCACACCCTGCGTCTCGTCGTCGGGCCCGTCGGAGCTGAGACGGTCCGTCTCCTGCTCGGGTCCGTCCAGGCGCTCGGGTCCCTCCAGGCGCCCCGGTCCGCCCCGGTGCTCCGGGCCGTCCAAGCGCTCCGGTTCATCCCGGTCGGCGGTGATGTGATCGGTGCTCTGTGCGGTGTCGCGAGGGCCGGCCTCCATCGCCACGCGCCCTCCCAACTAGGACTCACTCGGTCGATCGAAGCTCGATGATGGCACGCCGCCGGAGGCCCGGATGACGGCCTGGGCGTCCCGATGCCATGACGTGATCAGGCTGTAACCGGTCGTTCGACCAAGGACAGTGCGAGCTGCGGAAGTTCTGTGAGATCGGCCGCAGCCCCACTCAACCAGTGCACCCGCGGATCGCGCCTGAACCATGAATCCTGACGGCGCGCGAAGCGCTTGGTGGCACGCACGGTCTCGGCCCGCGCTTCCTCGATCGTGCACTCCCCGGCGAGCGCCGCGAGGACCTGCTGGTAGCCGAGCGCGCGCGAGGCCGTACGCCCTTCTCGCAACCCCTGCGCCTCCAGTGCGCGCACCTCGTCCACGAGGCCGGCGTCCCACATCCGGTCGACCCGGCGTGCGATGCGCTCGTCCAGCTCGGGGCGGGCCACGTCGACGCCGATCTGGAGGGTGTCGTACACGGAGTCGTGGCCGGGGAGGTTGGCGGTGAAGGGCCGGCCGGTGATCTCGATCACCTCAAGAGCCCGGACGACCCGGCGGCCGTTGCTCGGCAGGATCGCGCGAGCGGCCTCGGGGTCGGCGGCGGCCAGGCGGGCGTGCAGCGCACCCGAACCGCGCAGCGTGAGTTCCTCCTCGAGGCGAGCACGGACCTCGGGGTCGGTGCCGGGAAACTCCATCTTGTCGACGGCCCCGCGCACATACAGTCCGGAGCCGCCGACCAGGATCGGCCAGCGGCCCTCGGCGAGCAGCGCCTCGATCCGCTCCCGGGCGAGACGCTGGTACTCGGCGACGGACGCCGTGACGGTCACGTCCCAGATGTCCATGAGGTGATGCGGGACGCCGCCGCGCTCCTCGGGCGTCAGCTTGGCGGTGCCGATGTCCATCCCTCGGTAGAGCTGCATGGAGTCGGCGTTGACGACCTCGCCGCCGAGACGCTGGGCCAGGAAAACGCCCAGATCGGACTTTCCGGCCGCAGTTGGTCCGACGACGGCGATGACGCGGGGGGCGGGGGGTGCACTGCTCACCGAGACAGTCTCGCAAACCTCGAACCCCGCTCTCGAACGAGTTACGTGACGCCACGACTGCGGGGTCGTTGCCCGTTGCGAGGTTCCTGCCGCCGGATCACAGCGGCGGTGGCCCGGGTCGCGCAAACGGACGCACCGGGCAACGCGGGATTTCGCCCGCACGAGTAACGTATGGAGTGGATATGGGCGTTTTTGCACGACTTCTCCGGCGATCGAAGACCACGGCTGAGGCGCCTGCCGCCGAGGCTCAGGCAGACACGGCGAAGGCCGGTCCCGAGGCGGAGGAGGCGGCCGAGGCCCCGGAGGCGAAGGGGGCTGACGGAGCCACGGAAGCGGCCGAGGCGAGTGCCGAGGCCACCGCCGAAGCCACCGAGGGCGAGGGCGTCGACATCCCCAAGCAGCAGTCCACCGACAAGGCGGCCGACCAGGCCGGCGAGGGCGCCCGTACGTGACCGCCCCGCGCGAGGGAAGGTGAAGCGATGGGTCTCCTGGACAACATGAAGGCCAAGTTGGGCCCGGCCAAGGGCAAGGTCTCGGATTTCGCGCACCGGCACGAGGGCACGGTCCATCACGGTCTCGAGAAGGCCGCACATGCCGTGGACAAGGGGACCAAGGGCAAGTACCGCGACAAGATCCACTCGGGCACGGGCAAGGCCAAGGGGGCCATGGACCGACTCGCGCACAAGGGCGGCCACGGACCGGACTCGGCGGACACGACACCGCCGCGGGATGCGGGTGGCGCGACGCCACCGCCGAACGCGGGCGGCACCACGCCGCCGGACGGACCACCGCCCACTTCCTGAGTGCGCATCGGCGCACCGCAGGATCGGAACGCGACCACGCGACAACGCAATAGCGCACTGCTGAAGGGCACAACGGCGGACGGCCGAGGAGCGCGAGGGCTCCCGGCCGTCCGCCGTTCCCGCCCCTCGGCGCCGGTCTACGACCAGGTGGCCACGATGTAGCCCACCCCGTACGGCGCGTCCTCGTACAGCAGCGATCCGCCGAGGTCCGCGCCCTCGGCCGCACCCGCCAGGACCTGCCAGGGTGCCCGGCCGGACGCCTTCAGCTCGTGCGCCAGTCGTGCGTCAAGGGCCGTGAGGGCGGCGACGTCCGCCGCGCCGAGCGCTCGTGCGACCTCCGCGTCGAAGGGCGCCGCCCGTTCGTCCAGATAGCCCGGGGCCTTGAGCGTCCGGCACGCGCTGGCGTCCCCCATCACCAGCAGCGCGACCCGGTCGGCCCCTGCGGCGATGTCCCCTCCGGTACGGGCACACCTCCCGGGCGCGAAGGACTCCCCCACACCGAGCCCCTCGACCGGGGCGTCTGACCACCCGGTCCGCTCCAGCAGCCAGCCGGCCACCGCCAGCGAGTACGGCAGCCGCTGTTCTCCGCGCGGGCCCGGGGCCGCCCCCAGCCGTACGTCGAGATCGACACCGAAGCTCCGGAACGAGCCCCGTGTGCCCTCCGGGTAGGTCTCGGGCCCGGCGCTCTCCACCGGCCCGACGACCACGAGCCGGTCGGGCCGGGCGGCGGCGAGCACACCCAGGGCGTCCGTGCAGGCGGCCCGCGCGGCGTCCAGCTCCGGTGCGGCGCCCGCGGCGACCTCGGGGACCAGAAGGGGCGGGCAGGGGCAGACGGCGGCGGCGACAAGCATGATCGGCAGGGTATCCCCGGGGACCCACTCGCACGCATCCCGCGCCCGGCGAACCGGCTGTGGGTCTCCCGAGGCGGGACCTGTCAGTCCAGGCCGCAGCCGCCCGTCGCGACCGGGAGCGGCTCGGGCACGCCGATCTTCGGCAGGCCGAGCAGCACTCCGGCCGGCTGGGCCGACTTGCCCGTCTTCTCGGCGTTGCGCTTCTCCCAGGCGTCGCCCGCGCGCGTGCGGCGCACGTCGAGCACGGCGCCCTCGGCGAGCAGATGGTGCGGAGCGGCGTAGGTGATCTCGACCGTCACGACATCGCCGGGGCGGACCTCCTGGTCCGGCTTGGTGAAGTGGACGAGGCGGTTGTCGGGGGCGCGGCCGGAGAGCCGGTGGGTGGTGTCGTCCTTGCGCCCCTCGCCCTCGGCGACCATCAGCTCCAGCACGCGGCCGACCTGCTTCTTGTTCTCCTCCCAGGAGATCTCCTCCTGGAGGGCGACGAGACGCTCGTAGCGCTCCTGAACGACCTTCTTGGGGATCTGGCCGTCCATCTCGGCGGCCGGTGTGCCGGGGCGCTTGGAGTACTGGAAGGTGAAGGCCTGGGCGAAGCGGGCCTCGCGCACCACGTGCAGCGTCTGCTCGAAGTCCTCCTCGGTCTCGCCGGGGAAGCCCACGATGATGTCGGTGCTGATCGCCGCGTGCGGGATGGCGGTGCGGACCTTCTCGATGATTCCCAGGAAGCGCTCCTGGCGGTAGGAGCGGCGCATGGCCTTCAGGACCGGGTCCGAGCCGGACTGGAGCGGCATGTGCAGCTGCGGCATCACGTTCGGCGTCTCGGCCATGGCGGCGATGACGTCATCGGTGAAGTCACGCGGGTGCGGGGAGGTGAAGCGGACGCGCTCCAGGCCGTCGATCCCGCCGCAGGCGCGCAGCAGCTTGCTGAAGGCCTCGCGGTCGCCGATGTCGGAGCCGTACGCGTTGACGTTCTGGCCGAGCAGTGTGATCTCGGAGACGCCCTCGCCGACCAGGGCCTCGATCTCGGCGAGGATGTCGCCGGGGCGGCGGTCCTTCTCCTTGCCGCGCAGAGCCGGGACGATGCAGAAGGTGCAGGTGTTGTTGCACCCGACGGAGATCGACACCCAGGCCGCGTAGGCGCTCTCGCGGCGCGTCGGCAGCGTCGAGGGGAATTCCTCCAGCGACTCGGCGATCTCGACCTGCGCCTCTTCCTGCACGCGCGCGCGTTCCAGCAGGACGGGCAGCTTGCCGATGTTGTGCGTGCCGAAGACGACGTCCACCCAGGGCGCCCTCTTCACGATGGTGTCGCGGTCCTTCTGCGCCAGACAGCCGCCGACCGCGATCTGCATGCCGGGGCGGCTCGCCTTCTTCGGCGCGAGGTGGCCCAGGTTGCCGTACAGCTTGTTGTCGGCGTTCTCCCGCACCGCGCACGTGTTGAAGACGACGACGTCCGCCTCGCCGTCGGAACCCTCGGGGGCGCGCACATAGCCCGCGTCCTCCAGCAGACCGGACAATCGCTCGGAGTCGTGGACGTTCATCTGGCACCCGTAGGTGCGTACCTCGTACGTGCGCGTGCCGCCCACTGACTGGCTCCGGTCGATGCTGCTCATGGGGACAAGGGTAGGCGGTCGCCGGAAGTGGCTCGGTCGCCTGTGGACAACCAGGCCCGCGGGCCTACGGCTCGATCAGGCCGGCGCGGATCGCGTACCGGGTCAGCTCCAGGCGGTCGCGCATGCCGAGCTTCTGGAGGAGGTTGGCGCGGTGGCGTTCGACCGTCTTGGCGCTGATGAAGAGGAGTTCGCCGATCTCCTTCGAGGTGTGGCCCTCGGCGACCAGCTTGAGGATCTCCTCCTCGCGTTCGGTGATGGCCCTCTCCGGCAGGCCGTCGCCCCGGTGCAGCCGCTCCAGGTAGGAGCGGACGAGGGCCCGCTCGGCGCCCGGGTAGATGAACGGCTCGTCGCGCACGGCCGCCCGGCAGGCCTCGACCAGGTCGCGGTCGGCGACGGACTTGAGGACGTAGCCGCTGGCTCCGGCCCTGAGTGCCTCGAAGAAGTACTCCTCGTTGTCGTACATCGTCAGGATCAGGATGTGCAGATCGGGCAGTCGGCGGGAGAGTTCGCGGGCCGCCTGGAGGCCGGTCATGCGGGGCATGGCGACGTCGAGGACGGCCAGGTCCACGGCGGTGTCCCGGGCCCGGGCGACGGCCTCGGCACCGTCCCCGGCCTCGGCGACGACCGTCAGGTCCGGCTCCCCGTCCAGGATGAGGCGCACTCCCCGGCGTACGAGGGTGTGGTCGTCGGCGAGCAGGACACGGATGGGATTCCGGGCCGTCGTCTTCGTCACCGGTGTGGACATCAGGGTGCTCCTTCCGTCACCGGTACGCGCAGGCGTACGTCGGTGCCCCGGCCGGGGGCCGGTTCGACGGTGAGTGCGGCACCGATCAGGAGGGCGCGTTCACGCATGCCCGTGATTCCGGCGCCCTCCGGGGCGTCGCCGACGCCCGTGCCGTTGTCGCGTACGAGGAGTTCGACGCCGCCGGGGACCTGCTGGAGGTGGAGTTCGGCGCGGTCGGCGGTGGCATGGCGGGCGGTGTTGGTCAGGCCTTCCTGGGCCACCCGGTAGACGACGAGTTCCGATTCCGGGCTCAGGGCGGGGAGGTCGCCGGTGACGTGGTGGCGCACGGTCAGCCCGTGGTTCGTGAACTCGGAGGTGAGCGAGCGCAGGGCGCTGGCCAGCCCGAGCTCCTCCAGGACACCGGGGCGCAGTCGGCGGGCGATACGGCGGATCTCGTCCAGTCCGGCCCGGGTCGCCTCCTGCGCCTGGCCCACCTCCTCGCGCAGTTCCCCGGGCGCCCGGTCGGCGACGCGCTTGAGCTGGAGCAGTACGGCGGTCAGGGTCTGCCCGACCTCGTCGTGGAGCTCGCGGGCGATCCGGTGCCGTTCGCTCTCCTGTGCGGACAGGGCCCGGGCGGCACCCGCGGCCCGCTCCGCCTCCAGCCGGTCGAGCATCGTGTTGTACGTCGTGATCAGCGCGGCCGTCTCCGCCGGTCCGGCGACCACCGGGCGGGTTCCCGGACGCAGCAGATCGGCGGTGGCCATGGCCCTGCCGAGCCGTTGGAGGGGCGCGAGGCCGAAGCGCAGCACCATCGCGTTGCCCGCCAGCAGCAGCACCAGCCCGCCGAGCAGCACGAGTGCCTCGCCCGCCAGGACGGGGGTGGACACGGTGACCGGGCCGAGCAGCAACGCCGTGGCCACGACCAGGCCCGCGGCGTTGAGCGAGAAGATCCGCCAGAACAACGACACGCTCCTGGATCCGCCCCTTCCGGCCTTCGCGTACGGCACCTCCCGCTCCACCCTTTCCGGCGACCGGCCGCTGTGTATATCCGTCACGACACCCATGTCGTCACCGTACGGGCGGATGGCAGCATGCGGACTTGACCCGTCCGTTGATCGACACCGCTCACGACACCGACACAGCAACACCAAACGCCGACATAGCAGAACTAACAAGACATACAAGACGAAAGAGGAGAAGAAACGTGTCAGCTCCGCGCCTGAGGGCGACGCCGCTGCCGGGTATCGGGGTCCAGTACGACCTGGAGACCCGCGAACACCGCCATCTGTCGGTGGTGGCGCACCGCGACGGCACGCGCACGGTGAACGTGTACCGGGCCGACGATCCCGACTCCTGCGCGCATTCGCTGCGGCTGACCGGCTCGGAGGCGGGTTCGCTGATCGACGCGCTGAAGCCGTCCCACCACAGCCCGAGCCTGCTGTACACCACGGACCTGGGGCTGGTGGCCGAGCGGATCGAGGTGGCCGCGACCTCGCGCTGGAACGGGCGGGTGCTGGGCGACATGAAGATGCGGACGGAGACGGGCGCCTCGGTCGTGGCGGTGCTGCGCCGGGCCGAGGCCATTCCCTCACCCGCGCCGGACTTCCGGCTGGCGGGCGGTGACACGCTGATCGTCGTCGGGACCCGTGAGGGCGTCGACGCCGCGGCGACGATACTCGGGCGGGAGTGAGCCTGTGCACTCCGCGGTCCTGCTCATCGAGTTCGGTTCCATCATCCTCGGCCTCGGCCTGCTCGGCCGGTTCGCCGCCCGTTTCCGGCTCTCGCCGATACCGCTGTACCTCCTGGCCGGTCTGGCCTTCGGCGAAGGCGGACTGCTGCCGCTGGGCGCGAGCGAGGAGTTCATCGCCACCGGCGCCGAGATCGGCGTCATCCTGCTCCTGCTGATGCTGGGCCTGGAGTACACGGCGAGCGATCTGGTCTCCAACCTCAAGACGCACTACCCGTCCGGCCTGGTCGACTGCGCTCTCAACGCGCTGCCCGGAGCGGCGGTGGCGCTGCTGCTCGGCTGGGGGCCGGTGGCCGCCGTCGTCCTGGCCGGTGTCACCTGGATCTCGTCGTCCGGCGTGATCGCGAAGGTGCTCGGCGATCTGGGCCGGGTCGGCAACCGGGAGACCCCCGTCATCCTCAGCGTGCTGGTGCTCGAGGATCTGGCGATGGCCGTGTACCTGCCCATCGTCACGGCACTGGTGGCGGGCGTCGGGCTGATGGCCGGCAGTGTGACCCTGGCGATCGCGCTGGGCGCGGCGGGGCTCGTGCTGTTCCTGGCCCTGCGCTACGGCAGGCTCATCTCGCGGTTCGTCTCCAGCGACGACCCGGAGAAGCTGCTGCTGGTGGTGCTGGGCCTGACGATCCTGGTCGCGGGTGTCGCGCAACAGCTCCAGGTGTCCGCAGCGGTGGGGGCCTTCCTCGTGGGCATCGCGCTGTCGGGAGAGGTGGCGGAGGGTGCGCACACCCTTCTCAGCCCCCTGCGCGACCTGTTCGCGGCGGTCTTCTTCGTCTTCTTCGGACTGCACACCGACCCGTCCAGCATCCCGCCCGTCCTGCTGCCCGCCCTCGCGCTGGCCCTCGTCACGGCTCTGACGAAGATCGCCACCGGTTACTGGGCGGCCCGGCGTGCCGGGATCTCCGTCAAGGGCCGCTGGCGGGCGGGCGGTGCGCTGGTGGCCCGCGGGGAGTTCTCGATCGTCATCGCCGGACTGGCGGTCGCGGCCGGTATCGAACCGTCCCTCGGCCCCCTGGCCACGGCCTACGTCCTCATCCTGGTCGTCCTGGGTCCCCTCACCGCCCGCTACACCGAGCCGGTGGCGATGTGGTGGAGCGGACGCCGCGAGGCCCGTCGGGGAGCCCCGGAACCCGCGCCCCGGAAGGCCGAGGCGGAGGCGCCGGTGGGCGACTGAGGAGGGGGTGGGCCACCTCGGGGGCCTTTACTCACCGCCCGAAGCCCACCCCTGCCTCCGCAGCACGCCCGGCACATCCGGTGCCTCGTAGTGCTCGCCCTTGAGGACCTTGCCGTCCTCGCGCCGGGAGACCCTGCCGTCAGGGCCGATCTTGGTCATGTTGGAGCGGTGGATCTCGGTCAGTACCGCGTCGAGGTCGATCCCATGGACGAGGGCGGTGCCGTAGGCGACGTAGACGACGTCCGCCAGTTCGTGGGCGAGCTTGTCGAGCGGGCCCCGGACCGACACCTCGGCGACCTCCGCGGCCTCCTCGGCGAGGAGTTCGCCGCGGTGGGCGGCGAGTTCCGGGGACACCTCCGTCGGGGTACTGCGGGCGTCCAGGCCGAAGGCGAGGTGGAATTCACGGACCAGGTCAGCGGGCGAGGAGCTCATGGGGACGACAGTAGCGGCCGCCACTGACACTGCTCCCCGCCCCGGTGCCGACCGCCGCCCCTGGTCAGCGGGGCACCAAGGCTGGCAGGATCTCGCGCATGTCCAAGATGTTCCCCCGTATCGGCAGGCGCCGGGCCCTGCAGGGCGGCGCCGCCTCCCTCCTGGTGCTCGGGCTGCTGCTGGCGTGGCTGCGCCCCTGGGCCGAGGAGCCTCCAGGCGGGGCGATCACGTTCAGCACGGGCACGCGCGCCGGGGTCTACCACGAGTACGGCGAGCTCCTGCGCACCGAGATCGACCAGGACATGCCGGACCTGAGGGTGCGCCTGCTGACCAGCGCCGGGTCGCAGGAGAACGTCTCGGACGTGGCCACGGGCAAGGCCGACTTCGCGATCGCCGCGGCGGACGCGGTCGCCACGTACAAGCTCGACCACGGAGCGAGCGCCGGGCGGCTGCGCGGTATGGCCCGCCTGTACGACGACTACCTGCAGCTCGTCGTACCGCCGGACTCGGACATCCGCTCCGTCGCCGACCTGCGGGGCAAGCGCGTGGCCATAGGGCTGCCGAACTCCGGCGTGCGGCTGATCGCGAACGGGGTCCTCAAGGCGGCCGGGATCGACCCGGAGAAGGACATCAAGCCCTCCTCGGACGGCATCGACACCGGTCCCAAGCGGCTGGGGCACGGCCTCGACGCGTTCTTCTGGTCGGGTGGACTGCCCACGGACGGGCTCAGCCGCCTCGCCAAGAAATCGTCCTCCGCCTTCCGGTTCGTGCCGATCGACGCCGGGCTCGTGGCCAAGCTGCACGACCAGGGCGGTGCCACGCGGTACTACCGCGCCACCAAGATGCCGGAGTCGGCCTACCCAACGATCCAGCGCGGTGACCCGGTGCCGACCCTGGCGGTGTCCAACCTGCTGGTCACGCGCAGCGACATGGATCCCAGGCTCACCGAGTGGCTGACCCGTACGGTGATCGACAGCCGGGACGGCATCGGCGCGACCGTCCACTCCGCGCAGCTGGTCGACGTCCGCACGGCGATCTACACCGACCCGCTCCAGCTGCATCGCGGCGCCCAGCGCTACTACCAGTCCGTCAAACCGTAGGCCCCGACCTCGGCACCGTCACCGTCACCCGCAGCCCGTGCGGCTCGTGACGGTCGTACGCGATCGAACCGCCGCCCGCCGCGAGCAGCGCCCGCGAGATGGACAGCCCGAGGCCCGAGCCCTTGATGTTCTGGTGGCGGCTGCTGCGCCAGAAACGGTCACCGACGCGGGCCAGCTCCTCGTCGGTGAGGCCGGGGCCGTGGTCGGTGACGACGATGGTGGAGGTGTCGCCGTTGGAGGCGACGGTCACCTCGACGGTCTGGCCCTCGGGCGTGAACTTCACCGCGTTGTCGATGACGGCGTCCAGCGCGCTGGACAGCGCGACCGGGTCGGCCCACCCGGTGGTGGGCGGGCAGTCGCCGACCAGGCGTACACCCTTGGCCTCGGCGGTCGGGGCCCAGGCCGCGAGGCGTTCGGCGGCGAGCTCGCCGACGTCGGTGATTCTCAGGTCCGCCTCGGTGTGCTCGGCCAGCGCCAGATCCAGCAGATCGTCCAGGACCTGCGCGAGGCGCTTGCCCTCGGCCTGGACGGAGGCGATCTCCTTGTTGCCCTCGGGCAGCTCGAACGAGAGCAGCTCGATGCGCAGCAGCAGCGCCGCGAGCGGGTTGCGCAGCTGGTGCGAGGCGTCGGCGACGAAGGCGCGCTGCTGCTCGAGCACGTCCTCGACGTTGTCCGCCATCTCGTTGAACGACCGGGCCAGCCGCCTGAGTTCCGGCGGTCCGCCGGCGGCCGCGACCCGGGACTTGAGCCGGCCGGTGGCGATGTCGTGGGTGGTGGCGTCGAGGACGCGTACCGGCCGCAGGACCCAGCCGGTCAGCCGCAGGGCGGCGCCGACGGCCAGCAGCATCGCGGCGGCCTCGCCCGCGCCGATGACCAGCCAGCCGTGCAGGGTGCGCGAGCGCAGCTGGCCGGTGGGCGAGTCGGTGACGACGACCGCGACGACGTCACCGTCCCGGATCACCGGCGAGGCGACCACCAGGTTGTGGCGCTGCCAGGGCCAGACCTGCTTCGGGTCGTGGCTGCGGCGGCTGAGCAGCGCCTCGTCGAAGGCGTCGCGCACCTCGCCCTCTTCCGGCAGCGACCACCTGGCCGGTGCGTGAGCCATGGCACTGCCGCTGCGGTAGAAGACGCCGGCGCGAATGCCGTAGACGTCGTAGTAGCTGTCGAGTTCGCTGCTGAGCGTGGCCAGGCGTTCGTTCTCGAACGCGCCGACGGTGCCCGTGGGCGAGTCGGTGACGAACTGGGCGAGGGCGGCGAAGCGCGCGGTGTCGTCGATCCGGTCGACGACGACCTTCTGCTGCTGGGCCCCGGCCAGGCTGACGGCGAGCGGGACCCCGAGCGCGAGCAGCACGGCCGCCATCAGGATGATCAGCAGCGGGAGCAGACGAGTGCGCACCCGGCCCCGCTACCCGGCAGGCGCGACGAGCCGGTAGCCGACTCCGCGTACGGTCTCGATGAGGGCCGGCATGCGCAGCTTGGCGCGCAGGGACGCCACATGCACCTCGAGGGTGCGCCCGGTCCCCTCCCAGCTCGTCCGCCACACCTCGCTGATGATCTGCTCCCGGCGGAAGACCACCCCGGGCCGCTGAGCGAGCAGGGCCAGCAGGTCGAACTCCTTGCGGGTCAGCTGGATCACCGACCCGTCCACGCTGACCCGGCGGTTGGGCAGCTCGATGTGGACCGGGCCGAGCCGCAGTTCGGTCTCGATGCCGCTGGAGGTGTCCTCGTGGGAGGTGCGCCGGCTCACGGCGTGGATGCGCGCCAGCAGTTCCCCGGTGTCGTACGGCTTCACCACGTAGTCGTCGGCGCCGAGGTTGAGGCCGTGGATGCGCGAACGGACGTCGGACCGCGCGGTGACCATGATCACCGGGGTGCCGGTCCGCTTGCGGATCTTGCCGCAGACCTCGTACCCGTCCTGGTCGGGCAGGCCGAGGTCGAGGAGGACGACACCGAAGCAGTCGCTCTCGGGGACGAGTGCCTGGAGGGCCTCCTCACCGCTGCGCGCGTGCGTGACGTCGAACCCGTGCCGCGCCAGGACAGCCGACAGGGCGGCGGCGACGTGGTTGTCGTCCTCGACGAGCAGCAGTCTCATCCGGGCCCCCTTCGGTTCACTGGCCGTACGATCTACCTGTGTACAAAAACGCGTGCACGCGCGCGTGCACGCCTTGCAGTCACGCTGATGGATGAGGACGGCGTCAAGAGGGTTCCGGTTGCGGAGTGCTTCCGTTACCCGGCCGATATGAGCGCTGCTCACAAGTGCTACGACACGTGTCCGATTGCTATCGGATCGTGATGCTCAGATTCCCCTCAGATGTAATGACGCAGGTCGTAGAGGGTAACTACTGTCCTCCGAAACCGAGGAGGACGGAGCCTGAGAGCGATGACCGAAGTATCGGTGGCCAAGGAAGATGTGGCCGCGACCGGCGAACTGGTCGTCCTGAAGAGCGTCAACAAGCACTTCGGCGCGTTGCACGTACTCCAGGACATCGACCTGACGATCGCCCGCGGCGAAGTCGTCGTGGTCATCGGACCCTCCGGGTCCGGTAAGTCCACCCTGTGCCGCACCATCAACCGCCTGGAGACGACCGACTCCGGCACGATCACGATCGACGGCAAGCCGCTGCCCCACGAGGGCAGGGAGCTGGCCAAGCTCCGGGCCGACGTCGGAATGGTCTTCCAGTCCTTCAACCTCTTCGCGCACAAGACCGTGCTCGAGAACGTGATGCTCGGCCAGATCAAGGTCCGCAAGAAGGACAAGAAGGCGGCCGAGGAGCGGGCTCGGGCCCTGCTCGACCGGGTCGGCGTGGGCGCGCAGGCCGAGAAGTACCCCGCACAGCTCTCCGGCGGCCAGCAGCAGCGCGTCGCGATCGCGCGGGCGCTGGCCATGGAGCCGAAGGTCATGCTCTTCGACGAGCCGACCTCCGCGCTCGACCCCGAGATGATCAACGAGGTGCTGGAGGTCATGCAGCAGCTCGCCCGCGACGGCATGACCATGATCGTCGTCACCCATGAGATGGGCTTCGCACGATCGGCTGCAAACCGCGTGGTGTTCATGGCGGACGGCCGCATCGTCGAGGAGGCTGCGCCCGACCAGTTCTTCAGCAACCCGCGTAGTGACCGTGCCAAGGACTTCCTGTCGAAGATCCTGCACCACTGACGGCGGGTCGCGCCGGACGCGCCCTACGTCGCCCGCCCCTTGTGGGCCCGCATCTCTTCACCAGTCAAAGGATGTTCATCATGAAGCTCCGCAAGGTCACCGCCGCCTCGGCCACCGTGTTCGCTCTCGCCCTGACCGCCACCGCGTGCGGCGGCAACAACAGCACGGGCGGCGACTCCGGCTCTGATGGCGGCGGCAAGTCGATCACGGTCGGCATCAAGTTCGACCAGCCCGGCCTCGGCCAGAAGACGCCGCAGGGTTACGCCGGCTTCGACGTCGACGTCGCCACGTACGTCGCGAAGAAGCTCGGTTACAACGAGGACCAGATCGAGTGGAAGGAAGCGAAGAGCGCCGACCGCGAGACCATGCTGCAGCGTGGTGACGTCGACTTCATCGCCGCGACCTACTCGATCACCCCGGAGCGCCAGGAGAAGGTCGACTTCGCCGGTCCTTACCTGCTGGCTCACCAGGATGTGCTGGTCCGGTCCGACGACAACTCGATCAAGTCGCCGGCCGACCTCAACAACAAGAAGCTGTGCTCGGTGACCGGCTCGACCTCGGCGCAGAACGTCAAGGAGAAGCTGGCCCCGAAGGCCGACCTGCAGCAGTACCCGACCTACTCGGCCTGTCTGACCGGCCTGCAGAACGAGGCGATCGACGCGCTGACCACCGATGACTCGATCCTCGCCGGTTACGCCGCCCAGTCCCAGTTCAAGGGCAAGTTCAAGCTCGGCGGCTTCAAGATGACCAACGAGAACTACGGCATCGGTGTCAAGAAGGGCAGCGACCTCCAGGCCGACATCAACAAGGCCCTCGAGGCCATGGTGGCCGACGGTGCCTGGCAGAAGGCCGTGGACAAGAACCTCGGCCCGGCGAACTACAAGAACGAGCCCGCGCCGAAGATCGGCGACATCAAGAGCTGACGCAACAGCTGAGGCAACGCCTGACGGGTGCGCCGCCCTCCGGGGCGGCGCACCGGGGCATCCCTATACGCGGAAGCGCGGGAGATCGTGTTCGATTTTCTTAGTGACTACGACATCCTGGGAGCCTTCTGGACGACGGTGCAGCTCGCCCTGCTCTCCGCTGTCGGCTCCCTGATCTGGGGCACCCTGCTGGCCGCCATGCGCGTCGGCCCAGTGCCGCTGATGCGCGGTTTCGGGACCGCCTACGTGAACATCGTGCGGAACATCCCGCTGACCGTGATCATTCTGTTCACCTCGCTGGGCCTCTACCAGACGCTGAACGTCACTCTCGGCGCCGACAGGTCGGACACGGCCAACTTCCGGCTCGCCGTCCTCGGTCTGATCGTCTACACCTCGGCCTTCGTGTGTGAGGCGCTGCGGTCCGGCATCAACACGGTGCCGGTCGGGCAAGCTGAGGCGGCTCGCGCCATCGGTCTGAGCTTCTCGCAGGTGCTGTGGCTGGTCGTGCTGCCCCAGGCGTTCCGCTCGGCGGTCGGTCCGCTGACGAACGTCCTGATCGCGTTGACGAAGAACACCACGGTGGCCGCGGCGATCGGTGTGGCGGAAGCGGCGTTGCTGATGAAGGAGATGATCGAGAACGAGGCGCAGCTGCTGCTGATCTCGGCGATCTTCGCCTTCGGCTTCGTGGTGCTGACGCTGCCGACCGGTCTGATTCTCGGCTGGGTGGGCAAGAAGGTGGCGGTGAAGCGATGAGTTCCGTTCTCTATGACGCCCAGGGCCCCCGCGCCAAGCGGCGCAACATCCTGTGGACGGTCCTTTTCCTGGTGGCCTCCGCGGCTGTCCTGTGGTGGCTGTTCAGCACCCTCGAGGAAAAGGGTCAGCTCGAGTGGGTCCTGTGGGAGCCCTTCTTCACCGGCACCGAGGCTTGGTCGACGTATATCTGGCCGGGTCTGCTGAACACGCTGAAGGCGGCCGTGCTCGCCGTGATCATCGCGATGCCTCTGGGTGCGGTCTTCGGCATCGCGCGGCTGTCGGACCATGCCTGGATCCGGGTACCGGCCGGAATCGTGGTGGAGTTCTTCCGGGCCATCCCCGTGCTGATCCTGATGATCTTCGGGCTCGCCCTGTTCGCCCAGTACACGAACGTCTCGTCCGACGACCGTCCGCTGTACGCGGTCGTCACGGGTCTGGTGCTGTACAACGCCTCCGTCCTCGCCGAGATCGTCCGGGCGGGCATCCTGTCCCTGCCCAAGGGTCAGGCCGAGGCGGGCATGGCGATCGGTCTGCGCAAGGGCCAGGCGATGCGACTCATCCTGCTGCCGCAAGCGGTCACCGCGATGCTGCCGGCCATCGTCAGCCAGATGGTCGTGATCGTGAAGGACACCGCCCTCGGCGGCGCGGTCCTGACCTACTCCGAGCTGCTCGCCTCGGCAAGCACGATGAGCGGCTACTACGGCGCGAACACGATCGCCAGCTTCACGGTGGTAGCCGTCATCTTCATCGCGCTCAACTTCGCCCTCACGTCGTTCGCGAGCTGGCTGGAGCGCCGGCTGCGACGGGCGAAGAAGTCGACGGGCGCTGTCGTGGGCGTGGACGACCTGGCGACCGGCGGCACAGCCGGCGGGGGCGGCCCCGCCGCCACCTGACACTCAGTCATCCCACGTGACACGCTCAGGGGCAGTGGCATGATCGCCACTGCCCCTGGTCACTTGACGCAAGCACCGGCAATGGGTTGCATACGTTCTGTGATCGTGCACCCTGCTCCAACTTCGTGTTCACCTGCGTCCCTCGGGACGTCACCACGGGCAGGGGGCGCCGCGCCGTGGACCCGGTGATCGTCGTCGGAGCGGGGCCCGTCGGGCTCACGCTCGCCCTGGCGCTGGCGCGTCAGGAGGTGCCGTGCGTGGTGCTCGACGAGGGGCCGGGCAAGGACGAACCCCGTGCGTCGCGCACCGTGGTCCTCCGCGAGGACACCACCGCCCTCATCGAACGGCTGACCGGCGTCCCCCTGGACCGGATCGGCGCGCACTGGGCCGGATGGCGGTCCGTGCGGCGCAAGCAGGTGATGCGTGAGGTCTTTTTCGACGGCACCGAGCCCGTCCCGCTGCACATCGCCCAGCACGAGCTGACCGGCGCCCTGCGCGCGGCCCTCGCGGGCGAACCGCTCGTCAAGGTCGCGGTGGAAAGCCGGCTCGACGGCATGGAGCAGGAGTCCTCGGGCGTCACGGCCCACACCCGCGGCCCCAAGGGCACGTGGTGGCGCGGCAGTTACCTGGTCGGCTGCGACGGCCCCCGCTCGACCGTACGCAAGCTCCAGGACATCCGCTTCCCCGGCCGTACGGCGGTGGAACGTCACGCCGTCGCGGCACTGCGGACGGAACTGCCCTGGTACAACGAGGCGTTGCTGCACCGCATGCCACCGTGGCGCATGTCGGGCCCCTCGGCCGGCGAGGTCACCGCTCGCCCCCTGCCGGACGGCGTCTGGCGTCTGGACTGGCTCCTGCCGCCGGGAAAGGACCTGGTCACACCCGAGCTGCTGCTGACCCGCATCCGGGAGACCCTGGCGGGCTGGTCGGGCGGCACGACCCCGCCGTACGAGCTCCTGGACACCGGTGTGCACACCGTCCACCACCGGCTGGCCCGCCGCTGGCGCGCCGACCGCGTCTTCCTCGCCGGGGACGCGGCACACCTCCACGGCTCACTGGGCACGCACGGCCTGGACGAGGGGCTGCGGGACGCCGACAACCTCGCCTGGAAACTGGCCCTGGCCTGGCACCACGGACCGCACGAGGCACTCCTCGACAGCTACCAGACCGAACGCCGGGCGATCGTCGCGGCCCGGCTCCGCGCAGCCGACCAGGCCCTGCCACTGCTGCGCGGCGGCGGAGGCCTGCGCTCCTACGTCCCCGGCTCGGCCCGGGGCCACGACTCGCTCCTCACCGACGGCCACTTGGGGCACGGCCAGCTTGGCGCGCCGGGGGCGTACGCCGACTCGCCGCTCGCGCCCCCACCCCTCGAAGGAGAGGTCCCGGTCCGGACATCGCCCGGCTCGTCGGTCATCGACGTACGGGTCACCGCGGAGGACGGCACCTTCGTCCGGCTGCGGGACCGGCTCGGCCGCGGCGCGCTGCTCGTCGTCCTGATCGCCCCCGGCACGGGTGTGTGGGAGCGCAGGCACTGGGTGAGCGCCGGCATCATGCCCCAGCTCGCCGCCGCGGTCACGGCACTTCCGCACCACGCCGAGCTGCTGGTCGCCGAGAGCTATCCGGGCGCTGCCGCCCACACGGTGCTCCTGGTACGGCCCGACGGGCATCTCGTGACCGCACTGGGCGGAGTGCGCCCGGCCGATCTGTACACGGCGGCCGAGGCCGCGGTGGGCGGGCCGGTGAAGGCGCAGGCAGAGGCCGGTGCGTCGGCCGGCGCGCGCTGACCTCATGTGCCGGAGGGGGCGTGCTCTCTGTCACAGTGCGTCCGCATGGTGACAGTGAGTTGACCGGCCCGGACGGCCGTGGTGTACTCCGGTGCGTGACCGACACCTGTGTGCGCCTGTGGCGGAGGGTCCATATGGACCTCCTCCGCTATGCGGGCTGCGTGTGTCGCCCGTCCTGCTGACTTCGCATCCTTCTTTCCTCCGCGCGCGCCGAGCGCTTCCCGCCGGCCGACGCGCCTCTCGTGCGAACCCGCATCAGGACCTCCAGGACGGCACCCGTGTCTGTATCCCCCTCCGCATCCCCTTCCTCTGTCTCCACCTCCGTCTCCGTCGCCGCTTCCGGGCCCAGCCAGGCCGACCTCTTCGACTTCGTCCGGCGTACGGCCGCCGACACCGAGCTGATCGACTCCCTGCCACTCGACCCGGAAGGCCGCACCTGGGTGCGGCTGGAGGGGCCCGGCGGCAGTGAGGCCTGGCTGATCGGCTGGCCGCCCGGCACGGGCACCGGCTGGCACGACCACGCCGACTCCGTCGGGGCCTTTCTGACCGCGTCGGGCGAGCTCAAGGAGAACTCGCTCGCCGCGCGGCTGCCCACCGACGGCTGGAAGACCCTGGAGCTCTCCGACGGTGTGGACCGGGAGCGCCGGCTGCCGTCGGGCCAGGGCCGCGCTTTTGGCCGGCACCACGTCCACGAGGTGCTCAACGAGTCCCCCGAGCGGCACGCGATCTCCGTCCACGCCTACTATCCGCCCCTGCCGCAGATCCGCCGCTACAGCCGCAGCGGGCCGATCCTCCGGCTCGAGCAGGTGGAGCGGCCGGAGGACTGGCAGTGAGCGCCGGGGCGCACGAGCCGGTGAGCGGCGGCAGCGATGTCCAGCCTCCCCTCGGCATCGACGAGTTGCTGGAGCGTGTACGCGCGGGCTATGAGCGGATCGAGCCACAGGAGGCGTACGAGGCCGCCGAGGCCGGTGACGCACTGCTGGTGGACATCCGCTACGCGGCGCTGCGCGAGCGCGACGGCCTCATCCCCGGCGCACTCGTCGTCGAGCGCAACGAACTGGAGTGGCGACTCGACCCGCAGGGCAGCCACCGAGCTGCCGAGGCCACGAGCCACTCGCTGCGTGTCGTCGTGATCTGCAACGAGGGCTACGCCTCCAGCCTGGCGGCTCGGTCCCTGCACCAGTTGGGCCTGCACCGGGCCACCGACCTGGTCGGCGGGTTCCAGGCGTGGAAGGCGTCGGGGCTTCCGGTCGTGTGATCACACCGGAGAATTCGGACGGCTCGTCTGGGAAGCGACGCCTGTCTCAGAACGGCTCATCAGAAGTGCTCATCAGAACTGTTCGTCCCCGAGAAAGTCCGGGTCCTCGCCCTCCTCCTCCAGCGCCTGCCGGACCACGCGCAGGGCCATGCCCTCGGAGTAGCCCTTGCGGGCGAGCATGCCCGCGAGGCGGCGTAGTCGCTTGTCGCGGTCGAGCCCCCGGGTGGAGCGGAGCTTGCGCGCGACGAGTTCACGCGCGGTCGCCTCTTCCTGCTCGGGCTCGAGCTGGGAGACGGCCTCGTCGATCAGCGTCGAGTCCACGCCCTTGGTCCGCAGCTCCCGGGCGAGCGCACGCCGCGCCAGCCCCCGGCCGTGGTGGCGTGACTCCACCCAGGCGTCCGCGAAGGCGCTGTCGTTGATGAGGCCGACCTCTTCCAGCCTCGACAGCACCTCCTCGGCGGCGTCGTCCGGGATCTGCCGCTTGCGCAGGGCGTCGGCGAGTTGCTTACGGGTCCGCGGGGTCCCGGTGAGCAGGCGCAGGCAGATCGCCCGAGCCTGCTCGACCGGGTCCCCTGGAGGCTCCCCCTGCTCGGCCCTCGACAAGGAGGGGGAGCCTCCGTCTTCGGTAATCACCTCACCGAAGCCCTGCCGGCGACGTCCACGCCCGCGACGCGCCCCGCCGTCACGCGAGCCGTCCCTGCGTGAACCGCCCCGTCGTGAACCGCCTCCGTGTGAGCCCGCGCCAGGTGAGCCTGCACCGGGTGAGTCTCCGTCTTGGGAGCCGCCCCCGTACGGCCCCTCGTCCTCCCCGTACGGCCCTACGTCCTCCGTGTACGGCCCGTCGGTCCCGTACTCGCCGTCACCGTCCACGGCCGAGCCCGTGTCGTCTCCGGTGCCCCTCCCCCGCGGGGCACCGGAGGCGGCGTACTCGTACTCCGCCCAGTCGGTTCGTCGTGTCACGGTCAGCTCTTGGCTGTGGCGGCCTTGGACTTGGCGGTCTTGGCCGCTGCCGGGGCGGGCACCGCGGGCGCGGCGTCGGCCGGAGCGGCGGAGACCGCGGCGTCCGTGCCCGGCTCGGCGGCCGGCTCCTCGGGACGCACTCCGACGCCCAGCTTCTCCTTGATCTTCTTCTCGATCTCGTTGGCCAGGTCGGGGTTGTCCTTCAGGAAGTTGCGCGCGTTCTCCTTGCCCTGGCCGAGCTGGTCGCCCTCGTACGTGTACCAGGCGCCGGCCTTGCGGACGAAGCCGTGCTCCACGCCCATGTCGATCAGGCCGCCCTCGCGGCTGATGCCCTGGCCGTAGAGGATGTCGAACTCGGCCTGCTTGAAGGGCGGCGCGACCTTGTTCTTGACGACCTTGCAGCGGGTGCGGTTACCGACCGCCTCCGTGCCGTCCTTCAGGGTTTCGATGCGGCGGATGTCGATGCGCACCGACGCGTAGAACTTCAGCGCCCGGCCACCGGTCGTGGTCTCCGGGGAGCCGAACATCACGCCGATCTTCTCGCGGAGCTGGTTGATGAAGATCGCGGTGGTCTTGGACTGGTTGAGCGCGCTGGTGATCTTCCGCAGGGCCTGGCTCATCAGGCGGGCCTGCAGACCCACGTGGCTGTCACCCATCTCGCCCTCGATCTCCGCGCGCGGGACGAGCGCGGCGACGGAGTCGATGACGATGAGGTCGAGGGCGCCGGAGCGGACCAGCATGTCCACGATCTCCAGGGCCTGCTCGCCGTTGTCCGGCTGGGACAGGATCAGGTTGTCGATGTCGACGCCGAGCTTCTTCGCGTACTCGGGGTCGAGGGCGTGCTCCGCGTCCACGAAGGCGACCTGGCCACCGGACTTCTGCGCGTTCGCCACCGCGTGCAGGGTCAGGGTGGTCTTACCGGAGGACTCCGGTCCGTAGACCTCGACGACGCGGCCGCGCGGCAGGCCGCCCACGCCGAGGGCCACGTCGAGGGCGGTGGACCCGGTCGGGATGACCTCGATGGGCTCGTTGACCCGGTCGCCCATGCGCATGACCGCGCCCTTGCCGAATTGCCGTTCAATCTGTGCGAGCGCGGCATCCAGGGCCTTCTCGCGGTCGGTTCCTGCCATGGGTTCCACCCGATTTGCTTGAGTCGATCGCTTCACGTCAAAGACGCTAACGCCTGCCACTGACAATGCGCCCCGACGCACGTCCGGCCTGTGGATAACTCGGGCACTTCTCTACCCAAAGTACGTCGAAATGCTCACCGTTGAGCCGCGCCGGAGCTCCCATGAGAATGGATGTTCGATTTTCGTGTCAAGCGTGCCGGGCGACGGCAGCGGGTGCCACGTCGTGGCCCGGTCCACGGGGCGACGAGCTCAGGAGGAGCCCTTGCCGGGCCCTCCGCCCTCCCGGCCCTTCGGGTCCTTCGGGTCCTCCGGTCGCTCCGCACCCGGCCGCCGCGCCCACAGCCGCCGCGTGCGCGCTATCAGGCCCGGCCCCTCCCCCCGCCAGCGATGGCCGTGCACACGCGGGTCGTCCGTGACGTCGTAGCGCTTCACGTACGCCCCCAGGAAGGCCTGGAGCGTGGCGATGGCGGGGATGGCGATCAGCGCGCCGACCGCGCCGAGGAGCGCGGTGCCCGCGATGACCGAGCCGAAGGCGACCGCGGGGTGGATGTCGACGGTCTTCGAGGTCAGCTTGGGCTGCAGCACGTAGTTCTCGAACTGCTGGTAGACCACGACGAAGATCAGCACCCACAGCGCGTACCAGGGATCCACCGTGAACGCGATCAGCATGGGCAGGGCGCCCGCGAGATACGTGCCGATGGTGGGGATGAACTGCGACACCAGGCCCACCCACACGGCGAGCACGGGCGCGTACGGCACGTCCAGCAACTGCAGCAGGACGAAGTGCGCCGCGCCGGAGATCAGCGCCATCAGGCCGCGCGAGTAGATGTAGCCGCCGGTCTTGATCACGGCGATCTCCCAGGCGCGCAGCACCTCGGCCTGCCGCGCGGGCGGCAGGACGGAGCAGAGAGCGCGGCGCAGCCGGGGACCGTCAGCGGCGAAGTAGAACGAGAACAGCCCGATCGTCAGCAGCTGGAACAGGCCGCCGAGGACCTGGGCGGACACGTCCAGGACGCCTGTGGCGCTGTTCTGCACGTAGTTGCGCAGCCAGTCGGAGCGGAGCACACCCTCCTGGATGTCCACGCGCTTCAGGTCGGTCTTGAAGTGTGTGTTGATCCAGTGGATGACGGAGTCGAGGTACTCCGGGAAGCCCTCGATCATCTTGATGATCTGGTCCGCGAGGATGGAGCCGAGCAGGGTGACGAAGCCCGCCGACACGATCACCACGCCGATGAAGACGATGAACGCGGCCAGTCCTCTGCGGATGCCGCGCGAGGCCATCCAGCCCACCGCCGGTTCGATGGCGAGCGCCAGGAAGAACGCGATGAGGATGTTGATCAGCAGGCCGGTGACCTGGTGGAAGGCCCAGCTGCCCAGCTGGAACGCGGCGACGAGGGCGAGCGCGAGCACCATGGCGCGCGGCAGCCAGCGCGGCATGCGGCCGTTCGGCCCGGTGGTTCCGCCGGCGGCGGGGGGTCCGGTCGGCGGCGTCGTACCGAACGGGGAGGACTGCCGGGCTTCCTGCCCGCTCTCGTCAATGGGTGCCACGGACTAAGTCTCACCCACGCCACCGACAGCCGTCTGCCCGCCTGCGATCTTCGTGACCCGGCAGCGATCTTTTGACCCTTCAACCGTCCGCTCGACCGGTCAAGGGCCTCCGTCGGCGGTCGGTCAGCGCCTTTCCCGGGGCACGTCCATGACCCCGCAGACCACCTGCCAGACTTCCTTGGCGTCCCAGCCGGCCGCCAGCGCCTCGTGCACGGTGCGCCCGCCGAGCTCCGACATCACGTGGTCGCGCGCGAAGGTTTCGGCGTAGCCCGGACCGAAGTGCTCCGCCATCCGCTGCCAGAAGACCGTCAACCGCATGAATTCCGCTCCATACACACCTTGACCTGCATGTTTCCCACCTCTCACGCACCCGCACGACCGTCGGGGGGCCAGGGAGTTCGCCTCCCCGCTGAACCAAGCATCCATGGCGGCGCGACCTCGCCTGCCCGCGTCGGGCATGAAGTGCGTGTATGTACGCAGAGTAGAGCCAGCGTCGGCGTGCTCGCGCTCAAGGAAATCGCCCGGGTGAGGTATCGTCCGCCGCGGTTCCGGCCGATGACGGGCCGGAGTCGGAGATGGCGGGCCGGAGTCAGACAGGACGACTCATGGCCTCGAAGACGGAACGCTCGGGCGGCAGAAAGCGTGATTCGAATGCCACGCGGGCCACACTGCTCGGCGCTGCCCGCGACCTGTTCGCCCGCCACGGATATGACGCGGTGACCGTTCGGGACACAGGAGAGCATGCCGGCGTCGATGCCTCCCTGATCGCGCGGTATTTCGGCAGCAAGGCCGCCTTGTACCGGGCGGCGGTGGACGAGGACAGTCGGAACGCCCGCCTGATATCGCCGCTCGCCAACCGACTGGCGGCCGAGGGTGCCGACGATCCGACCGGTCGGGCCGAGGTCCTGATCTCCTGCTTGATCGGCGTCATCGCCCTGCGCACGAGCACCGGCTTCGAGCGCCTGTCGGCCATGAGACCTGAAGAGAGCGGTGCCATCCTCGAGGCCGCCGCGCAGACGCACACCGAGGCCACACAGCCTGTGCCCGGCTCCGCCGCCAAGGAAGCCTAGGAGCCGGACAGTGAGGTGACGTCAGGCTGCGAGCCTGTTAGAAACCGCCTGGGCGTGAGGGCGGATCGGCATCCCCGGCGAAGGCAGCGAGGTTGGCTTCGAGGCGTTCGAGGGCGGCGAGAGTCTCGCCGCGTTCAGGGTCGGTGAGGTCACCGGCGGCGTATTCCTCGAGGCGGGCCCACAGGTCTTCGACTTGTCGGCGCAGGGCCTGGCTGGCGGCGGTGGGTTCGACCAGGACCGAGCGTTTGTCACTGGTGGAGCGCACGCGGCGTACGAAGCCGGCCTTCTCCAGGCGCTGGATGGTGCGGGTCATGGTGGCGGCGTCGGCGCCGACGTGCCGTGCCAGGTCTGTCTGGCGCACCCGGCCGCGGTCCCACAGCTGCATCATGACCAGTTCCTGGGCCGGGTGCAGACCGACCTCGCGCAGGAGCTGGCCGGCGAGCATGCGGTGCAGGCGGGCCACCCGGAAGATCGCGTGGCTGATGGGCCCGCGGCGTGCGGCCTCGGGCAGTTCCCCGGTCTCGGGGACCTGGGGCGTTGCCTCGGTTTCCATGGCGCCTTCTGCTTTCTCCCGTGCGGCCGTTCTTGCCGGGGCCGTACGCGGCAGTCGGCGATGCGGTGCCGACTGCCGCGTACGGACCATGGCCCGGATTCAGAGGGCACAGCGTATGTGCTGCTCAGCTGTGGCGTGCCCGGCGGGCTCGGGTCCGTGGCCGAGCGTCAGCCGCGTGCCGCCTCCAGCGCGGGGTAGTCGGTGAAGCCCTTCTCGTCGCCGCCGTAGAAGGTGGCGGGGTCCGGGGTGTTGAACGGGCCGTCCTGGGCCAGGCGGGCGGGCAGATCGGGGTTGGCCAGGAAGAGGGCGCCGTAGGCGAGCAGGTCGGTGGTGCCGTTCTCGACGAGTTCCAGCTCGGCCGGTCCGGTGGGCTCCTGGCCGGTGAAGGGGTTGAGGATGAAGGCCGTCGGCCATGCCTTGCGCAGCCGGAGCGTCAGGTCACGTACACCGGGGGCCTCCAGCTGGTGCAGGTAGGCGAGGTTCAGCGGGGCGAGGGCCTCGACCAGGGCGGTGTAAGTGGCCTCTGTGTCGACCGTGTCGGACTCGTCGATGTCGTTGTACGGGTTGCCCGGGGAAAGGCGGAAGCCGAGCTTGTCGGCTCCGATGGCTTCGGCGACGGCCTTGGTGGTCTCGACGGCGAAGCGGATGCGCTTTTCCGGGCTGCCGCCCCATGCGTCGGTGCGCTGGTTGCTGTTCGGAGCGAGGAACTGGTGGATGAGGTACCCGTTGGCGCCGTGCAGTTCGACGCCGTCGAAGCCGGCCTCGATGGCGTTGCGGGCGGCGGTGGCGTACTCGTCGATGGTGACGCGGATCTCGGCGTCGCTCAGTTCGTGCGGGGTGACGAAGTCCTGGGGGCCTTCGTGGGTGTACACCTGCCCGGTGGCCGCGACGGCGGAGGGGCCGACGGGCTGCAGGCCCATCAGTGTCGGGTGCCCGACCCGTCCGGTGTGCATGATCTGCAGGTAGATCACGCCACCCCGGGCATGTACCGCGTCGGTCACCTGACGCCAGGCCGCGACCTGCCCGGCGGTGTGAATGCCGGGGGTGTCGGGGTAGCCCTGGCCGACCCTTGAGGGCTGGACGCCCTCGGTGACGATCAGCCCGGCCGAGGCGCGCTGCGCGTAGTAGTCGGCCATCAACGGCATGGGGCTCTGGCCGGGGCCATAGGCGCGGCTCCGGGTCATCGGCGCCATCACCAGGCGGTTGGCCAGGCGCTTGCCACCCAGCTCGTAGGGCTCGAATGCCTTCGACATCGTCATCTCTTTTCGAGGGAAGGGAGTCTGTCCAGACGGCTGTATGGGATCCCAGCCGCGCATTACTTGTCCGAACAGGTAAATGCCGCACAGCCTTCCCTGCCCCTAGCGTGATCTGCATCACAGGCGTTTTGACACTGGTGGTACGTACAGACGGTTCCACTCAAAAGGGCGGGCGGCGATCGAGCTTCAAGGGGAGCGCTTCATTGACTGCCCGGACAATGAAAGTCTCACCCGGACGACTCCTCGAACCCTGCGCGCGCCCTGCAGCGCCTCAGCCGTGCAGCCCTTGCAGCACCACTTCCAAGTAGCGGCGCCCGGACTCCAGGCGCGCCTGCTGGTCGTCGGCATGGATGTTGGCGGCGAAGGCGATCCCGCACATGAGCGGCAGCAGGTCGTCCCAGGTGACCACGGTGCGAACGGCGCCTGCCGCACGTGCGCGGTCGAGCAGCCGACCGGCGAGCGAGTCGAGCTCAGTGGCCAGCTCCTCGGTGCGGGGCAGGACGCGAGCCGGAGCCGCGCGCACGATCGTGAGCGAGGGGTCGGTCAGCTGCGCCTCCAAGGTGACGTCGAGGAAGCCGGTCAAGGCCGTCCAGGGGTCCTCCTCGGTCAGCGCCCGTTCCGCGCGGGCGACCAGCGCTTCCAGGCCCGGCGCCGCCACGGTCTCCATCAGCGCCTCAGGCGTCGGGAAGTGCCGGTAGACGGTGGCCACCCCCACGCTTGCGAGTCGGGCGACGTCGTTGAGCTGCAGCGGGGTGCCGTCGTCGACGAGCCGCCGAGCCACGTCGACGATGCGCTGCCGGTTGCGGGCAGCGTCCTTCCGTATCGGTGCACTGGTCATTCGGACAGCATAAACGGATGAACTATCCGGATCATGTACGGTGAAGTGGATAGGTCATCCGTTTCATTGAGGCGCCCCCGCCAAGGAGGAATCACCGTGCCGTTCACCGTCGCCGACGTGCCGCACCTGCCCGCCGGGTTCTCCGACACGTTCACCAGCCACACCGTCGAGACCACCGAGCTGACCCTGCACGCCGTGGTCGGCGGCGACGGGCCGCCGCTGCTGCTTCTGCCCGGCTGGCCCCAGTTCTGGTACAGCTGGCGGCTGGTCATGCCCGCACTGGCCGAGCACTTCACCGTCATCGCCCCCGACCTCCGCGGCATGGGCGCCAGCGACAAGCCCGCCACCGGCTACGACGCCGCCCGACTCGCCGACGACACAGCCGAGTTGATGACCGCCCTGGGCCACGATCGCTTCGCCGTCGTCGGCTACGACCTGGGCATGCTGGTCGGCTACGCCCTGGCCGCCGGCCACCGTGACCGCGTCACCCGCTTCGTCGGCGCCGAGTCGATCCTTCCCGGCCTCTCGCCGTCCCCGCCGCTGCTGTCGGACCCGGCCACCAACGAGTTCCTGTGGCACTTCGCCTTCAACCGGCTCGCGGACATCAACGAGCGCATGGTCGCGGGCCGCGAGGAGATCTACTTCGGCCACACCTTCACGTCCAAGACGGCCGACCCGCCATCCCGCAGCACGTCATCGACGTCTACGTCGACCAGCTGCGCGACCTGGACGCCCTGCGCGCCAGCTTCGAGTACTACCGGACCCTCGACACCTCCGCCGAGCACATCCTGCGGCGGCGCGACGCGGGGCCGCTGTCCATCCCGGTCCTGGCGATAGGCGGTCAGCACAGCACCGGCAGCATGCCGGAGGAGACCATGCGTATGGTGGCCACGGACGTCACCGGACTGGTCATCCCCGGAGCCGGCCACTTCCTGCCCGAGGAGACGCCGGAAGAACTCGGCAAGGCAGTGCTGGACTTCCTGCGCTGACCAGGCGATCCCGCCCCGTGCGACGAGAGGCCGCCGGAATTCGGCCACACGCCATGGGGGAAGCACCGCCCTGCAGGCCTGGGCGCGCAGCGTCGTCCACCTGTCACACGGCCAGGGCCAGACCGGCGGCTGGGGATTCGGAATGGCGGTGCGTACCTACCGCGGTGACTACGCTCCCATAGGCCAGTTCGGCTGGGACGGCGGAGCCGGCACCACGACCTACGCCGATCCGGCCCGTTATTTCTGACAGCGACTGGCTTCGCCACGGCTACTCCGACTTCCTGGCCCTCGGAGAGGTTCGCAAGGTGTGTATCGAGGGGGACGCTCCGAGCCCAGGACACGTGGCGGGTGGTGACCTCGGGCAGCCGGAGGCGGAACTGAGAAGCCATCCCTGGACCCGGCTCCACCGCGATGACGTGTGCACCACGAGCATGGAGGAGAGCGGTCGCCATTCCGGTGCCAGCACCGATGTCCCCGACTCGGGCGCCAATTAAGGGGCGGTTGGCGAGTTCTTCGAGTGCGTTGAGCAGAGCAGGCGGATAGGACGGGCGGTTTGCCGCGTAGCTGGCGGCGTCCTTGTCGAGGAACGGGCCTGAGAGGTAGTCGTCATGCAGTCGTCTTCGTTGGCGGACGGTGCCTGACGCAGCGCTTTACTGCCGCTTCCGGACTCGGTGCCGGTCTCGATGATGGTGCGGTTGAAGGTGCGGCGGTCGGCTACACGGACTTCAGAGGTTCCTTGAAGGACTTGCGGAATACCGGCCCTGCGAGGGGAATGATCGGCGACAGCACCTTCGCCTTGAGCGAGCTGGGATGCCGTTCGAGCTTGACGTCGATGCGGGTGCCGTCGTCCGTGGGCGTCATCTGGAAGTCCCACCCACCCGACCCGAAGGGTGTCGAGTCATGCGTGGTGACGGTGACCCTGTTGTGTGACGGATCCCATTCATAGCGTGCGTGCTCCCACGACTTGTCATTCCCTTCAGTGACCTCAGCCCAGGTGTCGCCCCTTTCGTGGACCTGGAAGTGCTCGGCGTCGATGGAAGGCCACTGTTCGACTCGCGAAGGGCTGAAGTTGGTCAGTACCCCCATCACCTCGGAGGGGGTCATCGAGGAGTTCAGATGGAAGTGCAGGGATGGCATGACCTGCTCCTTGGTTCGAGAGTGCGGAATCGTCAAGGTCCATCTCTCAGCATGCGCCCCGGACTGCTCCCGCGCACCAGCTTGTCGGTGCGCAGACGGCATGCTGATCATCGGCTCAGGCTCGCGGGGAAGCGTCGCCGCGCTGCGGGCGGCGGAGAGGGGATAGTGGGTCGGCGATCTGGGATCGGGCGGTCGATGGAGTGACGAGGAGGTTCCAAGGACGCGACGGACCTGCGGCTGGATCATGATCGCCGTCGGTGTTGCGCTCGCTCCGCTGTTCCGGGTCGCCGTGGCCCTCTACTGCGACGGCAAGGGGCTGCAGGGAGACGCGCCTCCTGCCGGCTGAAGCCAGGTGTGGCAAACGTCGGGCTACCGCTTCTGGCGCACGATGCCGTCGCCGGGCTTCGAGGTCTGCGGCGTGGCCGGGCGGACCGAACGGACCGAACGGCTGGACCCGCCACGAACGGGCGATGCGCGTCCGGGGTGCTGCCCAGGTTGCGGCACCGGCCGGCTGCTTTTTGGAGGGGACGACGCCGGCACACCGATCTGCCGAGATTGCGCCCGCATCGTCCGAGACTTCGCGCCGCCGTCCCGACGGTGCGGCATCCCGGCGGCGGCGCCTGCGGGGGTGTATCCAGTAGGTATGGCTCTTCGGGGACTCCGCGCAGATCACCGTCTGCCGCACGAGCCCCGGCGCATCCTGCTTGTCGTGCCGATCGCGCTGATCGCGGTCGTGACGGTGGTCGACATCCTTGCTCCGCCCAGTGTTCACCTGGGCCCGTTCCTCGTCGCCGCCCCCGCCGTGACGGCGTCGTTCGCCGGTCCCCGCACCACCGGCTGCGTCGGCGCCCTCGCCGTACTGGCGCAGGCCCTGGTCGCAATCGTGCGCACCAGCCTGGTCGACCTGAACCACGTCGTCCAGCTCATCGCACTGATCCTGATCTCTACGTTCGTGACTCTCTTCGCCTACTGGCGGGAACGCCGTGAGACTGAGCTGGCCCAGCTGCGTTCAGTCGCCAAGGCCGCGCAGGGCGTGGTGCTCAGACCGCTGCCACAACGGATCGGCACGCTGCGCCTGGCCTCCGTCTACCTGTCCGCCGAGCGCGAGGCACAGATCGGCGGCGACCTCTACGCCGCAGCCCGTACGACGCGCGGTACCCGCATCGTGATCGGGGACGTCCGGGGAAAGGGCCTCGAAGCGGTCGGGGACGCCGCCCTCCTGCTCGGCGCCTTCCGCAGCGCCGCCCACCGCCAGGCGGACCTGGCCGACCTCGTCGCCTTCCTGGAGGGCACCGTCTCCTCGGATCTGGACGACCCGGTCGCCCCCGACGACGAGACCGAGGATCTGGGCGAAGCCTTCGTCACCGCCGCTGTGCTGGACGTGCCGGACGACGATCCCTCCCTGCATCTGATCAACTGCGGGCACCCTCCTCCCCTGCTGCTGGGCGGGGGCCGGATCCGTCTGCTGGAGGTGAGCCGGCCTGCGCCGCCCCTGGGACTCACCGAGTTCGTGCACACCGAACTCTCTCCGCAGCGGTTCGCCTTCGGGACCGGCGACATCGTCCTGCTCTACACGGACGGTGTGATCGAGGCCCGCGACCGCGACGGCACCTTCTACCCGCTCGCTCAACGACTGGAGCAGCTGGTCGGCAGCCGGGCCACGGAGCCCGAGGCATTGCTGTCCCGCTTGTGCGCGGACCTTCTGAAGCACGCCGGCGGGCACTTGGGGGACGATGCCGCCATGGTGGCGCTCCAGCGACTGCCGGATCCCTCATAAAGGGACACGCCTCTGACCAGGTCGGATGCCGCTCGTGCTGCTCGATCCGCCCGGCCGGCACCAGCTCCGCGCACGGGCTGCCGTACGGGCCTATGTCAAGAAGCCGTACGGGCCTACGTCAAGAAGAGGCGACCCCGCTTCTGAGGGCGTCGCGCAGCACTGTGACGGACTGGGCGACGGCCGCACGGGTGGCGTGGGTTTCGCTGAGCGGGTTGAGCATCATGAAGTCGTGGGTGATGCCGTCGTAGCGGACAGTGGTGATGTCGACGCCCGCGGCGCGGAGTTTGGCCGCGTATGCCTCGCCCTCGTCGCGTAGGACGTCTGCCTCGTCCACCAGGAGGAAGGCCGGTGGGAGATCGGCGAGTTGATCGAGGTCGGCCTTCAGGGGAGAGGCGGTGATCTCGCTGCGCTGCGCGCGGTCGGGCAGGTAGGCGTTCCAGAACCACTCCATGGCCTTGGCGGTGAGGAAGTAGCCGGTGGCGAGATCGGCGTAGGACTTGGTGTTCATCTCGGCATCGGTGACCGGGTAGTACATGGACTGATGCACGAAGCGGACGTCGCCGCGCTCCTTGGCCATCAGGGCGAGAGCCGCCGTCATGTTTCCGCCGACCGAGTCGCCCGCTACCGCCATGCGGTCGGGATCGAGGCCATGGGCAGCACCTTCCCGGACGATCCACTGAGCGGTCGCGTAGCCCTGCTCGATCGCCACCGGGTACTGCGCCTCGGGAGAGCGGGCGTACTCGACGAACACGACCGCGGCCCGCGCCCCGTCGGCGAGCTCACGCACCAGTCGATCATGGGTGTCGGCGTTGCCCAGAACCCAGCCACCGCCATGCATGTAGAGGATCACGGGGAGGGGCGGCGCGGAGCCGCGCGGCCGGACGATGCGGACACGTACATCGCCGACATCCGCAGGCACGGTGATCCACTCCGAGTCGACATCGAGCTTCTCGATCGGTTCCGCTTGAAGGTCGTCCAGCACCTTGCGGGCCTTCTCGGGCCCCAGCTCGTACAGGAACGGCGGCTGGGATGTGGCATCTGCGAACTGCTGGGCTTCGGGCTCCAGTACGAGGCTGCCGGAGGGAGCGGTCATGACGATCTCCGTGAGGTCTGGGGATGGGCATGTGCTGAGATTTGCCGAGGACCCCTGCACGGCCTGACCGCGGAACGTCCATGCGCCCCGCCCCTGGGCAGGCAGCGCAGTATTCCCATAAGCCCCAGCCTCGTCCCTGCGAGTCGTGATCGCATCCGTGCGGCACCTGCTCAAGGAGCCGGACATCGGCCGCGCCCGCGTGACTGTCGACCTCAGCGAGGAAGTCCTCCGCAGCGAACACCTTCGTCGGCCCGGAGGTGGAGAACTCCTGATCTCCGGACCGACGACCCGCGGTCGCTAGGGAGGTCCGTCCCGGTGAACCGGCTCCGGCACGGGGTACCGGCCTACCCGACGGTGAGCGAGGTGTGGTTTCGGTCGGCTGATCATCGCCGCCCCCACCCGGCTCCGCCTCGGCCGGCCACTGGCCTCCGACCCGCGACGGTCCTGGGGAGAAGCGCGCTGCCGCCGCTACCGGCCGAGCGGGTCAGGCTGGTGGCAGCAGCAGGGTGACGTTGACGTGTGGTCCGTCGACGGGGTGGTCCTCGGTGCTGAATTCGACCAGCTGGGCTCTGGCAAGCTGGTGCAGGGCGAGGCATACGAGGGCGGGCTCGACTCCGAGGGCGCGGGCGGCGGGGTCGAGGGGGAAGCGGACCGTGCGGGCGAGATGGACCTGGCGGGGATCAGCCGCGAGGTCCACCAGGAGCCCGGCCATCACCGCCCCGTGAGCGACCTGCCGGGCTCGAAGCACCCAACCCAGCGTCCAGCTCTCAGTCGAAGGGGTGTTCACATGTACCCGCCTTCCTGCTGCGACTGCTCTCCTTCGAGCGCGTCGCACCGATTGCCGGAGCCTCTCTCCCAGCTTGCGGGTCCCCCTCCCCCTTCCGCGACGTGGTGGGGCCGAACGGTAGCGGGGCACAGCCGTGGTGCCGTACGGCTCGTGGCCGGGGCAGACCGAACCCAGGCCGAGGCGGTCTTGACCCTGCCCGAGGACTCTGTCCTTCCTCGACAAGGCCAGCACCCCGCTCTCCGGCGGCTACCCCTACGGCGCCTTCGGCACCACGCAGCGCGACCGCAGGCTCATCAACGACGGACCCCAGGCCCCTGGCCCCCTCCTCGAAGGCGGCTCGGACCATCTCCTCGGACGCATCGGACACCCGTCCCTCAACATGCCGTTGCTCAGCAGACCTTGTGGGCCTGCTGAGCAACGGCACGCATGACGGCACGCATGACGGCGCGGTTCGGTTCGGTTCGGTTCGGTTCGGTTCGAGGCGACGGTTCAGGTCGCGGCGATTCATCAGTGGCTGTGAACCCTCAGCCTGCCGCCGTGCGGATGCCCCAGCAGAAAACGACGGCCCTGCGGTCACTACGGAGGAGGGCGCATTTCCTGGCATTTGCGCGGGCGGCGTGTATGGGGTTGCACCTTCCGTAGCGGCATGTGGTCCGGTGGACTTGCGTCCCGGCCCCTTGAGGAGAGGTCCCTGCTCATGCATTCGTCGTTCATGCCACCCCGCCACGTCAAGATCGGGGACGCGGCGGCCTTCGCCGGCAGCACGCCACGGGCGATTCGCCACTACCACGAGATCGGCCTGCTCCCCGAGCCTGAGCGGGGCGGCGATGATCGCCGCCGCTACGAGTACGAGGACATGATCCGCCTGCTGTGGATTCGCAAGATGGCCGACGCCGGGATCGCCCTGGACGACATCCGTGACGCCTTTACCACCGGCACGGCTTCCGCCGGTGCGGACAGCGAAGAAGGTATCGCGGGCATCCTGGAGCGGTTGGAACAAACCCTCGCCGAGCAGGAGGCGAAATTGCGACGGCAACGGACCGCCGTGCAGCGGATGCGCACCGAAGGCAGCCGGATGGGCCTGCTCTCCGACTTCGTCACCGAACGCCTCAAGGGCCTGCCCGAGGGCTCCCTGCGTCAGGCGGACCTGGACAGTCTGCTGGTCACTGAGCGGATCTTCGGCCCGCTCGGCGCGGCCATCCAGGCCACCCGCTTCGTCGCCCTGGCCACGCATCCCACTCTGCGGGAGGATTCCGACCGCATCGATGACGCCGAGGAGGCACTCGATGACAGCGTCGCCGTCGATGACCCACGGGTGGCTCAAGTGGCCGTCGAGCGGCACGCCTTCGAAAGCACCCTGCAGGCCGTCATCGAGGAGTCCGGCCTGGGCATGGGCGACGATGACCTCTTCGACGCCTGGGACACCTTGCACCCCGAGGACGGCGAGGACGAGTCCGACCTCAGCTCCGGCAAGCGGGACGCTGACTCCATGAGCGTGTTCGAAGCCATCGGCAAAATGCCCTACGACTTCTCCCCAGCCCGCCTGCGCTGTATGGAACTGGCCGAGGAACTAGCCGCCCAAGACTCACCCGTTACCTAGAACACGACGTAGGACCTGTCTGATAGTTGATCTTGTGGTGGGTCGTGGTGTCCGTGCCGGGCGGCCCTTGAGTCCGTGTACGCGGTCGTCCAGTAGTTGTCGGCGCCGTGGGTGCTGTGGTGTGGACGCTTGCGTCGAACAGCAGCCGGCCTTCGGGGGGCGAGGCGTTCCAGCACGCGCATCACCATGACCACCGGTGGGATCGCGACCCACGGCACCAGAAGGAGATCTGCTCCCCGCGGCCGCGGCGGCGTTCACGAGCTGCTCGACATGGAGACCGCCCGGCGCGCGATCCACGCCGCCGCCAGGCCCCGGCCTTCGCCGGGTCGATCCGCCCCCACCGCCAGGCCCGGGGCATCCTCGGCACCCCGGCCCTTGCCGTCTACGACAATCCGCGCTCGTTCCTGATGTGCGTCAACAACCGTGATCGGGCCCTGCGCCATCCCTCGATGCAGCCGACGCCCCACGGCTGGACCGCCGCCAGCCGTCCTGCGCGAACGTCGCACGCACCGACCACCCCGCCGACCAACTCCTCCACCACGCCAAGACCTTGGAGAAGCAGGCCGCCTCCGATGCGGTGCCCGGCCCGCTCGCCGACCGGCTGTCCCAGCGCTGTCGGCCGCCTGGGCCGCGCTGCCTACTCCTGATGACCCAGCCTCACGATCATGTTCGGGTGGCGCTCGCTGAGTGCCTTCAAGGCGAGCAGGCTCTTGATGCTGGGGTCGCCCTCCTGCATGTAGGTCCCGGGCTCGACGTCGTTGTCCCATCCCCAGCGCGTGTGGCTGACGTCGCCGGTCATGAGGACCGGGCCCGCCGCGGTGCGGGCGAGGTAGGAGACGTGTCCGGTGGTGTGCCCGGGGGTCAGGATCGCGAAGAACGAGCCGTCGCCGAACACGTCGTTGACACCTTCGAGTCTTCCGCCCGGGTCCTTGGTGAACTGGAGTTCCTCAAGCGGCGGCCGTCCGGCCAGGAGGTGGTTGTTCGTGCCCTGGGCGAACAGGTTCAGGAAGAGCGACGCCTCCGCCTCATCGGCGCCCGTGTAGATGGGGACGTCCTTGGGAACGTCCGGGAGACCGGAGACGTGATCGAGGTGGAGATGGGTCATGAAGACCCCGTTCAGTGGGACTCCCTCCGCTTCGATGATCTCCGCGGTGCTCTGCTGAGGGTGCATCTTCTCGATGCCCCCGTATTTCCTCAGCATCAGTCCGACCCCCACGCCCACGGGGTCCTCCACCAGCCGCCGTGAAACGCCCGTGTCCACCAGGAAGAAGCCCTGCGTGGGGTGCCGCACGACGTGGGCGTAGATCTGGATCGGCTCCTTGTGGTCGGTGATCCCCGCCGCGACGGCCTTCGGGTGCTTGATGTTGAGCAGCCCCGAGATAGGGGCCTCCCAGTCCGCGCCGATCGTCTTGACCTCGACCGGTCCTGGCTCGTCGAGCACGGACTCCATGGCCGCCGCGCTGATCGGCGTGCCGATACGGGCAGGCTGCGCCTGGTGGGTCGTGGTCTTGAAGGCGAGCATTTTCATGGTTGAACTCCTCTTCCTTGATGACTGAAAACTGGTGCAGACCGTCCCGCAAGCCGTGCGGCCGCGGGCCCCGTTCAGGCCGACGTGCCGCTGCTAACCGACGTGCCGCTGCTAACCGACGCGCTGCTCGCGGGCGTGTGCGCCCCCAGACCTCCACCGCGGGAGCATCAACAGTGCGCTCGGCGGACGCGACGACGACGTGAGCCATGGAGTCTGACCTCCATGTCTGTGGGTCGAAGTGCTGGATTCCGCCTGCCGCCGCGGCGGGCTTGAACAGCTGGTTCAGACCGTCTTGATGGTGCCGCCGTCGATGACGTAGTCGGCGCCGGTGATGTTGCCGGCCACGTCGGACAGCAGGAATGCGACCAAGGCCGCGACCTCCTCGGCTTCGCTCATACGGCCGGTCGTGACGTTCTGGCCCATCACCATCTGCCGGCGGAGTTCGGCAAGGCCCATGCCGGATGCGGCAGCCCACTGGGCGACCGTGCCGTTGGGGTCCTGGTAGACAGAGGTGTCGACCAGGCCCGGGGAAATGGTGTTCACGCGGACGCCCTGGGCACCGAACTCCTCGGCCAGGGACTTGCCGAGAGCGGTGACCGCCGCCTTGGCCGCGCTGATGGCGGGCGGGAAGCCGCCAGGCATCCGGGCGAGGATGGACGAGACGTTGACGACCGCTCCCCGGCGCTCGATCAGGCTGGGCAGGGCAGCACGGGTGGCGCGGACGGTGCTGAGCACGTTCATGTCGAACGCGTTGGTCCACTCGGGGTCGGCGACATCGAGGAAGCCGACCGTGGCCCCGTCCCCGCCGCCCACGTTGTTCACCAGCAGGTCAATGCCGCCAAGCTCGGCCAGCGCGCCGTCGATGAGGACGGCGACGCCTTCCGCGGTGCTCAGGTCCGCCGACACGGCGTGGGCGCCGGTTTCCTTCAGCTCGGGCGTGATGGTGCGCGCGGCACCCACGACGCGGACCCCTTCGCCGATCAGGGTCCGGACGGTGGCCAGTCCGATGCCCCGGCTGGCGCCGGTGACGACGGCGGTCTTGCCCGTGAGGTTGAGGTTCATGAGGCTCCCTAGATACATATGACTTGAATGCTTCAAACCATATCTATCATGGGTTGAAGTAGTTTGCTAGTCTGGAGCCATGGCGATGACACAGCAGCAGGCGGAAGCGCAGTGGGAGCTGGGCAAGCTGGTGCACGACCTGGACATGCAGAGCAATGCGCGCATGCGTGAATGGGTGACCGGGCTCGGTCTGACCGTCGCGCAGGCCTCGGCCCTGCGCGAGATGACCGGTCCGATGACCATGCGCGAACTGGCCGGGCGCATGAGCTGCGAACCGTCCAACGCCACCGTCGTGATCGACAAACTGGAGACCATGCGGCTGATAGAACGCCGCCCTCACCCCACCGACCGCCGGGCCAAGCAGCTTGTCCTGACCCCGGAGGGCACCGAGCTGCGGGAACGGCTGCTGACGGTCCTGACCGAGGAACCCCTGTTCACCGGCCTGACCCAGGACGAGCAGGACGCGCTACAGGAACTGCTCAAGCGGGCCCTCTCCCGCGCTGAGATCCTCCAGGCCTGACGGAGTTCGAGTACGAACTCAGGGAGTTTCAGCGCGGGACGGACCGGGACGCGGAAGGCTTCCTATTCCGCACAACAGTGCAGGGCATGGCACTGACTCACGAGAATCTCCGCAGGTCGACCCGCCATCCGCTGATTCGGCTGCCAGAAGACCGTCAACCGCATGACTCCGGGATCCCGCCCCTGGGGGTGGGCCTGAGCCAGGACCGCCTGCCGGCGCCGCTTTCCGCCCTACGGTCTGACCCATGGCCGAATCAGGAGCTTCCACACTCCCCCCGACGCCCGCGCCGCACAGCCCCGTCACGCGCGCGGAGCGGTTCGTCTGGCTCACCGCGCGCGTGCTGGAGCAGCGTCTCTTCGCCCACCACTTCCGCGGCGCCGCCGCCGACCCGGTGGAGACGGCGCTGGACGCCTACCGAAACGAGGACGGCGGGTACGGCCACGCCCTGGAGCCCGATCTGCGCGGCCCCGTCAGCCTGCCGCTGCACACCGCCCACGCCCTGCGTGTCCTGGACGCGGTGGGGCGCTGCGCCGGCCAGCGCGTGGAACGCGTGTGCCGCTACCTGACCTCCGTCTCCACGGCGGACGGGGCGCTTCCGGCGCTCCGTCCCAGCGGGCGCGGCTACCCGACGGCCCCCTTCCTGCCGGTCGTGGCCGACCCGTCCGGCGACCTCCTGTCCACCGGGCCGGTGGTGGGGCTGCTGCACCGCGGCGACGTGTGGCACGCCTGGCTGTTCCGGGCCACGGAGTTCTGCTGGCAGGCGGTCGAGTCCCTAGAGAAGTCACATCCGTACGAGATCGAGGCCGCCGTGACCTTCCTGGACTCCGCCCCCGACCGCGCGCGTGCGGAGGCGGCCGCCGACCGCCTGGGCCGCCTGGTACGGGCACAGGGCCTGGTGGCTCTGGACCCCGACCGCCTGGACGCGTATCCGGTCTCCCCCGGCTATGCCACGGGCGAGCACCATTTCCCGTACGACTACGCGAGGACGCCGCGTTCCCTCGCGCGCGCGTGGTTCACGGACGACGAGATGACCCGCTCCCTGGACCACCTCGCGGCCCAGCAGCAGGAGGACGGCGGCTGGCCCGTCCGATGGCGCCGCTGGGCCCCGGCCCCCGCCCTGGAGGCCGGCCCGGTCGTGACGATCGAGGCCCTGCGCACCCTCGGCGCCCACGGCCGCACCATCGAGTGATCACCACGCCCCCAAGGCCCGCACCCCCGCGGTCACCACCACGGCCGCCGCGACGACGACCAGGAACGGGGCGCGCAGCACCAGCGCCACGGCCGCCGCTGCGAGCCCGGCGGCCCGCGCGTCCAGCACCAGCGTCTGCCCGTCGGCGAAGGTCTGCTGAGCCGTGAGGGCCGCGAGCAGCGCGACGGGCAGCAACGCGGCGAGACGCTTGACGACGGGCCGCTCCAGGGCGCCGACCGGCACCAGCAGCCCGGCCAGTTTGACGGCGTAGCACCCGAGGACGGTCACACCGATGGCGATCCAGACGTTCATGCCTCGTCCTCCCCGGAGGTGAGCGCACCCCTGCGCCGGCCGTCCGCCCAGAGGACGACCGGCGCCGCCAGCGCGGACAGCAGCACCGGCACCCCGGCGGGCAGTACGGGCAGCAGCCCGAGCCCCAGCAGCACGGCCAGCCCGGCGACGGCCCGCTCGGTGCCGGTCCTCAGCATCGGCGCGAGCAGGGCCAGGAACACCGCGGGCCCCGCCGCGTCCAGCCCCCACGCGTCGGTGTCCCCGATGGCACCTGCGCCCAGGGCACCGAGCAGCGTGGTGAGGTTCCACAGGATGTAGAGGCTCAGCCCGGTCACGACGAATCCGATCCGCGCACCGCGCCGCGTGGGCTGGGCGAGCGCGACGGCGGTCGTCTCGTCGATCACCCACTGGGCGGCGAACGGCCGCACCGCGCGCGGGAGGGCCAGCAACTGCGACAGCCGCAGGCCGTAGAAGGCGTTCCGCACGCCCAGGAAGAACGCCCCGGCAGCCGCCGTGAACGGACTGCCGCCTGCCGCGAGCGCACCCACCAGTGCGAACTGGGACGCCCCGGTGAACACCAGAAGGCTGAGCGCGCATGTCTGCATCAGGGTGAGTCCGCTGCCGGCCGACGTCACTCCGAAGGCGAATCCGGACAGCCCGACGGCCACCCCGACGCCCAGCGCGTCCCGCACGACGGCCCGGTCCGCTTTCCCACCGGTCCCTGAATCTCTGAGAGCTGTCCGATCCACCACGCCCCGCACGCTACGAGGAGCCGCTACCGCGGGTCTTGTACGTTCTTGCGCTCCCGCTGATAGGCCCCCGGAGGCACCCCGACCATCCGGCTGAAGTGCCGGTTGAGATGCGGCTGGTCGGTGAACCCCACGGCGACGGCGACCTCGGAGGGCGGCGTCCCGAGGTCCAGCAGCCGCCGCGCCCGCCGGACTCGCGCGTCCGTGAGCCACGCGTGCGGGGGCATCCCATAGGCGTCCCGAAAGGCCCGCAGCAGAGCGAACGGGCTGGTTCCAAGATCGGCCGCCAGCTGCTCCAGAGTCGGCGGCAGCGCCATCCGCTCCTCCAGCACACCACGCGCGCGTGCCGCGATCCGGGTCCCGGCCGTCCGCACCTCCCGCCGCGGCATGGGCCCGCCGTTCAGCCGCAGCAGCCTGGTCACGGCGACCCGCAGCAGCGTGTCCGCGGCCAAGGCGTTGCCCTCGTCGGCGGCCCGCAGCACCTGGTGCACCAACGCCACGGCGTACGGATCGTCCACCACCGGACTGACGAACCCCGGCGTCCCCCGCAGCGCCGTCGTCTCCGCCGCGATCTCCGCCACCACGTCGACCGAGGGATACACGGCCCCGTACCGCCACCCCTCGGGCACACCGGCCCGCCCGGTGTGCGGGGTGTCGGGATTCACCAGTGCGAGGGCCCCTGCCCCGGCGTACTGATCGCCACCGCCGTGGTGGAACACCTCCACCCCATCGGCGATGGCGGCGATCACGAAGTTCTCGTGCGTGTGCCGGACGAACGTCTTCCGCACGTACCGGGCCCGCAGCAGATCCACCCCGGGCAGCTCGTCGTACTGCCAGTGCCGCGCGCGCTCCGTCATACGGCCATTGTCCGCCGCCCCGCCCCTGGCACCCCGGTCACCCGTCCCGGGCCTCCGCAACGCTCGCGAAGACGCCCTGGCCAGGCCGCCCCAGGGCCCGTTGTCAGTGCCGAGGTGCACGATGGACGCATGCCCAGCAATGCGCACCGAGCCCTGGACGGCTTCTCCCCCGCGACCCGCGCCTGGTTCACGGGTGCCTTCCCCGCGCCCACCACCGCCCAGGCCGGCGCGTGGCGGGCCATCCACGAGGGCTCGGACGTGCTGGTCGTCGCCCCCACCGGCTCCGGCAAGACCCTGGCCGCCTTCCTGGCAGCCCTGGACCAGCTCGCCTCGACCCCTCCCCCCGCCGATCCCAAGAAGCGCTGCCGGGTCCTGTACGTCTCGCCTCTGAAGGCCCTGGCCGTGGACGTCGAGCGCAACCTCCGCAGCCCCCTGACCGGCATCCGTCAGGAATCCGTGCGGATGGGCCTGCCCGAGCCCGAGGTCAAGGTGGGCATCCGCTCGGGCGACACCCCGGCCGCCGAGCGCCGCTCCCTGGCCACCCGCCCGCCGGACATCCTGATCACGACCCCCGAGTCGCTGTTCCTGATGCTGACCTCGGCCACGCGCGACGCGCTGACCGGCATCGAGACGGTGATCCTCGACGAGGTGCACGCGGTCGCCGGCACCAAGCGCGGCGCCCACCTGGCCCTCTCCCTGGAGCGGCTGGACGACCTCCTGCCGAAGCCGGCCCGCCGCATCGGCCTCTCCGCGACGGTCCGCCCGGTCGACGAGGTGGCCCGCTTCCTCTCGCCCCAGCGCAAGGTGGAGATCGTCCAGCCGGAGTCGGGCAAGGAGTTCGACCTGTCCGTCGTCGTCCCGGTCGAGGACCTGGGCGAGCTGGGCGGTTCCCCGGTGGCGGACGGCTCGGAGGGCGCCGAGCGCCCCTCGATCTGGCCGCACGTCGAGGAGCGGATCGCCGACCTCGTCCAGGCACACCGCTCCACGATCGTCTTCGCGAACTCCCGCCGCCTCGCGGAGCGCCTGTGCAACCGCCTGAACGAGATCGCGTACGAGCGGGCCACCGGCGAGCCGCTCGACGAGCACCACTCCCCCGCCGAGCTGATGGGCGGCTCGGGAGCCGCCCAGGGCGCACCCCAGGTCATCGCCCGTGCCCACCACGGCTCGGTCTCCAAGGAACAGCGCTCCCTGGTCGAGGAGGACCTCAAGGCGGGCAGGCTGCCAGCGGTGGTCGCCACCTCCAGCCTGGAGCTGGGCATCGACATGGGCGCGGTGGACCTGGTCGTCCAGGTCGAGTCCCCGCCCTCGGTCGCCTCCGGCCTCCAGCGCGTGGGCCGCGCGGGCCACCAGGTGGGCGCGGTCTCCACCGGCGTCGTCTTCCCCAAGTACCGGGGCGACCTGGTCCAGGCGGCGGTGGTCACCGAGCGCATGCGCACCGGCGCCATCGAGTCCCTCAGGGTCCCCGCCAACCCCCTGGACGTCCTGGCCCAGCAGGTCGTCGCCATGACGGCTCTGGACACCTGGCAGTTCGACGACCTGCTGGCGGCCGTCCGCCGGGCCGCCCCCTTCGCCTCACTGCCCGAGTCGGCCTTCACGGCGGTGCTCGACATGCTCGCAGGCCGCTACCCGTCCGACGCCTTCGCCGAGCTTCGCCCGCGCGTGGTCTGGGACCGCGTCACCGGCGAGATCACCGGCCGCCCCGGCGCCCAGCGCCTCGCCGTCACCTCCGGCGGCACGATCCCCGACCGCGGCCTCTTCGGTGTCTTCCTCGCGGGCGCCGATCCCAAGAAGGGCGGCGGCCGGGTCGGCGAGCTCGACGAGGAGATGGTCTACGAGTCCCGCGTCGGCGACGTCTTCACGCTGGGCACGAGTTCCTGGCGCATCGAGGACATCACCCGCGACCGCGTCCTGGTCTCCCCCGCCCCGGGCGTACCGGGCCGGTTGCCCTTCTGGAAGGGCGACCAGTTGGGGCGCCCGCTCGAACTGGGCCGGGCGCTGGGCACGTTCCTGCGCGAGGTGGGTTCGCTGCCCAAGGACGACGCCCGCCTCCGCCTGCTCGCCGCGGGCCTGGACGCCTGGGCGGCGGACAACGTGCTCTCGTACCTGGAGGAGCAGCGCGAGGCCTGCGGCCATGTCCCGGACGACCGGACGATCGTCGTGGAGCGCTTCCGCGACGAGCTCGGCGACTGGCGGGTGGTGGTGCACTCCCCCTTCGGCGCCCAGGTGCATGCCCCGTGGGCACTCGCGCTCGGCGCCAAGCTCTCCGAGCGGTACGGCATGGACGCGCAGGTCATGCACGCCGACGACGGCATCGTGCTGCGCCTGCCTGACGCCGATCTGATGGGCCTGGACCTGCTGGACCAGGAACCGGTAAAGATGGGCCGGGAGTACGACGCCGATCAGGCCCCCGTGGGCGCCGCCGACGTCGTCTTCGACAAGGGCGAGGTCGACCAGGTCGTCACCGACCAGGTGGGCAGCTCGGCCCTGTTCGCGTCCCGCTTCCGCGAGTGCGCCGCCCGCGCACTGCTCCTGCCCCGCCGCAACCCGGGCAAGCGCACACCACTGTGGCAGCAGCGGCAGCGCGCCTCCCAGCTGCTGCAGGTGGCGAGCGAGTTCGGCTCGTTCCCGATCGTCCTGGAGGCGGTCCGCGAGTGCCTCCAGGACGTCTTCGACGTCCCCGGGCTCGTCGAGCTGATGGGCGATCTGGAGTCCCGCAAGGTACGCCTCGTCGAGGTCACCACCGCCGAACCGTCTCCCTTCGCGCGTTCCCTCCTCTTCGGCTACGTCGCCCAGTTCCTGTACGAGGGCGACTCCCCGCTCGCCGAGCGCCGCGCCGCCGCCCTGTCGCTGGACTCCCGGCTGCTGGCCGAGCTGCTGGGCCAGGCGGAGCTGCGCGAGCTGCTCGACGCGGAGGTGCTGACCGAGCTGGAGCGCGAGCTGCGGTGGCTCACCGAGGACCGCCGCGTCAAGGACGCCGAAGGCGTCGCGGACCTCCTCCGCCTCCTCGGCCCGCTCACAGACGCGGAACTGGCCGAGCGGGGCGCCGAACCCCAGTGGGCTCAGGAACTGGCCGGTGCCCGCCGTGCCATCCGGGTCCGGATCGCGGGCGGGGACCACTGGGCGGCGATCGAGGACGCGGGCCGGCTGCGCGACGCCCTGGGCACGGCCCTGCCGGTCGGTGTCCCGGAAGCGTTCACAGAGCCCGTCAAGGACCCGCTCGGCGACCTCCTCGCGCGCTACGCCCGCACCCACGGCCCGTTCACCTCGGCCACGGCGGCGGCCCGCTTCGGCCTGGGCGTGGCCGTCACCGAGGGCGGCCTCCAGCGGCTCAGCGCGGCGGGCCGGATCGTCCAGGGCGAGTTCCACCCGGCCGGGATCGGCCAGGAGTGGTGCGACGCGGCCGTGCTGCGCCGGCTGCGCCGCCGCTCCCTGGCCGCCCTGCGGCACGAGCTGGAGCCGGTGGCGCCCCCCGCGCTCGCCCAGTTCCTCCCCCAGTGGCAGCACATCGGCAAGGGGCACTCCCTGCGCGGCATCGACGGACTGGTGCGCGCCATCGAGCAGGTGCAGGGCGCGTCCGTGCCGGCCTCCGCCCTGGAGAAGCTCGTCCTGCCCTCCCGGGTCGTGAACTACACCCCGGGGATGCTGGACGAGCTCACCGCCGCGGGCGAGGTGGTGTGGGCCGGGGCCGGCTCGCTCCCCGGCAAGGACGGCTGGGTCTCCCTCTACCTGGCGGACGCGGCCCCGCTGCTCCTGCCGCCCCCGCATCCCCTGGAGCTGACCGCCCTCCACCAGTCCGTCCTGGACATCCTCTCCGGCGGCTACGGCCTGTTCTTCCGCCAGATCGCCGACCAGGTGCGTGCCACCACCCACCCCGACGCCACCGATCCCCAGCTGGCCGACGTGCTCTGGGACCTGGCCTGGTCCGGCCGCCTGACGAACGACACGCTCACGCCCATGCGCTCGCTGCTCGGCTCGGGCCGTACCGCCGGGTCCACGGCCCACCGGGCCAAGCGCGCGGTCCCGCGCGGACGGTACGGCTCCCTGACGGCCGCGGCCCGCCCGGCCGCGTCCCGCTCCGGACCGCCGACCGTCGCCGGCCGCTGGTCCCTGCTCCCGTCCCACGAGCCGGATCCCACGGTGCGGGCCCACGCCCTCGCCCGTACCCTCCTCGACCGGCACGGTGTGGTGACCAGGGGCGCGGTCTCGGCGGAGGGCGTCGAGGGCGGGTTCTCGGCGACGTACCGTGTCCTGTCCGTCTTCGAGGAGAGCGGCCAGGCCCGCCGCGGCTATGTGGTGGAGGGCCTCGGCGCGGCTCAGTTCGCGATGGACGGCGCAGTGGACCGCCTGCGCGCGGTGTCCAACGCCCGCGACCGCGGCGAGGACCTGCCCGGCCCGCCTCCGGGCCCCGGCCTCGACCCGTTCCCGGCCCATGACTTCGCCGAGGCGGACGACGCGCCCCGCTCCCACGACCACACCGACGACCCGGGCCCCGACGGCTTCCCCGACTTCGACCCCGCCTACGACGCCCCGGCACCCCAGCCGTCCCCGGGCGACTACGTCTCGCCCCGCGACTACCCCCCGCAGGCCGCCCCGCCCTGGCAGAACGGCGGACGCGCGGGGTACGACGCCGGATTCCCGGGCCGGCGTACCCGCCCGGACGCCGCGTCCCGGGCCCTCGTCCTCGCCGCCGCCGATCCGGCGAACGCGTACGGCGCGGCCCTGGCCTGGCCCGAGCCCCCGGCCGGTGCCGGGCACAAGCCGGGCCGCAAGGCGGGTTCCCTGGTGGTGCTCGTCGAGGGCGAGCTGACGCTCTACATGGAACGGGGTGGCAAGACCCTGCTGGCCTGGGCCGCCGATCCGGACGGCGCCCCCACCGACGACCCGCGTCTGCGCACCGCGGCGGAGGCGCTCGCCGCAGCGGCCCGCGCGGGCTCCCTCGGCACGGTCACGGTGGAGCGGGTCAACGGCACGCAGGCCCTGACCTCCCCCATCGGCACCCTCCTGGAAGGAGCGGGCTTCATAGCCACACCCCGCGGACTCCGCCTCCGCGCCTGACCCCCACCACTCCCGGCGCACCCCGCGCACACCCCGTGCCACCCTTGACCCATGCCCGAAGGTGACACGGTCTGGCAGACCGCGAAGCGGCTGCACGGCGCCCTCGCGGGCAAGGTGCTGACCCGCAGCGACCTGCGGGTGCCCCGGTTCGCCACGGCCGACCTCACGGGCCGCACCGTCCTCGACGTCACCCCGCGGGGCAAGCACCTACTGACCCGCGTGGAGGGCGGCCTGACGCTCCACTCCCATCTGCGGATGGACGGCGCCTGGAAGGTCTACGCGAACGGCCGGCAGTGGACCGGCGGCCCCGGCCACCAGATCCGCGCCATCCTCGCGAACGCCGACAGCACAGCCGTCGGCTACCGCCTCCCCGTCCTGGAACTGCTGCGCACCACCGACGAGCACCGCGTCGTGGGCCACCTCGGCCCGGACCTCCTCGGCCCGGACTGGGACCCCGAGCGGGCCCTCGCCCATGTCCTCCAGGACCCCGCCCGACCCCTCGGCGAGGCCCTGCTCGACCAGCGCAACCTCGCCGGCATCGGCAATGTCTACAAGAGCGAGCTCTGCTTCCTGCTCGGCGTCACCCCCTGGCTCCCCGTGGGCGACCTGCCCGCCGAGCGGGCCGCGAAGCTGCCCTCGCTCGCCAGGAAGCTGCTGGAGACCAACCGCGACCGCCCGGTCCGCAGTACGACGGGCCGCCGCGGCCAGGACCTCTTCGTCTACGGCCGGGCTCCCCGCCCCTGCCTGCGCTGCCGTACCTCGGTCCGCGTCGCCGACCAGGGCGACGGCTCCCGCGAACGCCCCACCTACTGGTGTCCCACCTGCCAGCCGGGACCCGCCCCGGCCCCGGCCGGACGCATCCGGCCCGCCCCAGGTGATTGACGACCCGTCAGATCTGCTCGTACGGTCCCCACATGCCCGTCACGGCGTACGACCTCAGCGGCCGCACCGCGTTCGTCACCGGGGCCGCGAGCGGTATCGGCCGCGCCTCGGCCGTCCTGCTCGCCGAGGCGGGCGCGACCGTGCACTGCGCGGACCGCGACACCGAGGGCCTGCACGAGACGGCAACCCTGATCAAGGAGACCGGCGGCATCGCCCACCCGCATCCCCTCGACGTCACAGATCGCTCCCGGCTGAGGCAGGCCATCACCTCCTGCGAACGCCTGGACGCCCTGGCCGCGATCGCCGGCATCATGCACAGCAGCCCGGTCCTGGAGACCCGGGACGAGGACCTCGACCGGGTGCTCGACATCAACTTCAAGGGTGTGCTGTACGCCTGCCAGGAGGCGGCCCGTCTGATGATCGCCACCGGCGCCCGGGGCAGCATCGTCACCATGGCCTCGGGCGCGGTCGACACCGGCGCCCCCGGGCTGCTCTGCTACGGCGCGGCGAAGGCGGCGGTGGTCCAGCTGACGAAGACCCTCGCGACGGAGGTCGGCCGGCACGGCATCCGCGTCAACGCGGTCGCTCCCGGCTGGATCCGTACGCCGATGACCGACCGCCACGACAGCGAGGCCCAGTCGCACACGGAGTCCGTCATGGCCCGCATGTCACCCCTGGGCCGGGTGGGCGAGCCCGAGGACATCGCGCACGCGGTCCTGCACCTGGCATCCGACGCCTCGGCCTTCACCACAGGCCAGATCCTCCGCCCGAACGGGGGCGTGGCGATGCCGTGGTAGCACCAGCCCCGCGACCACCCGCACCGGCCCCGTGACCACCCGCACCTGCGCCGCGTTCCCCCGCGCCTGCCCCGCGACCACCCCGCACCCCCCAGCCCTTCCACCACCGCCCCGAACCGACCACCACCCCGCTCGCCCGCCCCTTCGGCACACAGTGCACCGGCAACACGCTCAGCCCCCACCCTCCGGCCGCGACCGTCGCCTCCAGCATCCCGGCCCCGGGCACGACCGCCAGCCGGAGCACGGCCCACCACCACAGCGCCCCCAGTCCGAGCACGGCCCCGCGGACCCCCCAGTCCCAGACCCCCCAGCGCCCTATCCCCGCCATGGCCGCCACCTCCAGCCCGACGCTATTCGGCCGCTCGGAACGATCGGCAGGGCGCACCAACGGCACACAGGCGCACCGCGCACCACTCGAAGCCGGGCGGCCTCGCGGCCGGCCGGCCCGTCATCCGGTTCCGTCACCCGTTCTCGGCCTGGAACATCCAGTGATGCTTCTCCAGGTCCGCTGTGATGCCGATGAAGATGTCCTGGCTCACCGGGTCCGGCTCGCCAGTCGCCTCGACCCTCTCCCGCATCCGCGCGATCACCGCGCCCAGCGCCTCGACGAGCGTCCCCACGGCGGTCGTGTCATCGACCCACCCCTCAGGGGTCACGCCGATTCCACTGCCGACGGCCACTGTCGCGGCACGCCCGTCGGGCGAGATACCGAGCGCCGCGGCGCGTTCCGCCACGGTGTCGGAGTACTTCCGCGCGGTGTCGACGACCTCGTCGAGCTGGAGATGGACGGAACGGAAGCGCGGGCCCACCACGTTCCAGTGGATCTGCTTCGCCACGAGGGCGAGATCCACCAGGTCGACCAGCGCACCTTGCAGCGCCTCCGACACGGTCTTCAGGCTCGCGTCGGACAACGGGCTCTTCACGACGTACATCCGCACCTCCGTGGACTGCCCCCCGCCATCCCCTCAACGATGACCGCCGTACGCCACACCGGCAAACGCACACGAAACGGGCAGTCGACGCCATGGACTGCCCGCGCACAAGCGACTGCCCACGCACAAGCAAAAACCCCGGGCGGGCACCTCTCCGGGTCTCCCGGAGAGGCCCGGCCGGGGCCTCAGCACTTCTCAGCGCCTGGTCGGCGCCGTTCGCTTCATGCCGCGTACGCGAAAAAGCTCACGCGGCGACGACGTCCACCGCCTCGGCGGGCGCCTTGATCGTCACCCGTTCCGGTGGCACACCGGTCACCGACACGGAACCCAGCATCGGGCGAACCGGCGTGGGTACAGGCTCGCTGGGGGTGGCCGCAGCAGACTGGGCCAGCTCGGCGAGGGCGAGCTCGTCGCTCACTTCCCGCATGAGCTCGGACATCCGTACGTCCAGCGCGTCGCAGATGGCGGAGAGCAGCTCGGAGGAAGCCTCCTTCTGCCCCCGCTCCACCTCGGAGAGATAGCCGAGTGAGACTCGGGCGGACGAGGAGACTTCGCGCAGAGTACGGCCCTGGCGCTGGCGCTGCCGACGCAGCACGTCACCCAGCAGGCGACGGAGCAGAATCATCGGTGGCTCCCTCCTCGGACCGCGTAGCCGCATCCATTACGCCCCACCGTACCGCCTTGCGCCGCGGCCGTGCGGGGAGCGATGTCGTGTTCACTCAGGGCTGCAAACATCAAAACCCCCCGTTCCGTTCCGTATCCTGTGCCCGCTCATTCCCAGTCTGTTCGCCCGCAAGCCCCTTCGGGAGCAGTGCGAGTACGCTCCGTACACTCTCTCTACGAATTTCCTCGCGGTGGCCGTTCAACCGCAGAGCCTCCACTTTTCCGCCGCGGGCAGAACCGGAATCGCCCCAGAAGGGCCCCTCCACGGTGCCTGTGACGCTCCGGAGGCCGATGTGACCTCCGCCGTCGCAACGGGGCCACCGGTCAACGACTCCATGAGGGCGAACGCCCGGCCCTTCACTGTGAGTAGTCGCACCACGTCAGTGGCCGTGGAACTCACGCTTCCTTCTCCCCCAACGCGGCCTTGCGCTCGGCGATTCCCTGCCTGCGCAGCACAATGGCCTGTTTCACATAGTCGAGCCCGGTCACCACCGTGAGAACGACCGCAGCAGCCATCACCCACCACCTCAGGGTGGCCAGCCACCCCGTCAGCGCCAGCACATACATGCCCACGGCCACGCCCTGGGTGAGGGTCTTGAGCTTGCCGCCGCGGCTGGCGGGGATGACGCCGTACCGGATGACGACAAAACGCAGCAGGGTGATCCCGAGTTCCCGTCCGAGGATGACGCCGGTCACCCACCACGGGAGATCTCCCAGCGCGGACAGACAGATCAGCGCCGCCCCCATGATCGCCTTGTCGGCGATGGGGTCGGCGATCTTCCCGAAGTCGGTGACCAGGTTGTACGTGCGCGCCAGGTGACCGTCGAAGATGTCCGTGATCATGGCGATGGCGAAGGCCGCCCAGGCGAGGGCCCGCCACGCCGGGTCGTATCCGCCGTCCGCGAGCATCAGCGCCACGAAGGCCGGTACGAGCACCAGCCGAAGCATGGTCAGGAGGTTGGCGATGTTCCAGACACTGGCCTGGTTGACGGCCGCTGCCGTCAGCTTCCCGCCCCGCGCGCCCTTGTCCTCACCCTGGGCGTCGACGCCGGCGCCGTCCGAGCCCTCACCGACGACCGCCCCACTGCCACCCGCAGGGTGCCCCGTACCGGATGTCCCGCCCTCAGCCGACCGCGCGGCCGTACGGCCGACCGCCGACCCGGGCACCTTCCCCGAGGCCGCACCGGCCGCGGGCCTCCTCGCGCCGGAGGCGCCTCCCGCCGCGGCTGCCGGGACACCGGTCATCTGCCCGCCTCCTCACTCCACGCAGGCGAGGCGAACGAACCCTGCAGGGGCTCGGCCACCAGGTCGACACCCTCCGTACCGACCACCTTCGCCTCGACCATACGACCGCTGCGGAGCCCCGCGCCGCTCGTGAGCAGCACCTGGCCGTCCGTCTCGGGAGCCTGGTGCTCGGCACGGCCGTACACGCCCTCCTCGTCGACGGACTCGACGAGCACGTGCACCGTCTGGCCGACACGCTCCTCGGCGCGCTGCGAGACGAGCTCCTCGGCCAGTCTCGAGACCCTGGCCAGGCGCTCGGCGACCACGTCCTCGTCGACCTTGTTCTCGTAGGTCGCCGCCTCGGTGCCCTCCTCGTCGGAGTAGCCGAAGACGCCGATGGCGTCCAGCCGCGCGCCGTTGAGGAACCGCTCCAGTTCGGCGAGGTCGGCCTCGCTCTCGCCGGGGAAGCCGACGATGAAGTTGGAGCGCACACCGGCCTCGGGCGCCTTGCTCCGGATGGTGTCGAGCAGTTCCAGGAAGCGGTCGGTGTCGCCGAAGCGGCGCATCGCGCGCAGCACGCCGGGTGCGGAGTGCTGGAAGGACAGGTCGAAGTAGGGCGCGATCTTCGGGGTCGACGTCAGGACGTCGATCAGGCCGGGCCGCATCTCCGCGGGCTGGAGGTAGCTCACCCGGACCCGCTCGATGCCGTCGACCTCGGCGAGCTCGGGCAGCAGCGACTCCAGCAGCCGGATGTCGCCCAGGTCCTTGCCGTAGGAGGTGTTGTTCTCGGAGACCAGCATGATCTCCTTCACGCCCTGCTCGGCCAGCCAGCGCGTCTCGTTCAGCACGTCGCTGGGGCGGCGGGAGATGAAGGAGCCGCGGAAGGACGGGATGGCGCAGAAGGAGCAGCGCCGGTCGCAGCCCGAGGCGAGCTTCACCGAGGCGACCGGGGCGCCGTCGAGGCGGCGGCGCAGGGGCGCACGGGGGCCGGAGGCCGGAGCGAGGCCTTCCGGAAGGTCGGCCGGGGCGTGCCCGGGCAGCGCGACCTCGGCGGCGGACTCCTGTCGCTGCGCCGGGCTGATCGGCAGCAGCTTGCGCCGGTCGCGCGGGGTGTGCGAGGCGTGGATGCCGCCGTTGAGGATGGTCTGGAGCCGGTCCGAGATGTCCGTGTAGTCGTCGAAACCGAGCACACCGTCCGCCTCGGGGAGAGCCTCGGCGAGTTCCTTGCCGTACCGCTCGGCCATGCAGCCCACCGCCACCACGGCCTGGGTTCTGCCGTGCCCCTTGAGGTCGTTGGCTTCCAGGAGGGCGTCGACGGAGTCCTTCTTGGCGGCCTCGACGAAGCCGCAGGTGTTCACGACGGCGACGTCCGCGTCCTCGGCGTCCTCCACGAGGTGCCAGCCGTCCGCCTCCAGACGGCCTGCGAGCTCCTCCGAGTCCACCTCGTTACGGGCGCAGCCAAGGGTGACCAGTGCGACGGTACGGCGTTCAGGCATGGGCTCAAGAGTACTTCGTCCCGCTGACACCCCACGTCGACGGGGTTGGCCGATCCCGGCCAACCCCGTACGTCGGACACCCCTTGGGCGCGGTCACCCGGCCTCGGGGTCGCCCTTCGTGTACGTGAGACGTTCCACGGAGCCCGGCTGGAAGTCGTCCTCGATCTTCTTGCCGTTGACGAAGAGGTCGATCGCGCCGGCGTCCCCGAGGACGAGGTGCACCTTCGAGCTGTCCTGGAAGGTCTTGGAGTCGCCCTGCTTGAGGACGCCGTCGAAGAGCATCCGGCCGTTGTGGTCCTTGGCCGCGATCCAGCTACGGCCGTCGGCGGCGGCCACCCGGACCGTCACCTTGTCCTGGGGCGCGGCCGCGATGGCGCTGTCGGAGGGTTTGGGCTTGGGGTCGGCGGGCTTCTTGGACTTGGTGGTCGGGGAGACGGACGCACCGGGCGTGGAGCCGTCGGCCACATTGGCCTCGCCGGCGCTGTCGTCGCCGCCCTGGAACATGGTGAACCCGACGAAACCGATCACGGCGACGATCGCGGCGACCATGGCCGCGGTCCAGTTGGGCCCCCGCCGCTCCGGACGGATACGTTCCGCCTCGAACAGGGGAGCTGCCGGGGTCGGCGCCGGACGTCCGCCGTGCGTGTCGCCGTACTGGGCGAGCAGCGGCGCGGGGTCGAGGTGGACGGCCTTGGCCAGGGTCCTGATGTGCCCGCGGGCGTAGACGTCCCCGCCGCAGGCGGTGAAGTCGTCCGCCTCGATGGCGTGCACGATGTTCATGCGGACCCGGGTGGCGCTACTGATGTCGTCGACGGTCAGTCCGGCGGCGATACGCGCCTGCTGCAGGACACGGCCGATGGAGGGGCGGGCTTCCTCGCGGTCGTCTTCGACGCGCTCGTCTTCGAACGGACGCTCGTCTTCAGGGGAGTTGCCGATGGACACGGGGGCGCCTTTCGAGCGTGTAGCCGCCTGTGCTGGAAGTTCAGTCTAGGGGGGGTTGGAAAGGGTGGGGCAACCGGGCGGAGTCACTTTGTACGCCATCGGAATGGCCCGACATTCCGATGGTGGGGTCGGTCCTTTTCGCCTCCCTCAACTTGACGTACGCCGGAGGGAAACGGTTGCTCAATGATCCCTAACGGGTGAGTCACGATCCGGACACCCGATTGCCGTACACACCCCGCGAGGCGACCACGTCCCGCTTCCCTACCCTTCAGACTCCCCCCGGATCAGCGAGAGCACGCCATCCAGCTCATCAGGCTTCACAAGAACGTCACGCGCCTTGGAACCCTCGCTCGGCCCGACGATGTTCCGGGACTCCATGAGGTCCATCAGCCGCCCGGCCTTGGCGAAGCCGACGCGGAGTTTGCGCTGGAGCATGGACGTCGACCCGAACTGCGTGGAGACGACCAGTTCGGCCGCCTGGCACAGCAGGTCGAGGTCGTCGCCGATGTCCTCGTCGATCTCCTTCTTCTGCTTGGTGCCGACGGTGACGTCGTCCCGGAAGACGGGCGCCATCTGGTCCTTGCAGTGCTGCACGACGCCCGCGATCTCCTCCTCGGTCACGAAGGCGCCCTGCATACGGGTCGGCTTGCTGGCTCCCATCGGCAGGAACAGCCCGTCGCCCTTGCCGATGAGCTTCTCGGCGCCCGCCTGGTCGAGGATGACGCGGGAGTCCGCCAGCGAGGAGGTGGCGAAGGCGAGCCGCGACGGCACGTTCGCCTTGATCAGACCGGTGACGACGTCGACCGACGGCCGCTGCGTGGCGAGCACCAGGTGGATGCCGGCCGCGCGCGCGAGCTGGGTGATGCGCACGATCGCGTCCTCGACGTCCCGCGGCGCGACCATCATCAGGTCGGCCAGCTCGTCGACGATGACCAGCAGATAGGGGTACGGCTGGAGCTCCCGTTCACTGCCCTCGGGCGGCTTGACCTTGCCCTCGCGCACGGCCCGGTTGAAGTCGTCGATGTGGCGGTATCCGTAGGCCGCCAGGTCGTCGTAGCGCAGATCCATCTCGCGTACGACCCACTGGAGCGCCTCGGCGGCGCGCTTGGGGTTGGTGATGATCGGCGTGATCAGGTGCGGGATGCCCTCGTAGGCGGTCAGCTCGACCCGCTTGGGGTCGACGAGGATCATCCGCACGTCCTCGGGGGTCGCCCGCATCATGATCGAGGTGATCAGGCAGTTGATGCAGGACGACTTGCCGGAGCCGGTGGCGCCGGCGACCAGCATGTGCGGCATCTTCGCCAGCGAGTGCATGACGAAGCCGCCCTCGACGTCCTTGCCGAAGGCGACCAGCATCGGGTCGTCGTCCTCCGCGGACTCCGCCAGACGGAGTACGTCACCGAGGTTGACCATCTCCCGGTCCGTGTTCGGGATCTCGATACCGACCGCGGACTTGCCGGGGATCGGGCTGATGATCCGCACGTCCGGGGAAGCGACGGCGTAGGCGATGTTCTTGGTCAGCGCGGTGATCCGCTCGACCTTCACGGCGGGGCCGAGCTCCACCTCGTAGCGCGTGACCGTCGGCCCGCGGGTGAAGCCGGTGACACTGGCGTCCACCTTGAACTCGGTGAAGACGGTGGTCAGCGACTCGACGACGGCGTCGTTGGCGGCGCTGCGCGCCTTGCCCGGACCACCGCGCTCCAGCAGGTCCAGCGACGGCAGGGAGTACGTGATGTCGCCGGAGAGCTGCAACTGCTCCGCGCGCGGGGGCAGGTCGCGGGGCTCGGAGGGCGGAGCCTTGGTGAGGTCCCGCACGCCCGCCTTCGGCTTCTCCTGCTCGGGCTTGGCCTGCTTGAGCTTGTCCTGCTTGGACCTGGCCTTGTCCTGTTCGGGACGTGCGGCCGGGACGGGCGTCGGCGTGGTCGCCTCGCGGTCCCCCACCGTCACGCCCTGGGTGAGGTCGGCGACGATCGGCGAGGGCGGCATCCCGTGCATGACGGCACCGTCGAGCGCGGCGGCGGCCGCGGCGGCGACGTCCACCGCGTCCATGGGCCGGTTCATGTCCGGCTGCGGCACGGCGGACCGCCGGGGACGGCCGCGGCGCCGGGAGAGGGCCTCCCGCTCGGCACTGTCGGGGTCGTACTCCGCGGGCGCCGGCGTGCGCCTGCCACGCGGCCGGGCGGGCAGCGCCTCCCGCCACTGCTCCTCGTAGCGCTCGTCGTCCTCGCCGAACTCGTCGAACTCGTCCTCGGCCGGATCGCGGACGATCCCGAGCCGCACCCCGAGCAGCCGCAGCCGCTGCGGAATGGCGTTGACGGGGGTCGCCGTGACGACCAGCAGCCCGAAGACCGTCAGCAGCACGAGCAGCGGTACGGCGAGCACATGGCCCATGGCGTACGACAGGGGCGTCGCCATGGCCCAGCCGATGAGCCCGCCGGCGTCCCTTATGGCCTGCATGCCGGCGCCGCGCGCGGGCGAGCCGCAGGCGATGTGGACCTGGCCGAGCACGCCGATGACGAGCGCGGACAGACCGATGACGATGCGTCCGTTGGCCTCGGGCTGCTCCGGGTGGCGGATGAACCGCACCGCGATGACGGCGAGCAGTATCGGCACGAGCAGGTCGAGCCGGCCGAAGGCGCCGGTCACCAGGATCTCGACCAGATCGCCCACAGGGCCCTTCAGATCGGCCCAGGTGCCCGCGGCGACGATCAGCGCGATGCCGAGCAGCAGCAGCGCGACACCGTCCTTGCGGTGCGCCGGGTCGAGGTTCTTGGCGCCCTGCCCTATGCCGCGGAACACAGCACCGACGGCGTGCGCGACCCCGAGCCACACGGCGCGCACGAGCCGGTAGATGCCTCCGGTCGGGCTGGGTGCCGGTTTGGGCGCGGGCTTCTTCGCCGCGGCCTTCTTGGCGGGCGCCTTCTTCGCGGGAGCCTTTTTGGCAGCGGCCTTCTTCGCCGGAGCCTTCGCTGAAGCGGCCGCCTTCTTCGCGGGCGGCTTCTTGGCTGCGGAGGAACGTGAGGCCATGGGTGTGAGGTTACCGGTGGAGACGGCAGGGGACACGTGTGCCCACAGCTTCACCCGTTCGTGTCGCTCCGGGAGAGGCGCGAAACTGACGCGCGTTCATGGACGGGCAACCTGGCCCGCCCGCGCGTCAGTTCTGCGAGGACACCGGCGACGTGCTCCCGGTGCCCGGCTCCAGCGCGTCCAGCGCCCGCCGCAACCCCGTGAGCTTGCGCTCCAGATGAGCCGCCGTGGCCACCGCGGCCGCGTCCGTCGACTCGTCGTTCAGCTGCTTGGTCAGCGCCTCGGCCTGCTCCTCGACGGCCGCGAGCCGGGCAGAGAGCTCGGCGAGCAGCCCGGCAGACTCCTTGGCCTCGCCGCCCGCGCTCTTGTCGCCGCCCTCCAACTGGAGCCGCAGCAGCGACGCCTGCTCACGCAGCTGGCAGTTCTTCATGTACAGCTCGACGAAGACGGAGACCTTCGCGCGCAGCACCCACGGGTCGAACGGCTTGGAGATGTAGTCGACCGCGCCCGCCGCGTAACCCCGGAAGGTGTGGTGCGGGCCGTGGTTGATCGCCGTGAGGAAGATGATCGGGATGTCCCGGGTCCGCTCACGCCGCTTGATGTGCGCAGCTGTCTCGAAGCCGTCCATGCCCGGCATCTGGACGTCCAGCAGAATGACCGCGAAGTCGTCCGTGAGCAGTGCTTTGAGTGCTTCCTCCCCGGACGATGCCCGCACCAGCGTCTGATCGAGCGCAGAGAGGATCGCCTCCAGCGCCAGCAGATTCTCCGGCCGGTCATCGACCAGGAGGATCTTGGCCTTCTGCACCATGGCCCGCCCTCCTCGCCCCGGCGTGGGGCCTCCCCTGTCCGCAGGACCTGAGGACGCACCGGTCGGTGCCGCCCCAGGGGACGACTCCCTTACGTCGCCCGTCCTTGTGCCGGTCATCGTAGCCGCACCCTGCCTGTCGCCACACCCTGTCACCGTGATGTCACTGTGCACGTAGCGGAAACGCGGCAGGAGACCAGAAGGTTCCCCAGATCTTGTACTTCTACACGACTATGCGCGCATGGAGTCGGCAACTCCGCGTGAACACCGAACCTTCCCGCCACGGTTGCGTGACGACCCGACGTTCCCCTCATTCCCCTCGCATCCACTGATCCATCACCGCGAGAAGGTGATCCGGGTCGACCGGCTTCGTGACGTAGTCGGAAGCCCCCGACTCGATCGCCTTCTCCCGGTCGCCCTTCATGGCCTTCGCGGTCAGCGCGATGATCGGCAACCCGGCGAACTGCGGCATCCTGCGGATCGCCGTGGTCGTCGCGTACCCATCCATCTCGGGCATCATGATGTCCATCAGGACGACCGCGACATCGTCGTGCTGCTCGAGCACCTCGATGCCCTCACGGCCGTTCTCGGCGTACAGCACGGACAGGCCGTGCTGCTCCAGGACACTGGTCAGGGCGAAGACGTTGCGGATGTCGTCGTCGACGATCAGGACCTTCTGGCCGCCGAACCGGATGCCGCGTTGCGGCTTGGGCAGCACCTCCGGCTCAGCGGGGGTCCACTGCTCCGGCTGCGCGGGGCGCGGCAGCTCGGGCATCCTGCGGCGCCGCCGGAACAGGGCCGCCGGTCCGTTCTGCGTGTCGCGGTACGACTTCACCTCCGCCGGCGTGTCGACCTCCGCCTCGGACAGCTCCGACAGATCGGACGACGACGTCACCAGGTCACCGGCCTCCAGGGCGGGCAGCTGCTGCTGGTAGCCCTGCGGCGGCAGTTCACTGGGGTGCAGCGGCAGGTACAGCGTGAACGTCGAGCCGCGGCCCGTCTCGCTCTGCGCGTAAATCTCACCGCCGAGCAGCTGGGCGATCTCCCGCGAGATGGACAGCCCGAGGCCCGTACCGCCGTACTTGCGGCTGGTCGTGCCGTCGGCCTGCTTGAACGCCTCGAAGATCACCCGCATCTTGCTGGAGGCGATACCGATCCCGGTGTCCGTCACGGAGAACGCGATCAGCTCGGCGTCCGGGTCGGTCAGCGACCCGGTCTCCAGCAGCTGCTCCCGGATCCGCTGCGGCACGTCGTCCCGCGCCGGCCTGATGACCAGCTCCACCGACCCCGAGTCGGTGAACTTCACCGCGTTCGACAGCAGGTTGCGCAGCACCTGCAGCAGCCGCTGCTCGTCGGTGTGCAGCGTCGCGGGCAGCTCCGGCGACACCCGCACCGACAGGTCGAGGCCCTTCTCCGCGGTCAGCGGGCGGAACGTGGCCTCCACATAGTCCACGAGCTGCACGAGCGCGATCCGCGTCGGGGAGACGTCCATCTTGCCCGCCTCGACCTTCGACAGGTCGAGGATGTCGTTGATGAGCTGGAGCAGGTCGGAACCGGCCCCGTGGATGGTCTCGGCGAACTCGACCTGCTTCGGGGAGAGGTTCCCCTCGGCGTTGTCGGCGAGCAGCTTGGCCAGGATCAGCAGCGAGTTGAGCGGCGTACGCAGCTCGTGCGACATGTTCGCCAGGAACTCGCTCTTGTAGCGCATCGACACCGCGAGCTGCTCGGCGCGCTCCTCCAGGACCTGCCGCGCCTCCTCGATCTCGGTGTTCTTCACCTCGATGTCGCGGTTCTGCTGGGCCAGCAGCTCGGCCTTCTCCTCCAGTTCGGCGTTGGACGCCTGGAGGGCCTTCTGCCGCTGCTCCAACTCCGCCGACCGCTCCCGCAGTTGCTCGGTCAGCTCCTGCGACTGCGCCAGCAGCAGCTCGGTCTTGGTGTTGACCGAGATGGTGTTGACGCTCGTCGCGATCATCTCGGCGATCTGGTTGAGGAAATCCCTCTGGATCTGCGTAAAGGGTGTGAAGGAGGCCAACTCGATGACCCCGAGCACCTTGCCCTCGAACAGCACCGGCAGCACGATCACCTGCGCGGGCGGTGCCTCACCGAGCCCCGAGGAGATCCTCAGATAGCCGCTGGGCGCGTTCTCCACGAGGATCGTGCGCTTTTCCGTCGCGGCCGTCCCGATGAGCGCCTCACCGGGCTGGAACGACGTCGGCATGGAGCCCATCGAGTAGCCGTACGAACCGAGCATGCGCAGCTCGTACTGGTCGTCCCCCGCCGCGTTCTTGTCCTCGCCGTCGACGAGCGGCATCGCCAGGAAGAAGGCGCCGTGCTGCGCGGACACCACCGGCGTCAGCTCGCTCATGATCAGCGAGGCCACGTCCTCCAGGTCGCGGCGCCCCTGCATCAGCGCGGAGATCCGGGCCAGGTTGCCCTTGAGCCAGTCCTGCTCCTTGTTGGCGATCGTGGTGTCGCGCAGGTTGGCGATCATCTTGTTGATGTAGTCCTGCAGCTCCTGGATCTCCCCGGACGCGTCCACGTCGATCTTCAGGTTCAGATCGCCACGGGTCACCGCGGTCGCCACGCGCGCGATGGCACGCACCTGCCGGGTCAGGTTCCCGGCCATCTCGTTCACGGACTCGGTCAGGTCGCGCCACGTCCCGTCGACGTCACGCACACGTGCCTGTCCGCCGAGCTGCCCTTCGGTGCCCACCTCGCGGGCGACCCGGGTGACCTCCTCGGCGAAGGAGGACAGCTGGTCGACCATCGTGTTGATGGTCGTCTTCAGCTCCAGGATCTCGCCGCGCGCGTCGATGTCGATCTTCTTCGTCAGGTCACCCTTGGCGATGGCCGTGGTCACCATGGCGATGTTGCGCACCTGGCCGGTCAGGTTGGACGCCATGCCGTTCACGGACTCGGTGAGGTCCTTCCACGTACCGGCCACACCCGGCACATGCGCCTGCCCGCCGAGGATGCCGTCCGTGCCCACCTCACGGGCCACCTTGGTCACCTGTTCGGCGAACGAACTCAGTGTCTTCACCATCGTGTTGATGGTGTCGGCGAGCTGCGCGACCTCACCGCGCGCCTCGATGGTGACCTGCCGTGTCAGGTCACCGTTGGCGACCGCCGCCGAGACCTGGGAGATGTTCCGCACCTGTGTGGTGAGGTTCTTGGCCATCAGGTTGACGTTGTCGCTCAGGTCCTTCCAGATGCCCGTGACACCCGGCACGTGCGCCTGTCCGCCCAGGATGCCCTCGGTGCCCACCTCACGGGCCACCCGGGTCACCTGCTCGGCGAACGAGGACAGCTGGTCGACCATGGTGTTGACGGTCGTGACGAGCTCGAGGATCTCGCCCTTGGCGTCGACGGTGATCTTCTTCGACAGATCGCCCCGGGCGACCGCGGTCGTGACCTCGGCGATGTTGCGCACCTGGATGGTCAGGTTGTTCGCCATGCCGTTCACGGACTGGGTGAGGTCCTTCCAGGTGCCGGAGACACCCTGCACCTCGGCCTGGCCGCCCAGGATGCCCTCCGTACCCACCTCACGGGCCACACGCGTGACCTCCTCGGCGAAGGACGACAGCTGGTCCACCATCGTGTTCAGGGTGTTCTTCAGCTCCAGGATCTCCCCGCGCGCGTCCACGGTGATCTTCTGCGACAGGTCACCCCGGGCCACCGCCGTGGCCACCTGCGCGATGTTGCGCACCTGGCCGGTCAGGTTGGACGCCATGCCGTTCACGGAGTCGGTCAGGTCCCGCCACACACCGGCGACACCAGGCACCTGTGCCTGACCGCCCAGCCGGCCGTCCGTACCCACCTCACGCGCCACCCGGGTCACCTGGTCGGCGAAGGCCGAGAGCTGGTCGACCATCGTGTTGATGGTGTTCTTCAGCTCGAGGATCTCCCCGCGCGCGTCGACATCGATCTTCTGCGACAGGTCGCCGCGGGCGACGGCCGTCGTCACCTGAGCGATGTTGCGCACCTGGGAGGTGAGGTTGCCGGCCATGGAGTTGACGGAGTCCGTGAGCTCCTTCCAGGTGCCCGACACGCCGTCCACCTGGGCCTGACCACCCAGGCGGCCCTCCGTACCCACGTCCCGGGCCATCCTGGTCACCTGGTCGGCGAAGGACGACAGCTGGTCCACCATCGTGTTCACGGTGTTCTTCAGCTTGAGCATCTCGCCGGAGACGTCGACCGTGACCTTCTGCGACAGGTCACCGTTGGCGACCGCCGTCGTCACCTGCGCGATGTTCCGTACCTGTCCGGTGAGGTTCCGGAACGCCGTGTTGACGGAGTCCGTCAGGTCCTTCCACGTACCGGCCGCGCCCGGCACCTGCGCCTGACCGCCCAGCTCACCCTCGACACCGACCTCCCGGGCCACGCGCGTGACCTCGGCACCGAACGCGGACAGCTGGTCCACCATCCCGTTGACGGTGTTCTTCAGCTCCAGCATCTCGCCGGCCACATCGACGGTGACCTTCTGCGACAGATCACCGTTGGCCACCGCCGTCGTCACGGCGGCGATGTCCCGCACCTGGGTGGTCAGGTTCCGGAAGACGGTGTTGACGGAGTCCGTCAGGTCCTTCCAGGTCCCCGCCGCGCCCGGCACGTTCGCCTGTCCGCCGAGCTGCCCCTCGGCCCCGACCTCGTTGGCCACACGCGTGACCTCGTCGGCGAAGATCCGCAGCGTCTCGGTCATCTGGTTGATCGTGTCGGCGAGCTGCGCGACCTCTCCGCGCGCCTGCACCGTCACCTTGCGCGACAGGTCACCGTTGGCGACCGCCGTCGTCACCTCGGCGATCCCGCGCACCTGGGCCGTGAGGTTGCCGGCCATGGTGTTCACCGAGTCGGTGAGTTCCTTCCACACACCGGCGACCCCGGGCACCTGCGCCTGTCCGCCCAGCGCGCCCTCGGTGCCCACCTCACGGGCCACCCGGGTCACCTCGGAGGAGAACGCCGACAGCTGGTCCACCATCGTGTTGACGGTGTTCTTCAGCTCCAGCATCTCGCCGGCCACCTGGACAGTGACCTTCCGGGACAGATCACCCTTGGCGACCGCCGTCGTCACCAGCGCGATGTCCCTCACCTGGGCCGTCAGCCGGTACGCCATCGTGTTGACGGAGTCCGTGAGATCTCGCCACGAACCCGACATGCCACGCACACGGGCCTGCCCGCCCAGCTTGCCCTCGGTGCCCACCTCACTGGCCACACGCGTGACCTCGTCGGTGAACGTCGACAGCTGGTCGACCAGGTTGTTGACCGTCCGTCCGACCTTCAGGAACTCGCCGCGCAGCGGATGCCCGTTCCCGTCCGGAGCCTGCGTCCGCAGCTCCATACGCGGCGACAGATCACCCTCGGCCACCGCGGACAGCACCCGGCTGACCTCGGAAACCGGCCGCACCAGATCGTCCACCAGGGCGTTCGAGTTGTCGATCGCCGTCGACCACGAGCCCTCGCAGGCCCCGGTCTCCAGCCGCTCGGTGAGCTTGCCCTCACGGCCCACCATCCGCCGCACCCGGGCCAGCTCGCCCGTCAGATGCAGATTGCGGTCGGCCACTTCGTTGAAGACGGCCGCGATCTCGGCCATCACGCCGTCCCCGGACACCGTGAGCCGCTTGCGGAAGTTCCCGTCCCGCATCGACACCAGGGCCGCCATCAGACGGTTCAGGGCCGCCGTATCCACCTCGGTGGTGCCATTGCGCGCTTTGCCCTGGTTACCCGGGGACTGTTTGCCCTGGTTGCTCGGGGACTGTCCGCCTTTCGCGCGCGTCTTTGTGCCACGCGTCGCTGCGCCAGACTCCACTGTGTCCCTCCCGCAGGGGTCGACCGTCACTGCTGTGCTCGGGTACCGCGCTCGGCGTACCAGTTACTACTGCGTATTCTCTGCCCTGCATATCAGGCTCTTGCCAGAGGGCTGCTGCCCGCCGTACGCCTTGGGCACTCAGCCTGCCCGGACCTTCACAAGAAGCTTGCCCAGTGTTTCACCCTGGCCGAACCAGGCCATAACAGTTCGGCAGCTTCGCACATCGTCCGCACACCCTCCGGACGGAAACACTGCAGACCGGCATCCGAATGGACCGCGAAGGTAAGTAACCTTGCATCCGGCTGTCCAGCCGCGCCGGTCCGTCCGGCCTGGGCGGTGGCACGAAGACGAGCGGGCATCGGAGGGGCGGCCGCACACATGACCACCGGACTGATCCCGGGGGGACAGCCCCCGGACCCCCGGCCGACGGGCAGCCTGCCGCACCAGCGGCGCGAGCCGGTCGGCCACGCAGCCCAGCACGTCGAGAACCGGTCAAGGAGTTCTGTGATCACCGCGCGCGCGGCCGCCAGTTTCGAGCCCGTCGGGCGCTCGGTCGCGAGCGCCCGCTCCTTCGTTCGCGACACCCTCCAGGGCTGGGGCTTCGCCGACATCGTCGACGACGCCGTGGTTCTCACGAGCGAACTGGTGACCAACGCTGTCGTCCACGCCGGCACCTCCGCCGACCTGCTGTGCCTGCGCAGCGACGACGGTGTGCGCATCGAGGTGGCCGACCGGTATCCCGAGCGCGAGATCCCGCTCCAGGCCACGGCCATCAACATGGGCAGCCCCGACCGCGAGGGCGGCCGCGGCCTCCAGCTCTGCGCGGCCCTCGCCGGCCGCTGGGGCGTCGAGTACACCCCCACGCACAAGACCGTCTGGTTCCAACTGGACCTGCCCGCACGCGCGGTGGGCACCCGAGCGGCCGGACCGGCCCTCCCCGCCGACCTCCTCCCCCTCGCCGACGGCCGAGTCCGCGTGGCCGTCGTCCAGATCGACCGCACCGGCCACATCACCGCCTGGAGCGAGGACGCCGAGGAACTCTTCGGCTACCCGGCCGAGCAGGTCACCGGCAAGCCCCTCACCGACCTCGCGGCCTGGCCGCACACCCCGGGCACCAGCACCGGCATCGCCGAGGCCCTCCAGCTCTCCCGCTGGGAGGGCAGCTACGGCATCCGCGCCGCCACCGGCCGCGTCACCCCGGTCTACGCCTCCCACCTGCGCGTCCGCGACACCGGCGGCGAACCGTCAACCGTGTGCCTCCTGGTACGGGACCACGAACGGGCAGTTCTGCAGACCCCCCTGCGCGTCGCCGCCTCCGACACCTCCACCACCTCCGACGGCCAGAGCACCGACCCCTTCGAGGTGTTCATCGGTTACCCCGCCCCGGACGACCTGGACGGCCTCCTCCAACGCACGGTGGAACGCGCACGTGACATGCTCGACGGCGACTCCGCGTTCCTCCTGCTGGCCACCGACGACGAGACGGAACTGGAAGTCCGCGCCTCCACGGGCCTGCCCTCCGCCCGCCAGCGCTTCGCCCGCGTCCCGGTCGAGGCAGGCTCCGGCCGCTACGGGTCCGCCCGCATGCCGGCCGTCCACGACGACCTGACGGCGGTCCCCGGCGCGGTACCGCTGTTGAACGGCACGGGCATGCGCTCGGTCGTCACGGTCCCGCTGAAGGTCGAGGGCCGCCTCACCGGCTCCCTGGGCGTCGCCGCCGAGGCCTCCGGCAGATACTCCAACGAGGAAGCCCTGCGCCTCCAGTTCGCCGCGGACCGCATCGCCCTCGCCGTCGAATCGGCCCGCCTCGGCGAACTGGAGCGCCTGCGCCGCGGCTCCCTGAACTTCCTGGTCGAGGCATCCGACCTGCTCGCCGGAACCCTCGACCGCGACCAGACCCTCGCCCTCATGGCCCAGATGACGGTCCCCACCCTCGCCACCTGGTGTGCCGTCTACACGATCGCCCACCAGGCCTCCGAGCCCTACCTCTCCTACGTCCTCCACGAGGACGAGGAACTCATCGACGGCATCAAGTCCCTGCTGTCGAAGGTCCCCCCGCCCGACCCGGTCCCCACCCCCGGTGCCCGTGTCTGGACGGCCCCCGGCGAGGTGGCCCACCAGGCGGCCCTGCGCAGCTCCATGCGCAGCCTCGGCCTCAGCGGCGGCCCGACCCACCAGGTCACCCCCGGCATCGGCCCGACCCTCGCCACAGCCTCCGCCGTCGGCGGCGAGACGGTGGTCCTCCCGCTGGTCGCCCGCAACCGCGTCATCGGCATGCTGACCCTCGGCAAGCCGACTGACGAGCACTTCCGCCAGGAGATCCTGGAACTCGCCGAGGACCTCTCCCGCCGAGCCGCCCTGGCCCTGGACAACGCCCGCCTCTACTCGGAGCGCACGGCGATCAGCCAGTCCCTCCAGCGCAGCCTCCTGCCCCCGGAGCTCCCCGTCATCGCGGGCGTCGAGGTCGAGGTCATCTACCGCGCCGCCGGCGAGGGCAACGAGGTGGGCGGCGACTTCTACGACGTCTTCCCCATCAGCGACGGCGCCTACGGCTTCGCCATCGGCGATGTCTGCGGTACGGGCCCGAACGCGGCGGCGGTCACGGGACTGGCCCGCCACGCCCTGCGCCTCCTGGCCCGCGAGGGCCTCAGCGGCCCGGCGGTCCTGGAACGCCTCAACTCGGCGATCCTCGACGAAGGCGCCCGCAGCCGCTTCCTCACCCTCCTCTACGGCGAGATGCGGCCCCAGGAGGACGGCAGCGCCGAACTGAAGGTCGTCTGCGCCGGTCACCCGCTCCCGCTGCGCCTGCGCCAGGACGGCTCGGTCGAACCGGCAGCCGAACCCCAGCCGCTCCTCGGCGTCATCGAGGACCTGGAGCTCTACGAGCAGACGGTCACCCTCGACCCGGGCGATGTCCTCCTGTGCGTCACGGACGGCGTCACCGAACGCCGCGAAGGCGCCCGCATGCTGGGCGACGACGGCCTCGCCGACGTCCTCACGACCTGCACGGGCCTGACGGCCGGAGCGGTCGCGGCCCGCATCATGCGCGCGGTGGAACGCTTCGCGTCGGACGCCCCGTCGGACGACATGGCGATCCTGGCCATGCGTGTCCCGGGCCTCCACAAGGACTAGGACATGCGAAAGGCCCCACCCGGGAGGGTGGGGCCTTTTTTGCTGGAGCCCCCAAGCGGAATCGAACCGCTGACCTTCTCCTTACCATGGAGACGCTCTACCGACTGAGCTATAGGGGCCTGTCGCGTTGCGGTTTCCCGCGCGGCAACGGAATAGATCATACCCCGAACAGACCCGTGCTCCCAACCACGTCAGAAGGCGGGCTGCAGCAGCCCTCCAAGGGCGTTGCAGGCGGACACGATCCGCTGCATGTCCCGCTTGGTCAGCGTCGCGTCGACCGGCAACGCGAGCGTCTCGTCAGCAGCTCGCTCCGTCTCCGGGAGAGAAACACACCGCCGGAATTCGGGCAGCCGATGCACCGGGGTCTTCACCGGCACCCGGCATTCAACTCCCTTGGCCCGCACAGCGCGCGCGAAGGCGTCCCGGTCCGGTCGCCCGTTGCCCGGGACCCGCACGACGTACTGCTGATAGGTGTGCCCGTCACCGTCGTCCGGCGTCCGCACGCCCCTCAGCTTCGCGTCGAGGTAGCCCGCACGCTCCCGGCGCTGAGCTATCTCGTCGTACGGCGCCTCGGACTCTCCCTGCTCCAGCACGAGCAGTCCGTGCCGCGCTCCCAACGTGTGCAACCGCGCGAGGTCGGCGAGCCGCCCGAAGCGGTGTACGACAACCACGGCCGCGGTGCGCGGAGTTACCGCCGCTTCCACAGCGACGGCGTCGAGGCAGTAGGTGACAGGATCTATGTCGGCGAACACCGGCATCGCCCCGGCCATGGCAACGGCCTCGGCGACCTCGACGTTCCCGAAGGCCGGCACGACGACCTCGTCACCGAGTCCGACTCCGGCGGCCCTGAGCATTGCAGCAGTACCCATGCTTTGGATGCTGGGCGCGCAACGTGAACTTCAAGTGACGCGGAACAAAAAAGGGTTGGTCCCGTAACCGAAGTTACGGGACCAACCCATTCAATGATTGTTCGGCGGCGTCCTACTCTCCCACAGGGTCCCCCCTGCAGTACCATCGGCGCTGAAAGGCTTAGCTTCCGGGTTCGGAATGTAACCGGGCG
>NZ_JBITGX010000025.1:0-125867 GCF_044457425.1 Streptomyces sp. NPDC050546
GCAGCCGCCCGTCTCGGACCAGGCCCGCACCCGTCTCGTCGCAGGACGACTCGATGCCGAGCACGACCGGAGAACCCATCGCCCACCTCTCCTGCCCCCCATATGTTATTGCAAGTAGTGTGCAATAAAAGGCAGCAGATGGGTACCCGAGGGGCAGTCTCCTGAGCCCGGCCGTAGGTCAGTCGGTCGGGCCCGGTGGCGGCGCGACGGTTCCGTGACGACGTCAGCCGGTGCTGGGATCGAGGAGGCTGGACCAGCTCCTCGCACCACGATTCCTGGACCGCTCGGGGACGCGGTCGTGGACGGTCGAAGAACGCGTCAGCCGTCCCGAAGACCGACCGCCAGCGTCAGTTCGAGGACCCGGTGCGGCGACGCGAGGTCCGGAAACAGCTCCCGCAGCTGCGACATCCGGTACCGGACGGTCTGGGGATGGACGAACAGCGCCGCCGCCACCTCCTCCCGCCTGCCCTGGTGCAGCAGCCACGCCCGCAACGTCTCCTCCAGCCGACGCGCGGTCGCGTCGGGCAGGGCCCGCAACGGTGCGAGGGCTCGGGCACGCAGGTCCGCATACGCGTCCGCGTCGGCGCTCAGCACCAGCTCGGGCAGGTGGTCCTCGGTGTCGCGGATATCGGAGGAGAGGGAGCGCGCGCGTACGGCTCGTTCGTAGGAGGCGGACGCACGCGTCCATGGCCGGGCCGGGCCGACCACGGCGGTGCGGTCGGCCAGCTGCCTCAGCAGATGTGATCGGTCGGCATCGGGGACGAGCAGCACGCCCAGGGCGTCCGGCAGATCGTCGAGGACGAGGGTGCTCGGATCGAGCACACGATGGGCGGGCCGGGCCTGGGCGGCGGGCAGCAGGACCGCGGTCAGCGAAACCGGAGGCTGCCATCCGGCCCGTTGAACAGAGGCCAGCAGCACGTCCGGGCTCGCGCCGGTGAGGAGGTCGCGGGCCAGCTGTTCCAGGTGGCGCTCATGAACCCGGCCCCGGGCGGCCAGCTCGTCGGCGTGGCCCGCGGCGCTCGCGGCGGAGAGCTCGTCGATGTAGGCGAAGGTCAGCTCGGCGAACTTGGCGACCTCGGCGGCGGGCAGACCCGCGGGTACGGCACCCGCGGCCAGGCCTCGCCAGGCCACGCGGGCACCGACGCGGTAGGCGCTGAGCAGTGCGTCCATCGAACGGCCGTCACGCACCTCGCCACGGCCCAGCTCGTAAGCCGCGTCACCGGCGTCGCCGCCCGTGGCGTTCCCGCTCGCCACGTCCAGGTAGTGCCCCAGGGCGGTGCGGACGGCTCGGCGGATGGTGCCGCCCATGCGGCCCGACAGGGCGTTGGCGTAGGGAGGGACCTCGTCGATGATCGCCTGGACGACCTCGTCGGCGGTGGTCTTCAGTGCGGCCCGCAGCGCGGTGACCGTCGTCTCATCCAGGGCCAGCTCGGTGGCCCTCCGGATTACATGGCTCATATTTTGTTCCCTGCGAACAATTCAGCCGACCAGATTCACGTCTTACGGACAGGACTTTACGCCCTGAGGCGCATCAAGCTGGAGCCATGACGAGTGCAGCCCTCCGCAGCAGGGCGTGGAAACTACTGGAGATGGTCACGACGCCGCTGCTGCCGTCGGACTACCTCGACCTGGTCAGCCCGCTGCGCGCGGGCGCGGACCTGCGGGGGCGCATCGAGGCCGTGCACCCCGAGACACGTGACGCCGCGACCATCGTGATCAGGCCGGGACGGGGCTGGCGCGGCCACACGGCCGGGCAGTACGTGCGGATCGGGGTCGACGTCGACGGCGTGCGCCTGTGGCGTGCCTACTCGCTCACCTCGCCGACAGACCGCCAGGACGGCCGCGTCACGATCACCGTGAAGGCGATCCCGGACGGCAAGGTCAGCAACCACCTGGTCCGCAGGGCGAAACCGGGCACGCTGATCCAGCTCGACCAGGCGACCGGTGACTTCGTGCTGCCGAAGGCCAAGCCCGCCAAGGTGCTGTACCTGACGGCCGGCAGCGGCATCACGCCCGTGATGGGCATGCTGCGCGACACCGAGTTCGACGACGCCGTCATGGTCCACTCCGCGCCACAGCCGCACGACGTGATCTTCCGTGACGATCTGCACGACCTGGTCGCGGACAAGAAGCTGCGTCTCACCGAGCTGCACACCGACACGGACGGCATGCTCGACATCGCCCGTCTCGACGAACTCGTGCCCGACTGGGCCGAGCGCGAGACCTGGGCCTGCGGGCCCGCGGGCCTGCTCGACGCCGCCGAGAAGCACTGGAGCGAGCACGGCGTCCCGGAGCGTCTGCACACTGAACGCTTCCGCCCCACCGTCGTCGCCGCCGGCGACGGTGGCGAGGTCACGTTCAGCACCACCGGCAAGACCGTCGACGCGGACGGCGCCACGCCGTTGCTGGACGTCGGCGAGGAGGCCGGCGTGCTCATGCCGTCCGGCTGCCGCATGGGCATCTGCTTCGGCTGCGTCACTCCGCTGAAGGCGGGCGCCGTCCGCGACCTGCGCACCGGCGAGATCACCGAGGCCGGGCCGGGCGTCCTCATCCAGACCTGCGTGTCCGCCGCGGCGGGCCCCTGCGACATCGAACGGTAGGAACACCTTGACCGCCATCGACCCCACCGCCCACCTGACCGCGGAGCAGATCGAGGAGCTCGGCCGCGAGCTGGACGCGATCCGCGACGAGGTGATCGCGGACCGCGGCGAGAAGGACGCCGCCTACATCCGCAAGGTCATCTCGGCGCAGCGCAAGCTCGAACTGGTCAGCCGGGGCGTGCTGCTGTTCTCGTTCTTCCCGCCCGCGTGGATCCTCGGCACCGCCGGTCTGTCCGTGGCGAAGATCATGGACAACATGGAGATCGGCCACAACATCCTGCACGGCCAGTGGGACTGGATGCGGGACCCGAAGATCCACTCCACCACCTGGGAATGGGATCACGTCTCGCCGGCCGACCAGTGGAAGCACTCCCACAACGAGCTGCACCACACGTACACCAACGTGATCGGCAAGGACAACGACCTCGGCTACGGCATCATGCGCGTCGACGAGGACCAGAAGTGGCACCCGTTCCACCTCGGCCAGCCGCTGTGGAACTTCATCAACGCCTGCTTCTTCGAGTACGGCATCGCGGCGTACGACCTGGAACTCGGCAAGAACCTGCACAAGCGCCGCCGCAACAACCCGGAGTTCCGCGCGCGTGCCAAGGACGTGGGCCGCAAGATCCGCAAGCAGGTGCTGAAGGACTACGTGGTCCACCCGCTGCTGTCGGGCCCGTCGTTCCTCACCACGCTCGCCGCCACGTTCACCGCGAACCTGGTCCGCAACCTCTGGACCCACTCGGTGATCATGTGCGGTCACTTCCCCGAGGGCGTGCAGGTCTTCGAACGCCGGTCGATCAAGGGCGAGACGCGCGGCCAGTGGTACCTGCGCCAGATGATGGGCTCGGCGAACATCAGCGGCAGCAAGGCTATGCACTTCATGACCGGCAACCTGTCGCACCAGATCGAGCACCACCTGTTCCCGGACCTGCCGAGCAACCGGTACGCCGAGGTCGCGGTGAAGGTGCGCGCGCTGTTCGAGAAGTACGAGCTGGAGTACGTCACCGGGCCGCTGCCCAAGCAGGTGTTCTCCGCTTGGCGCAAGGTCTTCCGGCTCTCGCTGCCGAACAAGAAGCCCAAGGTCAAGACGCCGGACCGCGAGCAGGAGCTCGTCGCGGCCTGATTCCCGGCATGGGTTCAGATCATTCGGCTCATTCGGCAGTACGGGCGGCCCCGCCGGCTCCGGTGAGATCCGTTGGAAGGGCCCGAGTATGTCGCCGATCTCGGCCGTGCTGCCCGGACAGGACGACTACGCCGCCTTCCTGGCCGTGTGCTTGCGGATCACTGCCCGGGGCTCACCTGCCGCAGGCATCGGTCCGCCGGACCGGACCTGGCTTCTGCAACGAGGCGGAGCACGCGCTCCCGCTCATGGCGGCCCCAGGTCTCCTTGGTTGCCAGGATGCCGACGAGGCCGATGAGGGCCGCGCCGAGATAGAGCAGCGCCGCGCCCGGCCAACCGAAGGCGCCTACCAGGGCGGCGGCGAGCAGCGGCGCGAAGCCGCCGACAGCCGCGGCGATCTGGTAGCCGAGCGAAGCGCCCGAGGTGCGAGTGGCGGTGCGGAACTGCTCGGTGAGCAGAGAGCCCTGGGTCCCCGTGAGCGATGCGTGGATGAGACCGATGCCGATGATGAACACCGTCACCACCAGGGCGGGTTGGGCGGAGTTGGTGAGCAGATACATCGGGAAGGCGAAGAGGATCGCCGCCGTACAGCCCGCTATGTAGACGGGGCGGCGTCCGATGCGGTCGGTGAGGGCGCCGGCGAGGAAGGTGACCGCGATGGCGAGGACGCTGGCGGCGGTGATCGCGCCGAGGGCCAGGGGCCGGAGGTCGGGGTGGCGTTCGGTGATGTAGTTGAGCAGATAGGTGGCGGTGGAGTAGTAGGCGAAGGATTCCACGACGCGCAAGGCGATGACGCGCAGGATGGCGCGCCAATCGCCGGCCAGGGTCGCGAGGAGCGGGTTCTTCTCGGTCTTGCCGCCGGCCTGGGCCGCCTCGAACTCGGGGGACTCCGAGAGACGGGAACGTACGATCAGCGCGACGATCACCAGGACGGCGCTGAGCAGGAAGGGGGTCCTCCACTGCCAGCTGCCGCCGAGGGTGTCACTCCACGCGAACACGCCGCTGGCCAGAGCAATGCCCAGAGGGTTGCCGGACTGGGGGATCGCGGCGAACATGCCGCGGCGGTGCCAGGGCGCGTGCTCGTAGGCCATGGTGATCGCACCGCCCGATTCGGCACCGAACGCAAGGCCCTGAAGCATACGGAGGGCGACGAGCAGGATCGGTGCGAGCACTCCGACCTGTTCATAGGTCGGCAGCGCGCCGATGAGGAAGGTGGCGGCTCCCATGACGAGCATCGCCGTGACGAGGACGGGCTTGCGGCCGACCTTGTCGGCGAAGTAGCCGCCGATCGCCCCTCCGAGCGGGCGCATGACGAAGCCGACGGCGAGGGTGGCGAAGGAGAGCAGGGTCCCGACGAACCGGTCGCTCTCGGGGAAGAAGACCGCTCCTCCAGGAAGACCTCCTCGACCACACCTTCCTCGCAGCCCGCACCACCGGCGCCGACACGGTCCTCGACCACCTGAGGACCATCGACATCGCCCGGTGCGCCGAGGTCTCCGGGCTGGAGGAAGAACTGCTGCGCAGCACCGCGCGACGGATCGCCGCGGCCTCCAGCGTGTCGACGTACGAGGACCTGGGCGTCCAGCAGGGCCCCAACAGCACGCTCGTCTCCTATCTCAACAAGCTGATCTGGCTGCTGACCGGGAACTTCGCGAAGCCCGGCGCGATGCACCCGCACTCCTGGGTCGTCCCGCTCGCCCACTACGACACGAACCCGCGCCGCACACCGGTCACCGGTGCACGCATGCCAGGCGGCCTGGTGCCGTGCAACGTCATCGCCGAGGAGATCCTCACCGACCATCCCGACCGCTTCCGGGCGATGATCATCGAGTCGTCCAACCCGGCCCACTCACTGGCCGACTCCGCCGCCTTCAGCAAGGCACTGGCCGCCCTCGACCTGATCGTCGTCATCGACATCGCGCTGACCGAGACCGGCCGCCAAGCCGACTACGTCCTGCCGGCCGCCTCCCAGTTCGAGAAGTGGGAAGCCACCTTCTTCTCCGTCGAGTTCCCCCGCAACACCTTCCACCTGCGAGCCCCGCTCCTCGACCCGCTGCCCGGCACGCTGCCCGAACCCGAGATCCACGCCCGCCTCATCCGGGAACTCGGCGGCGCCCCGCGCGTCCCGCTGACGGTGCTGCGTACCGCGGCCCGCCTCGGCCGCACTCCCTTCAAACTGGCCTTCGCCGCCCTCGCCGCCCTCGACAAGAAACTCCTCGGGATGGCGCCCTACCTGCTCTACGAGACCCTGGGGCCGACCCTGCCAGGCAGCGCCCGCTCCGCCTCAGTGCTCTGGGCCCTCGCCCAGCGCATCGCCGCAAGCTACCCCGCCGCCATGCGCCGCGCCGGTCACACCGACGCCGACGCGCTCTTCGACGCCATGCTCACCCAGCGCTCCGGCGTCACCTTCACCCAGGACGAGCACGCCGACGCCTGGAACTACGTACCCCACCCCGGCCACCGCATCCCCCTGCCCATCCCCGAACTGCTCGACCTCGTCACCGCTTTGGACAGCACCCCGGCTCACCACACCACGCCCGAGTTCCCCATCGTCCTGGCCGCCGGACAGCGCCGCGCCTTCACCGCGAACACCATCTTCCGCGACACCACCTGGCGCAAACGGGACCCGCACGGCACCCTGCGGATCAGCCCGCATGACGCCGAGCGCTTGGGCCTCACCGACGGTGCCCCCGCCCGGATCACCACGGCGCGAGGAACAGCCGAGGCCACCGTGGAGATCGACGACCGCATGCAAGCCGGTCACGCCGCCCTGCCCAACGGATTCGGCCTCGACCTGCCCACCGGGGACGGCGGCACCGAGCGCACCGGCGTCGCCCTCAACACCCTCACCGACCTGCACTGGCGCGACCCCATCGCCGGCACCCCCTGGCACAAACACGTCCCGGCACGCATCGAGCCACTCCCGGCCTGACACTCCCACCTGTGGCTGTTCCGGTCCCGGTGTTTCCCGCGGAGTGGAGCTGCCGGGCGGCCGCCGGTGTGGTCTCGAAACTCTCGGGCCCTGTCACCGGTTTCGTGCGAAGATCTACAGGCCCTGTCGGGCTTCACCCTGCCGCAGTTGCGATTCTCGGAGAGTCATGCACCGCGCCCGTCTTGTATCCGCTGCTGTCCTTCTGCTGTGCACCGCCTGTTCCAGTGCTGCGGACGGTGACTCGAGGGAGAGTGCGGAGAAGGCTGTGGATCACGGGGCGGCCGTGCGCGCCGCGATCGAGAGGACGAGCGCGGACAGCGCCCGCGTGGACGAGAAGATCGAGCTGAGGTCCGCCGACAGCCCCACGACGTACGTGTTCGCCATCGCCGGGGCCTTCGACCTGGCTGGTGACAAGGGCCGGCTCACGGTGGAGTTCGAGGACAGCGGCATGGACCCCGTCGAGGAGGTCTTCGTCGGCGACACCGTCTATGTGCGCGGCTCGCGGGCGGTGGGCGAGGACAAGTGGGCCTCGGCCGTCCGGAGCGAGGCACTGACCCGCTACTTCCTGCGGGCGCCGCTGAACGACCCCGAGCATCTGCTGCGCCAGGTGAAGGCGATGCGGCAGGTGTCGAACGAGGGCAAGGAGAAGGTGAACGGCGCCCCTGCGGTGCACTACAGGGGCACGATCGACCACGCCACCGCGACGCTCCGGATGACGGCGGAGACGAAGCGAGGGCTGAACGACCTGCGCGAGAAGCTGGGCGACGACATGCCCGTCTACGCGGATGTGTGGGTCGACGGGAAGGGGCGCGCCGTCCGGGTCCGGCTGTCCTGCTTCGGCGGTGTGAAGGCCATGACGACGTTGACGCTGTCGGACTTCGGTACGCCGGTGAAGGCCAAGGCGCCGTCGGCCGAGCAGGTCGTCCCCGTGACAGCGGGCGAGGATGTCCTGCTGGCCTGAGCGGGGGCGGACCTGGCACGGGCCCCCGGGAGACGTCAGACCAAGGGGCGGCGACGGGGAGGACGCCGACGACAAGCTCAGTCTTCCTGGGGCAGGTGCGGAGCGACGCCCCCTGTCCTGCCGGCGAGATCCAGGGAGGGGCGTCGTACGTCAGTCGAAGCCGCGGAGCGACGTGAGGGCGTACCCGAGCAGGACGAGGCAGGAGCTGCCGACAGCGAGCGAACTGCAACTGGAGTACTAGTACAGGCGTTGGCGGTGGACTCGCTGATTCGCTGTGCTCTCGCGCCCCTAACCGTCGGGTGGAACCGGTGCAGAGGGGGGGCGGTTCACGGTCCAGTCGGCCCGGCGGGTGGTGCGGGGCCAGTGGAGAGGACGTGGTCGACGGCGGCGTTGAGGGTCTCGATCTCGGCGACGAGGACGGATTCGCGGGTGGGCAGGGCGCGTTCGACCGAGAGTCCGTTGAGGACGGTGAGAAGGAACCTGACCTTGCGGGTGTGGTCTCCCGGGGGCAGTGCGCCTTCCTCGGCGAGCACGGCCAGCCAGTGCTCGACCAGACGCTCCGCCTCCCGCTCATGGGCGAGGTACGCGGCGCGTACCTGTTCGGTCGGCTCGGGTTCGATGAAGGTCAGATAGATCGTGCCCCATGCGGTCCGCGCGTCCTCGTTGGTGCCGAGCGGTGCGAGAACCTGCCGTAGACAGTTCAGCAGCCGTTCGCGGGGCGGCAGTGTCCGGTCCCGGATCGGGTCGCCGGGCAGCAGGTCCTCGTAGATCCGCGCCAGCAAGCTGTCCAGCAGGGCGCGCTGGGTGGGGAAGTGGAACCTCAGCGAGCCAGTGCTCACTCCCGCACGCGCGGCGACCGCGCGCACGCTCAGCTTCGCGGTCATGTCCTCGGCGATCATCTCCGCAGCGGCCTGGAGGATCTTCTCGCGTGTTTCCATGCTCCGCTCTCCCTCACTTCTCCCAGCCCACTGTACTAGCACGCTGTACTGGTACGGTGTGCTAGCGTTCTTCTAACACGCTGTACTAGTGATGCCGCGGCTGATGTCCGCAGGAGGGGCGGAGCATGGCCTGGAAGCAGTGGGCGCCATCGAAGCGCCTCAGGAGACGGCAGGGAACTGCAGCGGTTCCGCTGGTGGCGGCTCCCCCCTGCACTCCCTGTTCTGGCTACGGCTTCTCGGCGTCGGCGGGCACGCCCGCGTGCACGCCGCCGGGCGATCAGCATCGGATCGGTGTTGCTGCTTGTCATCGGTGTGGGCCTGAACCTGTTGCAGCTCGCTGAACCGGTCTCTCACATTCCTCCCGTCGCGCATCGGGTCGGATCGTTCGAGTCGCCGATACACCTGCCGATCTGGCTGAACCTCGCACTGGGGTGCGGGGCCGTTCTGGCGAGGATGGAGCGCGCGCTCCGCCTGCGGTACTCCTCTCTGCTCGACGCGGCCGGTCACTGACACCCCTCGAAGCGAGGAGGCACGACCACGTCAGCCCTCTTCGGCTGGCTTCTTGCGCGACCGGCACGGCCCGGTCGCATCGAATGACACGAGTCCGACGAAAGGAAGATCATCATGATCCAGCCGAGGTCAAGGCCCGCCGCCCGGTACGGGGTGGCGTTCGCCGCAGCCCTCATGGCCCTGACCGGGTGTTCGCCCGGCACCTCGGGGGCGCGCGGCATATCCGCGGCGGGCGCATCGGCCTCCGTCCCGTCCCTGGATCCGCCCGCCTGGAGCACGTGCGGGAAGAACCTCGAATGCGCCACGATCAAGGTGCCGCAGGAGTACACCGAGCCTGACGGCGCGCAGATCCCGCTCGCGGTCATGCGGCACCGGGCCACTGATCCCGACCAGCGCATCGGCAGCCTGATCTTCAACCCGGGCGGACCCGGGGTTCCCGCCACCGAGACACTGCGTAATCTGCCCAAGACAGCAGGCACTCCGGGCGCCTTCTCGCCTACGGTGCTCGCCAGATTCGACATCATCGCGATGGACCCACGCGGCGTCGGCGGATCGCACGCCGTTCGCTGCCTGACCGACAAGCAGCGAGCCGACGCCGCCGGCACCGCGTTCGACCCGGCCGTCCCCGGGGGCAAACCCCTGCCGCGGCTGCTGGCCGATGCCGCCGTGTTCACCGACGGCTGCGTCAAACACCAGAGCAAGAAGTTCCTGGCCAGCCTGTCCACCGACAACGTGGCCCGCGACATCGACCAGGTCCGCTCCGCGCTCGGCGAGGACAAGATCACGTACTACGGCCTGTCCTACGGCACCGTGGTCGGACCGATGTACGCCACCCTGTTCCCTCACCGCGTCCGCCAGATGGTGCTCGACGCGCCCGTCGACACCAACCTGTGGTTCGGCAACTCCCTCCCCTTCCAGAACGACGTCGCCGTGGCAAGCGAACGGACACTCAACGCCTGGTTCGAGACCTGCCGCAAGGAAGGGGTCGCAGTGTGCCCGTTCGGCGCGGGAGACCCGCAGGAAGCGTTCGACACACTGATCGCCACACTGGAAGCGAAACCGCTGAAGATCGCACCCGCCAAGGGCGTCACCCCGGGCGGTGAACTCGACGGCGCCATGGCCCTCGAGGCCACCCGAGCCCTGGCCGGCGACCAGAACGCCTGGCCGTTGCTGACCTCGGCGCTGCTGGCCGCGCAAGACGGCAACGGCGCGCCCCTGCACACCCTGTGGAGCAGCGTCACGGTATCCCCCTTCCCTGTCCCCACCGCGATGTTCGAAGCCCACACCGCGGTTCGCTGCGCCGACTGGCAGACCCCGGCCGGCGTCGCCGCGCACAAAGCCGCAGCCACCAAAGCTGTGACCGAGGCCAAGCGGATCGGAACCCGAGCCGCCTACTCCGCCCTGAACTGCGCTCGGTGGCCCGCGCCGAACAAGGACCGCGTCACCAAGCCGCTCACGGGCGCCGGTACGCCGCCGGCACTGGTGGTGGCAGGCCGGCTGGACCCCGTCACCCCCCACCACTGGGCCGAGAACATGACCCGAACCCTGGACTCTGCGGTCCTGCTCACGCGTGAAGGAGTCGGACACGGCTCCTACGGCACCAACTCGTGCATCGACAGCGCAGTTGACACCGCCCTCATCCACGGCACCCTCCCCGCCGACGGCACCGTATGTAAGACAGACACGCCAGCCACCACCCGCCCCCTCGTCGCCGCGAACCGTTGAGTCACAGCCGCTCCTCACCCGCGTACGCGTACCCATGGCATGACCGTTGAGCGTGCAGAAAGACACGCTCGCGGGCTTCGTGACATGCAAGGCAACGGCTGGGACGGCAAGTTCGGGGCAACGCGGCGATCCCGCTGCTGCTGCAAGGAAAAGGACACACCCAACCGAACTGCGTACCTCATCGCGCGGACTGGCCCAACAGAGGATCTACTCCTCAAGCATGCGCCCCCTACAGCGTGAGCACCCCGGAGGCCGGTCACACCAGCGCTTTGACCTGGTACTTCAAGTTGGCGGAGGCTCAGCGGCGCTCGCCACACTTCACGCGGTGCCCTGTCCAGCTCCGTGAGTACCAATGGAAGCGCCGTCATCTTCCGTTCGTTCTCGTACCCATCCGGCACAGGAAAGTTAGCTGCGGCAGACGAGGGTACGCTCTGACCTGCATCGAAAGGGCACCATCGCACGGTTCAGCAATCTTCGACGTCGCAGCCTCGGCTGCCCCACCGAGTCCCGTGTCCAGGAAGGAAGCAACGGAGAACATGGGCCGGGATGAACATCCGAGTGAACGAGCGCTCCCGTAGCTTCTCCTCCATGCCCGGCTGTCCGTACTGGCGCGGGTAGTTGCGGTAGGGCTGGCGGGGGGTGGGGGAGCGGTGGGTTTGGAGGCCATGTGCGCCACTTCCTGGTGTGGGGTGGGGACGGGTGGGGGTTCGCACACGGCAGGAATCCGCAGGTCAGAGGCACATGTGGTGGGCCTGCAAAGTTCGGGGGCCGGGTGTGCGTGTCTCCCCCATGTCGGTGCTTCGAGGGCCGTACTGAGGGCTTGATCAGCAGCAGATGCGGCGGTGTCCGGGTTGCGTCATTCGATGTGTTTCGGCGCCGCCGTGCTGACTCCTGTGCTGACTTGGTGCTGACTGTGCTGCGTTGAACTCCGCCATCTGGGGCTGATCGGAGAGAGGTTGGAACAGCCTGCCGCTCCCACTGGGGCAGCGAGCCGAGTGCCGTGCCTCGTCCGGCGGAGTAGTCCTCGCGGGAACAGTACGTGGGGGGTCATCATCCGTTCGCGAGCAATCGCGTGCTCCGCGTAGCGGCGTCTGTGTTCCGTAAGAGTTCAAATGTTCCGTTGCGGCCGGGCGCCGAGTGGGATGAAGGCATGAAACTCAGTGTCTCTCCACCGGTGTTCAAGGGCGGACTGCATGATGCCCGTACGGCGACCTCGATCGGCCGCTGGCTGGGCCCGGCGTTCGCCGTGTGCTTCGTCACTGGGCTGGTCAGCCACTTCATGCAACATCCACCGGGCTGGTTGGCCGATCACATCCCGAGCCGCCCGACTTGGGGTTACCGGCTCACTCAAGGCCTGCACGTTGCTTCCGGTATCGCGGCGATCCCGCTGCTGCTGGCGAAGCTGTGGACCGTGTACCCGCGGTTGTTCGAGTGGCCGCCGGTGCGGTCGGTCAAGCATGCTCTGGAGCGGCTCTCGGTCGCGGTGCTGGTGGCCGGTGCCGTGTTCGAGCTGGCAACCGGGCTGCTGAACACCGCCCAGTGGTACCCGTGGCCGTTCTCCTTCGTGCCCGTGCACTACGCGGTGGCGTGGCTGGTCGTCGGGGCGCTGGTGCTGCACATCGCGGTCAAGATGCCTGAGATCAAGGCGCATTGGACCCGTCGGTCGCCCGGGACGCTCGTCCTTCCCGCGCAGGACGGCCCTGACCGTCGCTCGCTGTTGGCGGCGGTGGGCGCGGCCGTCGGGGCCGTAACGCTCACCACTGTGGGCCAGTCGTTCACTCCGCTGAAGGACTTCCTCCTGTTCGCACCCCGGCACCCGGACCGGGGCCCGCATGGGCTGCCCGTCAACCGGACCGCCGCTGCGGCCGGGGTCGGCCGGATCGCCGCCGAGGAGTACCGCCTGACAGTGGCCGGGCCGCGGCCGTACAGTCTGGCCCTGAAGGACCTGCGTGGTCTGCCCCAGCATGAGGCAGAGCTGCCGATCGCCTGCGTGGAGGGCTGGAGCAAGTCGGCGTACTGGACCGGCGTACGGGTCGTGGATCTGCTGGAGCGGGCGGGGGCGCCGGCGCATGCGCGGGTACGCGTGGTGTCGTTGCAGCTGAGGGGCGGCTACCGGGTGTCCGAGCTGGGGCATGAGCACGCCCGTGACCCGCTGACCCTGCTGGCTCTGCGCCTGAACGGAGAGGAACTCGATCCCGACCACGGCTACCCGGTGCGCCTGATCGCTCCCAACAGGCCGGGCGTGCTGCAGACCAAGTGGGTCGGCCGGCTGGAGGTGCTGGTGTGAAGGCGGTGCGTGTGACGGCCGGGGCGGCCGGTGTGGTGCTGATGTGCGTCGGGGTGTCCCTGCTGTTGGACGTTCGAGACCTGACAGATGTGCTGGTGTGGCTGGGCGGGGCAGTCGTCCTGCACGACGTGGTGATCGCACCCATAGTGCTGCTGGCCGGGCTGCTGCTGGTGCGCGATGGGGTGCGCGGGCCGGTCCGGGGCGCCCTGCTGGTCGGGGGAGCGTTGACGGTGGTGGCGCTGCCCGTGCTGCTCCGGCCCGGGCGGACGGCCAACTCGTCGGTCCTGCCGCTGGACTACCCACGCAACTGGTTGATCGCACTGATGGTTGTGGCCACGGTGACCGCGCTCGTCCTGGCTGTGCGGGCATTCGGGCGCCGCCGCCGGGCGACGGATGAGTGACGTTCCTCGTCCGGACCCAGGGCGCGCGTCTTACGGGTGTCTTACGCGTCGCGCGCGGGCGCGGCGCAGCATCGGGGTGCCGCCTAGCGTGACCGGATGCGATCCTTCCACACTGTTCGAGTGACGGCCCTGGTGACCGCCGCTCCGCTGCTGCTGGCGGCCGCCGGCGTGGTGCACCCCCGGCATCTGACGGCGGCGACGGCAGGGCACTGGGCCGGGCTGCACATCGTCTTGCTGCCCGTCTTTCCCCTCCTTGTCCTCGGCTTGGTGGTCCCCGTGTGGGGCCGACCGCGTCGCGACGCGGAGGGCGCCTTGACGATGTGCTCCTGGGCCGGATGTCTCTGCTTTGCCGCTTACTACTCCGGCCTCGACGCCGTGGCCGGCATATCCGCCGGCACCGTCGTGGACCACGGTGTCCACGGGGTGGCCGGACGGCTGTTCGCCACGGGCGACGCATTGGGCCGGACCGGGGTGTACGGGCTGGCCGTGGCCTCGCTGGCCACCTGTGCGGTGCTCTGGCGGCGGCACGGCGCGCGGGTACTGCCGGGTGCCGTGGTCCTGTTCGCAGCCTGCTGGTCGTTCGTCGACAGCCACATCTTCTGGCCCAAGGGCGTGTTCACCATGCTCGGTTTCGCTGTGGCGTTCGCTCTGCTGACGGTGGCGGCGTCCCGGCCCGCCGAGGAGGCGCGGGAGCCGGGGAGGGCGAACTCCTGAGGCCTCGCGCCGAGCGGTCTGCCCCCCCCAGATGCCTTGCCCTACGGTCGGTGTCATGTTGATCCTGGTGACGGCCGAGAGTCGGCCGAGGCGCTTGGCCTCGACCGCCCACGGGTGACGCGATTTCCACGTTCTCATCCTGCTGCTCGAACGCATCGCCGCCGACGCATCGCCGCCAACGAGTCGGCGTCGACGAGCCGCGCATGTTCGCGACGACATCGCCGTCCGCGAACGCTGTGGCACGTTCGGCGCCGAACACCGCATCAGCCCGAAGCGCCCCCGCGGTGTCCTTGGTTCGATGTCGCTCCGCTGAGTCGGGCACCTCGGTACCCCCGATGGCCGTCATGTGCTGGGCGATGGCGCGAGTCGTGCTGAGTCTCCGCAACGCTGCCTCGCCGCCGGACCGGCACTGCTAACGTCCTGTTCGTGACTGACAAGCCAGCACTCCGCGAGCGCATGCGGCTTGCCACAGAGGCCGAGATCGTGGACGCCACGCTCAGCCTGTTCGAGAAACACGGTTTCGAGAGCACGAAGGTCGAGGACATCGCTGCGGAGGTACGCATGTCGCAGCGCACCTTCTACCGCTACTTCCCGACCAAGGAGGACGCGGCGCTGGGGCCGAGCCGCGTCTTCGAAGCGATGCTCACCGCACGCCTCGACGGACAAGTGGCGGGCACGTCGACCCTGAAAGACGTCGAGGCGGCCGTGGCTGACGTGCTGGGTGAACTCGGATCGAGCCGGCCGGACGTCGTGGGACGCATGGTGCGGGTACGCCGTCTGTTGATACGAGACGATGCGTTCCGCAGCGCGGCGCTGCGGTGGGAGGCCGAACAGTGTGAGCGGTTCCTCCAGACGGTGGCTGAGGCGGCCGGTGAAACCGTGGTGGACCCTCGGGCCCGTCTCCTGCTCGAGACCATGAGCATCACCCTGCGTGCGACGTTCGACGAGTGGGCGACCCAGGGAGAACCGGGCGGGACGACCGCTCTCGCCGAGGCCTATCTCACGACCTGCAGGCGGTTGCGCGAGGTCGTCGCGGGCTGACGGGGCGTTCTCCATGGGTTTCGCCAAACCTGTGGGGACGGGACGCTGAAGCGGCAGGGACGGCCCAGGACGTGAGCAGTGCCGGTCCAGCGGCGGGGCAGCGTTGCGGAGAATCATCACGACTCGCTCCATCGCCCACCGCGCCCAGGGTCAGCCCGACCGCTGTGGCCAGCGCCAGGGCCGAGGCCGATCGGGATCGCCATCTGCCACAGTATGGACAGGCTCAGCGTGCGGCGCCGGGTACCGAAGGCCACCAGCGACAGGCCGAGACGGTGGGCCATGTTCCACGCGTAGTCGGGCGAGTCGGCCAGCTTCTGGTCGAGCCCGAGGTAGAGCTGCCCGGAGACACCCCGCACAGCGCCCGAGCCCAGCGCGCCCGGTGTCAGCAGCAGGCCGCCGCGGTTTATACCGGACGGGTCCAAGGTCGACCTCTGCTCACACGACGAGCTCGCCAGGGTGACCGGCCGCCTGGCCGCCGGAGCCGTCCGGTTGCTGATCAGCAACGCGGGGGTCGGTGGCTACGCCCTGCTCACGGACGTGGCCTCGGACGAGGTGGACCGTCTGCCCACCCTCAACGCCGTCGCCCCGATCCAACGTGCCCGCGCCGCCCTGCCCGGCATGCTCGCCGCCGGCGAGGGCGCCGTCGTCACCGTGGCGTAGCTGCTGGCGATCAGCCGGGGCCGGAACGCTCAGCTGCCGCGCCGCACCCTCTACGCGGCCGCAAAGGCCGACACCGTCGCCTTTCACCCGCGCTCCGGCAGGCGAGCTCGCGGACTCCGCGGTGCGCGCGGGGGTCGTGTGCCCTGGCAGCGTGGCCACGGAATGGAACGGCGGTCTCGGACACGGCGTTCCCTCGGCGATGTCCCCGGAGGACGTGGCCTCGGCCCGGCATGGCGAGTCTGCGCCTGGGCGAGACCGTCTGCGTCCCCGGCCTTGAGGATCAGGATGCCGGGCTGAAGGCCTTGGAGGACGGGGAGGCCGCCCTCATGAGCGGCGGTTCTCGATCGCTCCCCGCCACCAGGTGCCAGCAGTCGGCACAAGTCTGAGGAGGTGCCCGTCTGATGGTCTTCGTGGTCTTCCTCGTCGGCCGGCACTACCTCGTCAAGGGCATCGCCACCACAGGAATGAAGTAGACCGGGGAGCGGACGGTCAGGGCTGCGTCCTGCGGGCGGTCCGCAGGATCGACGTGTCGCCGCGCAAGGAGGCGTCGAGGAGTTCGACCGGATGGACGACGGGGACATCGGCGTCACCCGTGTGACGGCTGATCTGCAGCAGACAGCCCGCGTTGCCGGTGGCGATCACGTCGGGCCGGCCGGAGAGGAGGTTCTCCGCCTTGCGTCGGCCGAGCCGCTCGGCGGGCTCCGGCTGCACCAGGTTGTAGATGCCGGCGGAGCCGCAGCAGATCTCCGGCTCGGCGACGTCGACCAGAGTCAGAGAGGGGATGGTAGAGAGGAGCTGCCGGGGCTCGGCCGTGATTCGCTGGGCGTTGGCCAGGTGGCAGGCGTCGTGGTAGGCCACCCGGGTCGGCAGCGGATGGCGTGGGGCCACCGGCGTGAGTGAGGCGAGCAGTTCGCTCACGTCGCGGACCTTCGACGCGAACACCTCGGCCTGCTCGGCATAGTCGGGATCGTCGCGCAGCAGCTCGCCGTACTCCTTGAGCGTGGACCCGCAGCCGGCGACATTGACCACGATCGCGTCCACGTCCAGGTCGCCGAGGGCGTCGATCGTCGCGCGGGCCCGGCGCGCCGCGTCGGAGTCCAGGCCCGCGTGCATGCTCAGCGCGCCGCAGCACGGCTGGCCGGGCGGGACGACGACATCGCAGCCCTCGGCGGACAGCACCCGTACGGTCGCCGCGTTGACATGACCGAAGTAGACCCGCTGCGCGCATCCGGCCAACAGCGCGACCCGCAGCCGTCGTTCGGTCCGCGCGGGGACGAAGCCCGGGGTGCGGGAGAACAGGGCGCGCAGGCGCACGGGCGGCAACAGACCGTCGAGCGCGCGCAGCCGGGGCGGGAGCAGCCGGCTGAGGAGGCGCTGAAGGCCGGTGCGCTGGTAGAGCAGCCCGAACACGGTGGCAGCGCGCAGCCGGTTCGGGTAGGGGAACAGGCTGAAGATCAGCCGGCGGAAGAGGGCGTCCGCGGGCGCGCGCGGCACGTTCCGCTCGACCTGTGGCCGGGTCGCCTCCAGCAGCCGGTCGTACTTGACCCCGGACGGGCACGCGGTGACACAGGCCATGCAGCCGAGGCACCCGTCGATGTGCCGGGCGAACGTGGCGTCCAGGGGCACCTCGCCGCGGTCGGCCAGATCCATCAGGTGGATGCGGCCGCGGGGCGAGTCCATCTCCTTCCCGTCCAGCAGATAGGTGGGGCACGTGGGCAGGCAGAAGCCGCAGTGGACGCAGTCGTCCAGCAACTCCCGGCGAGGTGGATTCGTCTCGTCGAACGAGTTCAGAACCATGGGGTGAACCTTCCGGCACCGAATCGGTCCGACGGATCGAACCGCTGCTTGACGGCCCGCATCACAGCCACGGATGCCGGCGGCGGGCCCCACGCCGGCACGTCGATCCCACGGCGCAGGACGACCGTGCTGCCGCCCCGGCCGGCGATGTCCTCCCGAAGCCGGCCGAACGCGGCGGCCGTGACGTCCGGCAGCCGTACGGTGTGCACACCCGTCCCGAGACCGCCGCTGAGAACGGGCGCCGAGCCGGCCGCCGTCCCCACGCGCTCGGCCACCCAGGGCCACAGGCCGGGCAGCGCGCCGATCCGGAACACCGTGTCACCGGGGTCACCCAGCGACACCCGCGCCACCTCGTCCCAGACCGAGGGGTCGGCCTCCTCGAAACCCGTGGCACGGGCCCGCCGGGCCGCACCCGCCGAGGTGCCCTCGAAGCGGGCCAGCAGACGGCCGTCGTACCACTCCAGCGCCACCGGCTCCAGACCGTCCCGCACCAACCGGTCCGCCGGCCCCAGGCTCCGCTCCGGGGTGCAGTGGGCGGCGACGGTGCACGACGCCTCGGCCAACGGGTGCAGCCGCAGGGTCACTTCGGCGACCACGCCGAGCGTGCCCAGCGAGCCGTGGAACAGCTTGGCCAGGTCGTACCCGGCGACGTTCTTGATGACGCGTCCGCCCGAGCGTGCGACGGTCCCGTCGCCGAGGACGACGGTGACCCCGATGACGCAGTCGCGCAGTGTGCCGTAGGCGTGCCGTGACGGTCCGGCGTCGCCGGTGGCGAGCAGCCCGCCGATCGTGGCGCCGTGGGCGGTCCGGCCCGCGTCGAGCGCCACCCGCTGTCCCTTGGCCGCGAGAGTCTCCTGGAGCGCGGTGAGCGGCAGACCGGCCTGGACCGTGACGGTCAGATCCGACGGCTGGTACGCCAGCACGTCGTTCAGCCCGGTGACGTCCAGGACGGCGTCGGCGGGGGACGGCGCGCCGCCCCACTCGGCCGCCGTACCCGCTCCGGCGATCAGCAGGCGGGGCGGGCCCTCGCGGACCGCGTCCCGCAGCTCGGCGAGCGTGGCCGGGCGCATGCGGGTCACCACCGGTCGATCACCCCCGCGGCCTCCAGGGGATGCGGCCGGTAGGGGCCCGGGCGCTCACCGCACAGCCGTGGGGTGGGAAAGATCTTCCCCGGATTGCACAGCCCGTCCGGGTCGAACGCGGCGCGCAGCCGTTTCATCGTGCCCAGGTCGTCCTCGCTGAACATCGCGGGCATGGAGCATGCCTTGTCGGTGCCGATGCCGTGCTCCCCGGACAGTGAACCGCCGAGTTCCACACACAGTTCGGCGATGGCCGTGGAGAGCCGCTCGGCCCGCTCCAGCTCACCGGCCGCCCCGCTGTACAGGACCAGGGGGTGCAGATTGCCGTCCCCGGCGTGGAACACGTTCGCCACCCGCAGGCCCGCCGCCTCGGCCATCCGGGCGATCCGCACCAGCACCTCGCCCAGCCGGCCGCGCGGGACCACGCCGTCCTGGACGATGTAGTCCGGGCTGAGCCGTCCGGCCGCGGCGAACGCCGCCTTGCGGCCCCGCCAGATCAGTTCCCGCTCGGCCGGGTCGTCGGCCACCCGCAGCTTGGTGCTGCCGTGCCGCCGGCAGAGTTCGAGCACCTGGTCGAACTGCTCGGTGACCTCGTCGGCCGGGCCGTCCAGTTCGACGACGAGCGCCGCCGCGGCGTCGGAGGTGTACCCCGCGGAGACGGCCGCCTCGACCGCCTGGATGGTGAGGTTGTCCAGCATCTCGATGGCGGCCGGGACGATCCCGGCGCCGATGACGGCGGTGACGGTGTCGCCGGCCGCGGCCACGGTGGCGAAGTCGGCCACCACCGTGGAGACGGTGGCCGGCTTCGGCAGCAGCCGGACCACCACCTTCGTGACCACGCCCAGGGTGCCCTCGGAGCCGATGAACGCGCCGAGCAGGTCGTAGCCGGGCTGCTGCGGGGAGTCCCCGCCCAGTGTGGTGACCGAGCCGTCCGCGAGCACGACGTCGGCGGCGAGGACGTGGTGGACGGTGAAGCCGTACTTGAGGCAGTGGGCGCCGCCGGAGTTCTCCGCCACGTTGCCGCCGATCGTGCACACCTGCTGGCTGGAGGGATCCGGCGCGTAGTACAGCCCGTAGGGCGCCGCGGCCCGGCTGATCTCGCGGTTGGTGACACCGGGTTCGACGACGGCCCGCCGGTTCACCGGGTCGACCTCGATCACCCGGCGCAGACGCTGCACGGAGACGACCACACCGTCGGCGACCGGCAGGGCGCCGCCCGACAGGCCTGTGCCGGCGCCCCGCGCCACGAAGGGGATGCCGTGGCGGGCGCACACCCCGATGACGGCCGCCACCTCGGCGGCCGAACCCGGCAGCGCCACCAGCGCGGGAACCACCCGATAGCCCGTCAGCCCGTCGCACTCGTAGGTCCGTAGCTCGGTGGGCTCGGTGAGGACGTTCTCCTCGCCGAGGACGGCGACGAAGTCGCCTGTCACTGAGGCGTCCACGGCTGTTACCGGTACTCGATGACGACGGTCTCGAAGAGAGACAGTTCGGGCAGGGTCAGCGAGATCGTGCCGTCGTGCGGGGACAGCGGTATGTCGACGCCGGCCCGCAACGCGTGGGCGCGCAGTGGTGTGCGGTCGGTGGCGAGACTCACGCCGATGTCCCGGACCGGGACGGGCGCGTGGAAGGCCGTGCCCAGCTGGCCGGTCAGGTTGACGAAGCTGACCAGGAGGGCGTCGGCACCGGGATTGTCGCGTGCCACGACCTCGACGACGGTGGGTGCGTCGGTGGTGAGCCGCGGCTTCAGGCCGAGCAGGTCGCGCAGGGCCGCCATCACCAGGCGGGCGTGGCCGTCGTGCGCGTAACTCTGGTAGTGGGTCCCGATGTCCCAGGGGATGACCACGCCGCCGGAGGGTGTCCGCACCAGCCCGGGGGTGTCGGAGACCTCCGTGTAGTAGCACTTCTCCGGGGGGCCGAACATGTGGGGCGGGATGTAGGCGAGGAAGCCCTCGCCTTCGCCCTCGTAGGGTTCGAACGTGCCGTAGAGGTACACCAGGTCCAGGTCGTCCAGACCGGAGAGCGTCTTCTTGTCGTCGGGCCGGATCGCGAAGTACGCGCCCCGCACATGCTCCCCGCCGGTGGTTCCGGTGGTGAGGACGGGGCGGTCGGTGTCGACGGTGAAGCGGGGGTCGGGCACGACGACGGCCGCGTAGCGGCTCAGCCGCTCCCGGTCCGCCACGTCCTCGCGGAGCACGTCGAACTGCACGTGGTGCTCGGCGAGCATCCGGTACAGCCCGAGGAACTCGGGGCCGGGGTCCTTCGGCGTCGGCCGGATCAGGCACACGTCAGCGAGCGACGTGGTGCCCGTGTAGTGCCGCTCGTGCGCGGCGTGGAACGCGTACAGGTCACGGACCTGGTCGTAACAGCGTCGGTCGTCCTGCCCGTCCAGGGTGCCCAGCACGTAGAAGTCCAGCCAGCCCCCGTGCACCGTGTCCTGGGCCAGCCTGAGAGCCGTCAGATGCTCGGACACCGCGGCGTTGCGCATCGGGAAGTCCACGAAGTGGACCGCGGCGTTGCTCACCGCCATGCCCGGCCAGCTGTCGTTGACGAGGCGGACCTGCTGGCTGGCCGAGTAGGTGAAGTCGGGCTGCCCGTCCACCATGTGCGTCCCGGACTCCAGCCGGTAGATGTCCGTGCCCGCCGGGGTGTAGTTGCAGGTCGCGATGGACGGCCGGATGGCCTTCACCGTGGTGGCCCGGCGCTCGAACAGCTCGGAGACGGTGCGGGTCTTGAACTCCTCGTAGGCGGAGTACAGCGGATCGTCCTCGGAGCGGGGCAACGGGCCCGCCTCGAAGCGCCGGGCGCAGTTGGCGCACTGGCAGATGCCGTGACAGGTGCCGCTGTAATCGCGCACCTGGTAGCCGTGCATGTTGATGAAGACCCCGTCGATGGGGTACCGCGACGCCACCTCGGCCATGATCTCCAGCGAGTGCTCCTGCTGGTACCGGCTGTTGAGGCAGGTGTGGATCTGCCCGTTGTAGGTGACCGACTCGCCCGCGAGGCTCTTGTAGTGCCAGTCCGGCCGGTCCGCCGCGATGACCTCGTTGACCTTGCTGAAGTCGAACCGCGCGATGAGCCGGATGCCGGCCGCGTGGGCCCGCGACAGCACCTCGCCGAGGAAGTCGCCCCGCAGCAGGGGGTTGCGGTACTGGAAGGGCAGCTCGGTGGGGTAGTTGGCGACGATGCCGCCGGCGTTGAACAGCACCACGTTCGCCGAGAACTCCAGCAGTGACTCGACGAAGCGTTCCGGATCGATCGTTACGTCCGTCTCGCGCAGGTTGGTCTGCACGAGACGCATCGGACGTTCCTGCCACCAGTGGGTCATGACTCTCATTCCCAATCGGTCGGTGCCGGCGTCGCGTTCGGCCCTTCGCGGTCCGCCGCCTCAGCCGCGACTGAACACGTGGTGGGGTTCGAGCGCGTTGAGCATGGGTTCTCCCGCGCGGTAGCGGCGGGCGTTCTCGGTGATGATGTCGATGGAGCGCTGCGTCCGGTCGGGCAGCCGCGGCGTCATGTGGGGCGTGATGACCATGCGGGGCGCGTCCCAGACCGGCGCGTCGGGCGGCAGCGGTTCGGTCTCGAACACGTCCGACGCCGCGCCCGCGATGACTCCGGCTTCCAGCGCGGCCACCAGTGCCGGTTCGTCGACGACCGCCCCGCGGGCGATGTTGATCAGGTAGGCGGTCGGCTTCATCAGCTTCAGCTCGGGCCCGCCGATGAGGTGGTACGTCTCGTCGCTGAGGTGCGCCGCGAGCACCACCACGTCGCTGTCCCGCAGCAGTGGTTCCACCGTGTCACCGAGGTCCGCGCAGTACTGCCGGTCCACGGTGTCGGGGACCGGCGCGTCCCGCCGCCGGTAGGCCAGGACCCGCATGCCGAACGCCCGGGCGAGCTTCGCGACCTCGGCGCCGGTGTGGCCGAGGCCGATGATCCCCATCGTCCGGCCCGACAGGCCCAGCCGTTCCTCGTAGTTCTCCAGCCCGCGCCAGACGTGCCCGCGGTGCTGGTCGTGCAGGCCGTAGGCGTCGAAGGTGAGCGACAGCGCGAAGAAGAAGACGTGCTGGGCGAGTGCCGCGGCCGAGCGCCCGGCCGACCCGGTGACCATCAGTCCCTTCTCGAACACCTCCGGCATCGCCGAACGCGTCAGTCCGGCGTGGTCGCAGTGGACCCACCGCAGATTCGGCGCCGTCACATAGCGGCGGTCCAGGTCGCCCTTGATGACGGCGACGTCGACGTGTTCGAGGGCCCGCGCGATCGCCGCGTCGTCCCCCGGGGGCACCACGTCGAACCGCGCGGGCCCGAACGCTGCCCGCAGCCGGTCGAGTTCGGCCTCGCTGTAGGGCACCGTCGCCAGCACCCTCCTGATCTCCCGTTCCCGCGCCATGAATCGGTCTCCTCTCCCGGCTCGCCGGTCTGCGGTGCCTACGCGTGTCCCTCACGCACCGGCGCGCGGCCGGCGAGTTCTTCCACGAGAAGCAGGAGCGCGCTGTGGTCCAGGGAACCGAGCCCTCGTGCGCGGGCGGCGGTCAGCAGTTGTGCGACGACGCCGGTCAGCGGCGTGGCGACCCCCTTTGAGCGCGCCACGGACAGGGCGATGCCGAGGTCCTTGTGGTGCAGGTCGATGCGGAACCCCGGTTCGAAGGAGCGGGCCAGCATGCTCTCGCCCTTGACGTTCATGACCTGGTTGCCGGCCAGGCCTCCCTTGAGCACGGTGAGGGCCGAATCCGCGGGCACACCACTCGCCTCCAGCAGGACCAGCGCCTCCGAGACAAGGGCGATGACCCCGCCGACGATCATCTGGTTCGCCGCCTTGACGGTCTGCCCCGCGCCGTCACCGCCCACGTGGACCACCGTCCGGCCCACGGCCTCGAACAGGGGCCGGGCCGCGGCGAAGTCCTCCTCCCGCCCCCCGGCCATGATCGACAACGTGCCGTCGATCGCCCCGCGTTCGCCGCCGCTGACCGGCGCGTCGAGGGGACGGACCCCGGCTTTGCGCGCTGCCTCGGCCACGGCCGCGGAGGTCTCGGGCCGGACCGTGCTGAAGTCGATCAGGAGGAGCCCGTCGCGCGCGTGCCGCAGGACGCCGTCCGCGCCGAGCACGACCTCCTCCACGTCGGGGGAGTCCGGCAGCACGGTGAGAACAGCGTCGGCCCGCGCGGTCACGTCCGCGACGCTGGTGGCCGCCCGCCCGCCGGCCGCCGCCAGCCGCTCCACCGGGCCGGGGGAGCGGCAGTACCCGATGACGTCGTACCCGGCCTTGACCAGATTCGCCGCCATGGGAGCACCCATGACACCGAGTCCGATGACACCGACCGTCTCCATGTTCGCTTCACGACCTTTCTGACCGGCGGCTTGACCCACGGGGAAGGGGGCGGGTGTGCCTCCCGCCCGTGTCACCGTCCGGCGTGCCGGGGCAGCCGTCCGAGCGGCTGTGGGGGAAGGGGAGTCGGAATGGCCCGGGCGGCTGTCCGGCGCACCGGGGTCAACGGGTGGTTCGGCCAACTGGTACGACCACCCGTCCAATTGAGGGGACCGTAAGTGCGCTTCGTTCGCGTTGTCAACAGATGCGACGGCCTCTTGGCTGGCCCTGCTCACCCAGAAATTCCGATGCAAGCAGCGGCATGACACTTCTCTTGACGCGGAAATGTGCTTCTCATACGCTGCGGATATTGACCATGCGGTCGGACCAATTTCCTGCCGTCAGGCGCCGTACGCGGCACGGTGACCCCCGATCTCCCGTGCCGGCGCCCCTCGACTTCGATCTCCGGCACGGTCGGAAGACCGTCCGGCAAGACCGCTTCTGCGTCATCGCTCTAGAACGAGGAGTGAATGAGGATGCTCACCAGAACTCGACGGCACCTAGCCGTCGCGGCCGGAGGAATCGTGTCGGTTCTGCTGGCCGCCGCATGCTCTCCCGGCGGTGACGCCCAGGCAGGCCGGCCTGGCGGGAACGCGCAGACCCTCACCATCGCCATCCCCACCGATCCGACCTCGCTCGACCCGTGCGACAGCCAGGCCGCCGACGGCGTCGGCACACTCCGCCGGAACGTCACCGAGTCGCTCACCGACGTCGACGCCGCCACCGGAAAGGTCGTCCCGCTGCTCGCCCTGTCCTGGCGGCAGGACGACCCCACCACCTGGACGTTCAAGCTGCGCCCCGGCGTGAAGTTCCAGGACGGCACGGCCTTCGACGCGAAGGCGGCGGCGTTCAACATCAAGCGCACCATGCAGCCCGACCTGGGCTGCCTCAACCTGGGCAACATCCCTGAGCCCTTCACGGCCACCGCCGTGGACGCGACCACCCTGAAGGTGGTCACCAAGGGCCCCGACCCCATCCTGCCCCTGCGCATCGGCTGGATCGACATGGTGTCGCCCAAGACGTCCATGACGGCCAAGACCGCACACCCGGTCGGCACCGGCCCGTACACGTTCGTGCGCCGCACACCGGGCACGGACATGCGGTTCAAGCGGTTCGACCGCTACTGGGGCACCAAAGCGCAGGCACGCGAGGTCCGGTACGTGTTCCGCAGCGAGGCCTCCGTCCGGGCCGCCACCGGCAAGACGGGAGAGGCGGACATCGCGGTGCCGATCGCCCTCCAGGACGCCACCGAGAACGACCGCACCCGCTCCTACACCCAGTCCCGGGTCTTCTTCCTGCGCCTGGACACCGACAAGCCGCCGCTCAACGACCTGAAGGTCCGTCAGGCCATCGGGTACGCCATAGACAAGAAGAACATCGTGAAGGCGCTGATGGGCAAGACAGGCAAACCGACGGACCAGATGGTCGCGCCCACGGTCAATGGCTACATCCCCGGCTACAAGGGCCCGGGTCACGACCCGGCCAAGGCCAAGGCGCTGATCGGCCAGGCTGAGGGCGCCGGCGTCGACACCGGGCGGCGGATAGAGCTGATCAGCCGCAACACCCTGTTCCCGGGTTCCGGCGACGTGCTCCAGGCCATCATCCAGAACCTGAAGGACGTCGGCCTCGACATCAAGCTGACCGAGCTGGACGAGAACGCCTACCGCGACAAGATCCACGCCACGAACCGCAGCGGCCAGCCGGTGTCGATCACGGCGGTCTCGCACGACAACGCCTTCGCCGACGCGAGCTTCTCCTTCCCCAAGTACCTCTCCAGCAGCGGCACCGTGTCGACGATCCGCGAGTCCCATCTGGATTCGCTGCTGCGACAGGCCGATGTCGCGGAGGGCGCCGAGCGGGCCTCGCTCTACCAGCAGGCCGCGCGCTGGGCGTACGAGCGCAACGGGGCGATCGTGCCGGTCGCCGAGCAGTTCAGCCTCCTCCTGCTCAACCGGGGCGTGGAGTACAAGCCGAACGGCCTGACCGGCATCGAGCTCCAGGCCTCCCAGGTCAAGCTCGGACGCTGAGCGTGCCCCGGTCCTCACCCACGCGGAGAAGAAAGGCAACCCGTGCTGACCTTCCTGTCGCGACGTCTGGTGTCGAGCGTCATCGCACTGGTCGGCGTCGTCGTGGTGGTGTTCTTCCTGGGCCGGCTCACCGGCAGTCCGGCCCATCTGTACCTGCCGCAGGGCGCCAGCCAGGAGATGGTCGACAACTTCAACAGGACCCACGGCTTCAACGATCCGCTCTGGCAGCAGTTCGTCCGCTTCGTCGGCGACGTGGCCCAGCTCGACTTCGGCCAGTCGATCTGGCAGCAACGACCGGCCCTCACCGCCGTCACCTCCGTGTTCCCCCAGACGCTGCTGCTCGCGGTCGTCGCGATGTCCCTGTCCATCGCGGTGGCGGCCCTGCTCGGCTGCCTGGCCGCCGCACGGCGTTTCGGGCCGGTCGACAAGCTCATCACGTTCGGCTCGCTGGCCTGCGCCAGCATCCCGGACTTCTGGTTCGCCCTGGTCGGCGTGCTGTTCCTCGCCGTCCACCTCGGTGTCGTGCCCACGTCCGGGCAGTCCGATCTGTCCTCGTGGATCCTGCCCGTCGCGACGCTGATGCTGACGCCCGTCGGAGTCCTCACCCAGGTCGTCCGCGGCGCGATGATCGAGGCCCTCGGCTCCGGCTACGTCCAGAGCGCGCGGGCCCGTGGCCTCGCCCACCGCCGCCTGGTCTACCGGCACGCGCTGCGCAACGCCGCCCTGCCCATCATCAGCGTCGCCGGCGACCGCGCGGCCGGCCTCGTCAACGGCGCCGTCATCGTCGGCACCGTCTTCGCCTGGCCCGGCATCGGCACCGTGATGGTGGACGCGGTCCTCAACCGGGACTTCGCCGTCATCCAGGCCGGAGTCTTCGTGATCGGGCTGGGAATCGTCCTGCTCAACGTCCTGGTCGACCTCACCTACGCGGTGGCCGACCCCCGAGTCCGAGTGTCGTAGGAACAGGGGTGGATGAACATGGCCCAAGAGCTGGTGGCCGGCGCGACCACCGCGCCGCCCGTCGACCCCGGCAGGCTCGCCTCCGGACGACGGTCCCGCATACGACTGCTGCTGCGCTCGCCGCTGCCGCTGACCGCGGCGATCGTCCTCGTCACCATCGTGCTGGTGTCGCTCATCGCGCCGGCGTTCGTCTCGGACACCGCGCAGCGCCAGGACCTCACCCAGCGGCTCTCACCCCCGTTCCACCTGTCGGACGGATTCGCCTTCGTGCTCGGCGGGGACACCCTGGGACGGCCGATGCTGTACCAGCTGTTCGTCGCCACGAAGACCTCACTGTTCATCGCGGCGATCTCGGTCGCCCTGTCCGCGATCGTCGGCTCGGCGATCGGGCTGATCAGCGGCTACACCGGCGGCTGGGTCGACGCGCTGATCATGCGCCTGAGCGACATCATCCACACCCTGCCCTCGCTGCTGCTCGCCCTGGTGATCCTCTATGTGCTCTCCCCGAGCATCACGAACCTGATCGTCGTGCTGGCGCTCACCCGCCTCCCGATCTACATGAGGGTCGCCAGGGCGCAGGCGCTGGAGATCCGCGAGCGCGTCTTCGTCGAGGCGTCGAAGGCTCTCGGCAGCAGACCATGGCGGATCATGCTGCGTGACATCCGGCCGATGGTCGCACCGACCGTCATGACGGTCGCGATGCTCGAAGTGGCGAACGTGATCCTCCAGGCCGCCGGGCTCAGCTTCCTGGGTGTCGGCCTCCAGCGCCCCGACGTCGACCTCGGCATCATGGTCGCCTCCGGGCGCGAGTACCTGAGCGAGGCCTGGTTCGTCACGTTCTTCCCCGGCCTGCTGGTCGTGATCATCGCCCTGGCCGCCAACATCCTGTCGAACTGGCTGCGGGCGGTCGACGATCCCGGACAGAGCGCTCTCTTCGTCTCCCGCACGTCCCTGCGCGAGGAGGAGTCCCGGTGAATCCGCTGAAGAACCGGTCGCGACCGGCCCCGGACGACGAGGGCACGGTGGACCCGACGGCCTCCGGATCCGTACCACTGCTCGCCGTGCGCGACCTCGCCGTCGACTTCGCGACCGACCGCGGCAGGGTCGCGGCGGTCCGGGGCGTCAGCTTCACCCTCCAGGCCGGCCAGAGCCTGGCGATCCTCGGGGAGAGCGGCTCCGGCAAGAGCGTCACCGGCAAGGCCCTGCTCGGCCTGATCGACCCGCCCGGCCGGGTGCGCGGCGCCATCGAGTTCGAGGGCGAGAACATCGTCGGATGGGACGAGGACCGGCTGAACGCCGTGCGCGGCCCTGGCGTCTCGATGGTGTTCCAGGACTCCCTCGACAGCCTCAACCCCGTCTACTCCGTGGGCTCGCAGGTCACCGAACTGCTGCGGGTACGCCAGGGAATGAACCGGCGCGCCGCCCGGGAACGAGCGGTGTCGCTGATGCGGCAGGTCGGCATCCCGGCCGCCGCGGAACGCCTGAAGGACTACCCCCACCAGTTCTCCGGCGGCATGCGGCAGCGCATGTGCATCGCGCTCGCCATCGCCCTCCGTCCCCGGCTGCTCATCGCGGACGAACCCACCACGGCACTCGACGTCACCGTCCAGGCCGGGATCCTGAGGCTCATCCGGCAGTTGCGGCAGGAGACCGGCATGGCGCTGATCTTCGTGACGCACGACCTCGCCGTCGCGCGGCTGGTGGCCTCCGAGGTGGCCGTGATGTACGCGGGCAGGGTCGTCGAGCGAGGCCGCGTCGACGACATCTACCGGCGCCCGGCGCACCCGTACACCCGGGCGCTGCTCGCCTCGCAACCCGACACCGCCCGCAGCTGGAGCGACCTGCGCCCGGTGGCCGGCAGTCCGCCGGACAAGGCCGACACCGTGCCGGGCTGCGCCTTCCACCCGCGGTGCCCGATCGCCACCGACCGGTGCGCCACCGACGAACCGGACCTGCGCGCCCTCGGCGCGGACCGGCAAAGCCGCTGCCACCACGCCGAGGAGGTCCTCGATGCCGCGCACTGAGCCGGACACGCGCCCCACGGGGGCGGCGGACGGGTCCGCCCCGCCCCTGCTGCGCGTCGAGAACCTGCGACGGCACTTCGTCACGGGGTCCCCGCGGAACCGGAAGGTGCTGCGCGCGGTGGACGGCGTCACCTTCGAGGTCCGCGCGGGGGAGTGCCTCGCCGTGGTCGGCGAGTCGGGCTCGGGCAAGTCCACCCTGGCCCGGGCGCTGATGCGGCTCGTCGAGCCGACCGGCGGATCGGTGTACTACAAGGGCCGCGACCTGCTGGCGCTCTCCGGCCGGGAGATGCGTGCGGAGCGCCGCGACATCCAGATGGTCTTCCAGGACCCCTACGCCTCCCTCCATCCGCGGCGCACCGTCGGCGACGTCGTGCGCGAGGCCTGGCGGGTGCACAAGGACCTCGTGCCCACAGCGCAACAGCAGGCCCGCGTCGCCGAGTTGCTGCGTCAGGTGGGACTGCCCGAGGCGTACGCGTCCCTCTACCCCAGCCGGCTCTCCGGCGGTGAACGGCAGCGGGTCGCCATCGCACGCGCGCTCGCTCTGCGGCCGGAGCTGCTGGTGCTGGACGAGCCGGTGTCGGCCCTCGACGTGTCGATCCAGGCGCAGGTCATCCGCGTCCTGATGGAGCTGCGCGCGGAACTCGGGCTCGCCTACATCTTCATCTCGCACGACCTGAACCTGGTGCGGCTCGTCGCCGACCGGGTGGCCGTGATGTACATGGGGCGTGTGGTGGAGACCGGGACCACCGAGGAGTTGTACGGACACCCGGCACACCCCTACACGCAGGCACTGCTGAGCGCCTCCCCGGGCCGTGCCGCGACCCTGGATCCCGGCGAGGACGTCCTGTCCGGCGCCGTCGCGGGCGAGCTCCAGGGCCCCCTCGGGACCGCGGAGGGCTGCCCCTACCGTTCGCGGTGCCCCAAGGCGCGTGACATCTGCGCCACCGACAGGCCCGAGCTGGGAACCGGAGTGCACCCGAGCGCCTGTCATTTTCCCGGCTGAGAAGAATAACCTTCTCCAAAATTGGTACGAGGGTTCTCAGTCAGTGTGAGGATCCCTATGCTGAACCCTCCCCCCACAGAAACCGCGACAAGCGGCCGTCATCGCCTCTTGGAAGCGAGGTTCTCCCCATGCGCATGAGCACGAGAATTCCCACCCGGCGCGGGCTGCTGGCCGGAGCGGTCGCCTCACTGCTGGCCGTGACCTCGGTGCAGTCCGTCGCGGCCCAGGCGGCCGAACCGTCGCCCTCCCCGGCCGAGGTCTCGGTCGACTTCGGCTCCCGCGAGGGTCAACTCCCGCGCCCCGAACGGCTGAACAACTTCGGCAACGTGACCGCCTGGCCCGACCAGCGCGCCGGCGACGCGAGGTTCCTGAACAAGCAGGGTCTGCACGGCGACATCTACCGCATATGGCTCAGCAGCCCGAACGCGGCTGACAACCTGGACGTGTTCAACCTGTGCGACCTGAAGACCAAGCGGTGCGACCTGTCCAAGCTGGACGCCTACCTCGCCGAGGCCGGCACCGTCTCCGACTCGGTGCTCATCAACCTCAACCCGACGGACTTCGTCGAGGGCAAGCGCCCGTTCGAAGACCTCGAGCCGATGCTCGAACTGATCATGCGCAGCATCAAGGCGAAGTACCCCCGCGTCAAGTATGTGGAGGCCTTCAACGAGCCGGACTGGCAGTTCTACGGCCAGCAGCGCAAGCAGGGAATCCCGCCGGACAGGACGACACTGCGCCCCGGTGACCTGTACCGCTTCTACGAGCCGTACTACCAGGCGGTCAACAAGGTCAACAAGGGCATCAAACGCGCGGACCGGCTCGAACTCGGCGGGCCGGCGCTGATGTGGATGGACCCCAAGTGGCTGAAGCCCTTCCTCGACGACTACGCGGCCGACCGGAACCCGCACAAGCGTCTGGACTTCCTCTCCTACCACGCCTACCTGGCCTGGGACGACAACTACCAGACACCGACGATGTACAACACGGACCTGAGGGTGGTGGCCGCACAGCGGAAGACCCTGCGCGGCTGGCTGAGGGAGCGCCGTATCCACCAGCGCATCCCGAGCTACGTCACCGAGACGGGCATCTACCCCGGTCCGGCCTACGACGACACCGACCCCAAGAAGGACTACGTCAAACAGGCGGCCGGCATGGCCACCTACGCCTACTACTTCGCGAACCAGGCGGACACCTACATGTTCAACTGGTGCGTCCGGCACCGGGTCGAGGAGCGCAAGGACCAACTGGTGACCCGCACCCCGAACGGGCCCGTCAAGGACACCTTCACGCCCTACGGCAACATGCTGCTCATGCAGTCCAGGATGAAGGACACCCGGGTGTCCGCCGCCGTCTCGGGCAACGCGCTCGAAGGTGACAACGGCGTCTACGCGATGGCGTCGAAGGACCGGACCGGCGCCTCGCTGATGGTCTGGAACTGGCAGCACGTGGGCGACCGCGACTACCGGGCCACGATCGACATGTCCCGGATGCCGTCCGAGCTCAGGCACCGGCCGGTCCGTCAGCTCGTGTACCGCATCGACCAGAACACCAGCAACTACTTCTCCGACCCCGCCAAGGCGGGTCTCCAACTGGTCGACAAGAAGATCGTCAGGCCCGGCCGGACCCACACCGCCACCGTCGATCTCGAGCCCAACGCGATCTACCTGGTTCTCCTGGAACGCGTCTGACGCACACCGGCGTGCCGCCCCGTGGTGACGTCCGCGGGGCGGCACCGCATTCCCAGGAGGACGGGGCGGGACGTCCCGGGGCCTCCCGTCGGCGTGCTTACCCGGAGGACGCCGATCCCGCGCCCCGTTCGCCCTCCGGTCCTAGGATCAAGCCGCTGTCCGCACGGTGTTCCAGCTCCTCGACCAGCGCCGTCTCGACGGCGCTCATGTGCATCGCCATCAACTGCTGTGCGCGTCGCGCGTCGCGCTGTCTGATGGCCTCCAACACCAGCCGGTGGTGTTCCAGGTACTCCACCGCGGCGTGTTCACGGCTTCGGGAGCGGTACTTCAGCTCGCTCCACGTCTGCTCGTGCATCAGGTCGATGAGCGTCCTCTCCAGCGCCAGCAGCACACTGTTGCGGGACGCGGCGGCGACGGCCAGGTGGAAGGCGAGGTCGGACTCCGAGACGTCCTCGTCCGCGCGGGTCGCGCGGGCCTGCTCCTCGAAGGCCTCCTCCAGAGTGGCGAGATCGGTGTCGTGGTGCGACAGCGCGGCCTGCTCCGCGCAGACAGGCTCGATCGCCGTCCGCGCGACGATCACGTCGAGAGGGCTGTGTTCGCCGAGGGCCGCGGCCTGGGCGCGCAGGAACGTGGCGCTCGAACCGCCCTCCGTGGCGACATAGGTGCCGCTGCCGGTCCGGATGTCCAGAACCCCGGCGTGCTCCAGCACGCGCAGCGCCTCCCGGAGGGAGCCACGGCTGACCTGCAACCGGCTCGCCAGTGTCCGCTCCGCGGGCAGCGCGCTGCCCGGAGGGAAGAGGCCGGACCGAATACTGGCCAGGATCTGCTCCACGACCGAGGCGTACAACTTCGGCCGTCCGACAGCCTGGAACGCCTCATCTGGTTGAACCACAGTGCTGGCCCTCCGGTCTCTCGGGCTCGGCAGACGCTCAGGCATTGGTCATGCGGCTGGACCAATCGCGCTCACCAGGCTACCGAGCAGGCCGAGGGAGCGGCTACCGGGTTGAGTATCACGGCCTGATCCCACCCCATGTCGCCCCGGTACGGCGGGTGCCGGCGGCACCGGTCCGACCGGCGGCCGGGGCGGGATCGCCCCGGCCACCGCGCGCCGGGGCGGCTACGGCGCTGTCACCTGGTCCCGGCGAAGGCACGCAGCTCCCGGCGGACGTCGGGGCCCGTCGGAGTGTAGATGATCTCCTGGAAGCCGATCTCGCCGAGCCGCGCGAGCTTGCGGGCGAGGCGGGCTGCGTCGCCGACCATGGTCGTGGTGTCGATGTGCTCCAGCAACAGACGACCGCGGTCCGTCAGATGGGTCACATGACCCTCGAAGGTGAGCAGACGGCGTTCTCCGGCCTCGGCGGCCTTCTCCAGGGCCTCCCGCCAGGCACGGCCTCCGGGCTTGGCGTCCACCGCCTCGGCCCCGCCCCGCGCGTAGGCGTCGTGCCATTCGACGACCCGCCAGGGCCCGACGGCCTCCCGCACCCGTGCGCAGCCGGCGTCCTCACCGTCGTCGAGGACCGTGCCGGACACGATGGTCGCCGTGGGGAGCGCGGGGTGGGGCCGCCCGATGATCCCGTCGGCCAGGCCGTCGGCCAGCGCGGTACCCCGGGGGCCGAAGACGCTGAGCCACACCGGCACGTCCACCGGGCGGTCCGCCGTCAGCCCGGGGGCGTGCAGCATGCGCGCGGGCTCGCCGTCCAGCAGGACGGTGTCACCCGCCAGGAGCCCGCGCACGGCGCGGACGTAGGCGGCGAAGTCGTCGAGCCGCATCGGGGGTTGTCCCAGGGCCAGCCGGGCCGTGAAGCCGGTGCCGAAGCAGGCCCGGAAGCGGCCGGGGGCCAGCCGGGCCAGGGTGGAGATCCCGGACGCCATGGTCATCACGGAGCGCTGGTCCGGCACGAGCACCGACGTGGCCAGACCGATGCGGGTCGTCCGGCGAGCCGCCAGGGCCAGATGGACGAAGGGGTCCTCCCACAGGGGCGCGGAGTCGTAGATCCACACCCGGGCGTAGCCCGATTCCTCGGCGAGGACGGCCAGGTCCGCGAAGTCGGGGCCGGGTGGCAGACCGCACGACAGCTCGGGGGTGCTCACCGGACGACCGCCGGGCCGCCGGGGACGAGGGGTGTGGATCTGCAACTCGGTTGCGCGGGAGTCGAGTTGGTCCGGCCCGTGCTATAACGCATATACCGCATAAGTCGTATACCGCCCATCAGTCGTGATTCATCGTGTAATGGAGGCGCGTCATGCCCAAGGGGTACGTGATCCTGACCGAGGCCATCCGGGACCAGGCCGGTATGGACGCCTACAGCCGGGCTGCCACCCCGTCGATGATCGAGGCCGATGCCTCGGTGCTGGCCGTCGACACGGGGCCCGAGGTGCTGGAGGGCCGGTGGCACGGCGACCGGACGGTCGTCCTCGAGTTTGAGTCCGTCGAGGCGGCGCGGGAATGGTACGAGTCGGCCGAGTACGCGAAGGCCAAGCCGCTGCGGCAGGCCGCGGCGGAGACGAACGCCGTGCTGGTCGCCGGGTTCGAGATGCCGCCGCGGCGGGCCTGAGCCCCGTCAGTGACAGGAGATGGCGCGCTCCGGGCAGCTCATCGCGGCGGTGCGCGCCGCCTGCTGGAACTCCCGTGGCACATCGGGCTGTTCGGTCACGGCGTAACCGTCGTCGCCGATGTCGAACACCTCGGGGCTGACGGTGCAGCAGACGCCGTGCCCGCGGCAGCGGTCCTCGTCGATGGTGATCCTCATCGGGTGGTCTCCTCGGTGGGCGTGAACTCCAGGTTGAGGTGGGTCAGCCCGCGCAGGATGTACGTCGGCAGGTACTGGTAGCGGCGCGCGCCCGCCCGTCCGTGCACGCGCTCGGAGATCCGGATGTCGCGGGTGCGTGCCAGCAGGCGCTCGATGCCGACCCGTGCCTCGGCCCGCGCGAGCGGTGCGCCGGGGCAGGTGTGGACGCCACGGCCGAAGGAGATGTGGTGGCGGGCGTTCGGACGGGCGGGGTCGAACGTCGAGGGGGCCTCGAAGTGGCGGGGGTCGCGGTTGGCCGCTCCGTTGACCACCATCAGCGTGGTGCCCGCCGGGATGTCGACGCCTCCGACCGTGGCTGGGACCTTGGAGAGCCGGAAGTCCCCCTTCACGGGGCTCTCCATGCGCAGCGACTCCTCGACGAAGTTCGGGATGCGGTCCGGTTCCGAGCGCAACATCGCCTGGATGTCGGGGCGTTCGGCGATCACCTTGAACGCGGAGCTGAGCAGGTGGACGGTGGTCTCCTGCCCGGCCGAGAACAGGTTGGCGGCGACCCGGACCGCGTCGGCGACCTCGGGCAGGGAACCGTCGGGGAACGTGGCGGTGGCGAGGCCGGTCAGGACGTCCTCGCGCGGTTCCCGGCGCCGGTCCTTGATGTAGTCCGAGAACCGCCCGTAGAGGAATTCCAGCGGTGAGTGGGCGAGCGTGTCCTCGTCCGTGCTGCCGATGCCGCCTCCCGCCCGCGGGCGGCGCTGGAGTACGTCGAGGAACTGCTCCCGGTCCTCCTCGGGCACACCGAGCAGGTCCGCGATGACGAGCAGGGTGAAGGGACCGGCGAACTCGCTGATGAACTCGCCTTCCGGGCGCGTCAGGAAGGTGTCCAGCATGCGGTCGGCGATCTCCCGCACGGCCGCCTCGTTCTCCTTGAGCCGCTTCGGCGTGATCAGCCGCATCAGCAGCCCGCGATGAGCGGTGTGCACGGGCGGATCGAGGGTCGGCAGCTGGTCGCTCATCGGCAGTTCGTCGCGGTGCCGCTGGATGAGCTCGCTGACGTCGTCGCCTTCCAGCGGGACCGGGAAACCCGGGAAGGGGCCCGTCACCGACAGGCATGACGAGAAGGTCTGCGAGTCCTGGGCCACCTGGACCGCCTCGTCGTACCCGGTCACCATCATCACGCCGTGGTGGGGTTCCCGGGTGACGGGGCAGCGGGCGCGCAGGGCGTCGAAGTAGGGGTACGGATCCGCCACCGTGGTGTCGTCCCGGAAGAAGTCGATCGTGTCGATGTCCTCGGACGGCTCATCGTGCGCCACTGGCCTGTCTCCTTCTGGTGCGGAGGTACGTGAGGGGGATTCTCGTATGGGAGAATCTAATTCTCAGATCTGCGGATTACCAGTCGCGGACGGCGGTTCCGGCTTCGTCGACAAGGCCCCAGTGCCGGACCTCCGGCAAGCTCATCGCGTCACCGGTCAACGCCAGATAGGCGGTGCGCTCCCTGCCGATCCGCGCCGGCAGGCTCGCCGTGCCGCCCGCCCCCGGGATGAGCCCCATGCCGATCTCGGGCAGTCGGACCACCGTGTCCGGTGCCGCGACCACGCGGCCCGCGAACGCGGCCAGTTCGATGCCCGCGCCGACGCAGGCGCCGTGCAGCCGGGCGGTCACCTTGGCCGCGCACCGTTGGAGCAGCGCGGCCGGGCTGCGGTGTACCCGCACCCGATGGGCCCGCGCAGGGTCACGCGAGGTGCCGAACTCGGCGAGGTCGCCGCCGCTGCAGAAGGCGGGGCCGTCGCCGCGGAGATCGACGCGGGTGACCGTCGGGTCCGCCACGGCTACCTCCAGAGCCTCGCACAGGGCGTCCCGGGTGGCGGCGTCGAAGGCGTTGCGCACCGAGGGACGGTTCAGGGTGATGGTCAGACGGTCCCCGTGCCGGTCGAGCCGGACGGGCTCGGCGGCCGGGCGGGCGGCGTGCGGGCGCTTCGCGGCGAGCCACGCCCGGAAGTCCGCGCCGGCCTGAAGGGTGGAGTAGGCCAGGGACTCCACGACCAGCCGGTCGGCCGGCGCCAGTGCCGGACCCACGCGCAGCACCTGCACGAGAGCGAGGCAGGCGTCGGGCCGGGCCGCGACGATGTCCCGAAGCCGCAGCGCGGTGGCGTAGGGGTCGGCGCATCCGACCCACGGCCGGGGCGGGTCGGGCGACGCGGTCAGCAGGACGTCGAACTCCCCGCCCGCCTCCCCGGGGCGGGCTGCGACGGCCACGCGCACACCCGGCGTCCCCGGCGGAGGAGGCGGGGTCGCGCGGTCGAGGTCGATCAGTTGGAAGGGTGGCTCCATGGCGACGGCAGTGTAATCTTGCCTCACCTCGTACGAGAAGGGTGTTCGCATGAGAAGGAATGCCACTCTCGCCCGTTGGATGGCCACGGTGGAGGGCAGACTCGGGCCCCTGACCGCTGTCGCGGACGACTTCACGGCTCTGACCGGCGTCCCGGTCGACGTCGGCCCGACCCTCTTCGAGCGAGCCGTACTGGCCGGGTCCCGCCTCCCCGGCAGGGTCTCGGCGGGTGGCTCCTGTCATCTCCTGGCCACCTCTGACGGCTGGGCCACGGTCAACCTGGCCCGCCCCGACGACCATGCTGCCCTCCCGGCCCTTCTCGCCCTCCTCGGCGCACCCCGGGCCGACCTGCGGACCGCCGCGCGCGGGGTCGGCGCGGCCGAACTGGCGGTATCCGCACAGATGTTGGGCATGGCCGCAGCGGAACTCGGTTCACAGCGCGGCGAACGGCCTCCGGTACGCGTCGAACGGCACGGGCCGGCCCGCCCGCGCGACCTCGCCGGCCTGCGCGTCGTCGACCTGTCCGCGCTCTGGGCGGGGCCCTTGTGCGCACGACTGCTGGGGCGGGCCGGGGCCCGCGTCGTGAAGGTGGAGAGCGTCTCCCGGCCGGACGGGGCCCGCTTCGGCTCTCCGGACTTCTACCGCCGCCTGCACCAAGGGCACGAGAGCCTGGTGCTCGACTTCGACTCCGGCGCGCTCGCCGAGGTGGTCGCGGAGGCCGACCTCGTCATCGAGGCCTCCCGGCCGCGCGCGCTCAGGCGGCTCGGGGTGCGCGCGGAGGAGTTCCTCGCCGCGCGCCCGGGCCGGGTGTGGGTGAGCATCACCGGGTACGGCCGTGACGTCGACCGGATCGCCTTCGGCGACGACGCGGCGGTCTCCGGCGGCCTGACGGGGCTCGACCGGCACGGCGACCCGGTGTTCCTCGGCGACGCGCTAGGCGACCCCGTCACGGGTGTGTACGCGGCCCACGCCGCGGCCTGTTCCCTGGCACGCGGCGGCGGCGAGCTGCTGGGCGTGTCCATGGCGGCATGCACGGCCGCACAGGCACACGCCTCGGCGGTCATAGGGGCTGCAAATTCGGCGGTTACCGGAGCCGCAGTTCCGGAGGCCGTCCGGGCAGCGGACTCGGTGGTCTCCGGAACTGCGGTTCCGGAGACCACCCGGACACCAGAGCCTCCGGCCCGCAGGGAAGCAGATCCGGCGGTCACCGGGGCAGCGGCTCCAGCACCCACCGGAGCCGTACAGCGCAGGGCCCCGGCGACGACGTGCTGATCCGGGACGTGGAGGTCGAAGGCCGGGGTCGGGTGGACGTGCGGGTAGAGGGCGGCAGGATCGCCGCGATCGGGCGCCGGCTGCCCGGAGCCGCCGATGTCGACGGACGCGGCGGCGCGCTGCTCCCCGGGCTCCACGACCACCACATCCACCTCACCGCGCTGGCGGCCGAGACGGCGTCGGTGCGGGTCGGCCCCGGCGAGGTGCGCGGACGCACCGGGCTCGCGGCGGCCCTGCGTGCCGGGGCCCCGGGAGAGTGGGTGCGGGCCGTCGGCTACCACGAGAGCGTCGCCGGGGATCTGGACCGGCCGGCTCTGGACGCCCTCACCCCGGACCGGCCGGTCCGGGTGCAGCACCGCAGCGGCGCCCTGTGGATCCTGAACAGCGCCGCACTGAGCGCGGCCGGTCTGGAGAGACCCGACGGGCGTCTGTGGCGAGAGGACGAACGCCTGCGCGCCCTACTCCCGCCCGTACGGCTCGACTTGGCCGGCGTCGGCCGGCGGGCCGCACGGCTCGGCGTCACCGGCTTCACCAACGCAGACCCGCACCCCGCCGACGGCCTCACGCGCACGCTCTCCGTCCTGCCCCAGCGGCTCGTCGTCATGGGCGTCGACCCGCCGGTGAAGCTCGTCCTCGACGACCCGACCCTGCCCACCCCCGCCGCCCTGGCCGCCACGGTGCGGGCGATACGGCCCCGGCCGGTCGCCGTGCACTGCGTCACCCGCGTCCAGTTGCTCGTGACGCTCCTCGCCCTGGAGGACGCGGGCCCGGCCGACGGCGACCGGATCGAGCACGGGTCCGTGATCCCGGTGGAGACCCTTCCCCGGCTGCGGGCGCTCGGCGTGACCGTGGTGACGCAGCCGCACTTCCCGGTCGAACGGGCCGAGGCGTACGCCACCGAGGTGCACCCCGACGACCGGCCCCATCTCTACCGCTGCCGCAGCCTCACCGAGGCCGGCATCCCCGTCGCCGCCGGAACCGACGCGCCGTACGGCACCCACGACCCCTGGGCCGTCATGCGGGCCGCCTTCGCACGCGGCGAGAGGGAGAGCCTCACCCCGCGTGCGGCGCTGGGTCTGTTCCTGGGCGACCCGCGCCGGCCGGAGCGCCCACGGCGGGTGACGGCCGGCGCTCCGGCCGACCTCTGTCTGCTCCATGTCCCCCTGCGGGAGGCGCTCGACGCGCTGACCGCCGACACCGTGCGGGCCGCGTACGTACAGGGCCGGCCGATCACCGAGACCGAGCCGAACACCGAGGGAGCGCAGTGAACGACACGGACGAGGACTTCCGCGAGCCCTACGTGGACGTGGACGAGTGGCGCGACACCCCGGTGCGGCACCGTTACGTCCACGGTGGCTTCGCCGACAACGGCACACGGTTCTCGGTCTACTTCCCGCCGGACGACGCCTACCAGGGACGCTTCTTCCAGCACATCACCCCCGTCCCCGGCAGTGAGAACCAGGCCCAGAGCGCCCGAGGGCAGGAGGACAGAATCTCCTTCGCCGTAGCGAGCGGCGCGTACCTCCTGGAGACCAACGGCGGCGGGCCCGACCCGGGCGACCTGACCATCGCCGGTTTCCGCGCCAACGCGGCGGCGGCCCGCCACTCCCGCGTCATCGCCCAGCGGTTCCACGGGCCCCACCGAGTTCACGGATACGCCTACGGCGGCAGCGGCGGCGGGTACCGGACCATCGCCGGCGCCGAGAACACCGACGACGTCTGGGACGGGGTGGTGCCGTACGTCATCGGCAGCCCCATGGCGATGCCGAACGTCTTCACTGTGCGCATGCACGCCCAGCGGGTGCTCCGGCACCGCCTCGACCGGATCGTCGACGCACTGGAACCCGGCGGCACCGGCGACCCGTACGAGGGGCTCGACGCCGAGGAAGGGGCGGCGCTCGCCGAGGTCACGGCCATGGGCTTCCCGCCGCGCGCCTGGTTCGGCCACCGCACGATGGGCATGCACGCCTTCACCGCCCTCTACGGGGGCATGCGCCTGGTCGACCCCGGCTACTTCGACGACTTCTGGACGCTGCCCGGCTATCTCGGGGCCGACCCCGGGGCCTCGGTCCACCGCGATCGCCTTCGGCACGGCTCCGGGATCTCCGCCCTGATCACGGCGCGGGAGGCGGCGCGGCTCGGCCTCGGCGCCCCGCAGGCGGCGGACGTTCCGGGCGGCGTGGACCATGCCTTCCGGGGGCCGGGAGCCGACGAGGACTCCGTTGTCGCCCTGCGGCTCGCGGTGCCCGCACCCCGCGACGCGCAGGGCGCGGAACTGACGGTCCGGACCGGGCAGGCCGAGGGACGGTCCCTCGTCCTGCGGGAGGTGCGCGGCGACCTGGCGGTGCTGGACGAGCGGAACGACCCCGCCACGATCGCCGCCCTGTGCGCCGGGGACGTCGTGGACGTCGACAACGGCACCTTCCTCGCCGCCCAGACCTACCACCGCCACCAGGTGCCGCCCGAGGGGTTCCCGGTCTGGGACCGGTTCCGTGACGAGGCGGGGAAGCCGGTGCCGCCGCAGCGCCCGCAATTGCTGGGCCCGCTCTTCTCCCTCGGCGCCGGCGGATCCGTGCAGACGGGGAGGTTCGCCGGAAAGATGATCGTGGTCGCCTGTCTCCTGGACCGGGAGGCGTTCCCCTGGCAGGCGGACTGGTACCGGTCGGCGGTCCGGCAGCACCTCGGCGACGCCACCGACGAGCACTTCCGCCTCTGGTACGTGGACAACGCCCTCCACGGCGACAACGCGCCCCAGGAGGACCCCACCCGGTCCGTGAGCTATCTGGGCGTCCTGCACCAGGCGCTGCGTGACCTGAGCGCCTGGGTGGAACAGGGCACGCCACCGGCCGCCTCGACCGACTGCGTGATCGACGACGGGCAGGTCGTGGTGCCGTCGTCCGCCGCCGCCCGACGGGGGCTTCAGCCGGTCGTCCGGCTGACCGTGGACGGCGCCGACCGCGCCGACGTGCGGCCCGGGGAGCAGGTCACCCTGAGCGCCCTCGCCGAGGTCCCGCCCGGCGCCGGACAGGTCGTCGCGGTCCAGTGGGACCTCGACGGCGACGGTACGTTCCCGGTGACCGAGGACGCCGCACCGGCCGGACGGGTCCGTGTGGAGCGGCGCCACGCCTTCTCCGCACCCGGCACCCACTTCGTGACCGTGCGCGTCCGCTCCGAGCGCGACGGAGACGCCTCGGCCCTGTTCACGGGGGTGGACAACATCGCCCGGGTACGGGTGGTCGTGGCCGACGATTGACGCTCAGACGCTGTACCCGCCGTCCACCCCCAGAGCCTGCCCTGTGACGAACCCGGCCCGGTCCGAGGCGAGGAAGGCGACCGCCTCCGCGATGTCCTGGGCCTGTCCGAACCGGCGCAGGGGAGTGTTGCGGCGAGTAGTGGCAAGGGCGTCGTCGTCGAGTTCGCCCGTGTCGATCAGCCGGCCCGCGATGCCGTCCGTGAGCATGCCCGGGGCCACGCAGTTGACGCGGACCCCGTAGCGGCCTTCCTCGGCGGCCAGCGCGCGGGCGACCGCCTCGACCGCTCCCTTGGCGCCCGAGGACAGGCCGTCGCGGACCGGGAAGCGGCGGGTGGCGACGGTCGTCACGGCGACGATGCTGCCCCGGCTCTCCCGCAGCACCGGCAGCGCGGGATGGACGAGGTTGAAGAACGCCACCGCGTCGGCCTCCAGTTGGGCGCGGTACTGGCTGGGCGTGACCTTGCTCAGGTGGGTCATGGGCACATGCGGACCGGCCGCGTACACCAGCGTGTGCACGCCACCGTATCCGCGCACGGCCCGAGCCGTCTCCGCCTCGTCGGTCAGATCCAGCCGCACCGCGGTGACCTGGCGACCGAGACCCTTCACCTCCCGGACCAGACTCTCCGCCGCCTCCTGGTTGGCGCGGTAGGTGAACACGATGTCGCTGCCGCGCTCGGCCAGCGTCCGCACGATCGCGGCACCGATGCCACCGGTACCGCCCGCGACGAAGGCCGCGCCGGGCCGGTGGGTGAAGTCGTCCATGTCTCACAACCCCAGGGACTTGGCGATGATGACCTTCATGACCTCGCTCGTCCCGGCGTAGATACGGGTGATGCGGGCGTCCGCGTACAGCCGGGCGATCGGGTACTCCAGCATGTAGCCGTAACCGCCGAAGAGTTGAAGACACCGGTCGACGGCGCGGGCCTGCATCTCGGTGCAGAACAGTTTGACCTTCGCGGCGTCGGCCCCGGACAGCCGCCCGTCGACCAGTTCCAGCACGGCCCGGTCGAGCACGGCCTGCGCGGCCTCGATCTCCGCGTCGACGGTGGCGAGTTCGAACTTCGTGTTCTGGAAGGAGGCCACCGGTGTCCCGAACACCTTGCGCTCCTTGACATACGCGAGCGTCGTGTAGAGCGCGGCCCGCGCCTGCGCCACCGAACCGACCGCGACGGTCATCCGTTCCTGGGGGAGGTTGTGCCCGAGGTAGGCGAAGGCCCTGCCCTCCTCGCCGAGCCGGTTGGCGACGGGCACCCGGACCTCGTCGAAGGCCAGCTCGACGGTGTCCTGCGCCTTGATGCCCATCTTGTCCAGCACCCGGCCGCGCGTGAAGCCCGGCATGCCGTCCTCCACGACCAGCAGGGTGAGCCCCACCCGGCGGTCGCCCGGGTCGGTCGACGTGCGCGCCACCACGACCACCAGGTCGGCGAGGAGCCCCCCGGTGATGAAGGTCTTGGCCCCGCTCACCACGTAGTGGTCGCCGTCGCGCACGGCGGTCGTACGGATCCCGGCGAGGTCGGAGCCGGTGCCGGGCTCGGTCATCGCGATGGCGGTGAGCAGGCTGCCGGAGGCCAGTCCGGGGAACCAGCGCCGGCGCTGCTCCTCATCGGCGTATGTGAGGAAGTACGGCAGGACGACGTCGAGTTGGGTGCGGACCGTGCCGAGGGTGACCAGGGCGCGGGCCGCCTCCTCCTGGAGGACGACGTTGTAGCGGTAGTCGGGCTGCCCGCCCCCGCCGTACTCCTCCGGGACGGCCATGCCCAGCAGCCCGAGCGAGCCGAGCCGTTCGAAGAACGACCGGGGCAGCCGCCCGGCCTTCTCCCACTCGGCGTAGTGCGGCACCACCTCCTTGGCCACGACGTCCCGGACCAGTTCCCGGAACGCCTCGTGGTCGGCGGTGAAGACATCGCGGCGCACGACAAGCCTCCTCGTCAGCCGGCGAGTTCGACGAGTGTGGCGTTGGCGGTGCCGCCGCCCTCGCACATGGTCTGAAGTCCGTAGCGGATGCCGCGGTCCCGCATGTGGTGGATCATGCGGGTCATCAGGACGGCCCCCGAGGCGCCGAGCGGATGACCGAGCGCTATGGCCCCGCCGAGCGGGTTGACCAGCTCCGGGTCTGCACCCGTCTCGGCCAGCCAGGCGAGCGGCACCGGCGCGAAGGCCTCGTTCACCTCGAAGACACCGACCTCCGACAGCGCCACCCCGGCCTTGCGCAGCACCTTCGCGGTGGCCGGGATCGGCCCGGTGAGCATCAGCACCGGATCCGAACCGACCACCGTGCCCGCCCGGAAGCGCACGATCGGCGCCAGCCCCAGCTCCCCCGCCCGCTCCGGGGTGGTGACCAGGAGAGCCGCGGCGCCGTCGGAGATCTGGGAGGCGTTGCCCGCGTGGATCACACCGTCCTCCTCCAGGAAGGAGGGCTTGAGCCCGGCGAGCGTCGCCACCGTGGTCCCCCTGCGGATGCCCTCGTCGGCCCTCACCCCCGCCACCGGCACGATCTGCTCCTCGAAGGCGCCGCCGTCCTGCGCGGCGGCCGCCCGCTCGTGCGACAGCGCCGCGTACGCGTCCAGCCGCGCCCGCGTGAGGCCCCACTTCTGGGCGATCTTCTCCGCGGAGACGCCCTGGTTGAAGGAGAAGTCCTGGTAACGGCCCAGGACTTGAGGACCGTACGGCATTCCGCTCGCCCTGGCCGAGCCCAGCGGCACCCGGCTCATCACCTCGACGCCGCCCGCCACGACCACGTCCTGCTGCCCGGACAGCACCGCCTGCACGGCGAACTCCAGCGCCTGCTGGCTCGACCCGCAGGCCCGGTTGACCGTGGTCCCGGGGATGCTCTCGGGCCAGCCCGCCGCCAGCTCCGCGTACCGGCCGATGTTGCTCGACTGGTCGCCGATCTGGGAGACACAGCCCCAGATCACGTCGTCGACGGTCTCCGGGTCCACCCCGGCCCGTTCGACGAGCGCGCTCAGCACCGCGCCGGACAGGTCGGCCGGATGGACACCCGCCAGCCCGCCGTTCCGTCTGCCCACGGCGGTCCGGACCGCTGCCGCGATCACCGCTTCCCGTATCACGTGTCGTCGTCCTCCGATCGGCTCGGCACGGCCCAGCGGCCCGTGAAGAGCGGTTCGCGTCGCGCGGCGAACGCGGCGTAGGCCTCCCGGACGTCCGCGCCCGCGAAGTTCACCGCCTGCGCCCGTGCCTCGTTCGCCAGCGCGTCCCGCAGGGTACGGTCGGCGCCCTCGTTGAGCAGCGCCTTGGTCTGGGCGAGGGCCACCGGGGGACCTGCCGCCAGCCGGGCGGATACATCGTCGACGAAGGCGTCCACCTTGTCGGCGTCCGCCACCCAGGTCACCAGGCCCAGGGCCAGGGCCTCCGCCGCGTCGATCGTCTCCGCGAGCAGCGCGAGCCGCTTGGCCTGCTGCAGCCCGACCAGTCTCGGCAGCAGCCAGGTGCCGCCGCAGTCCGGGGACAGTCCGCGCCGCGCGAAGATCTGGGAGAACCGGGCCCCGGGCGTGGCGATGACCAGATCGCAGCCGAGCGCCAGGTTCCAGCCGGCCCCCACCGCCGCCCCGGTCACCTTGGCGACCGTGGGCACGGGCAGTTCGTGCAGCAGCAGCGTCACCTCGGTCAGGGGCCGCATCCGGTACAGGGGATGGGCGCTGCTGACCTGCTTGGGGAGGTCCGCGCCGGAGCAGAAGGCACCTCCCGCGCCGGTCAGGACGAGTGCCCGGACGGACCGGTCGCCGCCCGCCGCCGCGAGGGCCTCCCGCAGCGCCTCCCACAGCTCGGCGTCGATGGCGTTCCTGCGGTGCGGACGGTTCAGGGTCAGCGTCCGCACCCCGTCGGCGTCGCTCGTCAGCAGCACGCTCACCCGACCGCTCCCCGTGCCCGCAGGGCGGTGATCTCCCCTTCGGTGTAGCCCAGTTCGGCCAGGACGGCGTCCGTGTGCTCACCCAGCCCGGGGACCGCGCCCATCGGCGGCTCGTAGCCTGCGACCACGGGCGGCGGCAGCAGCGCGGGCACCGGCCCCGACGGCGTGCCGACCTGCCGCCAGCGGTCGCGGGCGGCCAGGTGCGGGTGCGCGAGGACGTCGGTGACCGTGTTGTAGCGGGAGTTCCCGATCCCGGCCGCGTCGGCCCGCTCCTGGACGTGCCCCAGGTCGTGCCGCGCGCACCAGTCGCCGATCGCCGCGTCGAGGACCTCGCGGTGCTCCACCCGGCCGGCGTTCGTGCGGAACCGCGCGTCGTCCGCCAGGTCCGGTCGGCCGATCAGCTCCGTGGCCAGCCGATGCCATTCACGGTCGTTCGTGGTGCCGAGGACGACGGTCTGCCCGTCGGCCGTGCCAAAGGCGCCGTACGGGGACACCGCGGGCGAACTCATGCCGAGCGGCTGCTGCTCGACCCCCGAGTGCCGGGTGTACGTCAGCGGATAGCCCATCAGCTCCGCCATGGTGTCGAACAGGCTCACCGCCACCTGCCCCGGCCGCCTCGCGTACAGCAGCGCCATGACCGACAGCGCCGCGTACAGCCCGCTGCACACGTCCGCGACCGGCGGGCCCGGCTTGGCGGGAGCACCCTGGCGGCCGGTCACCGAGCAGGCCCCGGACTCCGCCTGGACCAGCAGGTCGTAGGCGCGTTTGTGGGAGAGGGGACCGCCGGGGCCGTACCCGTCGATCTCCACGGCGATCAGGTCCGGGTGGCGTACCTCCAGGTCGGCGGGGGAGAGGCCCAGTTTGGCCGTGGTGCCGGGGGTGAGGTTGGAGACCAGCACCTCGGCGCGTTCCAGCAGCCGGTGCAGCACCGCCTGCCCGGCGTCCGACTTCAGGTCCAGGGCCATCGACTCCTTGCCCCGGTTGGCCCATACGAAGTGCGCCGCGAGACCGCCGACCACGTCGTCGTAGTGCCGGGCGAAGTCGCCGCCCGCCGGGTTCTCCACCTTGATCACCCGCGCGCCGAAGTCGCCGAGCGTACGCGTGCACATGGGGGCCGAAACGGCCTGCTCCAGCGCCACCACCGTGATCCCCGCCAGAGGGCCGCCGGGCGTCACCGGCTCAGCTCCCCAGCCGGGCGCGCAGCTCGTGCTTGAGCACCTTCTGGCCGGCGTTGCGTGGCAGATGGTCCACGAAGCGGACCTGGCGGGGCACCTTGAAGTTGGCCATGTGCGCTCTGGCCCAGCTGATGACGTCCTGCTCCGTGACTTCCGCTCCGGGCCTCGGCACGACGAAGGCGCAGCCGACCTCTCCGAGGCGCTCGTCCGGAACCCCGATCACCGCCGCCTGCGCTATCGGCTCGTAGCCGAGGAGCAGCTTCTCGATCTCGGCCGGGTAGGCGTTGAAGCCGCCGACTATGAACATCTCCTTCTTGCGGTCGACGATCGCCAGGTTGCCGTCCGGGTCGAGGCGGCCGATGTCGCCGGTGTGCAGCCAGCCGTCGCAGTCGATCGTCTCGGCGGTGGCCGCGGGGTCGTCCCAGTAGCCGCGCGTGACGTTGTAGCCGCGGACCAGGACCTCACCCTCCTCGCCCGTCGGCACCTCCTGCCCGGTGTCGTCGGCGATCCGGACCTCGACGTCCGGGATCGGACGCCCGGTGGTGCGGGCCACCGTCTCCTCGGTGTCTCCGACCCGGGTCGTGGTGACCAGCGCCGTGGACTCCGTGAGGCCGTAGGCGCTCAGCACGATGTCGAATGACAGGTCCTTCTTCATCGCCCGGATCAGTGACTCCGGGACGGTCGTGCCGCCCGTCATGGACACCCGCAGCGACGACAGGTCGTACGCGGACCGCCGCGGGTGGTTCAGCAGATCGTGGAAGATGGTCGGCGGGCCGAGGATGATGCTCACCCGCTCCGTGTGGATGACTTCCAGCGCCCGCCCGGCGTCGAAGACGGCCATGGGGATCACGGTCACGCCGTGCATCAGGGAGGCGAGCCAGCCCGCCTTGTAGCCGAAGCAGTGGAAGAACGGCGGGATGACCAGGAAGCTGTCGGAGGCGTCGAAGGTGTACTCCGTGGACATCCAGCCGTACGCCCGCAGCGTCTGCCCGTGGGTGAGGATCACCCCCTTGGGGTGGCCGGTGGTGCCGGAGGTGAACATCACGTCGGAGACGTGATCCGGGGTGAGCCGGTCGACGGACTCCCGGGCGGCCGCCTCGGGACACTCCTCGCCATGTGCGAGGAACTGACTCCAGTAGAGGCCTTCCGCTCCGCCCGGCATCGACACCGTGGTGCGCAGCGCGGGCAGTTCGGGATCGGTGCGTCTCAGCTCCGCGATGTAGTCGGTGCCGAGGAACGAGGCGGCGGCGAACAGTGCCTTCGCGCCGGACTTGCGCAGGATGTAGGACATCTCGGCCGTCTTGAAACGGGTGTTGAGCGGAACTACGACACCTCCCGCGCCCTGGATTCCGAGAGCCGTCACGATCCACTCCGCCGTGTTCGGCGCGCACAGGCCGACGCGGTCGCCCGGCCCGATGCCGAGCGCGAGCGCCGAGCGCACCGCGTACATCATGCGGGCCTCCAGCTCCCTGAAGGTGAGGCGCAGTTCGCCGTCGACGAGGGCCGGGGCGTCACCGAACCGCTGGGCGGCGACTCTCACCACGTTCGGGATACTGAGGAATTCCAGGTCGTGTCGCATGGCCGGGGGCTCCGTTCAGGCACGGCGGTCGTCGGGCAGGCGCAGCAGCCGCTTGGCGATGATGTTCCGCTGGATCTGGGACGTGCCGCCGTACACCGACGCGGCCCGCGAGTAGAGGTAGTCGCCCAGGACCTCGCCGCCCTCCCCGTACAGCTCCTCGGGGAAGACCTTCAGCGCCGTCTCGTACAGGCGCTGTTCGGCGCGGGTCATGAGCAGCTTGTCCACGGACGACTCGGGCCCCGCCGGCTGCCCGGCGAGTCGTTCGGCGGTGCGGCGCCGGGCGTGGGCGACGAGGACCCGGTAGTCGACGACACAGCGTCCGATGTCCGACAGCAGCCCGTCCGGGAGCGTGTCGCGGCGCTCGTGCGCGGTGCGGCGCAGCCGTTCGATCACCAGCCCGTACTTCGACAGGTGGCCGGTGTCCAGGGCGTTGCGCTCGTAGGCCACCGTCGTCATCGCCAGCGGCCAGCCGTCGCCCTCGGCGCCGATCCGCTCGGCCTCCTCCAGGCGTACGTCGTCGAGGAACAGCTCGCAGAACTCGTCGTCGCCGTTGGCCGCCCGCAGCGGACGGACGGTCACGCCGGCGCGTTCCAGAGGCAGGACGAAGGCCGAGATGGAGGCATGGGCGGGCGCGGTGCGGTCGGTGCGGGCCAGAAGCAGGCAGAGGCCGGAGTACTGGGCGTAACTCGTCCAGAGCTTCTGGCCGTTGACCAGGTAGTGGCCCTCGGGCCGACGCTCGGCGCAGGTGCTCATGCCGGCCAGGTCCGAGCCGGCGCCGGGCTCGCTGAAGCCCTGGCACCACACGTCGTCGCCGGAGAGCATGCGCGGCAGCAGACGGCGGCGCTGCTCCTCGGAGCCGAACTCCAGCAGGGCGTGGGCGAGATAGCCGATGCGAGGGACACCGGGCGCGCCACGTGCTCCCAGTTCGTCGCTGACGGCGACCTGGTGCAGCGCGGTCAGACCCCGGCCGCCGTACTCCTCCGGGACGTCGAGGCCCACCCAGCCGCCGGAGTGCAGCCGACGGTGCCAGCGGTGCAGGAAGACGGGGAGTGGCTCGTCCACGGGCCGCTCGGGCAGCGGATGGTCGGCCAGCCAGGCGCGGAAGTCCCGGCGCAGGCGTTCCAGGTCCGCCGGGTCGCCGAAGTCCAGGGGCATGCCGGTCGTGCCGGTCATCGTGTCGCCTCCGGTGCGGCCAGCGCGGGCAGCACATCGGCCGTGGTCGCCAGCAGTGTGCTTCCGACGAGGACCCGGCGCAGGTACAGGTGGGCCACGTGCTCCCAGGTCTGGGCGATCCCGCCGAACACCTGCATCCCGGCGTACACCGCCTCGACGGCCGAGACGTCGACCTCCGCCTTGGCCACGCGGGACGCGGCCAGAGCCGGTCCCGGCGGTTCATGGTCCAGGCACCAGGCGGCGTAGCGAGTGGCGCTCGTGCCGGCCTCCACCAGGACGGTGGCGTCGGCGAGCAGGTGCCGCACGGCCTGGAAGGAGCCGATCGGCTGTCCGTACTGGTGGCGCTCGCGGGCGTAGTCCACGCTCTGCTCGGCGAACGAACATGCCGCGCCCACGAGTTCGCTCGCCACGACGACCAGGGCGTACGCCTGCCAGCGCTGGTGCGCCTCGGGTGTGAGCCGGCCGACGGGCCGCCCGTCGGTGGAGGCGTGCCGCACGCTTCGCAGGAGGTCCGCGGTCGGTGCCGGTGCCCCCAACTCGTGTTCGGTGACGCGGCCTTCGGCGTCGATGAACAGCCCGGTGTCGGCTCCCTCACAGTCCCAGGCGAGGAGTCCGGTCCCTCCAGGGCCGGGGAAGCGCAGGTCATGGGCGAGGACGACGGTCGGCCGGGCGCCGCGGACGGCCCCGGACCGCTCGCCGTCGTCGAGGAGACGCCGCACCTCGGGGGCGAGCAGCGCGGTGCCGAGCAGGGACGTGGTCAGCGGCTGCCGACCGTGCTCCTCGGCGAGCAGGGCGCACTCCTGCACGGTGGCGGCGGGAGGGGAGGCGCGGCGCAGGTCCGTCAGGCCGAGTTCGTCGAGGGCCCGCTGCGCGGCCACGCGGGTCCGGGGCTTGGTGTCGTCGGCCGAACGCGTGCGGAAGCGGGTCGCGAACGCCCGCAGCATGTCCCGGACCAGCGTGAACTCCTCGCGTTCCACGCTCAGTCCCCCTCAGCGGCGGTGGCGGCGCGGCGGCTCGCGCGGGCGGCGAGGTCGCCCACGATGCGGACGTGGTCGGGGCTGGTCATGGTGGAGCGCTCGGCCAGCAGCGCCGCCTCCATGCCGCCGCGCGAGACCTGTTCGACCACCGCCGCGAGTGCCGCTTTCGTTGCCCGCAGCGCCTCCGGGGGCTGGGCCGCGAGCCGGTGGGCCAGGGCCAGGGCCTCGTCCATCAGGTCGGCACCTGGGACGGCCCGGTTGGCCAGGCCGAGTTCGACGGCGGTTGCGGCCGAGATGCGGTCCCCGGTGAACAGGTACTCCTTCACGCGCAGCAGGCTGGTCAGCAGTGGCCACAGAGTCACCCCGCCGTCGCCCGCCACCAGGCCCACGGAGACGTGTGGGTCGGCGAGGTAGGCGTCCTCGGCCATGAGGACGAGGTCGCACCCCAGCGCGAGGGAGCAGCCGAGGCCTACCGCAGGGCCGTTGACGGCGGCGACGACCGGCAGCGGAAAGCGGATCATGTCCGTCTGGATGGTCCGGTCGAGCCGGATGGACCGCTCCCGCAGCTCCGGGTCGTCGTGGTGGCGGAGCAGATGGTCGAAGTCGCCGCCCGCGCTGAACGCCCGGCCTGCCCCGGTGAGGACGACAGCCCGCGCTCCGGGGTCCTCGGCCAGTTCCCGCCACACCTGGGACAGCCGGAGGTGGAGTTCCGCCGAGACACCGTTGAGGCGGTCGGGGCGGTTCAGTGTGACGATGCGGACGTCTCCGTCGTCGGCCACGGTCAGGACGGGGCTCACGTCGGTCATGACGCCGATGTTATTAAAGGTCAGACCGAATGTGTCAATGGTGTTGCGTAAAATGGAGAATCTGATTCTCGCCTGCCGGTGGGGGCGGATCAGCCTTCGGGCTCGGTCAGTTCCACCCGTTCCCGGCGGTCCACCTCCGCGGCGGCCCGCGCGAACCCGCACACATGGCGGCTCATCCGCCGTCGGGCGGCCGCCGCGTCACCCGACCTGATGGCCTCGGTGATCTTCGCGTGCGCCTGGGCGGTGACCTCGCGGATACGGGCGTCCATGAACCGTTCCAGGTTCGTGGCGGCGTAGATCGACTCCGAGAGCGCGCTGAGGAACCCGATGAGCAGCTCGTTGCCGCCGGCCCTCGCCACCCCGTTGTGCCAGCGGACATTGGCCCGCAGGAAACGCCGGATGTCCTCATCGGCCCCGGCCAGCTCGGCGTGGGCGGCGTCCAGGTCGGCCAGGTCCTGCTCGGTGCGCCGGGCGGCCGCGAGCGCCGCGCACGCCGGTTCGATCGCCTCGCGGGTCTCGTGCAGGGCCTCCAGCCGGATCTGCTGGCCCCGGATCACCAACTGGACCGTGTTCGCCAGGGACTCCCGGCCCGGCCGGTGCACGAAGGCCCCGCCCCCGCGCCCCGGCCGGATCTCCACCAGCCGCTCGACCTCCAGGATGCGCAGAGCCTCTCGCACGGTCGCCCGGCTCAGCCCCGTCTGCTCCACCAGTTGCCGCTCCGGAGGCAGGGCCGTGCCCTCCGCGAACTCCCCGGTCAGGATGCGCTCACGCACCTCGGCGGCCAGGACGTCCGAGGCCTTGGGGACGGTGAGCGTGTCGAAGCGCGGGGTGCGGGGGGTGGAATGGGCGCTGGGCACGGGTTCAGGCCTCTCGTCGGGCATCCGTTTCGGACGAACCATTCAACACCGCGTGCCGTCCGTCAGATGACCAGCCCGCCGTCCACCGGCAGCACCTGCCCGGTGACGAAGGAGGCCGCGTCGGAGGCGAGGAAGACGAACGCGCCCGCGACCTCCGCCGGCTCCGCCCACCGGCCCAGCGGGATCCGGGCGAGCATCCGGTCCGCGAACTTCGGGTCGGTGCGGATGGTCTCGGTCATCGAGGTCGCGGCCAGCGGTGCCAGCGCGTTGACCAGGATGTTCTTCCTGGCCAGCTCGCGGGCCAGCGACTTGGTGAACCCGATGACGGCCGCCTTGGCCGCCGAGTAGTTCACCTGGCCCAGGGTGCCGGTCAGGCCGGCCGACGACGTGACGTTGATGATCCGCCCGGTGCCGTCCGTCGGCAGGAAGGGCAGCGCGGCCTGGGCGCACTGGAACGCTCCCAGCACATGGATCTCGATCAGTCGCCGCACCGACTCCTTCTCCAGCTTCTCGAACATGGCGGGAGCGGTGACCCCGGCGTTGTTGACGAGGATGTGCAGCGTCCCGCCGGTGAGCGCGGCGGCCCGGGACACCGCGGCGTCGGCCGCCGCCCGGTCCACCACGTCCAGGGCGGCGTCCTCGGCACGCAGTCCCTCCGCGGTCAGCTTCCCGGCCACGGCCGCGGCCGCCGCCTCGTCGACGTCGGTGACGAGTACCGAGGCCCCGGCCCGTGCCAGCGCCTCGGCCACCGCCGAGCCGATGCCGCCGCCGGCGCCGGTCACCAGCGCCGAACGCCCTGTCAGATCGAACAGTCCCGTACCTTCGGCCATCACAGCTCCTCAGTAGCTCCTCGGAAGCCCCAGCGTGTGGGACCCCAGATAGTTCAGGACCATCTCCTGGCTGACCGGCGCGATCCGCATCAGACGGGCCTCACGGAAGAAGCGCGCCACGGGATACTCCTCGGAGTAGCCCATGCCGCCGTGCGTCTGCAGGGCCCGGTCGGCGGCGGTGAACCCGGCGTCCGCGCACAGGTACTTGGCGGTGTTGGCCTCCCGTCCGCACGGCCGGCCCTGGTCGTACAGCCAGGTCGCCTTGCGCAGCACGAGCCCCGCCGCGTCGAGGCGGGTGAGCGCGTCGGCAAGCGGGAACTGGACACCCTGGTTCATGCCGATGGGTCTGCCGAACACCTCCCGCTCACGGCCGTACCGCACGGCACGGTCCAGGGCGACCCGGCCGATGCCGAGCGCCTCGGCGGCGATCAGCATCCGCTCAGGGTTGAGACCGTCGAGCAGATAGCGGAATCCCTGGCCCTCTTCACCGACCCGGTCCTCGACGGGCACTCTGAGCTCGTCGATGAACAGCTCGTTCGAGGAGACGGCGTTACGGCCCATCTTCGGGATCGGGCGGATGTCCACCCGGTCGCGGTCCAGGTCGGTCAGGAACAGCGTCATGCCGTCCGTCGGCCTGTCGGCCTCGTCGCGCCTGGTCGTGCGGGTCAGCAGCAGGATCTTCTCCGACTCCAGGGCCTTGGAGATCCACACCTTGCGTCCACTGACGATGTAGTGGTCACCCTCCCGGCGGGCGTACGTCGTGATGCTCGTCGTGTCCAGCCCCGCGCCCGGCTCGGTCACCCCGAAGCACACGTGCAGGTCGCCGCGCGCGATCCGGGGCAGGGTGCGTCGCTTCAGCTCGTCGGAGCCGTGCACCACCACCGGATGCATGCCGAAGATCGACATGTGGATCGCGCTGGCGGCGTTCATGCCCCCACCGGAGCGCGCGACCTCCTCCAGCAGCAGCGTGGCCTCCGTGATGCCGAGTCCGTGGCCGCCGTGCTCCTCCGGGATCGTGATCCCGAGCCAGCCGCCGTCCGCGACGACGGCGTAGAACTCCTCGGGGAACGCGTGGTCCCGGTCCTTCTCCATCCAGTAACGGTCGTCGAAGTCGCGCAGGAGACCGGCCACGGCCTTGCGGATCGTCTCCTGATCCTCGGTCAGCTCGAAGTCCACAGTGGGCAACCCCTCTGCCGGGCGGCTGAAGTCAAAGTGCGAAACATATCAAAGGTCAGACCAAAGTGATCGGTCAAGAGCCCGGGGGAAGGAGTTCCTACAGGAAAGGGCCCCCGCGGGTGCGCCGCGGGAGCCCGGGTGGGTGGGCGGTCAGGTCATGTCCGGGGTCGGGAAGCCGCCTTGCGGGTGCCGGACTTGGCCGGGGTGGTGGACTTCTTCGCGGTGGTGCCCGAGGTCGCCTTCTTCGGGGGAGCCGCCTTCTTCGCGGGAGCCGTCTTCTTCGCCGCCGGCCTCGTCGCCGGCGCCTGGGTGTCCGCCGCCGTTCCACCGGTGATCCCGCCGAGGCAGAACGCCCACACCTCTTCGACGGTGATCGGGGACGGGTGGGCTCCGACCGGGGCGGCGGGGGCCTGGGCCGTGAACATGGCCGTCTGCATGATCAGGGACGCGGTGCGCCGGGCCTTCGGGGAGGTGGCCTGGCCCGCCTCCACGGCCTCCTCCACCAGCTCGGTGAACAAGCCGAGCAGGGGCAGGTGCGCGGTGGCCACCTGGTCCGGGTGGGTCACCAGGAGCTGGACCGCGAAGTCGGTGAAGAGGGGTGACTGCCGGCCCGGGCGCGGCTTGGAGGAGTCGTAGAGCAACTCGACCGCGATCTTCAGTCGCGCCAGCGGGTCCTGTCCCGTGGCGGTCTTCTCGCGGATGTCGGCGGCCGATTTCGACAGCGCGTCCTCGAACAGTGCGAGCAGTAGCTCGTGCTTGCCGTCGAAGTGCTGGTAGAAGCTGCGCAGTGACTGGCGGGAGCGCTCCACGACCTCCTGCACCGTGAAGTCGGTGGTGCCCTTGCCGGCGATGAGTTCCTGGGCGGCGTCCAGGAAGCGCTGCACGCGCTGCTCGGCGCGCAGCTTCGCCGCCCGGGTGGAGCGCTCGACGGCGCGCTGCCGCCAGGCGGGCTCGGGGGGCTCGACGGATTCTGCGGGGACGGCACTCATGGGAAGAACGGTACTCCACGCAGACGGAAAGAGGGGGCCGGGGACCTACCGAATTGCGCTCTGCCAAGAGCAAGAGTCTTACTCGCTTCGAATGAGAATGTTATTCTCGCCCTTGGTCCGGGCCCGCGCCCGGTGTGCAGCCGGTAACAAGGCGGAGGGGGCCGGGCGTGGAGTTCGAACTCGACGAGGAGCAGCGGCTGCTGCGACGCACGGTGCGCGAGACGGTCGCCAAGGTGCGCAGCCGTCCCGAAGACCAGCAGTGGGACACGTACCTCCGCCTCGGCTGGCTGGAGGCGCCCCCGCTCGAGCTCGCCCTCATCCTCGAGGAGCTGGGGTACGCCGCCGACCCGACCCCGTTCCTGGCCACCGCCACCTGGTTCGCACCGCTCACCGGCCGTCTCCCCGAGGGCAGCGGGACCGCCGTGTTCGACGGCGCCGGGCGCTACGTCCTGGATGCCGACCGGGCCGACGAGGTCGCACTGCTCACCCATCGGGGTGTCACCGTCGTCCCGGGGGCGGAGCTGGCCGCGGAACGGGTGCCGGTGCTCGATCCGCACCTGCACGCCGCGCACGTCGGCGCCGACGATCTAGCCGCCGGAGTGCCGGACCTCGCCCTGGTGGGACTCGCCGCCACCGGTGTCGGCGCCTGCCGGCGCGTCCTCGACCTCGTCCTGGACCATGTGAAGCAGCGGGTGCAGTTCGGCCGTCCTCTCGGCTCCTTCCAGGCCGTCAAACACAAGGCGGCCGACATGCACGTCGCGATCGAACGGGCCCGTGCCCTGACCCACTTCGGCGCCCTGACCCTCGTGGAGGACGACCCACGCCGCACCGACGCCGCGCACATGGCCAAGGCCGCGGCGGGCGAGTGCCAGCGCCTGGTGTTCCGGCACGGCTTGCAGCTGTTCGGCGCCATGGGCTTCACCTGGGAGAACGAGGTGCAGTACCACCTCAAGCGCGCCCAGGCCTGCGACCTGCTCCTCGGTGTCGCGTCCGTCCACAGGAAGGCATTGCTCGCGTGATGAAGCTGGCCGACGACCCCGAGGTGGAGGCGTTCCGCGCGGAGTTCACCGCCTTCCTCGACGCTCACCTGCCCGACGAGGCCGAGGCCCGCGAACGCGCCGGCTCCAGCGCCCACGTGCCCGGCTGGGCACGCCTCTGGCAGCGCACCCTGTTCGACGCGGGCTGGCTGCTGCCGGGCCGGCCGCCCGAATACGGCGGCCGGGACGCCACCCTGCCCCAGCAGCTCGCCCATCTGGAGGAGCTGGCACGCCGCCAGATCTACCACAGCTTCAACCCCCAGGGCCTCGGTATCATCGCCGCCTCCCTGCTCGCCTTCGGCACCGAGGAGCAGAAGCTCCGCTGGGCCGTGCCGATCCTGCGGGCCGAGATCACCGCCGGGCTCGGCATGAGCGAACCAGAGGCAGGCTCCGACCTGGCCTCCCTGCGCACCCGGGCCGTGCCGGACCGGGACGGCTTCGTGGTCAACGGGCAGAAGATCTGGACCTCCGGCGCCCACGACGCCGACGTCCTGCTCACCTTCGTCCGCACCGACCCGGACGCGCCCAAGCACAAGGGCATCAGCGCCCTGCTGATCCCGACCGACACCGAGGGCGTCGTCCGCCGTCCCTTCGCCTCGATCGCAGCCGAGGACGACCTCGACTTCAACGAGGTGTTCCTCACCGACGTGCGGGTGCCACGCGAGAACCTAGTCGGGCCCCTGGGCGAGGGCTGGCGGGTGGCGAACGGCTCCCTCGGCCACGAGCGCACGCTGTTGTGGCTGTCGTACGCCGAACGCCTGGAGGACCTGCTGCGCGACGCCGCCGACGCGGGAGCCGGCCAGGAGTGGTACGCCACCCTCCGCATGGACCTGACCGCGCTGCGGCTCCTCGGCTACCGCCAACTCGGTCCGGACCGGGACCCGGCGGAGATCTCGGTGCTCAAACTGCTCGGCTCCGAGGCCGTCCAGTCGGCCTCTCTGCACGCGCTGGAGGCGCACGGCGCCGAGGGGCTGGAGCATCCGGCGCGCACGGGCCCGTACCACCACATGCACCACGAGCACTTCATCTCCAGCTGGTTCGAGCGGTACGCGCGCAGCTTCGCCGGCACCATCGCGGGCGGCACCAGCGAGATCCAGCGCAACATCATCGCCGAGCGCATCCTCGGCCTGCCGCGCTAGACGAGGGACAGGAGGACACTCGACATGGACCAGATCCTGTACGAGGCCGAGGACGGCATCGCCACGATCACCCTCAACCGGCCCGAGGCGGCCAATGCGCAGACCATGGCGCTCCTCGACGACCTGGACGCGGCCTACACCCGGGCCGCGCGGGACCCGGACGTCCGGGTCGTCGTCCTCAGGGCGAACGGGCGGCACTTCTCCGCCGGGCACGACCTCAAGGACCGCTGGCCCGGCCCCGGCGAGATCACCCTGGAGTGGATCTACGACACCGAGACCCGCCGCTATCTGGAGTACGCGCTGAAGTGGCGCAACATCCCCAAGCCGACCATCGCGGCCGTCCAGGGCAAGTGCATCGCCGCCGGGCTGATGCTGTGCTGGCCGTGCGACCTGATCGTGGCGGCGGAGAACGCGGAGTTCTCCGACCCGGTGGTGCACATGGGCATCGGCGGTGTGGAGTACCACGGCCACACCTGGGAGCTGGGCCCGCGCAAGGCCAAGGAGATCCTGTTCACCGGACGGCCACTGACCGCCCGCGAGGCCGAGCAGGTGGGCATGGTGAACCAGGTCGTGCCGCTCGACGAACTCGGCGACACAACGTACGAGTTGGCGGAACGGATCGCCGCGATGCCGCCCTTCGGGCTGCGCCAGGCCAAGCGGGCCGTCAACCAGACCCTCGACGTCCAGGGCTTCTACGCCGCCCTCCAGTCCGTCTTCGACATCCACCAGACGGGGCACGGCAACGCGTTGAGCGTGGACGGCTTCCCGATCCTGACCCGCCTCGACGAGATGAAGCAGCGACTGAGGCAGTCCTGAGCCGGGGCCGTCCCCGGCTCAGCCGAGCACGGCGGTGAACGGGGGAAGGTCCACCGTGGTCCGGATGCCCGGGGCCGCCGCACAGACGGCGGGTACCGCGTTGACGGCACGGTGCGCGGTGTAGCCGGGGGAGACCGCGCCCAGCCGCTCCAGCGGCACCGGGAAGCGCATGTCGATGTCGAGGGGCGCGTCGCCGTCGACCTTCAGATGCCATCCCGTGGGACGCAGGTCCCAGGCCGGGTCCAGGTCCGTGGTGCAGTACCAGGTCGCGTGGAACTCCAGCAGCGTGCGGCCGGCGCGTCGGCCGGACAGCGTCATCCGCTGCGCGGCCACCGTCCCGGCGAGCAGCGCACCGGCGGCGATGCGGGTCGTGTGTGCCGCGGTGGCGAACCTCCCCCGTGCCTGTACGGAGTCGAGCGGCAGTCCCAGGGCGTCGGCCACCAGACGCAACGACGGCCCGAAACTGCCCTGGACGTGCTCGAGGCGCCCTTCGTCGAACGCCGCAGCAGGAGCCCGGCCGAAGCCCATGATGTCGAACAGCAGTTCCGGCGAGTCCCGCTGGGACAGATCCGCGTACTCGTGGACGGTCAGGTTCTCCAGCCGTCGCTGGACGGAGGCCAGGACGAGCGGAACGGCCTCGGTGATGAAGCCGGGACTGCTGCCGGTGTCGTGGAGCGAGGTGCCACCCCGCTCGCAGGCCGCCTCGACGCGTCCGCGGACCGCCGGATCCATGCCCGCCGGGTGGTGGAACCCGCCGGTCGTGGACACGACGTTCGCGCCGGAGGCGAGCAGGGCGCACAGCTCGTCCAGGCCGGTCGCACGCGGCATGTACAGCACGCAGTCGGCGGCCAGGGCGAGGACGTCGTCGAGACGGTGGGTGGTGGTGACTCCCGTGAGGTCCGTGCCGCACAGTTCGCCGGCGTCACGTCCGGCCTTGCCGGGGGAGTGGACGTGAACTCCGGCCAGGGTCATGCGGGGGTGGCCGAGAACGGCGCGCAGTGATCGCGCGCCGACGGTTCCCGTGGCCCACTGGACTACGCGAAGCGGCTTGTCGTGCTGTGCGGAACGCTCCATGTCCGCCATCCCTCTCGGCTACGCGGCCGGCCCGTGATCGCCCATGCCCCCGTCGTCCGTCCCCGGGTCGGGCTCCACGCCGAAGGTGTTGTAGGCCATGGCCTGCATTCCGTACGCGCCGACGGTGAACACGAAGTCCATCAGCTGCCGTTCGTCCAGGTCCTTCGCCAGTTCCCCGTACACCTCGTCGGAGAGGGAGGAGGTGGTCTCCAGTTCGTCCACGGCCCGGTTCAGCAGGGTGCCGGTGCCCTGGCGCACCTCCTCCAGCTCCGTCTCGGTGACACCCGCCCCCCGCGCCATCGGCACGTGGTGGGACCACTCGTACCGGCACCGGTGCCGCCAGGCGACCCGGAGGATCGTCAGCTCCCGTGTGCGCGCCGGCAGGGTGCTGCGGTACAGCAGGTGGGTGCCGAAGGTCAGGAACGCCTTGGCCAGTTCCGGGTGGTTCAGCAGCAGGCCGAGCACGTTCGACGGTGGGACGGTACGCCCGCCCGTCAGCGGCCGCAGCACCTCGGTGTCCCACTTGTGGTACGGGACGGGTGGCACCCTCGTCATGTGTTGCGGCCCCCGTTCACGCCGATGATCTGCCCGGTGATGTACCCGGCCTCCTCGCTGACCAGGAAGGCGCAGGTCGCGGCGATGTCCTCCGGGCGGCCGACCCGGCGTACCGGTGTGCGCGCGATGTGGTCCTCGATGGTGCCGCCGAGCCGTTGGTTCCGTTCGGCGGTGCGCAGCATGGGGGTGTCGATGAAGCCGGGCGGGACGGCGTTCACCGTGATGCCCTTCGGGCCGAGTTCGAGGGCGAGGGCCTTGGTGAGTCCGTTGACGGCGGACTTGGCGGCGACGTAGTGCGCCATGAACGGCTGTCCTGAGTGGGTGCTGGAGGAGGAGATGTTCACGATGCGGCCCCAGCGGGCCCGGAGCATGTCCGGCAGCGCCGACTGCACACAGTGGAAGACGCCGTTGAGGTTGATGTCGACCACCCGCTGCCAGTCGGCGAAGGGCAGGTCGGCGAAGCGGGTGAAGCCGTCCTTGCCGGCCGCGTTGACCAGGACACGCACGGGCCCGAAGCGCTCGCGCACCGCGTCCATCGCCTTGTCGACCTGGGCGCGGTCCGTGACGTCCACCGTCAGCCCGAAGCCCTCCTCGGCGGGGGAGAGGTCGAGCACGGCCACGTTCAGGCCGTCGGCGGTGAGCCGCTGTGCGATCGCCCGGCCTATGCCGGAGGCGCCGCCGGTCACAACGGCCGTAGAAGCAGGCGCGGCGCTCATGCGAACGCCTCGTCGCCGACGACGGTCGTGCGGTGCAACAGCCGCTCGGAGTCCTCGGCGTAGGGCAGGGCCCGGTGCAGGACGCCGGTGTTGTCCCAGACCACGAGGTCACCGACCTCCCAGTCGTGGGTGTAGCGGAAACGCTCCTGGGTGGTCCGGTCGAGCAGTTCGTCCAGCAGAGCGCGGCTCTCGTCGGGGTCCATGCCGACGACATGGTCGGCGGTGGCGCCGGTGACCAGGGAGCTGCGGCCGTCGCGGCGCCGCCACACCAGGGACACCTCGTGGCTGGGCTGGGTGCGCCAGGCGGTCAGCTCCTCCTCGTCGGGGTCGGGGTTCACCAGTCGCTGGGCGGCCTCGAAGCTGTGCACCACCCGCAGGGACTCCAAGCGCTCACGGTCCTTCCCCGGCAGGTTCTCGTACGCCGCGTAGGTGCTGGCGAAGTCGGTGCCGCCGCCGGTCATGGCGATCTGACGGGCGGTCAGGGTGGTGGCCTTCACCGGCACGTCGTCGGTGGTGCCGTCGAGATGCCAGAAGAACGCGCCCTTGAGGTACTTGGCGGTCCTGCTCTTCTCCGGATTGATGGAGATCGGGAAGATCTCCTGGCCGTTCAGCGCCACCACCTCGCCCAGCCGGCGGCTGAACGCCAGCTGCTGCTCGTCGTCGAGGTGCAGCCCGCGCACCAGCAGGACGCCCCGCCACTTGAGGGCCTCCGCACAGCGGTGGACGAAGGAGTCGTCGAGCGGGTCGGTGACGCCGGTGAACTCCACGCCGAGTGCCGGACTCAGGGCCTTGGAATCGATCATGGGCGATTCCCCTTCCTCCATGTCGCCGCTGCTGCTACCCGGTAAGAGTATCCAGTTCTCCCGTTCGAATGCTTGATTCGCGCAAATAGAGAATGTAGTTTCCGGAGCAACCGAGCGAGGAGGCTGGGATGCGGTTCAAGGACAAGGTGATCATCGTCACCGGAGCCGGCCAGGGCATCGGCGAGGGGTACGCACGGGCGCTGGCCGCCGAGGGCGCGCGGGTGGTGGTCGCCGAGCTGAACGAGGAGCAGGGGCAGCGCGTCGCCAAGGAGATCGGCGACGCCTTGTTCGTGCGGACCGACGTGGCCGACCCCGCCTCCGCCGAAGCGCTCATCGAGACGGTGATACGCGAGTTCGGACGGATCGACCACCTGGTCAACAACGCAGCGATCTTCCACGGCATGCGCCGCGAGGGCATCGCCACCGTCGACTACGACTACCTCGACCGCTTCCTGAAGGTGAACCTGCTCGGCGCGCTGCACGTCACCCGCGCCGCCCTGCCGCACCTCGAGGTGGGCGCGGCCGTCGTCAACCAGTCCTCCACCGCCGCCTGGCAGGCCACCGGCTTCTACGGTCTCGCCAAGGCCGGCATCAACCACCTCACCGTCTCCCTCGCAGCCGAACTCGGCCCGCGTGGCATCCGCGTCAACGCGATCGCCCCCGGCCCGACGGACACCGAGGCGGCCCGCAGCATCATCCCCGAGGAGTACCGCGCGGCCATGGTGCAGTCCTTCGCCCTCAAACGCATGGGCACCGCCGCCGACCAGGCGGGTGCCCTGCTCTTCCTGCTCTCCGACGAGGCCGCCTGGGTCACCGGACAGGTCATCGCCGTCGACGGCGGATCGGTGGTGCGGCTGTGAGCCGTCTTGTCGTCAAGTCCCAGCTGATCGACGGCAAGCTGATCGCCGCGGACAGCACCTTCCCCTCGTACAACCCCGCCACCGGTGACCTGCTCGGCCACGCTCCGGACGCCACGAAGGCCGACGCCGAGGCCGCGATCGCCGCCGCCCGCCGCGCCTTCGACACCACTGACTGGGCCACGGACAAGGATTTCCGGCTGCGCTGTCTGCGCCAGCTCCACCAGGCCCTCGACGACCACCGCGAGGAGCTGCGCGAGCTGACCATCGCCGAGGTCGGCGCGCCCCGCCAGCTCACCCACGGCCCCCAGCTCGACGAGCCGATCGGCCTCGTGACGTACTACGCGGACCTCCTGGAGACCTACGAGTTCACCGAGGACCTCGGAGAGAGGGAGAGCCGCGGCCAGCGCCACCACCGCTGGGTGGAGAAGGAGGCGGCCGGGGTCGTCGCCGCCATCCTGCCGTACAACTTCCCCAACCAGCTCGCCCTGGCCAAGCTCGCCCCCGCGCTCGCGGCAGGCTGCACCGTCGTCCTCAAGGGCGCCCCGCAGACCCCACTGACCACCCTCGCGCTCGGCGAACTCATCGCCGAGCACACCGACATCCCGCCCGGTGTCGTGAGCGTCCTCAGCTCCTCGCGCACCGAGGTCGGCGAGCTGCTCACCACCCACCCCGACGTCGACCTGGTCACCTTCACCGGCGCCACCACCACCGGGCGTGCCATCATGGCCGCCGCGGCCGGTACCGTGAAGCGGGTCTTCCTCGAACTCGGCGGCAAGTCCGCCATGATCGTCCTGGACGACGCGGACTACACCAGGGCCGCCATGTTCGCCGCCTTCACCATCTGCTCCCACTCCGGCCAGGGCTGCGCCCTCACCTCCCGCCTCCTCGTCCCGCGCGCCGACCACGACCGGATCGTGCAACTCGTCGCGGCGGGCATGGAACGCGTCCGCGTCGGCAACCCGAAGGCCCCGGAGACCGCCATGGGCCCGCTCATCAGCGAGCAGCAGCGCGACAAGGTCGACGCCATGGTGCGGCGCGCCGTCGAGGCCGGGGCGACGCTCGTCCGCGGCGGCACACGCGTCGACCCCGGCTGGTTCTACGAACCCACCCTGCTCGCGGGCGTCGACCCCGACAGCGAGATCGCCCAGGAGGAGGTCTTCGGCCCCGTCCTGGCGGTCATCCCCTACGACGACGAGGACGACGCCGTCCGTATCGCCAACCACTCCAAGTACGGCCTGTCCGGCGCCGTGCACAGCGCCGACGACGAGCGCGCGATCCGCATCGCCCGCCGCATCCGCACTGGCACCTTCTCGATCAACGGCGGCAACTACTTCTCCGCCGACGTGCCGTTCGGCGGTTACAAGCAGTCCGGTATCGGCCGGGAGAGCGGACGCGCCGGGTTCGAGGAGTTCCTGGAGGAGAAGGCCTTCGGCCGGGTCGTACCGCCCGGGGAGGCGGCATGAAGCCACTCGAAGGCATGCGCGTCCTCGAAGTCGCCATGTATGGCTTCGTCCCCTCGGCCGGGGCCGTGCTCGCCGACTGGGGCGCCGACGTCGTCAAGATCGAGCACGCCGTCACAGGCGACCCACAGCGCGGGCTGCGCCGGACCGGCTCGTTCCGGGTGGAGGGCGACCCCAACCCCAACGTCGCCCACGCCAACCGCGGCAAGCGCTCCCTCGGCCTGGACATGTCCCGCCCCGAGGGCCGCGAGGTGCTCTACGAACTGGTCAAGGACTCCGACGTCTTCCTCACCAGCTTCATGCCCGCCTCCCGCACCCGACTCGGCATCGACGTCGACGACATCCGCGCCGTCAACCCGCGCATCGTCTACGCCCGCGGCACCGCCCTCGGCCCGCGCGGCCCCGAGGCGGACAAGGGCGGCTACGACATGACCGCCTTCTGGGCGCGTGCGGGGACCGCCGCCAGCATCACCCCGCCCGGCAGCGACGGGATGATCAGCCCGCCCGGCCCCGCCTACGGCGACACCGTCTCCGGCACCAACCTCGCCGGCGGCATAGCGGCTGCCCTGCTGCGCCGCGAACGCACCGGCGAGGCCCCCGTCGTGGACGTCTCCCTGCTCGGCAGCGGCCTGTGGGCACTCGGCCACTCCATCGCTCTGTCCGTCCACCTCGACCGAGCGTGGGAGGGCGTCAGGCCCAGCGCGCACGGCTCACCCACCAACCCGCTCTCGGGGCTCTACCGCACCGCCGACGGCCGGTTCATCGCCTTCGTCATGCTCCAGCCGGCCAGGTTCTGGCCCAACGTGTGCCGCTGCCTGGGCCGTCCCGAACTCGCCGACGACCCGCGCTTCGCCACCGCCGAGGGCATCGCCGAACACACGGGTGACGCGGTGAAGATCCTCCGCGAGGTGATCGCGAGCCGCACCCTCACCGACTGGTCCAAGGACCTCGTCGCACTCGACGGGCCCTGGGCTCCCGTCCAGGACACCCTGCAGGCCGCGGCCGACCAGCAGGCCGCGGCCGACCAGCAGGTTCGCGCCAACGGCTACATCGGGCAGGCGGGCGACCTCGAACTGGTCTCCAGCCCCGTCCAGTTCGACGTCGAGGACACCCGCCTCGGAGCAGCCCCGGAGTTCGCCGCCCAGACCGAGGAGATCCTCACCGAGCTCGGCTACGACTGGGACCGCATCCTGGCCCTCAAGGCGAGCGGCGCGATCACCTGACGGCCCAGGGACGGGGCATCCGGCTCCCGCCACCCCACGCACTCGCTCACCTCCCTCGGACGACGGCGTCCGAGCTCCCCGAGGAGGCACCATGCGCAGGATGCTGATCGGCGCGGTCACCGTGACCGCGGTGCTGCTGGCCGGCTGCTCCACCCGCTCCGGCGACGACCCCGGCACCGACTCCGCGCCGCAGACGAGCCCCGCGGCGCAGAAGAGCTCCGACTTCGGGACGCTGAAGGATGTGTGCGGTCCCGGCACCGCCGGGCCCTCGTCCGTCCAGGGCGTCACCGACGACAAGATCCACGTCGGCGTCCTGTCCGACATCGGCTTCACCAAGAGGTCCGAGTTCGTGGACACCGCCGAGGTGTTCACCTCCTGGTGCAACGAGGCGGGCGGCATCAACGGCCGCGAACTCGCCCCCGTCACCCGGGACGCGAGGCTGACGGAGGTCCGCCAGCGGGTGCTGGAGGCATGCAAGGCGGACTTCGCGCTCGTGGGCGGCGGCGCCGCCCTGGACAGCCTCGGCGTCCAGGACCGGCTGAAGTGCCTGCTGCCCAACTTCCCGGCCCAGTCCAGCCAGATCGGCGCCATCGGCTCCGACCTCCAGGCACTCGCCTCCGGCCCGACCGCCGGGTACTTCCAGTACGCGGGCTACTACTCCTGGCTGCTGAAGGAGAAGTACCCGGACTCGGCGGCGAAGGTCGGCATCATCGCGGGCGACTCTCCCGTCACCAAGGTCCTGGCCGCCCAGTTCAAGGAAGCCGTCGCTGGTCTCGGCGGCAAGGTCTCCTACAACGACCTGTACCCGGCGGCCGGCGTCTCCGACTGGGCCCCCTACGCCCAGTCGATCAAGAAGTCCGGCGTCCGGGGCCTGGTCTTCCTGGGCGACTTCGCGAGCCTCGCCAAACTGGAGCAGGCCCTCACCGGCATCGGCTACAGCCCCGACTGGATCGACGCCAACAGCAACGCCTACGGCCCCGCCTTCCCGCAACTGGCCGGAGCCGCCCTGGGCAAGCAGCACAACTACGCCGAACTCTTCGCCACCGCCCCGCTGGAGAGCGCCGCCGACAACCCGGCCGTGCGGCAGCTGACCGACCTGTTCGAGAAGTACGCCCCCGGCAAACAGGTCACCTACCCGGCCCTGCGCGCCTTCTCCGCCTGGCTGCTGTTCGCCACCGCGGCCCGCGACTGCGCCGAGCTCACACGGAAGTGCGTGCACCAGAACGCCATGAAGAACACCGACTTCACCGCGGGCGGCCTGCAGGCTCCCTTCGACCTCACCTCGAAGGAGCCACCCACCTGCTACTCCATCGTCGAGGCGACCGACAAGGGCTGGCAGGCGGCCGGTTTCGAGCCGGACCAGGGTGCCTACCGCTGTGACGCCCCCACCTACAAGTACAAGGGCGACTACGGCGAGCCGGCCACCCTCGCCGGCGTCGGCAAGTCCCTGTCCGACCTGACATGAACCGGAGATGAGAGACGTGAAGGTACGCGTCGACCCCGAGCGCTGCCAGGGGCACACCCTGTGCGCCATGCGCGCCCCCAAGGTCTTCGAGCTGAGCGAGATCGACGGACACTCCTCGCCCGTCGCCGAGGACGTCCCCACCGACCAGGAGGACGCGGTGGTCGAGGCCGTCCGCTCCTGCCCCGAACGCGCGATCGGCGTGTTCTGAGCCGCACCCGGCGGACCGAGAGGAAGCACAGGCATGACCGCACCGGACACCACCGGCGACGACGCCCGCAAACAGCCCCGCGTCCACTTCGACCGGCACGCCCCGGAGTACCGCGACCGGTTCGAGGAGCAGACCCGCGCGTTCCACAGCGGCTGCCCGCTCGCCTGGACCGACACCTACGACGGACACTGGGTGGCCGCCGGCAACCGTGAACTGCTCGCCTTCGCCCGCGCCGGGGAGAAGCTGTCCAACGACCACGACATCCACGGTGAGCGCCGCGGCTACCGCGGCATCAGCATCCCCGCCCCGCCCCGCGGCAGGGGCCTGCGCGGCGGCTTCCTGGAGATGGACCCGCCCGAGCAGCGCGCCTACCGCACCGCCCTCAACCCCTACCTCTCCCCGGCCGCCGTGCAGCGGTGGATCCCGTTCATCGACGACGTGGCCCGCGCCTGCATCGACGAGAAGATCGAGACGGGCCGGATCGACTTCGTCGACGACCTCGCCAACATCGTCCCGGCCGTGTTCACGCTCGCCATGATGGGCATCCCGCTGAAGAAGTGGGAACTGTACAACGAGCCCGCCCATGCCGGTGTCTACACCCCGCCGCAGTCGCCGGAGATGGCCCGGGTGGTGGAGGCCCACATGGCGATGATCAGGGACATCGCCACCACGTTGCAGGAGGTCCGCGCGCATCCCCGCCCCGGCCTCGTCGACGCTCTCGTCCGCCTGGAGATCGACGACGCGGCCCCGCGCGAGGAGGACCTGGTCGGTGCGCTGGCCCTGCTCATCGGCGGCGGCTTCGACACCACCACCGCCCTGACCGCGCACGCCCTGGAATGGCTTTCCCAGAACCCTGGTGAACGGGCCCAGCTGAGCGGGGAGCGGGACACGCTGCTGGACACGGCCACCGAGGAGTTCCTGCGCTACTTCACCCCGGCACCCGGCGACGGGCGCACCGTCGCCGAGGACTGCGAGATCGCGGGCGCCGAGTTCAGGGAGGGCGACCGGCTGTGGCTGTCCTGGGCGATGGCCAACCGGGACCCGCAGGTCTTCACCGACCCCGACCGGGTGGACCTCGCCCGCGGCGGCAACCGCCACACCGCCTTCGGTCTGGGCATCCACCGCTGCATCGGCTCCAACGTCGCCCGCACGGTGTTCAAGCGGATGCTGCTCCAGGTCCTCGACCGCATCCCGGACTACGTCTGCGAGGCCGAGGGCACGGTCCACTACGAGACCATCGGGGTCATCCAGGGCATGCGCCACCTCCCGGCCACCTTCACGCCGGGCACCCGCCTCGGGCCCTGCCTGGCGGAAACCCTGGAGAATCTCCAGCAGGCCTGCGACGAACAGGGGCTGGCCGAGCCGGTCACCGTCCGCAAGGCCGAGGCGAAGATCCGTTGAGCGAGGCCGGGGGCGCCGTCCGTCCGCAGCCGGAGATCCGCCAGGAGACCGAGTTCTTCTGGACCTCCGGCCGGGACGGACAGCTCCGCTTCCAGGCCTGCACCGCCTGCCGGGCACTGATCCACCCGCCGCAGCCGGTGTGCCGGCACTGCCGGGGACGCGACACGGGAGTCGAGGAGGTCTCGGGGTTCGCCACCCTGATCGGCTTCACCGTCAACCACCGCTTCCCCTTCCCGGGCCTGCCCTCCCCGTTCGTCGTCGGCCAGGTGGCGATCGAGGAGGATCCGCGCGTCCGGCTGACCACCAACGTCGTCGACTGCGTGCCGGAGGAACTGCGGATCGGCATGCGGATGGAGGTGGTCTTCGAGCAGGTCGGTGACGCCTGGCTGCCCCTGTTCCGGCCGTGTGCCGAGCAGCCCACGCCCGCGCCCCTGCCCGAGGACGCCCCGGTCACCGGACACCTGCGCGGACCGCTGCGGGGGCCCAGGTTCGAGGACCGCGCGGTCATCAGCGGCGCCGGCGCCTCCCGCATCGGCCGCCGCCTGATGGTCCCGCCCCTCGAACTCACCGTCGAGGCCTGCCAGAAGGCCGTCGGCGACGCCGGGCTCACCCTCGACGACATCGACGGTCTGTCCACCTACCCCGGCGCCGGCCCCTACGGCGGCTTCGCCGAAGGCGGGGTGCACACGCTGGAGTCCGCGCTCGGCATCCACCCCGTGTGGCACAACGGCGCGGGGGAGACCTTCGGCCCGGGCGGTTCGGTGATCGCCGCGATGCTGGCGGTCGCGGGTGGACTGGCCCGGCACGTGCTGTGCTTCCGCACGGTGTGGGAGACGACGCACGGCGAGCTCGTCCGGCAGGGCAGGATCCGTCTGCCGCGACCGGCCGGCCCGGACGGCTGGTTCAAGCCCTTCGGCGCTCTCTCGCCCGCCATCATGCTCGCGATGAACGCCCAGCGGCACATGCACCGCTACGGCACCACACGCGAGACCCTCGGCCGGATCGCCCTCAACCAGCGCGCGAACGCCGCCCGCCACCCGGAGGCGGTCTACCGCGACCCGCTCACCATGGACGACTACCTCTCCGCGCGCACCGTCACCACCCCCTTCGGCCTCTACGACTGCGACGTCCCCTGCGACGCCTCCGTGGCCGTCGTCGTCTCCGCCGCCGAGACCGTGCCCGACCTGCCGAGGCCCCCGGTACGTGTCGAGGCGGTCGGCACGCAGATCCTCGAACGCCCCGAGTGGGACCAGTCCACCCTCACTCACGAGCCACAGGTGCTTGGCCAGTCCGCCCACCTGTGGACCCGCACCGACCTGCGCCCCGCCGACGTGGACGTGGCACTGCTGTACGACGGCTTCAGCTTCAACTGCCTGTCCTGGATCGAGGCGCTCGGCTTCTGCGGAATCGGCGAGGCCAGTGACTTCCTGGACGGCGGCAAGAACATCGCCCCCGACGGCGTGCTGCCGCTGAACCCGCACGGTGGTCAGCTCTCCCACGGCCGGACCCACGGCATGGGCCTGCTCCACGAGGCTGTGCTCCAGCTGCGGGGCGAGGCGGACGCGCGGCAGGTCGCGGGCGCCCGCACCGCGGTGGTCTCCAGCGGCGGGCTCACCCCCAGCGGCGTACTCCTGCTCAGGACGGACGAATGACCCCCAGGACCGTGACCCCCATGACCGTGACTTCCACGACCGTGACCTCCAGGACCGTGGCATGACCTCTCTCGAACCCGAACTCACCACCGCCGTACGCCGTCAGGTCGTCGAGGTGCGCGGCGTCCCGGCCTCCGCGCTGGTGGCCGAGGTGCCACGCCCGCAGGCCGTCATCGTGGCGCTGCACGGAGGCGCCACCACCTCCGCCTACTTCGACCACCCCGGGCACCCGAGGCTCTCCCTCCTGCGCACCGCCGCCGCTGCCGGCTTCACCGTCCTCGCCCTGGACCGCCCCGGCTACGGCAGCTCCGCAGGACACGAGGACCGGTTGCGCACACCCGGACAGCGCACCGACTTCGCGCACGAAGCAGTCGACGCGCTGCTGAAGGACCGCGAGCGGGGCGTCGGTGTGTTCCTCTGGGCGCACTCGGCGGGTTCCGAACTCGCCCTGCGTATGGCCGACGACCCGCGAGGCGCAGAGCCGCTCGGCGTGGAGCTGGCCGGCATGGGCCGGGTGCATCACCCGAGGGCCGTCCAGGCGATGGACGAGTGGCGGCGCGACCCGACCCGTACCCGCCCCAGCCTCCGCCGGGCGCTGTGGTACCCGCCGCAGGCTTACCCGCCCGACGTGCACGGCGGACAGCGGATCGGTTCGGCCTCGCCGGCCTACGAGGGGCACCGGGAGGGCTGGCAGCAGGACCTGGCCCGGCTGGCCGCGGGCGTCGCCGTCCCGGTCCACATCACTCTCGCCGAACACGAACAGGTGTGGGTCAACGGGCCGGAGGGCCTGGCGGACCTGGCCTCGATGTTCACCGGCGCGCCCCGCGTGGTGCTCCACGAACAGGCGGGGGCCGGCCACAACACCAGCGTCGGCCGCACCGCTCTCGCCTACCATCTGCGCGTCCTGGCCTTCGTCGAGGAATGCGCGCTCGGTGTGCGGGCACTGCCCACGGAGCGGGGGCGGCGCGATGGGTGAGGCATCCGACGCCGGCCTGCTGCTCGTCCGGCTCGTACTGGGTGCGGTCATGGTGGCGCACGGCTGGAACCACTGGCGCGGCGGGGGCGGCATCAGGGGCACGGCGAGCTGGTTCGCCGGCCTGGGTCTGACCCGGTCACGGCTCCAGGCCTGGCTGAGTGTGGTCACCGAGATCGGCGCGGGCGCCCTCCTGCTCCTCGGGCTGCTCACGCCCCTGGCCTGCGCGGCCGTGCTGTCGGTGATGCTGGTCGCCGGACTGCTCGCCCACCGGCCGCACGGATTCTTCGTCTTCAAGGAGGGCTACGAGTACGTCCTCGTCCTGGGCGTCCTCGCGTCGGCGCTCGGTGCCTGGGGGCCGGGGGAGTACGCGGTGGACACCACGGCCGGCATCGCGGTGACCGGGTGGGCGGGCGCCGGCATCGTGCTCGGACTGGGCGTGGTGGCGACCGCCGGACTCCTCGCCGTCTTCTGGCGCCCCCGGAGGACGGCATGAGCAGACCTCTCCTGCGCGTGGGATTCATCGGGCTGGGAAGCCAGGGGGCTCCCATGGCGCGCCGCATCATCGCCGCGGGCCACGAGACGACCCTGTGGGCCCGCAGACCGGCCACCCTGGCGCCGTTCGCGGACACCGGTGCCGGTGTGGCCGGCTCCCCGGCCGACCTGGCGACCGCGAGCGACCTGGTGTGCCTGTGCGTCGTCGACGATGCCGATGTCGAGCAGGTGGTCACCGGGCCCGACGGCGTGCTCGCCGGACTGCGCAGGGGCGGAGTGATCGCCGTCCACTCCACGGTGCACCCCGACACCTGCCGGCGCCTGGAGACATCGGCCCGCACCTTCGGTGTCTCGCTCGTGGACGCGCCGGTCAGCGGAGGCGGCCGCGCCGCCGAACAGGGCTCCCTGGTCGTCATGGCGGGCGGCGCCCCCCAGGTCTTCGCCTACTGCCGTCCGGTGTTCGCCACCTTCGGTGACCCTGTCGTCCACCTCGGTCCGACCGGCTCCGGCCAGCTCGCCAAGATCCTCAACAACCTGCTGTTCACCGCTCACCTGGGTCTCGCCGCCGACGCGCTGCGGCTGGGTGCCACGCTCGGCCTGGACAACTCGGCGCTGAGCAGGGTGCTGCCCAAAGGGAGCGCGGCCAGCTTCGCACTGGACAGGGTCGCCGACGCCGACGGCGGCCTGGATCGTATCGCCGCCCACGCGGGGAGCCTGCTCGCCAAGGACGTCCGCCTTTTCGCCGAGATAGCGGGCAGGGCCGGCGCACCGGACGCGGGGGTCCTCCGGGAGGCCGCCCTGGCCGCTCTCGCGGCGATGGGGCGCAGATCCTGAAGCGGTACGGGGACTCGCCCCGGGGCGGGGCCCGTGCGTACTGTGTGCGGGCACCTCCGGGAAGGGGCAGGGCATGGTGTCGGAGCAGCGTGAACGGATCCTGGAAGCGGCGCTGGAGGTGCTGGCCGCCCGCGGTTTCAAGGGCACCTCGATCGACGCCGTGGCGGAGCGGGCCGGTCTGACCAGGCAGGGCGTCCTGCACTACTTCCCCAGCAAGAAGCGGCTGCTGCTGGAGGTCCTCAACTTCCGGGAACAGCTCAACCGGGAGAACCTGGCGGACCGACGGGTCGGCGAGGACCTGGCCGGTGACTTCGCCGAGGCCGTCGCGTTCGAGCAGAGCCACCCGTCACTCGCCACCGTGCACAGTGTGGTGCTGGCCGAGGCGGTCACCGGCCAGGAACCGGCCGCCGGCCACCTCCGACAGCGGTGCCGGTCCCTCCAGGACCACCTGGCCGCGAGCCTGACCGAGCGTTACGGGGAGCACCTGCCCAGCGGCTTGAGCGCACCGACCGCGGCCGCCGCGGTCCTGGCCCTGGTCGAGGGGGTCCACCAGTTATGGCTGGTGGACCCCGAAGCGGACCTGGACCTGGAACGCTATCCGCGGATCGTGCGAGAGACGGTGGCGGTCCTGCTCGGCGACGAGGCCGCCACCCCGGACGGTCAGTCCCCGGCGACGAAGGGGTAGATACGGGTGAAGTCGGCACCCGGTTCCGCCGCGGTGAACGCCTCCCACACCGAGTCCGTCACCGCCCCCACGGCCCGCGAACCGCTCAGCCGCTCCACCTCGGCGAGATAGAGCCGCACGTCCTTGGCCATCAGGGTGTTGCTGAACCCGGAGGCGTAGCGGCCGGTCAGTACCTCGCCCGGGAACTTGTCCGTACTGGCGCCGCTGCGACCGCTCGAGGCGTTGAGCACCTCCACCATCACGGCCGGGTCCAGGCCGGCCGCCCGCCCGAAGGCGACGGCCTCGCTGGTCGCCGCGAGCGCGGTCGCGGTCAGGAAATTGTTGGCCAGCTTCAGTGCCTGAGCCTGCCCGGGCCGGTCGCCGACCCTGCGCCGTCGGTCGCTGAGCCCGGCCAACACCGGCTTCACGTGGGCACAGTCCGCGTCCGCTCCCGCGTACATGACCATCAGGGTGCGTCGCCGTGCTCCGGCCACCCCGCCCGAGACGGGTGCGTCCACATACGCCAACCCCATCGCGGACAGCACACGGGCTGCGGTCAACCCCACTGTGGAGGTGTCCACGACGTGGGTGACCTGCCGGTCCCTGGCATCCGCGAGATCTCGCACCACCTCCTGGCAGACACCTCCGTCAGGGAGGCTGAGCACCACGGTTCCGGCCGCCTGCGCCACTTCGGCCGGACTGGGCGCCCAGCGCGCACCGAGCGGGGTGCGCGCCGGGCCGGCGGCGTCGTACGCCACCACCTCGAAACCGGCCCTGACCAGGTTGGCCGCCAGGGCGCCCCCCCATGGCGCCCAGGCCCACGAATCCGACCGGCGCCGGCCGCTCGCTCTGGCCCCCATGGGGTCGCATCATGGTCATCGACGCAGCACGGCCTTGCTGTGGAGCGGCAGATCCCGCGAGGACGAGCCCACCCAGACGTCGCGGAGACCGGTGCCCTTGACCCAGCCGTCCGTGGCGCTGTCCCAGTACTGGAGTTGCCGTTCGGCCACGGTGATGGTGACGCGACGGGACTCGTCAGGGCGCAGGCGGACCTTCTGGTACCCCACCAGCTTCCGCACGGGCTGCTCGGCGTTCCTCACCTTGGGGCTGGGCCCGAGGTAGATCTGCGGGACCGCCTGGCCGGCGCGTTCACCGGTGTTCTCGACCCTGAAGCTGACCCGCAGTCCGTCGGGCCGCGGTGTGACCTTCAGGCCGCTGTAGGAGAACGTGGTGTAGGACAGACCGAAGCCGAAGGGGAACAGGGTCTTCATCTTCTTCTGGTCGTACCAGCGGTGACCCACGAAGACACCCTCGGAGTACTCCTGCTTTCCGTCGACGCCCGGGTACCGTCGAGGCATACCGGTGACGATCGTGTGCGCGTCGTCCAGGGGGAATGTCTGGGTGAGCCTGCCTCCGGGCACCGCGTCGCCGAAGAGCAACCGGGCGGTGGCGGCCCCGCCCATCTGACCGGGGTAGTGCATGTCCAGTACGCCTTCGACCGAGTTCAGCCACGGCATCGTGACGGGTCCGCCGGTGTTCAGGACGACGATCGTGTTGCGGTTGGCCTTGGCGACCGCGGAAACGAGGGCGTCCTGGTCGTGCGGCAGCGCGAGTGTGGTGCGGTCCGCACCCTCGGTCTGCTCGTTGTAGACGAAGACCACGGCGGTCTTGGCCCTCTTGGCCGCGGCGACGGCCCTCGCCAGATCGGCTCGCGCGGTCTGCGGCGGGGTCCAGGTCAGTTGCACCTGCAGCTTCGAGTCGTCGTGATAGCCCTCCACCTTCACACCGATCTTGTGCGTCCCCGCCGTGAGACGGACCCGTGCGGAGGTGCTGGTGAGCGTGTCGTTGCGGTAGCTGTGTCCGGTGGCGACCCGCTTGCCGTCCACGGTCAGCGTCCGGTTGCTCAGCGTCGAGCGGATGCTGATCAGGTAGTCGCCGTCCTCGGGTGCCGTCAGTGTGCGTGTCTGGTCGTAGGTCCTGGTGGTGAGCTCGTCGTCTCCGGTGTGGTCGATCGCTCCGCCGGACAGCGCCGAGCCGGGGATCACCGTGCCGATGGTGTCGACCCCCGGATGGTAGGAGACCTTCGAGCGGTGTCCCGCGCGCTTGACGATCTCCTCGCGTGGCACGGTCACGGTCGTGGGGTTCACCTGGGAGCTGCCTCTGCCCCCGATCACGGGCTCGACGGCGGGTGTGCCGATGAGGGCGATGTCGCGGGCGGCCCCCCGGGCGAGCGGCAGGGCGTCGCCCTTGTTGCGCAGCAGGACGGCACCGTCCTCGGCGACCCGCTGGGCGACGGCGTTACTGGCCGGGGCGTCGAATCGGGGACGTGTCGGCAACGAGCAGCCCGGCAAGGGCCCCTGGAGGGACGCGCAGCGCAGGAGGCCGAACCTCTGCATGGTTCCGAGGATGCGTGTGACGGACCGGTCCAGAGCCGCGACCGGTATCGAGCCGTTCTGGATCGCCTTCTTGAGCGGGGCACCGAAGTAGTCGGGCCCGATGGGCGGGCCGGGCATGTCCTGGTCGAGTCCGCGCAGGATATCGGTGGTGGCGCGGGTTCCGGACCAGTCCGACATCACCCATCCGCCAAATCCCCACTGCTCCTTCAGAACGGAGGTCAGGAGGGTCTCGTTGCTGCAGGAGTGGGTGCCGTTGACCTTGTTGTAGGAGCACATGACCGCGCCGGTGCCGGCCTTGACGGCTGCTTCGAAACCGGAGAGTTCGACCTCGCGTAACGCCTGCTCCCCGACCCTCGCGTCGATGCTCTGGCGGTTGGTCTCCTGGTTGTTGGCCGCGAAGTGCTTGGTCGTGGCGATCAGACCCTCGTCCTGGATGCCGCGGACCTCCTGGCCCACCATGCGGGAGTTGAGGAGCGGGTCCTCGCTGTAGGACTCGAAGTTGCGGCCCGCGTAGGGCACGCGCATGGTGTTGACCATCGGAGCCAGCACCGCGTCCATGCCCCGGGCACGTCCGTCGCGTCCGAGGACCTTTCCGTACTCGCGGGCCAGCCTGTCGTCGAACGAGGACGCGAGGGCCACCGGCACGGGCATCGCCGTCGAGTCGGGGGCGGCGCGGGTACCGGCCGGACCGTCACTCATCCGCAGCGGCGGAATCCCGAGCCGGGCCACTCCGGGGATGTATCCCGACTCACCGATCTCCTGTTGCCGCGGATCGTCCCATCGGCCCTGGACGAACGACAGCCTCTCGTCCAGGGTCATCTCCGCCACCAGCTGCGAGATCCTGTCGGAAGCTCTTGCCGGGTGCTGTCCGGAGACGCCCGAGGGGGCCGATCCGAGCAGGGCGACACTGGACACGGTGATCAGCACGCTGGTCAGCCGCGCCCTTCTCCTGTGACCCGAACCCGTCGTGTCTGTGCGGTCTGTTGTCATCCGGCCTCCTTGTTCCTCGATGCGTCGCTTCGCTTGTGGGCTTCGGTGGAAGGACCGAGGCCGGCGGTGGCGGCGTGAAGCGTGAGGGGCTGTGCAGCGGATGATACGAACTTACCGTTGACGGGAAGGACCATCAACATCTACGACCAAGCGTGTTAGGCGGTATTTGAAAACGTCATTCTCGAAATCGGAGACTGTTGTTATCGTGGCGGTGTCGTCCCCGAGCGGAGGTTCCGACCCATGGCCCACTTCCCCAAGCCCGCCGAGGGCAGTTGGACCGAGCACTTCAAGATCGACACCGGTCCCGTGTCCTACGCGGACTCGATCTCACCGGAGTTCTATGAGCTGGAGCGGGACGCCATCTTCCGCCGGACCTGGCTGAACGTCGGACGGGTCGAGCAACTTCCGCGCAAGGGCAGCTACTTCACGAAGGAGCTGGATGCCGCGCGGGCGTCCGTCGTCGTCGTCCGGGGCTCGGACGGCGAGGTGCGTGCCTTCCACAACGTGTGCCGCCACCGGGGCAACAAACTGGTGTGGGACGACTACCCGCGCGAGGAGACCAAGGGCACCTGCCGGGCCTTCACCTGCAAGTACCACGCCTGGCGGTACGACCTGGAGGGCAAGCTCACCTTCGTCCAGCAGGAGTCCGAGTTCTTTGACATGGACAAGTCGAAGTACGGGCTGATGCAGGTGCAGACCGAGGTGTGGGAGGGGTTCGTCTTCGTCAACCTCGACCCCGAGAACACCACGCCCCTCAGGACCTACCTCGGCAAGTTCGCACAGGGCATCGACGGCTACCCGTTCCACGAGCTCACCCGGGTGCACAAGTACCGCGCCGAGATCGGCAGCAACTGGAAGCTGTTCATCGACGCGTTCGCCGAGTTCTACCACGCGCCGATCCTGCACGCCGGGCAGTACGAGGCCGGCGAGGCCGCCAAGATCAAGAAGTACGGCTACGAGGCGCTGGCCTACGACATCGACGGCCCGCACAGCATGGTCTCGTCCTGGGGCGGCATCGCGCCCCCCAAGGAGAAGGCGATGGTCAAGCCCATCGAACGGGTCCTGCGCAGCGGGCTCTTCGGCCCATGGGACGCCCCCGACATCGGCATGACGACCGAGGAGCTGCCACCGGCGATCAACCCGACGCGCAGCAAGGTCTGGGGGATGGACTCGTTCGTCTTCTTCCCCAACTTCATGCTGCTGATCTGGCGGCCCAACTGGGTGCTGACCTACCACTACTGGCCGACCTCGTACAACACCCACATCTTCGAGGGGACCTGCTACTTCGTCCCGCCGAAGAACGGCTTCGAGCGACTCCAGCAGGAACTGGCCGCGGTGACGTTCAAGGAGTACGGCCTCCAGGACGGCAACACCCTGGAAGCGACCCAGACCATGCTCGAGTCGCGCACGGTGGACCAGTTCCCGCTCTGCGACCAGGAGGTCCTGCTGCGTCATCTGCACACCACCACGCAGAACTACGTGCGCGAGTTCCAGCAGCAGAAGTCCGCGTCGCCCACCGGCTGAGACCTCCACCCCGCGCAGACGCCCGCCTAACAGACATGGAGACCTTGACATGGGCAACGTCTTTCCCGCCGACTTCGCCGCACTGGAGCCGTTCGCCGACTGGGCGGTCCAGGGCGAGAAGGCCCGCTACGCCAAACGCGTCAGCAGCACCATGGAGGAGCTTCAGGCCTTCTATGACGTGGCGTACCCGCTGCTCCAGCAGAACACCGAGTACCTGGAGGACCTGAGCCTCGACGACATCGGCGACGAGGACAAGCACCTGCTGTGGGCGTTCTGCGCGCTGGTGACCGTCGCCTTCCCGGTGGAGGCGTGGGGCCAGCCGAGGGTCCCGGACAGCGGCCCGTCCAGCATCGACGCCGTCATCGAACCCGCCGTGTGATGGCCGCCCGGGAACCAGGGCGGGCCGCCCGGGAGAAGACACCGCAGGCCCCGGTGCTGCTGCGGGCGGCGCGTCTGCTGGACATCGACAAGGGCGAGATCGCCGAGCCCGGCGAGGTGCTCGTGGTGGGCGAGCACATCGCCGAGATCCAGCCGGCCCGGCTGCCGCAAGGAACGGTCGTCCGCGACCTCGGCGACGTCACCCTGCTGCCGGGCCTGATGGACATGGAGGTCAACCTCTTCCTCGGCGGCCCCGACCACCGCAGCCCGCTGATCCCGGTCCAGGAGGACCCGGCCGTGCGGACCCTGCGCGCGGTCGCCAACGCCGGGCGCACGCTTCGGCGGGGCTACACCACCGTGCGCAATCTCGGTCTGTTCGTGCAGACCGGGGGAGTGCTGCTCGACGTCGCGCTGAAGAAGGCGATCGACCTCGGCTGGGTCGAGGGCCCGCGCGTGGTGCCCGCCGGGCACGCTGTCGCCCCGACCGGCGGACACCTCGACCCGACCATGTTCCAGGCGTTCGCCCCCGGTGTGCTGCCCCTCACCGTGGAGGAGGGCATCGCCAACGGGGTGGCGGAGGTGCGCAAGGCGGTCCGCCACCAGATCAAGTACGGGGCACGGGTCATCAAGGTGTGCGCCTCCAACGGGGTCATGTCGCACACCGGCCCCACCGGCGCGCAGCAGTACTCCGACGAGGAGCTGCGCACCGCCGTCGACGAGGCGCACCGCGCGGGGCTCAAGGTCGCCGCGCACTGCATGGGCGATTCGGCGATCCGGGCCGCCGTCGAGGCCGGTATCGACTGCATCGAGCATGGCTTCCTGGCGAGCGACGCCACCCTCGACCTGATGGTCGAACGAGGCACCTTCCTGGTGGCCACCACCTCTCTCACCGAGGACATGGACACCGCGCACGCGGACCCGGCGCTCCGGGCGAAGGCCGCCGAGGTCTTCCCGCGTGCCCGGGAGTCCACGGCCCGTGCGATCCGGCGCGGGGTCAAGGTCGCCTTCGGTACCGACGCCCCCGCCATCCCGCACGGCAAGGGCGTCATGGAACTCCTCGCCCTCGCCGACCGGGGCATGCGGCCGGTCGACGCCCTGCGCGCCGCGACCACCGTCGCCGCCGAGCTGATCGACGCCGACGACCGGGGCCGGATCGCCCCCGGACTGCTGGCCGACGTCATCGCCGTCCCCGGCGACCCGCTCACCGACCTGTCCGTCGCCGGACGGGTGTGCTTCGTGATGAAGGGCGGCCGGGTGTACCGAGACGACACCCCGGACTCCTGACCCCGCTGCCACCACCTGGCCGGCGCCGCGCGGGAAGCCGAGGAGGGGACCGCGCGGCGCCGTCGCGGCCTCTCACCCACAGAGAGGACCGTGATGTACGACTACGTCATCGCGGGTGCCGGATCGGCGGGCTGTGTCCTGGCCGAACGGCTCTCGCGCGAACCGGCGGTACGCGTGCTGCTCGTCGAGGCGGGCGGCGCCGACCGTCACCCCTACCTGCGGATACCGAAGGGCGTCGGCAAGCTCTTCGGTGACCCCGCGTTCTCCTGGCACTACCGCACCCGTCCGCTCCGGGAGGGCGGCAACCCCGAGGTCTGGGTCCGCGGCAAGGTGCTCGGCGGATCCAGCTCCGTCAACGGCATGGTCTACAACCGGGGAGGCCGCGCCGACTGGGACGGCCTGGAACGGCTCGGCAACCCCGGCTGGGGCTGGGAGAGCGTCCTGCCGGCCTTCCGGGCCATCGAGGACAACGCCCTGGGGCCCTCACCCACCCGCGGAACCGCCGGTCCGCTGCACATCTCCACGGTCCGCGACCCGGACCCGCTGTGCGATCAGCTCATCGCCACGGGCGACGCGTTCGGGCTGCGACCGGTGCCGGACGTCAACGAGGACGACGGCGAGCGCATCGGCTACGCGATGGCCACCATCAAGACCGGACAGCGCTTCAGCGCCGCCCGCGCCTTCCTGCGCCCCGCCCGCTCCCGCCCGAACCTGACCGTCGCCCGGGACACCACCGTCACCAGAGTGCTGTTCGACGGCGACAAGGCGGTCGGGTTCCGGGTGCGACGGGCCGGCGGGCAGGAGGAGGACGTCCGCGCCCTACGTGAGGTGATCCTGAGCCTGGGCAGCCTGGCCACGCCCCGGCTGCTCCAGCTGTCCGGCATCGGCCCGGCCGACGTGCTGCGCGCCGCCGGTGTGGAGGTACGCCTCGACCGTCCCCACGTGGGGGCCCGGCTGCGGGAGCACCGCTGCCTGGCCCTGCGGTTCCGGCTCAACGCCCCGCTCGGCGTCAACCGGCACCTTGCCACCCCGGCTGCCCAAGCCCGCACGGCCGCCGCCTATCTGCTCACGCGCCGGGGCCCGCTTGCCCGTCCGGCCTACGACGTGATGGCCTTCCTCAAGTCACGCCCGGACCTCGAACGGCCCGACACCGAAGTCCTGCTGGCCCCCTGGTCCCTCGCCGCCCTCCAGCCGGGCAGGCCGGCGGGAGTGGAGAAGGAGCCCGGGGTCTCGGCGTGCGCGATGGTCCTGCGCCCCACCTCCGAGGGGTCGTTGGCCATCACCTCCGCCGACCCCGGCGCCGGACTGGACATCGACCCCGGCTACTTCTCCACGGAGTACGACCGCCAGGTGGCGGCGGACCTCTTCCGCCGGCTGCGGGACTTCTTCGCCACCGACCCCATCGCCTCCCGCATCCGGCGCGAGACGTTCCCCGGGCCCGACGTGCGGTCCGACGCGGAGGAGGAGATCGTCCGCTCGGCGCTGGACGGCGGCTACTGCGGCTTCCACGCCATCGGCACCTGCGCGATGGGCCCCGCAGCGGACGACGTGACGGACGCGCGGTTGCGCGTGCGGGGCGTCGACCACCTGCGGGTGGTCGACGCGTCCGTCCTGCCGACGATGGTGTCCGGGAACCTCAACGGGCCGGTGATGGCGATGGCGTGGCGCGCCGCCGAGTTCATCCGCGACGAGGAGTGACCAGCCCGTCCGGGCACCAGGCTCGCAGGAACTCCGCCGTCGCCTCCAACTGCCGCAGGCCCTGAGCGGCGGAGTCCTCGTGGATCCGCATGTCCACCGCGACCCCGGAGTGCGCAGCCCGGGTCGCGAAGGACAGCGTGTCGTCGAGGAGCACCTCCGTACCGGCCGCGTGCAGTTGCAGCGGCGGCAGGCCGTGCAGGTTGCCGTGCAGGGGACTGAGGAGCGGGTGGTCGCGTGGTGCCGTCCCCGCGTACGCGGCAGCCCGGACCGGCAGTGCCTCGGCGTCCACGGTGCGGTCGGCGGCCGCGTTGAAGAGCAGGCTGGGCGTGTCGAGCGTGAAGTCCAGCACCGGTGAGGAGAGCACCGCGCAGGTGGGCAGTGTCGCGCCCGCGTCGCGCAGCCGCAGCAGCAGGCCGGCGGCGAGAGCCCCGCCGAGCCGCTTGCCCGCCACCGCCGCCGGTCCACCGGCGTGGCAGTGCTCCCAGGCCGCCTGCACATCGTCCAACGCCTGCGGGAACCGGGACCGGTAGCGGGCGCAGACGACCGCGTACCCGGTGAGCCGGGCCAGTTCCCGGGCGGTCGGCAGCGCGTCCCGCGGGGTGCCCGCGAGCCGCGGGTCGCCGTGCAGGTACAACACCGTCTGCGCCACGGCACCGCCCTCGGGGCGCACCTCCGGGCCGAACGGCCCCTCGTCGACGCGAACTTCACTTGCCACGGGACATCACCCTTTCCGCCGCTTCCCAGTGCTCCTCGGACACCCACAGCCGGGCGAACGCCCCGGCGGCCTCGTGCGCCGGCCGGGTCCGGGTGGTGAGGTTCTTGATCTCGCTCGCCTGCGGAGTGGCCAGGGAGCGGGCCAGCTCCCGCCAGCCGACGGCGAACCGCGCGCGGGGCAGGACCATGTCCACCAGCCCCAGCCGCTCGGCCTCGGCCGCCTCCAGTACCCGCCCGGTGCCGGCCAGCAGCAGTGCCCGCCCTGGCCCCACCAGCCGCGCCAGCCGCTCGGCACCGCCCCAGGCGGGCACGATGGCGAGCTTCGTCTGGTTGAACCCGATCCGGATGTCGTCGGCGGCGACGCGGATGTCGGCCGCCACCGCCACCTCGGCGCCGCCGCCCAGCGCGTGCCCGTTGAGAGCGGCCACCACCGGCCCGGGGAACGCGGCGATCCGGTCGCACAGCGCCCGCATCCGCAGCGCCATGTCCGACGCCTCGCCCTCGGTGCGCAGCCGTGCGAGTTCCTTCAGGTCGCCGCCGGAGACGAACGCCTTCTCGCCCGACCCGGTCACCGCCAGGGCCCGCGCGCCCCCGGCCGCGTCCAGCGCCTTCTCCAGCTCGCCCATGGTGTGCGGGTCGATGGCGTTGCGGGCGTGCGGACGATCGATGGTGACGACGGCCAGGCCGTCCTCCAGCTCCAGCTCAACCATGCGTGACCTTCCGGTCGTCGGGCGGGTGCGGATGCTGCCGGGTCAGTCCTCGTACACCACGGTCACGTCCGGGGTGGTCGGCTCGGCCTGGCAGGTGAGCACGTAACCCTCGGCGACCTCGTCGGGGTCCAGGGCGTTGTTCACCCGCATCTTGGCCTCGCCGTCGGTCAGTCGGGCCATGCAGGTGGCGCAGTCCCCTGACTCGCAGGAGAACGGCGGCGTGAAGCCGGCCCGGCGGGCGCTCTGCAGCAGGGTCTCGCCGGGGCGCTGCGGCACCGTACGGCGCCCGCCCCGCAGGTCGACGGTGACGCTGCCCGCGACGGGCTCGGGCGGAGCGACGGGTGTCTCTTCCGGTGCCGCCGGGGTGAACCGCTCGACGAAGAGGTGCTCGGAGGCCACCCGGAAGGTCTTCAGGGTGGCCTCCACCAACGCCATGAACGGCTCCGGCCCGCACAGGTAGTGGTCCGCGTCCGAGTCGGCCAGCGTCCCTATCGTCTCGGCCGTGACCAGTCCGTCCCGGTCGTCCAGGTGGTGCCGGACGGTGAGCCGGCCGGGGTGGCGCGCGGCGAGCGCGTCCAGTGCCTCGCGGAAGATGGCGGCGTCGGCGCTTCGGTGGGCGGCCAGCAGCCGGACGTTGCGTGGCGTCGTCGCCAGCGCGCTTTTGACCAGGGAGAACACCGGGGTGATGCCGCTCCCGCCGGCGTACGCGACCAGCGGCCGGTCGGTAGCGTCCGCACGCAGGCAGAACGAGCCCCCGGGCAGCGTGGCCTCCAGCGTGTCGCCGGGCCTGAGCCGCTCGTGCATCCAGCCGGAGACCAGCCCGCCCGGCACGCGCTTGACCGTGACGCACACCTCCCCGTCCGTGTCGGGCGAGGACGACATCGAGTAGCTGCGCAGCGTCCCGCACACCTTGAAGGTCAGGAACTGCCCGGCCCGGTAGGGGAAGCGCGCGTCGAGGGCGAAGGTGCGCGTGTCGGGTGTCTCGTCGACGACCCGGGTGATCCGCACCGGATGGAATCCATGGTCCCGTGCCATGTATGGAACTTACCTTCTCGCTATGGGAGAGTGCAATTCTCCAAACGAGGGAGGAGCATCAGTCATGACGACGATTCCCCCCGGCGCCCTGCGGTCAATCCCGCCCGGGCTCGTGGCCCGCTACGAGTCCGAGGGCTGGTGGACCAGCGAGACCCTGGGCGAGCTGCTGGCGCACGGGCTGGGCAAGTCCGGGGACGTGGAGTTCCGCGTGCACTCCGCGGTGCGGCCCTGGCGGGGGACGTTCGCCGACGTGGAGCGGACGGCTCGGCGGCTGGCCGCCGGTCTGCGGGCGCGTGGCGTCGGCCCGGGGGACGTGCTGGTCATGCAGCTGCCCAACTGGATGGAGGCGGCGGCCGTCTTCTGGGCCTCGGCCTTCCTCGGTGCCGTCGTCGTCCCGGTGGTCCACTTCTACGGGCCCAAGGAGCTCCACTACATCGTCGAGGCCACCCGCCCGAAGGCGTTCTTCGCCGCCGAGCGCTTCGGGCGGGCCGAGTTCCGGCCGGAACTGTGCGCCGAGGTGCCCGTCATCGGCATCGTCGGCCGGGACTTCGACGAACTGCTCGCCGACGAGCCGCTGGCCGGCGTTCTTCCGGTGGACGCGGACACCCCCGCCCTCATCGCGTTCACCTCCGGCACCACCCGCGACCCCAAGGGCGTCATCCACAGTCATCGCACCCTCGGCTTCGAGACCCGCCAGCTGGCCGCGAGCTACCCCCCTGACCGGGGACGGCAGTTCACGGTGGCGCCGGTGGGCCACTTCATCGGCATGATCAACGCGTTCCTCATCCCGGTCCTCGACGGCACCCCGGTCAACCTCGGCGACTCCTGGGACCCGGCCCGGGCGCTCGCCCTCATGCGGGACGAGGGGCTCACCGTCGGCGGCGGGGCGACGTACTACATGACCAGCCTGCTCGACCACCCCGACTGCACCGAGGAGCACGTCGCGCGGCTGAAGTACGCCGGACTGGGCGGCGCCTCCATCGCTTCCGCCGTGACGACCCGGCTGGAGTCACTCGGCATCACGGTCTTCCGCGCCTACGGCTCCACCGAGCACCCCTCGGTGACCTGCACGCCGTACGACGGCCCTGCCGCCAAACGCCTGCGCACCGACGGGCTCGCGCTGCCCGGCACGGAGGTCCGGCTCGCCGAGGACGGTGAGATCCTCACCCGCGGTCCCGACCTCTGCCTCGGCTACACCGACCCGGAGCTCACCGCCACCGCCTTCGACGCCGACGGCTGGTACCGCACGGGCGACATCGGCGTGCTCGACGCCGACGGCTGGCTGACCGTCACCGACCGCAAGGCCGACGTCATCATCCGAGGCGGGGAGAACATCAGCGCCCTGGAGGTCGAGGAGGTCCTGCTGGGGCTGGACGGCGTGGCGGAGGCGGCCGTGGTGGCCGTGCCGGACCCGCGTCTGGGGGAGCGGGCCGCCGCTGTCCTGCGCATGCTGCCCGGCTGGTCGGCGCCGAGTCTCGCCGAGGTGCGCCTGCACTTCGGCCGGGCGGGCCTGGCCCGGCAGAAGTGGCCCGAGGCGGTCCACAAGGTCGAGGAGTTCCCGCGCACCCCGAGCGGCAAGGTGAAGAAGTTCGTCCTTCGCAAGCGCATTGCCACTCCCCCGATGCGAGAATACGATTCTCGTAAACGGTGAAGGAGAATCTCATGCCCTCTCGCGAACTCGCGTATCCGCTGTTCGACGCGGACAACCACCTGTACGAGACGCAGGAAGCGCTCACCAAGTACCTCCCCGAGGAGTACCAGGGCGCCATCCAGTACGTGAACGTCGGCGGCCGCACCAAGATCGCGATACGCGGGCAGATCAGCGAGTACATCCCGAACCCCACCTTCGAGGTCGTCGCCCGCCCCGGCGCGATGGAGGAGTACTTCCGGGTCGGCAACCCGGACGGCAAGACCCGCCGGGAGATCTTCGGCGAGCCCATGCGCTCCATCCCGGCCTTCCGCGAACCGGCCCCGCGCCTGCAGCTGATGGACGAGCTCGGCATCCAGCGCAGCCTGATGTTCCCGACACTGGCGAGCCTCATCGAGGAGCGGATGAAGGACGACCCGGAGCTGATCCACGTCGTCGTCCACTCCCTCAACCAGTGGCTGCACGACACCTGGGGCTTCACCTACAAGGACCGCATCTTCACCGTCCCCGTCATCACCCTCCCGATCGTCGACAAGGCGATCGAGGAGCTGAACTGGGTCGTGGAGCGCGGCGCCCGCGCCATCCTCATCCGCCCCGCACCGGTCCCCGGCTTCGGTGGCACCCGGTCCTTCGCGCTGCCCGAGTTCGACCCGTTCTGGAAGCGGGTGGTGGAGACCGGCGTGCTCGTCGCCCTCCACTCCTCCGACAGCGGCTACTCGAACTACGCCAACGACTGGGAGGGCCGGCGGCGCGAGTTCCTGCCCTTCAAGCCCAACGCCTTCCGGCAGGTCAACGAGTGGCGGCCGATCGAGGACGCCGTCTCCTCGCTGATCTGCCACGGCGCGCTGTCCCGCTTCCCCGAGCTGAAGGTTGCCGTCATCGAGAACGGCGCCTCATGGGTGGAGCCCCTGCTGAGCAGGCTCGCCGACGTCCACAAGAAGATGCCCCACGAGTTCCGGGAGAACCCGGTGGACGTCTTCAAGCGGCACATCCACATCAGCCCGTTCTGGGAGGAGGACATGGCGGAACTCGGCAACCTCATCGGCATCGAGCGGGTCCTGTTCGGCTCCGACTACCCCCACCCCGAGGGCCTCGCCGACCCCGTCACCTACGTCGACCACCTTCCGAAGCTGTCCGAGGAGGACAAGGCCAAGGTCATGGGCGGCAATCTGGCCCGGCTGATCGACGCATGACCACCGCCCGCACCATCCCCGAACTGGTGCTGAGCTCGGCCGACCGGTTGGGCGACGCCGAGGCCGTCGTGGACGGCGAGGTGCGCCTCACCTTCCGCGACCTGGCCGACCGGGTCCGCCGCACCGCCGGGGCGTTCGCCTCGGCGGGCGTCGGCCCGGGCGACCGAGTGGCACTATGGGCGCCCAACTCCGCCGAGTGGATCGTCGCCGCGTTCGGCCTGCTCACGGCCGGCGGGGTGCTGGTGCCGGTGAACACCCGCTTCCTCGACGAGGAGGCCCACGACATCGTCGTACGCAGCGGCGCCAAGGCGCTGCTCGTCCAGAACGGCTTCCTGGACCGGGAGTTCACCGGTCCGCCCGGCATTCCCGTCATCGACCTGAAGACCTCCGGCTTTCTCGCTTCCGGTGACCCGAAGGAACCCAGGAGCAGCGAGGACGACCTGGCGGACATCGTCTTCACCTCCGGTACGACGGGACGCCCCAAGGGCGTGATGACCACGCACGGCCAGACGCTGCGCCTGTACACCGAGTGGTGCGACCTGGCCCGGCTGAGGCAGGGCGACCGGTACCTGATCGTCAACCCCTTCTTCCACATCTTCGGCTACAAGGCGGGCCTGGTCGCGTCGATGATCCGGGGCGCCACCGTCCTCCCGGTCGCCGTCTTCGACGTGGACCGGGTGCTGGACCTGGTGGAGAAGGAACGGGTGACCGTCCTGCCGGGACCGCCGACCCTGTACCACTCCCTCCTGGAGGCCGGCGTGGACCGTGACCTGTCCTCCCTGCGGGTCGCGGTGACCGGCGCGGCGGACATCCCGGTCGAGCTGGTCCGGCGCATCACCACCGAGCTGCCGTTCACGCACCTGATGACCGGCTACGGCCTCACCGAGGCCGGCACCGTCACCGCGTCCCGCCCCGGCGACCCCTACGAGGCCGTCGCCACCACCGTGGGCAGGCCGTGCGAGGGCTTCGACGTGCGCGTCGCCGAGGACCAGGAGGTGCTCGTGCGCGGCTACGCCGTCATGCGCGGTTACCTCGACGACCCCGAGGCCACCGCCGAGGCCGTCGACGCCGACGGCTGGCTGCACACCGGCGACCTCGGCGAACTGGACTCCGAGGGCCGCCTGCGGATCGTCGGCCGCAAGAAGGACATGTTCGTGGTCGGCGGCTTCAACGCCTACCCCGCCGAGATCGAGGGCTTCCTGCTGAGACACCCGGCCGTCGCCCAGGCCGCCGTCATCGGCGTGCCCGACGAGCGGCTGGGGCAGGTCGGCAAGGCCTTCGTGGTCTCGCGCACCGGGATCACGGAGGCCGAGCTGATCGCCTGGGCGCGCGAGCGGATGGCCGGCTTCAAGGTGCCCCGCCGCGTCGAGTTCCGTGCGGAACTGCCGCTGAACGCCACCGGAAAGGTGATGAAGGACCAACTGTCATGACCCAGGACTTCCGCACCGACTCCGGCATCCCCCTGAAGCCGGTGTACGGGCCCGCAGACCGCCGCGCCGAACCCCCCGAGCCGGGCGCCTTCCCCTTCACCCGCGGCAACTACCCCACCGGCTACCGCGGCCGCACCTGGACCCTGCGCCAGTACTCCGGCTTCGGGACCGCCGAGGAGTCCAACCGCCGCTACCGCTACCTCCTCGACCAGGGCGGCACCGGCCTGTCGGTCGCGCTCGACCTGCCCACCCAGTGCGGCTACGACTCCGACGACCCGGAGTACGCCGACGAGGTCGGCCGCGTCGGGGTCGCGCTGGACACCCTCGCCGACGCCGAGATCCTCTTCGACACCATCCCGCTGGACCGGATCAGCACCAGTTTCACCATCAACGGCACCGCGGCGATCCTGCTCGCGTTCTACGTCGCCGCCGCCGAGAAGCGCGGCATCCCCCGGGCGAAGCTCACCGGCACGATCCAGAACGACATCCTCAAGGAGTACGCCTCGCGCGGCACCTGGATCTGGCCCCCGGAGCCCTCGCTGCGGCTCATCGCCGACACGATCGAGTTCTGCGCCGCGCAGGTGCCGCGCTTCAACGCGATCTCCGTCGCCGGGGCGCATTTCCGGGACGCGGGCGCCAACGCCGTGCAGGAGATGGCTTTCACCCTCGCCGACGGCGTCACCTACTGCGAGACCGTCCTCGAACGCGGCCGGATGACCATCGACCAGTTCGCCCCACAGGTCTCGTTCTTCTTCTACACCCACGGCGACTTCTTCGAGGAGGTCGCCAAGTACCGTGCGGGACGCAGGCGCTGGGCGACCCTCGTGCGCGAGCGGTTCGGCGCGAGCACCGACAAGGCGGCCATGTTCCGCTTCGGCTGCGTCGCCGGCGGTGCCTCCCTGCACGCTCCGCAGGCCCGCAACAACACCGTGCGCGTCGCCTACGAAGCGCTCGCCTCCGTGCTCGGCGGCGTGCAGTCGATGTTCACCGCCGCCTGGGACGAGCCGTTCGCCCTGCCGAGCGAGGAGTCGGCCACGCTCGCCCTGCGCACCCAGCAGGTCCTCGCGCACGAGACGGGGGTGACCAAGGTCGCCGATCCGCTGGGCGGTTCGTACTTCGTGGAGGCACTGACCGACGCCACCGAGGAGCGGATCGTCGAGATCATGGCCGACCTGGAGGCGCACGGCGGCATGGTGCGCTGCATCGAGGACGGCTACCTCCAGGGACTCATCGCCGACGAGGCGTGGCGGCTGCACCAGGAGACCGCCTCCGGCGAGCGGCCGGTCGTCGGCGTCAACCGGTTCACCGCGGACGAGCCCCCGCCCGACCTCGCCACCTACGAACTCGACGCCGAGGGCCGCGAACGCCAGCTCAAGCGGCTCGCGCGGGTCAAGTCCGAGCGCAGCGCCGCCGAGGTGCGCGCCCGCCTCGACGACCTGCGGCGCGCCGCCGAAGGAGACACCAACCTGATGGACCCGCTCGTCGCCTGCGCGGGCGCCTACTGCACGGTCGGCGAGATGGCCGACGCCCTGCGCGCGGTGTGGGGCGAGTTCCGGCAGCCGGTGGTGTTCTGATGACCGCACCGGTACGCGTACTCGTCGCCAAGCCCGGCCTGGACGGCCACGACCGGGGCGCGAAGCTGGTCGCCCGCGGCCTGCGGGACGCCGGGTTCGAGGTGGTGTTCACCGGCATCCGGCACCGCGTGGACGACATCGCCGTCACCGCCGTGCAGGAGGACGTCGCCCTGGTCGGCCTGTCCATCCTCTCCGGCGCCCACCTCACCCTCACCCGCCGCACGGTCGACGCGCTGCGCGCCGCGGGCGGCGACGACATCCCCGTCGTGGTCGGCGGCACCATCCCCGCCTCGGACGTGGCCCGGCTGCGGGAGGCCGGAGCCGCCGGGGTGTACCCCACGGGCACCCCGCTCGACGCGATCGTCGCGGACATCCGCGCCCTGACAGCCCCGGAGGACTGACATGCGAGTCGGCGTGATGAGCGGCCCCGAACGGGGTGATGCCGCGCACAAGGCGGCCCGCATGGTCGACGACGCCCGGTGGGCCGAGGAGGCCGGGTTCGACACCGTGTGGGTGCCCCAGGTGCCGACCGACTTCGACGCCCTGACCGCCGTCGCCCTGATGGGGCAGGCCACCGAGCGCATCGAACTGGGCACCGCCGTAGTCCCCGTCTACGCCCAGCACCCGATCGCGCTGGCCCGCCAGGCCATGTCGGCGCAGGCGGCGGCGGGCGGACGGCTCGCCCTGGGCGTCGGCGCCTCGCACCACTGGATCGTCCGGGACATGCTGGGCCTGCCCTACGAGAAGCCCGCCGCATACACCCGCGCCTACCTGCAAGTGCTCAACTCGGCGCTGTCCGGGGACGGCTCGGTGGACGTCGAGAACGACGTGTTCAGCGTCCACAACCCGCTCACCATCGCCCCGCTCACCTCCCTGCCGGTCCTGATGGCCGCGCTGGGCCCGGTGATGCTGCGCATCGCGGGGGAGTACACCGACGGCACGGTCCTGTGGATGGCCGACGAGCGGTCGGTCGCCGAGCACGTCGCCCCGACCATCACCAAGGCGGCCGAGTCGGCGGGCCGTCCGGCACCCCGCGTTGTCGCCGGCATCCCGGTGTGCCTGTGCGCACCGCACGAGGTCGACGCCGCCCGCGAGCGCGCCAACCGCATTCTCGGCGAGGCCGAGGTCTCCCCCAACTACCAGCGCCTACTGGAGTACGGCGACGCCCGTGACGTCGGCGACCTGTGCGCGGCCGGCGACGAGGCGGCCATCGCGGCCCGCTTCCGGCGGTTCGCCGACGCGGGCGTGACCGACCTGTCCGTCCGCCTGCTGCCCATCGGCAGCGGCCGCGACGAACTCGTCGCCTCCAAGCTGCGCACCCGCGACGCCGTCGCCGCCATCGCCGCGGACCTCCGGTGAAGGGAAGCGGCCCTCTGGCGGGGCTGAGGGTCCTGGAGGTCGGCCACATCCTGGCCGGCCCCTACGCCACCATGCTGCTCGCCGACCTCGGCGCCGAGGTCACCAAAGTCGAGCCGCCCGGCGGCGACCTGTCCCGGCAGGTCTCCGACGCCTACTTCGCCAGCCTCAACCGGAACAAGCGCTCGGTCCGCGTGGACCTGAGCGCTCCGGCAGGCCAGGACCGCCTGCACGAGCTGGTGCGCCACGCCGACGCCCTGCTGGTCAACCTCAAACCGTCCGCCATCGAGCGCTTCGGCCTCACCTATGACGCGCTGAAGCCTTTCAACGAGCGCCTGGTGTGCGTGGCCGTCACCGGCTGGGGCACGGACGCCGGTGACACACCCGCCTTCGACTACGTCGTCCAGGCCGCCACCGGCATCGCGGCCATGACCGGCGACCCGGACGGACCGCCCGCGCTGCCCGGCTACTCAGCGGTCGACAACTCGGCCGGGATGGCGGCAGCGCTGGGCCTGCTGGCCCAGGTCCACTCCGGACGCGGCGGCCAGATCGAGGTCTCGCTGCGCGACGTCATGCTCTCCCAGCTGAACTACCACGCCGCCGCCTGGCTCAACGACGGCAAGGCCCCGCGCCGCCTCGGAGGCGCACACGCGTACTACGTCCCCGCCCAGCTCTTCCCCACCGCCGAAGGACACCTCGCCCTCTTCATCACCCACGACGGCTTCTGGCGTTCCTTCACCGCCGAGGCCAGGATCGAGGGCTACCCGACGATGGCCGAGCGCGCCGCCCACCGTGAGGAGGTGGTGGCCGCGGTGACGAAGGCGCTCGCCGCCGACACGGCGGCGAGCTGGGAGCGCCGCCTGCGCCCGCTGGGAGTGCCGGCGGCGGCCGTGCGCACTCTGCCTCAGGCGCTGGTCGAGTTCCCCGACGCGGTGGTGCGGGCCGGGGAGCACCGCCTGGTCGGCAGCCCGTACCGGATCGCGGGGTACGAGCCGGAGTACGGGCCGCCGCCGGGACTGGGGGAACACGACGACCCGGTCTGATGCCGCAGGGCCCGGCTCAGCCGCCACCCCCAGGTCCGCTTCGCCTCCGCCACCACCGGCCGCGCCAACCTGCTCGTGGCTGTCGCGGCAGCAGACCTCGACGCGCTCTACCACTTCATGAGCGACACCGTCGGCGCCCTCGCACACATCTCCACCGTCGAGGTCACCCCCATCCTGACCGGCGTCAAGAGGACCGGACTGGTGCGCCCGGGCAGCCTCTGAGCCGGACCCGACGGCCGGGACGTGTCGGGACGGACCAGGCCGAATCCTGCCCGGAGAGGGCCCTCCAGTGGTCCTACTCGGTGCGCAGCCCGTCGGGTCGCAGCAGCCGCAGCAGGGGTGGGAGGCTGAGCAGGGTCACCAGCAGGACGACTCCCGCGCCGATGCCGGTCATCGACAGCACGCTGGCCCAGTCCACGCCCAACGGGGTGTCCGTCATCTTCAGCAGTACCGCACCCAGGGCCAGCCCGACCGCTGTGGCCAGGGCCAGACCGAGACCGATGGGGATCGCCGTCTGCCACAGTACGGACAGGCTCAGCGTGCGGCGCGGGGTACCGAAGGCCACCAGCGACGACAGCAGCTTGCGGCGCTCGCGCAACTGTTCCAGCTGAGAGACCAGCAGACTCGCGCCGATCAACGCCAGCACTCCGGCGGCGCCGAGCAGCAGGCCGGTGCGGATGGAGTCGTAGCTCTCCGCGCGCTTGCTGGCCACCCACAGCATCGGGTCGGTGGGCAGGCCCACCCGGCGGGCCGTGTTCCGCGCGTAGTCGGGCGCGCCGGCCAGCGTCTGGTCGAGCCCGAGATAGATCTGCCGGGACAGACCCCGCTCGGCACCCGGGGGCAGCGCGCCCGGTGTCAGCAGCAGGCCGCCGCGCTTCATGCCGCTCGGGTCCTTGATCGCCCGCGCCTGCTTCAGGTCCGCCCGAACAGTCCAGGGCACCGGCCTGTGCACACCCTCCGAGCCGTCGATCGGGTCGAACCACAGTGTGCTGCCGGGTCTGGACATGCCGGGTGTCGCCGCCGTGTCCCCGTCCTCGCCACCGTGGACGACGAAGGAGTCACCATCCTTGCAGGAGCCGAACGAAGCCACTTGGCGCAGGGACGCGCAGTCGGCGATGGTGACCTGGGCGCTGTGCTCGGCGAACTTGCGCTGGTCGGCGACGTAGCCCTCCTCGAAGCCGTAGACCTTCTCGACTCCCTTGGTCGCCTTGAAGTCGGCCGCCGCCCGGGCCAGGGGAACCCTGTCCGGCAGGGTGACCTGCATCTGGGCACGGGTGAGATCGTTGGGGGAGTGCTTGGTGTACTGGCCCTCCAGTCCGGAGAACAGCATCTGCAGCGCGATGGCGCCGGCCACGGCGACCGCGATGCCGTTGACCATGCGGGCGGCCGTGCCGCTGCTCAGCTGAAGCCGTCGGACGGCCAGTTGCTGTGCGACCCCGCCGGAGTCGAGCCGGTTCACGACCGTCTCCACGACCCACGGCAGCAGTGCCGTGACTCCGACGAGCAGCAGCAGAACGCCACCGGTGACCTGGTATTGGTTGAACTCCCCGCTGTCCCGGCCGTTGCCGATCATCGGGTAGAGCAGTCCGAGTCCGCCCAGTGGTGGCAGCAGTCGCCACCACAGTCGGCGCCGTGGGGGCTTCGCGGTGCGCACCACGCCGAGGGGCTCGATCACCACGCCCCGCAGCGCGAGGAGGGTGACCAGCACGGAGGCCGCCGGGACCGCCAACACGACCAGCAGGGCGAGCGCGGGGGAGGGGTTGAGATAGCTCGGGAAGACGCTCACGTCGAATAGGTCCGCGGAGCCGGCGAGCTCCCGGCCGATCAGGAAGAAGAGGATGCCGAGGGCCAGGCCGGCCACGGAGCCGGCGAGGGCCTCGCCGGCGGCGATCCGCCGGGTCATCCCGCTGTCCGAGCCGACCAGCCGCAGGGCCGCGAGTCGCCGGTCCCGGCGCTCGCCGCCGAACCGCACGGCCGTGGCGATGAAGACCCCCACCGGAATCAGCAGCACCAGGAACATGACGAGGACGAGCAGGACCAGGACGGGGTCCGTCTTCTTCGAGGCCGGATGCGGGTCGCCGAACTGGTCGACGCGGGTGACGAGAAAGCTGTCCTTCTTGAGTACGAGGTCGTCCGCGCCGCGGTAGAAGGCGAGTTCCTGGGAACCGATCAGGCCGGGCTCGGCGATGGTGCCGACGATCCGTTCCGGCAGCCGTTCCCGAAGCAGCTTCCCGTCGGCGGACCCCAGCAGCCGCTTCAGCGCGGGGGAGACCACCATCTCGCCCGCCCCGGGGAACTTCGCCACCCCCGGCGGAATCGGTGCGTCGGGGCCCTCGGGCTGCAACGCCCGGCCGCGTACGCTCTTCTCGCCGAAGGTCGTCCCGGCCTGTCCGACCAGCAGTGTGTCGTCCGCCTTTTTCACCGGCGAGGTGTTGTACGTGAAGTCGGTGCGTGCCTCCTCCCGGTCGTGCCGGACGGCCAGCGCGTTCGGGATCGCGGTGGTGAGCAGCAGCAGCGCCACGCCGAGCCCCACGCCGACGCCGGTGAGCAGCAACCGCACCCATCCCTCGCGTCCGCCGGCGAAGGCGAACCTGACCCCCGTGCTCAGATCACGGGACCAACCCCACGCCACGCTTCGCTCGCGCGGGTGGTGTCCCCTGAGCGCCTTCATATGGCGTGCTCCATGTCCCGCGACCTACCGTCCCGTACCAGGATCTCGCGGTCGGAGTAGGCGGCGACCCGGGTCTCGTGCGTGACGAGGACGACGGCCGCGTTGGCCGTCCGGGCCGCCTCCGTCAGCAGCCCCATCACGCGCTCGCCGTTGAGTGAGTCGAGTGCGCCGGTCGGCTCGTCGGCGAAGATCACACGCGGGTTGGTCACCAGCGCCCGGGCCACGGCCACGCGCTGTCCCTGACCGCCGGAGACCTCTCCGGGGCGCTTCTTGCGCAGATGATCGACCTCCAGCCGCTCCATCCAGCGGAGGGCGGTCCGCTCGGCTTCCTTGCGGGAGGTGCCGTTGAGGCGCAGCGGGAGCGCGACGTTCTCCACGCAGGTGAGTTCCGGAACGAGCTGGCCGAACTGGAAGACGAACCCGAACTCCGACCGGCGCAGCGCACTGCGCCGGGCATCGCTCATGGTGGCCAGCTCACGGCCGTCGTACGTGACCGACCCGGAGTCGGGTGTCACGATCCCGGCGAGGCAGTGCAGCAGCGTGGACTTGCCCGAGCCCGAGGGGCCCATCACGGCGACGACCTCGCCGGGGTGGATGGAGAACTCGGCGCCGTCGAGCGCTGTGGTCGGGCCGTACGCCTTGCGCAGGTCCCGGGCGGCGAGCAGCGAGCCGGAGGGAACGGTCACCGGGCCACCGCCTCATGAAGCTTGTCCAGACGTGCCGCGGTCAGTTCCAGCCAGCGCAGGTCCGCCTCCAGGTGGAACAGGGCGTGGTCGCAGATCAGCTGGTCGGCCAGATCGCCCTTGCGCTTGCGGTCGGTGAGGATCCGCATGCTGCGCAGGTGCTCGGAGCGCTGGGTGTCGAGGACGTCGCCCGCGTTCCGTTCGGTGAGGAGCGCGAGGACGACCTTGGTGTGAGGGCCGACTGGAGGTACGGCTCCGGCTTCTCCGGGGTCGCGAGCCAGCGCTCGACATCGGTGATGCCGGCCTCGGTGATCGCGTACCGCTTGCGCTCGGGCCCGTCGCCCGCCTCGATGCCGTCGACCTCGACGAGCCCGTTCCTCAGCAGGCGGGACATCGTCGAGTAGACCTGGCCGTAGTGGAGCGGCCGGTCGTGACCGAACTTCTCGTCGAAGGCCCGCTTCAGGTCGTAGCCATGGCGGGGCCCCGATTCCAGGAGCCCCAGAAGGGTGTGACTGATGGACATGATGTGGACTCTACACTCCGTGTATACGTGGCATGTATACACGGAGTGTTTAGATCATGGCGGGGTGTGTATCCGTGCAGGTGAGGGCTGATTGTCAAGGTTCGGTAATGGCGAATCGGCCTCTTGAGCGTGGTGCGAAGCCGCGCATGCGAGTCGGGTGGAGGCGGTGGCCGAAGTGCCGAGCGTGTCCGGGTACTTCGGCTTGCCCCGTTCTCGGGAACAGGCTTTGGCCGCTCTAGCCGACGGTCCACCGCTGGTTGGCCCCGCCGTTGCAGTTCCACAGGACGACCTGGGTGCCGTTCGCGGCTCCGGCGTTGTACGCGTCGAGGCACAGACCGGACCGAGCACTGGTGATCGTGCCGTTCGCGTTGACGTCCCAGCGTTGGTTCTGGCCGACGTTCACGCGCAGCTCGCCGGCGTCCGTGTGCGGGGATATCCGGTGGTCGTAGGTGAGTACGGTGCCATGGACAAGTCGGCCTTCGACTCGGGGGAACCCCAGGTACCGCGCGGACTAGCGCGCCGTCGTCTCCACGGCCAGTAAGCACGGATCGGCCACGGTCTACCGGGACAACGGCGCGACCGGACGCTACGGGTTCGGGCTGATCAGCCGGCGTACCTTGCGGTGACCCGTCGGGGCGTCATCGACGCCATCATGAGCGGCTTGGGTGGCATCCCGGGCGGCCCGGCGACCGGCACACATCGGGACACCGGAGCCAGGACAGGCTGAGTCCTCCGGCAGCGGGGCCGCCGCGGCTGTGACCGCGGCGGCCCTCGCCCTCACCGCCCGCTCAGGTCCCGTTCGCCGGCTGGTGGTAGGTCCGTCCGCCGACTGTCGTGGTGAGCGTGCCGGTCGCCTGGAAGACCGTCTCCCAGAGGTCGATCGTCACGTGGAAGCCGTCGGCACTGGTCTTCTTGGTGGCCAGCACCTTGCCGCTCCGCCCGGTCTTCACCAGGTCCGAGTGCCAGTCGAGGGTCGTGAGCGTGGTGCTGGTACTGGTGCGTGTCACCTTCTCGGAGCCGTCGACGAAGTTCCTGCCGTCGTCCGAGTAGCGCCGGTAGTCCACGGACACCGTCTTCACGGACGTCTTGGCGTCGTCCCACACGATGTCGACCTTCGCGCTGCCCGACGCCTTGCCGCGCAGGGTGTACGTGCCCTGCGGCGGATACGGCCGCTCCGGCGCCGCGCTGCCGGGGACGTAGGGCGTTCCCCATGGCACCGTGTCGGACACCGGCTTCACCGGCCGCCGGTGCACGGGCTCCCGGTCCACCAGGCGGGCGATCATCATCCGGGTGCGGCGGCCGCCCGGCTCGGTGGAGACCGGGCACGGCAGCGGGTTGGCTCCGCCGCACGCCGGTGCCGACACCAGGCGCTCGTGGTAGGCGACCGCCGTGCCGTCGGGGGACCAGCGCGGGTCCGCGCCGGCGTTCCAGTCCGGCGAGGTGTCCGAGTAGTTGAGCTGCTGGCCCCGGTAGGAGCCGCGGTCGCCGTGACGGTCGATCAGATACGGCTGGAAGAAGCGCCGCTGGCCGTTGTTGCGCACCGAGGACACCACGGACGTGGTCAGCAGGTCGGTGATCGCCGGTACGCCGGTCATGCCCGAGGTGAACATCATGCGGTCGTAGCCGCGGGTGTCCAGGGCGACGATCCACCGGTCGTCCGGGGAGGCGTCCACGGGATCGGTGTACCCGGGGTCGGCCGTCATCCGGCGGACCTTGCCGGTGCGCAGGTCGATGGCCATGAGGTCCATGTTGGAGGACTCGACCGGATAGCCGACGTAGAAGACCTCCCGGCCGTCCTTGGAGAAGCCGCGCAGCTCACCGAAGCCGGGCAGGGCCGGGTCGAACACGAGTCTCGACGGGTTGCGGGGGTCGGCGTGCACCGGCTGCGCGGTGGGGGAGGCGTCGAAGAGTTGCGTGACCTTCTCGACCTCGTAGCGGGGCACGAGCGGCGTCCCGGTCCTCGGCGCCGGCTCGAAGCGCAGCCGGCCGAAGTAGCCGTACTGGTCGAGGCGTCCGCCGGTGACGGAGATGCCGTTGAAACCGAGGTGCACCTGGTCCGGATGCAGGCGCAGCTCCCGGATGGAGCCGCCCGGCCCGGATCCGTCGGCGGTGTTGTTCCAGCGGATCGGGTAGATGTGCAGGCGGGCCGGGGTGCAGGCCGCCGAGGCGAGGCCGTACGGACCGCAGTCGACGATGTTCGTCCCGTACAGCACCCGCTTGCCGTCGGAGAACGGCTGCGGATAGCTCACGTCATCGTTCATGCCCTGCTGGTTGGCGGGCGGTGTGCCGCAGGTGAGGCACTTCCAGGCGTCACCGTTCGGGAAGGTCCTGCCGTCGGTCCGGACCAGGATCAGCTGGTCTCCGCTGTAGACGCTCGCGGGGTCGGGCGCGGAGGGGGCGCCGGCGAACCGCACGTTCACGGTGACCGTTCGGCTGTCCGGGAGGAAGCCGCCGGTGCGCAGGCCGGAGCTCCAGCCGGCGGCCATGCACCCCGTGCCGCGCGGGTTCACGGCATTGGTGCACGCTCCTTGCGCGTTGGATGGGGCGGTCGGCGGCAGCGGCAGCCGCTCCGCCTTGATCCGCTCGGGAGCGGGAGGGGACGGTGAGGCCGGACGGGACGCGGAGGCCGGGGCGGCCTGCGCGGGTGACAGGAAGGCGGTAACGCCCACCAGGGCCACCAGGGCGGCTAAGCCCCTGGTTCTCGTACGCATGACACTCCTTCGTGGGGGAGTCGTGCTACTTCGGTGGGAACCTCAACGCGCCGTCCAGACGGACCACTTCACCGTTGAGGTAGTCGTTCTCGCACAGGTGCTGGACGAGTGCGGCGTACTCCTCCGGCCGTCCCATGCGCCGCGGATGCGGCACCTGCGGACCCCAGTACGCCTGAAGGTGGTCGGCCGCCTTTCCGTACGCGGGTGTCAGGACCGTGCCCGGAGCGACGGAGACCACCCGGATGCCGAGGGGTGACAGATCCCGGGCGGCGACCAGCGTCATCGCGCTCACGCCGCCCTTCGCGGCGGCGTACGGCAGTTGGCCGACCTGGCCCTCGTACGCGGCGATGGACGACGTGGTGACGATCACGCCACGCGCGCCGTCCTCTCCGCGGGGGGTGGTGCGGGCGAGCGCTGCCGCAGTCATGCGCATGACATTGAAGACGCCGGTCAGATAGACGTCGACGGTGGTGCGGAAGCCGGCGAGGTCCAGGGGTGAGCCGTCCTTGCCTACCAGCCGGCCGCCGCCGGCCGGACCGCCGTGGCAGTCGACGGCGATCCGGAACTCGCCCGACTGCTCGGCCGCTGTCACCGCGGCGGCCACCGAGCCCTCGTCCGTGGCGTCGGTGCGGACGTACCGCACGCCCAGCTCCTCCTCCAGGGCCTTGCCCCGGTCGTCGGCGAGGTCGGCGACCACCACCCGGGCGCCCGCGGAGTGCAGGCGCCGGACCGTTGCCTCGCCGAGGCCGCCCGCGCCTCCGACCACCAGGGCCGCCGAATCATCGATGCGCACGTCGTTCCCCTCTCTTGCGAGTCACGATCTGAGTGTATGAGAATGACGTTCTCATGAATATAGTCGTGATCCTGGAAATGGCCGCCTCCGCGGGGGACCGGCCGGCCGTCACGGAGGGCGGCCGCTCGCTCTCCGCGGCCGAGCTCCATCGCCTCGCACGTCACGCGGCCGCCGACCGCTTCCGCGACCGCACCGCGGTCCTGTACCTGGGCCCGAACCACCTCGCCTACCCCGTCGCCCTGTTCGGCGCGGCGCTGGCCGGCCTACCGTTCGTCCCGCTGAACTACCGGTTGGGCGAGGAGCAGTTGGGCGCGCTGATCGACCGGCACCCTGGGGCCGAGGTGCTGCACCCGGCCGACCTCGACGCGCTGCTGGCCCCGCCGCCGGGCGAGCCCGAGTCGAGGCCCGTCCCCGAGGACCGCGACGCCACCGCCGTCGTCCTCTACACCAGCGGCACCACCGCCGCCCCCAAGGCGGCCCTGCTCCGCCACCGCCATCTGCTCGCCTATGTCTTCAACACCCAGGACTTCGGTTCGGCGGAGACGTCCGACGCGAGCCTCGTGGCCCTCCCGCCCTACCACGTGGGCGGACTGATGAACCTGCTGACGAACCTGTACGCCGGCCGCCGTGCCGTGTACCGGTCCGCCTTCGAACCGGCCGACTGGCTGGCCACCGTGCGTCGCGAGGGCGTCACCCACGCCATGGTCGTGCCGACCATGCTCGCCCGGATCACGGCGGAACTCGGTGACGCGGAGGCGGGGACACCGACCCTGCGCACCCTGGCCTACGGAGGCGCGCGCTGCCCCCGGCCGGTGGTGGAGCGGGCACTGCGGCAGTTCCCGCGGACCGGCTTCGTCAACGCCTACGGCCTGACGGAGACCGCCTCGTCCATCTGTGTGCTGGGCCCCGACGACCACTGGCGGGCCATCGCCTCCGGCGACCCGGCGGTCCGGGCGCGGCTCGGCTCGGTCGGCCGCCCCCTGCCGGGTGTGCGGATCGAGATCCGGGACGAGGAGGGGAAGACGTCGGGGCCCGGCGAGACGGGGCTGGTCTTCGTGCGAGGCGAACAGATCTCCGGTGAGTACACGGAGACGAGCGGGGGAGCGGACACGGACGGCTGGTTCGCCACCCGCGACCGGGGCCGACTGGACGAGGACGGCTACCTCTTCATCGAGGGCCGCGCCGACGACACCATCATCCGGGGCGGGGAGAACATCGCCCCCGCCGAGATCGAGGACGTCCTGCTCCAGCACCCGGGGGTGCGCGAGGCCGCCGTCCTCGGGCTGCCCGACCCGGAGTGGGGGCAGCGCCTGGTCGCGGTGCTGGTCGGAGCCGGCGACCCGGACGAGATCCGGTCCTTCGCGAAGCAGCGCCTGCGCTCCTCCAAGACGCCGGACACCGTCGTCTTCCGCCCCGAACTGCCCCGCACCCCCACCGGAAAGCTCCTGCGCCGCACCCTGGTCGCCGAACTGGAAGAGGCCACCGATGCCTGAAGCCGTGCTCGTCGCCGCCCTGCGCACCCCGATCGGCACCGCCTTCAAGGGAAGCCTGCGCGACACGACCGCCTACGACCTGGCTGACCGTGTCGTCACGGCGGTCGCCGAAGGCCTGGACCCGGACCTCGTGGACGACCTGGTCCTCGCCGAATCGCACTACGGCGGCGGAGTCATCGCCCGCCACGCCGCCGTGACAGCGGGCCTGCCACAGGTCCCGGGACTCGCGCTGAACCGGCACTGCGCGGCCGGGCTCGCCGCCGTCTCGACCGCGGCGGCCTCCGTCCGGGCCGGCATGGACCGGCTGGTGCTCGCCGGCGGCGTCAACTCCGCGTCCACCGCACCCAAGCTGTCCTTCCTGGGCCGCGAGCGCTGGGTGCCGCCCTCCCACCCCGACCGCCCGGACGCCCCCAACCTGGACATGTCGGTCACGGTCGGCTGGAACACCGCCGTACGGGAGGGCCTCACCCGCGCGGAGATGGACGCCTGGGCGCTGCGCTCCCACCGCAACGCCGTCCGCGCGCTCGACGAGGGCCGCTTCAAGCACGAGACCGTGCCGGTCGACACCCCGCACGGCCCCTTCGAGGCCGACGAGCACCCGCGCCGCGACACCACCGCGGAGAAGCTGGCCGCGCTCAAGCCGCTCCACCCGGAGATCGAGGGTTTCTCGATCACGGCGGGCAACGCCTGCGGCGCCAACGACGCGGCGGCCGCCGTCGCCGTGGCCGACGAACGGCTCGGTCTGCCCGCACTCGCCAGGGTGCGTTCCTGGGCCTCGGTCGCCCTGGACCCGGCCGAGACCGGCCTGACCCCGGTGGGCGCCATCCCCAAGGCACTGGAGCGGTCGGGAATGTCCCTCTCCGACGTCGACCTGTTCGAGATCAACGAGGCCTTCGCATCGGTGCCGCTCGCCGCGATCCGCCGCCTGGGCCTCGACCCGGACACGGTGAACGTCAACGGCAGCGGCTGCTCGCTGGGTCACCCGGTGGCCGCGACCGGCACCCGCATGGTCGTCACGCTCGTCCACGAATTGCGCCGCCGGGGCGGGGGAGTGGGGGTCGCGTCGATGTGCGCGGGGGGTGGCATGGGCTCCGCCCTGGTCCTGGAGGTGCCCACACCGTGACCCCGGCTAGACCGTGAACCGCAACAGCGCCTCCTGCGCGTACGACGCGAGCAGCGCGCCGTCCGGTGCGAGGACGTCGCCGCGCCCGAAGCACCGTCCGTGCGCGGCGAGCGGGCTGTGCTGGCGCAGCAGCAGCCAGCCCCCGGTCGTGAACGGCCGGTGGAACCACACGGTGTGCGAGGTGACGGCCGAGGTGAACGCCCGGCCGGCGTCCGCCTGGGTCAGGCCCTCGACGGGCCGCAGGGCGGTGCCGATCGGTGTGAGGTCGGTGGCGTAGGCGAGGAGAGCGGGGGAGAGGAGAGGGGGAGCCTCCGGGATCCGGGTCCAGAGTTCATACTCGGGGCCCTCGGCCTTCGGCGTGTCGAGATCGTCCGCCGCCCTGGACTCCCAGGGCAGCAGGCCGAGTTCCACGACCCGCTCCGGACCGGGCAGCGCCGGCACGGGGCCCGTCGTCTGCCGGTCCGGGCCCTCCTCCCAGGCGTGCAGGCTCGCGTTCGCCACCGCGATGACGCCGTGCTCCTGGCGTGCGGTGAGCCGTACCGCGGCGAAGGTCCGGCCCTGCTGCGCCACTTCGGTCTGGAAGCGCACAGGCTCGTCCGTGTGTCCCTCCCGCAGAAACTGCGTGTGCAGCGACTTCAGGCCCTTGTGCGGCGCGGCGAGCTGAGCGGCCCGGGCGCACTGGGCGAGCAACTGCCCCCCGAACAGGCGCCGGTACTCCAGCTGTTGCGAGCGGCCCTCGTACGCGTCCGGGCCACAGGGCGTCAGGTCGAGGCAGCCGAGCAGGTCGTTCCACAGGTCCGTCACGATGGCTCCTCAGAGGTCGACGAGGCGGGGTGCGCGCGTCTCACGCAGCAGCACCCGGCCGGCCTCGCGAGTCAGTTCACGGGTGGAGCCGAGCAGACCGTCGAGCACCAGGGCACGTTTCACATGCCGGTGCAGGGGGTGCTCGGCGGTGAAGCCGATGCCGCCGAGTACCTGCTGGCAGTGGCGGGCGGCGGTCAGAGCGGCCCGGCCCGCGGCGGCCTTGGCGAGCAGCGCGCCGGTGTGGTCCAGGGCGTCGGTGGGCCGGGCCGCGGCGAGTACCGCCTCGGCCGCCTCCAGCGCCACGTATGTCTCCGCCAGCCGGTGCCGCAGCGCCTGGAAGGAGGCGAGCGGGCGCCCGAACTGCTCCCTGTCCAGGACGTGTTCACGCGCGAGTGCCAGCATGGCCCGTCCGGTGCCCAGCAGCCACCAGCCCAGCGCCCGGCGGCCCGCCGACAGGGCCGGCGCGGGAAGGTCACCGGGCTCGGCGTGGCGAAGCGGGAGTCCGGGGTCCAGCGGTCCGGTCGGCGCTCCGTCCCCCCGGGCCCACCGCACCCAGGCCCCGCCCGCGTACGGCAGCGGCGGTGTGCCCCCGAGCGGGCGGCCCGCCGCCAGCAGGACGACGTCGTTGAGGACGGCGGCCTGGACGCCGGTCTCCCCGAGCAGCCGGAACACCAGCGGGATCGCGGCGTCCGGCTCCTGTGTGAGCATCTCCGCCCAGCCCAGTTCGGCCAGGCCCGCGTCCGGGCCGACGCCCGGCGCGTTCTTCGTCAGCGTCTTGCGCAGGGCGCCTTCCAGCAGTGCGCGATCGGTGGCGTCCACCGCGTCTCACTCCTTCCCGAGGCCCAGCAGGCGGCGGGCGACGATGTTGCGCTGGATCTCGGCGGTGCCGCCGTAGATCGTCGCGGCCCGTGAGTACAGGTACTCCGTGCGCCACGCCCCGTCCGGCGCCAGTTCCACCGCCCCCGGCAACAGGTCCCGCGCGGTGTCGAACAGCCGTTGCTCGGCACCGGCCAGCAGGATCTTGTCCACGGAGGTCTCCGGGCCGAGCCGCCCGCCGTCCGCCAGGGCCCGCTGGGTGGCGGCCGAGCGGCAGCGCACACCGTGCAGGTCGAGCCAGACCGCGCCGAGCGCGTCCGCGTCCGGCTCGCAGCCGTCGGCCAGGAGGCGGTCGAGGCGGCTGTAGAGATGGGCGACGCGGTGCCAGAAGCAGGTGGACCGTTCGTGCGGCAGCAGGTCCATCGCCAGCCGCCAGCCGTCACCGGGGGCCCCCAGCAGGCGCCCGACGGGGACGCGTACGCCGTCGAAGAAGACCTCGGCGAACTCGTCCACGCCGTGCATCGTGCGCAGCGGCCGTACGGCGATGCCGGGAGAGTCCATGTCGACGAAGAACGCGCTGATGCCGCCGTGCCCCGGCCCTCCCGTCCGGGCCAGCAGGACACAGCGGGCCGCGTACTGGGCGAGGCTCGTCCACACCTTCTGCCCCGTCACCACCCAGTGGTCCCCGTCCCGCACCGCGCGCGTGGACAAGGACGCCAGGTCGCTCCCCGAGCCCGGCTCGGAGAAGCCCTGGCACCACTGCTCCTCGCCGCCCAGCAGCCGGGGCACCACCTCGGCGGCGAGCGCGGGCGGCGCGTAGTCGATCAGCGTGGGGACGAGGACCTCGACCATCGACCACAGGCCGGGCTCCGCCAGGTCCCGCGAGGCCACCTCCTCGCCCAGCACCGCCCGCAGCACGCTCGGCCCTCCGAGTCCGCCGATCGCCTCCGGCCAGCCGTGCCGCATCCAGCCCGCTGCCCACAGCTCCCGCCGGACGCGGGCCAGTTGGGCGACCTGGGAGTCCAGGCCGTGGTCCGTGCCGGGGGACAGGTCACGCCCGTCCAACCAGGTGCCCAGCGCCTGCCGGAACTCCTCGATCGTCATGAGCGGGTGCGTTCGAAGGCGTGCGGCCGGCCCGAGTCGTGGGCACCGCTGCGGCGGATGAAGGTCATGGCGCGGGTGCGTAGCCGCCAGCCGTCGCGGGTGCGGACGTAGGTGTCGTTGTAGTAGCCGATGCGCATCTCGTGCGCGGAGTGCTCGACGAAACACAGCGGCTGGGTGCCGGTGGCCGAGTCGCCGTCGATCTCGAGCACCGGTGTTCCCACGAGGAACAGTCCCTTCGGGGCAGCGGAGACGAGCGCCGGGAACTCGTCGAGCGGGTAGGTGTCCCCGAAGGCGCTGTAGCTGCCGTCCGGGGTGAACACTGCGAGCACTCGGTCCAGGTCCCCGCGGGTCATCGCCACCGCGTAGCGGGCGAGAAGCTGTTCGATCTCCACCAGGTCGTCGCTGTCGCTCAAGGGCCTCGTCCTCTCGTCTGCGAACCGTCTCCGGACGTTCTGCGAACCTTACGAGAATGCCATTCTCGCTCAAGGAGTATTGCTCCGGATGCTTGCTTCTCCAATAGGGAGAAGCTAATTTCCAAGCCATGGATCAGTTCCTGGCCTTCATGGTGGTGGGCCTGAGCACCGCCGCCGTCTACGCCGTGATCGGCACCGGTCTTGTGGTCACCCACGCCACCACCGGTGTGTTCAACTTCGCCCACGGTGCCGCCGGGATGCTGTCCGCCTTCGCCTACTGGCAACTGGCCGTCGGCTGGGGCTGGCCGGTCCCGCTCGCCCTCGCCTTCGTCCTGCTCGTCCTGGCCCCGGCCTTCGGGCTGTTCGTCGAACGCGTGCTGATGCGGCCGGTGCAGGCCCTCGGCGAGGCCGAACGCCTCGTGATGACCGTCGCTTTGCTCACCGGGTGCATCGCGCTCGCCCGCTGGGTGTGGGACCCCAACACCGCGCGCCCGCTCACCCCGTTCTTCGCCGACAGGCCCGCACTCGGGATCGGCCCGGCAGCCGTCACCTGGCACCAGGCGATCACCATGGCCGTCGCCCTCGCGATCGCCGCGGCCCTGTGGTTCCTGCTGCACCGCACCCGCGTCGGCACGGAGATGCGCGCCTCCGTCGACGACCGGTCGCTCGCCGGCCTCACCGGCGCCGACCCCCTGCGCGCCACCCGCCTCGCCTGGGTGCTCGGCATCCAGCTCGCCGCAGTCGGCGGCATCCTCATCGCCCCCGCCGTCGCGCTCGACGCCCAGCAACTGTCCCTGCTCATCGTCAGCGCCTACACCGCCGCCGTCTTCGGCCGCCTGCGCAGTCTGCCGCTGACCTTCCTCGGGGCGCTCGTCGTGGGTCTGCTGGAGGCCTACCTCGCCGGATACCTGCCGCGGAACGACTACCTGCCGGGCCTGCGCCTGGCCGCCCCCGCCCTGCTGCTGTTCCTGGCCCTGCTCGCCTTCCCGCACCGCAGGCTGCGCGGCAGGGACCGCACCCCGGTGCGGGTTCCGCTGCCGACGGCACGCGGCAGCCTCCTCCTCGCGGGCGCGACAGTGCTGTTCGGCCTGGTCCTGGTGACGGTCCTGACGGAGGACGTCGTCGTCTCCTACGGCACCCTCTTCCCGCTCGGCGTCATCGCCCTGTCCTTCGTGCCACTCGCCGGATACACCGGGCAGATCTCCTTGTGCCAGCTGTCCATCGCCGGCATCGGCGCCGTGGTGTGGGGACACCTGGGCGCCCACGGCGAGCCGTGGGCGCTCCCCGCCGCCATCCTGGTCGCCGCAGCCGTCGGCGCGCTGATCGCGCTGCCCGCGCTGCGCCTGTCGGGCATCTACCTGGCCCTCGGCACCGCCGCATTCGCCGTCGTCCTCGACCGCTGGATCTTCACCCTGCCCGCCTTCGAGATACTGGGCGTGCGCGTCGCCTTCTTCGAACAGGGCTCGGTGGCGGTCACCGGCCCTGACCTGTTCGGCCTGCACCTCACCTCCCCCGCCCAGCTGCTGTTGCTCTCCGCCGTCTGCCTCGCACTCGTCTCGCTCGGCGTGGCCGCGCTGCGCCGTGGCCGGTTCGGCCGGCGGCTGATCGCGCTGCGCGACAGCGAGGCCGCCTACGCCACCCTCGGCGGACGGCTCCTCGTCACCAAGACCGCCGTCTTCACCCTGTCCGCCGGGATCGCGGGGCTGGGCGGCGCCCTGTACGGCATGCAGCTCCAGACCGTCACCGCCGAGCAGTTCAACCTCGTCGCCGGACTACCGGTCTTCCTGATCGCGGTCATCGGCGGCCTCGGCGCCGTCGGCACAGGCCTGTTCACCGGTATCGCCTTCGTCGTCCCGGCGCAGTTGCTGCACGGAGCCGGCCCCTGGGCCCATGACGTGACCGCGCTGCTCGTCGCCCTCGCCGGCATGGGCCTGGCCCAGAGCCCCAGCGGTGTGGTCGCCCGGATACGTGCCGAATGGGCACCGCTCGGCCGGGACCGGCCCCTGCTGTACACGCTGCTCAGCGTCCTCGGTGTGTGCTGGCTGCTCGCGGCGCTCGACACGGCGAGTGGATGGCTGCTCCTCGTGATCGCCGTCGGCACGGCCCTGCTGCTGCGCACGCGCGCCGCCGCCCAGCGGCCGCCCAGCGACATACCCCCCGAGTGGTGGGGACTGCGCCGCCCCTGGCGGCCGGAGGACGGGGAGGTGCTGAGCCGTGCCACCAGTGCTGCGAGCTGAGGAGATCACTCTCTCCTTCGGGGGACGCCCCGCTCTCGACGGCGTGTCACTGACGGCCGAGGCAGGACGGGTCACCGGCCTCATCGGCCCCAACGGCGCGGGAAAGTCCACCCTGTTCGACGTGCTGTGCGGCCTGCGCCGCCCCCGCACCGGCCGGGTACGACTCGACGGACGCGACGTCACCCGCGAGGGCCCCGCCCGCCGTGCCCGACGCGGAATGTCCCGATCCTTCCAGCACCTGGAACTCTTCGGCCGCCTCACTGTGCGCGACAACCTGCTCGTCGCCGCCGAACTCGGCCCGGAGCGCCGCCACGCGCCTCGCACCGCCGACGCCGTACTGGAACGGCTCGGCCTGACCGGCGTGGCCGACGACCTCGCCGACGCGCTCCCCACCGGCCTGGCCCGCCTGGTCGAGGTCGGCCGCGCCCTCGTCCTCGGCCCGGGCGTCCTGCTCCTCGACGAACCCGCCGCCGGGCAGGACGCCGAGGAGACGCAGCGGTTCGCCGCGCTGCTGCGCTCCCTCGCCGACGAGGGCACGGCCGTCCTGCTCGTCGAGCACGACATGAACCTGGTGATGAACGTCTGCGACGAGGTGCACGTCCTCGACCTCGGCACCGTCGTCGCCAGTGGCCCACCCGCCCTGGTGCGGCAGGACGAGACGGTGCTCGCGGCCTACCTCGGGGAGGCCCCGCCATGACCGGACCCGTGCTGGAGCTGGACGGCGTCCACGCCGCCCACGGGGGCATCGCCGTCCTGCACGGCGTCGACCTGGTCATCGAGGCAGGCCGGGTCGTGGCCCTCCTCGGTCCCAACGGAGCCGGCAAGACCACCTTGCTGACGGTCGCCGCCGGAGTGCATCCGCCCAGCGGAGGCCGACTGCTGCTCGGCGGCCGGGACGCCACCGGCATCCACCCGCGCGAACTCGCCCGCGCCGGCGTGTGCCTGGTGCCCCAGGGCCGTGGCGTCTTCCCCAATCTCTCCGTGCGCGACAACCTCCTGATGATGACCTTCACGGGCCGCACCCAGGAGGAGATCGAGGAGATCGCCTACGCCCGCTTCCCCGTCCTCGGCACCCGGCGCACCCAACCCGCCGGCACCCTCTCAGGCGGCGAACAGCAGATGCTGGCCCTCGCCCGGGGCCTGGCCACCGACCCCGCCGTCCTGCTCCTGGACGAACTCTCCATGGGACTCGCCCCCCTGGTCGTCGCCGAACTCTACGAACTGGTCGCCGACATCGCCCGGCAGGGCGTCGCCGTCCTCGTCGTCGAGCAGTTCGCCACCGCCGTACTGAGGATCGCAGACCGAGCCGCCGTCCTCGTCGGCGGCCGCATCCAGTGGCAGGGGCCTCCCGGCCGGTCCCTGCACGCCGAACTCTCCTCCTACTACCTGGGGAGCCCGACATGACCGCACCACCCGACACCCGTGCGGAACGGTTCGTCCGCGAACTCGCCGAGCTGAAGATCCCCGACCCCGCCACCGCACGCGCGACGCTCTGGCTGCGCCTGGGCGGACTGCTGATGGCCGCGGGGCTGGTGCTCGGCGCGCTCGCCTTCCCGCTCGCCCATGCCACGGACAACTCCCTCGCCCAGGGCGACGCCCTCGCCATCGGCCTCGGCGGCGTCACCGCCGCCGTAGTGGGCGGTGCCCTCTTCCTGCGCTACTCGCTCACCGGATTCCTGCGCTTCTGGCTCGCCCGCCAGTCCTACGATCTGGACCGGCTGGGAGACATGCTCACGCCAGCGGCACCCGCACCCGCACCCCAAGGAGAACCGCGCCATGCCGTCACCCCGCATCCCGGCCCTGCGCCCCGGTGACCAACTGGCCTCGGCCACCGGCACCACACGCGTCATCGTGATCCGGGCCCCGCAGGAGGCCGAAGGTCCGGTCGCCTGCGGCGGCACGCCGATGCTCCCGGCCCGGGACGCCCCTGCCCCGCAGGCTACCGGCCAGGCGCCGGACACCCTCATCGGCAAGCGTTACGTCGACCCCGCCGACACGCTCGAACTCCTCTGCACCGCCTCCGGCGCCGGCCACCTCACGTACGGAGGAAAGCCCCTGGCGGTCAAACCGCCCAAGGCCCTGCCCGCCTCGGACTGATCCGACCTCAGCCACAAGGAGTCCCATGGACCGCGATGACATGATCCTCATCAGCGTCGACGACCACATCATCGAACCGCCGGACCTGTTCGCGAAACACCTGCCCGCCCGCTACAAGAAGGACGCCCCGCGGCTGGTCCACCGGGAGGACGGCAGCGACGTCTGGCAGTTCCGGGACGCCAAGATCGGCAACGCCGCGCTCAACGCGGTCGCGGGCCGTCCCAAGGAGGAGTACGGGATGGAGCCGCAGGGCCTGGACGAGATCCGGCCCGGCTGCTACGACGTGGACGAACGCGTCGCCGACATGAACGCCGGCGGCGTCCTCGCCCAGATGAACTTCCCCTCCTTCCCCGGCTTCTCCGCCCGGCTGTTCGCCACCGACGACTCCGACTTCTCCCTCGCCCTGGTGCGTGCCTACAACGACTGGCACATCGACGAGTGGTGCGCCGCCCACCCCGGCCGCTTCATCCCCATGGCCCTCCCGGCGATCTGGGACGCCGAACTGTGCGCCCAGGAGATCCGGCGGGTCGCCGAGAAGGGCTGTCACGCCCTCACCTTCCCGGAGAACCCGGTCCCCCTCGGCTACCCGAGCTTCCACTCCGAGTACTGGGACCCGGTATGGCGGGCCCTGACCGACTGCGGCACGGTGATGAACCTGCACATCGGCTCCTCCGGCCGCCTCGCCATCACCGCGCCCGACGCCCCGCCGGACGTGATGATCACTCTCCAGCCGATCAACCTCGTCCAAGCGGCGGCCGACCTGATGTGGTCCCGTGTCCTCAAGGAGTACCCGACCATCAAGATCGGGCTGTCCGAGGGCGGCACCGGCTGGGTCCCCTACTTCCTGGACCGTCTGGACCGCACCTACGAGATGCACGCCACCTGGACCCTTCAGGACTTCGGCGGGAAGCAGCCCTCGGAGATCTTCCGCGAGCACTTCCTGACCTGCTTCATCAGCGACCCGATCGGGGTGAGGCTCCGTCACGACATCGGCATCGACAACATCTGCTGGGAGGCCGACTACCCGCACAGCGACTCGATGTGGCCCAACGCCCCCGAGGAGCTTCACGAGGTGCTGACCGCGAACTCCGTGCCGGACGACGACATCAACAAGATGACGCACGAGAACGCCATGCGCTGGTACTCCTTCGACCCGTTCGCCCATGTTCCCCGCGAACAGGCCACCGTGGGAGCCCTGCGCAGGGCCGCGGGAGACCACGACGTCTCCATCAGGTCCCGCAGCCATCAGATCGTCGCGCCCGCGGAGAAGCTCGCCGTCTACCGCACGAAGGCAGAGGCGGCGCTCGCCGCCGCGCGACAGAGGTGAGGTGGGCGTCACCCCGGAGAGCGCCCCGGAGAGCCAAGACCCCGGCCACGGCCGGGCGGGCCCTCAAGCTTGTCGTTCTCCCGGGCGAACGAGGCCGGTCTCGTAGGCGATGACGACGAGTTGGGCGCGGTCGCGGGCGCCGAGTCTGGCCATGGCCCGGTTGGCGTGGGTCTTGACGGTGACCGGTGTGACGAAGAGCCGCTCGGCGATCTCGTCGTTGGCCAGACCGGTGCCCACCAGGGTCAGCACTTCTCGTTCCCGTGGGGTCAGCGTGGCCAGGCGTGTGGGGTTGACGATTCCGGGCCGAGACGTATGTGCGTTAGCCCGCACTCCAACTCCTAGGTTCGGAAGCATGTGATGCATCGAACTCGGGACGACCGGACTGGAAGTCTCCGCCATCACCCTCGGCTGTATGAGCTTCGGCGAGCCGGACCGAGGCGGCGAGCCCTGGTCGCTGGGCGCGGACGCCAGCCGGGACATCATCAAGCAGGCCCTCGAGGGCGGCGTCAACTTCCTCGACACGGCCAATGGGTACAGCGCCGGAAGCAGCGAGGAGATCGTCGGCCGGGCGGTCAAGGACTTCACCGACGAACTCTGGGGCACCCCGCTTCTCTGAACGGCGCGCTGGGAAATTTCGGCCGTACGTGGGCACGGAGCATGACGACCTGCGCGCGCCCCGGTGTCCTCGACGCAGGTCGAGGACACCGGGGCGCAGATTCGGGAGTACCGACGGGCCGAGCGGCGGGGCTGGCGGATGGTCGGCGTGTCAGGAGGTGGGTGCTGCTACGTACTCGAGTGCATAGCCGGATCCGTGGCGTGTCACCCTGCCGATGCCGGGGGAGTCCAGGTGGGCTCCAGCGACGAAGTATCCCGGTTCGGTGAGCTGCTGAAGCAGTGCGTTGCGGGCCTGGCGGGCCTGCGGCTGGTCGCCGTCGAGCTCCCATGACACGTTCGGCTGGTCGAACTGGATTGAGGGCACGTGCACGGTGTCACCCCACACAAGAAGGCGGCCACTGCTGCTGCGTGCCTCATAGACGGTATGGCCGTGTGTGTGTCCGGGAGTGGGTAGCGCTGTGACCCGGTCGGTGACTGCGACCTTCTCGGAGACCGGCACGACCCGGTCTCGGATCGGCGCGAGACGCCCGGTGAACACCGCCGCGTCGCCCTCGCCGATCCATACGCGTTCCAGCGCGGGGAACGCTTGTGATCCATCGGGCGCGATCAGACCGTTCACGTGATCTTCGTGGTTGTGGGTAATGGCCACGTCGGTGATGTCACCGCGGTCGATGCCGGCCTCGTTCAGGGCGTCGAGAAGCGATCCCATGGTGGAGTGCCAGGCATTGGACGCGCCGGTGTCGATGAGGACCGAGCTGGTGCCGTCGGTGATGTAGAACGCGTTGACCGACAGACGCAGATTGCCGTCGATGAGCGGGACCGTGTCCGGCACCGTCTCGAGCGTGTGTCCGCTATCGTCACGCAGCCGTGTGGGCGGCATGTCGACGTAGCCGTCGCGCAGCGAGACAACTGTCAGGTCACCGAACTCGAAGGTGGTGTGGTGCTTGCCACTGGAGGTGGGGCGCATGAGATCTCCTGTGTAGAGCTGAGGGGATGCGGTAGGGGCTGGTGGGTCGTCGCGTTCTACGGTTCCCGCGAGCAATGCCGCTGCGGCGGTGGCAGTTGCAGCGCCGACGAGGAGCAGGACGGTGCGGCGCGTGGTGCTGCTCAAGAATCCTCCGGTCCAAGGCGTGGATGTTCGGGCTGTGACATGTGTGGACGCTGACGGGCTGTCAGGGCGCCGAGGGCCGCCAACGCCGCGATGACGACTCCGAACGCCGTGGTGCCGGCGGTCAGTCCGACGGCGTCGCTGAGATAGCCGTCCGCCACCGGAAGCGTTCCGGCCAGGAGGTAGCCGCCCGCGGTCAGGGCCGCGTTCGCCTCTCCAAGACGCTCGGACGGCACCACCTCGGCCAGCGTGGACAGGCCGCCCAGCTGCGATGCGCCCTGGCCAAGGCCGGACAGCACCGCCGTGACCAGCAGCAGCGGCACCGACGTGAGCGCCACCGCTGCGATCAGCGCCACCATTCCGGCCATGGTCAGCACTGCACCCATCTGGAACAGCGCCCAGACGCGCACGGCGCGGACCGTGAACTGGATGCCGGTAGCTGCGGTGAAGAGCAGGAAGATGAGGCCGCCGGACAGCAGCCGGTTGTCCGAGTGCAGGAGTCCAGCGAGCAGGGAGGGCCCAGGCTAAGGACGAAGCCGGTGGCGGTGATGGCCGGGGCGAAGACGGCCAGGCTCGTCAACAGGGCGCGGCGATGGGCCCGTGGCACGGACGGCATCCGCAGCACCCGCCCTGATCGATGCACGCTGGTTGCCTTCGCCAGCGGCATCCGCAGCACCAGCAACCACGCCACCAGCATCACAAGCAGCTGCACCACGAACACCGTCACCGTCGGGTACGGCAGGGCCTCCGAGAGCACGCCGGTGAGCAGCGGCCCGAACGCCGCACCAGCGACCATCGCGGTCGAGGCGATCAGCCCGCCGAGCTTCTTGTCACCCTCCGGTGCCAGGTCTGATACGGCGGCCATGCCGGCCGACAGGATCGCCCCCACCGAGATGCCGCTGAGCACGCGGGCCAGCCCCAGTACCGCCACGGAGTGGGCGGTGATGAACAGGGCGGAGGCCATAAGTCCCAGTACCAGGCCCGGCAGCAGCACCGGACGGCGCCCGTACCGGTCGGCCAAGGTGCCGCCGAGGGACAAGGTCAGCAGCAGCCCACCGATGTATCCGGCGTAGATGAGCGTGAGCGTCGCGGCTGAGAAACCCATCCGGTCCTGCCACAGCACGTACAGCGGCGTCGGCTCATTGGACAGCGCCATGACCGCGATCACCGGCCAGGCCGCCAGCCACATCCAGGGGCGCGAGGCCACCTGTTGCGGTCCGCCCGCACCAGACTTGGCGGGCGCGGCCGGCGTGGGGAGGGGGGACATTCGAGAGCTCCGGGAATCAGTGGAGGAGGCAGGGTTCGGGGCTGGCTCTATGCAGGGTGGCTGACCGTGTTGCGTAGGGAGCCCAGCCCCGAGATGGCGCATTCGACGACGTCGCCGGTCTCTAGGAAGCGGGGCGGGGTGAAGCCGATGCCGACGCCGGCCGGGGTGCCGGTGGCGATGATGTCCCCGCTGCGGAGCGTGATGCCGGCAGAGAGGGTGCTGATGAGTTCTGGGATGTCGAAGATGAGGTCGGCGACCGGGGCCTTCTGGCGCAGTTCGCCGTTCACTGTGGCCGACACCTCCAGACGTGTTGGGTCGCCGACTTCGTCGGCGGTGACCGCGTAAGGCCCCATCGGCGCGAACGTGTCCAGGGACTTTCCGATCAGCCACTGCTGGTGATCGTGCTGCTGATCGCGGGCGGTGACATCGTTGATGATCGTGTAGCCCCACACGTGATCCATCGCGGCCTCGCGCGGGATGCCACGCCCGCCGGGGCCGATGATGACGGCCAGCTCGGCCTCGTAGTCCAGCTCGGCCGTGATGTCGAGATGCGGGTCGATGGCGTCGTAGGGCCCGGTCGCCGAGGCGGGGACTTTGGAGAAGATGACGGGCACGGCCGGGATGTCCGTGGACAGGTCCGGACTGTCGTAGCCGGAGCGACCGAACTCCCGCACGTGGTCGTGGTAGTTCTTGCCGACCGCATACAGATTGCGCGGCAGCGGGATCGGCGCGCACAGGCGAGGCTCGGACACCACGGGCAGGCCGTCAGCGGCCTCGAGGGCCGACGCGACGTCGTCCCAGGCGTCGATGACCCCCAGCATCGTGTTCTGTTCGACCACGCCTGTCAGATCGCGGATCGTGTTGTCCGAGTCGAGGCGGCCGAGGGTCGTCTTGTGGGTCTGCGGGTCAAGGACTGTTACCAGCTTCATCGACTGCACCTCCTTCACGAGTCGAACTCAGCGCAACCAATTGGCACATTGGTTGCGCATGGTCATGATTGGGTTCGATTGGCTACGCTAGCCCGTCCGATTTGCTCATGTCCAGCCGGGAGTGCTGCGCTAGGATTGGTCCAGATTGGTTGCGCAATGGGGGAAGGCGAGCATGGCCGAGCAGACAGAGACCAGGCGTCCATCGGGCACGGGTGGGCAGGTGCGGGCGTTGATCGAAGACGGCCTGCGCGCGGGGCGACTGTCTCCGGGCAGTCGGCTGCCCACCGAACGGGCTCTCGCCACCGACCTCGGCGCCTCCCGCGCTGCCGTTCGCCAAGCGCTGGGCATACTCGAGCGGGAAGGCGTCATCACCCGACACGTGGGCCGCGGAACTTTCGTCGCCGCACCGGCTGATTGCGAAGAGCCGGGTGTCCTGCAGACCAGTCCCGCCGAGATCATGACCGCCCGACTGGTGATCGAACCGGAGATTGCCTACCTGGCCGCCCAGCACGCCACCCCTGCAGATCTCGCCGAGGTTCAGCGAGGACTCACTCGTGGCTGCGCTGCAGCCACCCACACCGAATTCGAGTCCTGGGACTCCGTATTCCACCGCGCGATCGCCCAAGCCGCCCACAACGGGCTGCTCTTGCGGATGTTCGACACCATGAACGCCGCCCGCGACCTGCCGGTGTGGGGCAACCTCAAGCGCCGCTCGGCCAGCCCGGAAAGGCGTATCCGTTACGAGGCGGCCCACCAACAGATCGTCGAAGCTCTCAGCGACCGCGATCCGGATGCGGCCCGCCAGCAGATGCGAGCCCATCTGCTCGACGTGCGGACCAACCTCCTGGGGCCGACCTGACGTCCGATGATCGCGGCACCAGACGTTGGTGTCCCACCCGGGTCTCGACTGCGGAGCGGCCACCCCCGTCAGGCCGGCGGCGCAGCTGTGCACATCCAGTCGGACGCAGGTCCTGGCATGCCAAGGAAGCGCGGAGTTCTCGGACCGTCGATCTGACTGATCTTTTGTTGTGCTCCGGCGAGGCTCACCTCAAGTCCTTCGATCTCGCCGAGTCAGCCCTCACGTTCGGCCTCGGCGATCCGGTCGCGGAGGTTGTCGCGGATCTCTGCAAGCCGCGTGCGCTGGGCCTTCGTGGTACTCATCGAGATGGTGCCCGGGGAAGCCGGTGCGGAGATCACACGGAGCATCTCGATCCCGACGGTCTGCATCGGCGCCGGGAACGGCTACGACGCGCAGGTGCCGGTGTGGCAGGACATGGCGGGCCTGCGGACCATGGCTGCGCGCAGCGCGTACGAGGCTTCGAAAAAATCTGATGACTCATTGGCAAGTCAGCAAGTGGTCAGCATCAGCCCTGCGAAACCTTGCGAGAGCTTGCCGAACATGCGAATCGCAGCAGGGCTGCCGTGGTGTGTCTGACTCGTGAAGGTGCAGGCCAGGGTGGACGGTCGACTGCCCTGCGAACCCCGCGATGCATCCTGCCCGCTTCCGATCAACCCCGTTCACCCCCCGCCCGCTTCCCTGCACATTCCTTTGGAAAATCTGATGTGTGGTCACTTCTGCAGGTCAGAGGCATGATGATCAGGTCCAGGTCAGCAAATGGTCAGCAAGAGGCATGGCTGCGTCCTGCGCCGCTGACCCTCTGTCCGTCGGTGACGCCCCCACCGGACGGACCTGCTCTTGTTCGGAAGGTTTCATTCGTGGCACGCCAGCTCGCCCGCGGCATGGGTTCGTTTTTCAAGGACTGCTCCTGTGTCAAGCCCGCTCGTTGCCCCCACCGATACACCATTCGTTTCCGGGACGCGCTGGGGAAGCAGCGCGAGGAGAGGGGCTTCACTTCCCAGGATGATGCGATTGAGCGCCTTTCGCAGTTGTACGCTGAGAAGAAGGCGACGGCACCCTCGGTGGCGGAGGCGCGTCGAGAATTGGGTCAACAGACCATCAGGGAATACTCGGAAACGTGGCTGCCCCGGCAGCGCAGAATGGCGGAATACTCTACGAAGGAGAATGTGCTCAGCTCTCTCAATGTGCACATCAACCCAGCGCTGGGATCGAGGAAGCTGAACTCGGTGACACAGACCGTCGTAGAGCAGTTTCTCGATGACCTGGAAGTGAACGGCGTCGGTCGGGGTAACCAGGTGAGCATCTTCCGGGGCCTCAAGTCGATCCTTTTGGATGCCCACGAGAAGGGAGGCATTCCGAGTAACCCTGTGAAGGGCGTGCAAGGGCCGGAGTACGTGCGCGACAGGGTGAGTATCCCCACGCTGGGCTACATAGAAAAGGCGCTGTCAGTAGCTCATGAGGACCTTGCCCTGGAAATCACTATGATGGTCGGCTGCGGTCTGCGAAACGGCGAAGCTCGGGCTGTCAACCTGAACAACATCGTTGCTGACGATGTCTACCGTGTACACGAGCAGATACATGCCAGGTTGAATAGGCCGGCGAAGTTGAAGCACCGAAAGGTGGGTGAATTTCGGGAGATTCATCTACCTCGTGCGGTGCGTGAGGCGATGGAGAAGTTCACCGAGAGGCATGCAGCGACTTCGGAGGGGTACCTTCTGCGGGGCCCGAGCGGGTATTACACACAAGGAATGGAACACTACCGCGTCCAGAAATTGTTCAAGCAGTTGCCGCCAGAAGAGGGGGTTGGTATGTACAGCTTCCGTCACTTTTTTGCGTCGAACGCCCTCAGTAACGGTATGCCGATTACCGACGTAGCCGAGTGGATGGACCACAAGTCGATCGAGGAGACGTATCGGACCTACAGGCACCTGATGCCGGGGAGTATCACGAAGGCTGCGCGCATTCTGGATGCGGGTCTTTGGGATGCTGCCTGAATGTGGTGCTGAGCCAGCAGCAGGTTCTTCGTCTGCTGGACGTAAAACGTGGCCACGTGTTGCTCGTTGTGGCCGCCGGACCGGGAATGGCCCGGATCTTGTCCTCGGCGAGACGAGCCTGGTCATCTGTCGCCGCCGCGCCCCAGCTCAAGGACACTTGAAGCGGATGTGTTGGCCCGCCCTCTGCTTTGGCGCGGTGGGCAGGTGTGGGGAGCGGAGCACGAGCAGGGTGATCTCGCTGGGGCCGAAGATGCGGAACGGAGGGCCCCAGAAAGCCGGTGCCGCGGTTGGTGCAGAGGAGGGTGCGGGGGCCGTGGTGGCTGAGACCGGCGAGGGCGGGCTGATCGATGCGGTCCAAGGGGTGGAAGGGCCAGATCTGGCCGGCGTGGGTGTGGCCGGAGAGCTGGAGGTCGATGCCGGGTGGCTGCCGCCCGGTCGACTAACTTGGGCTGGTGGGCCAGGAGCAGGACGGGTAAGTCGGTGCCGTTCAGGGCGCGCCTGGCCCGGGGCTGCGGCGTCGATGTCAGCGAATGACGCAGCGGGCCCCCCATTGTGTGTGGGGGTGGGGGCTAGTACTCCAGCAGCGTTTCGCTATCTGGCCTGGTCAGAGGCATCGTCGGGGAGTGTAGTTGGCTGCTGGCACGTCAGGGGCGGTCTTGGCGGACCGCCCCTCCAACGAATGACGTCGAGAACTGTCTGCGTGGTGATGAGGGCAGCCTCCCCGCGTGATCGACGACCTTGCCGACGCGACCTGGGACCGTGAACTCGACGACCTCTTCCTGCGCATCGGCCACCGTTTCGGCCGCGCCGACCTACGACGCCGCATGCGCGACTACGTCCGCGCCCTGCTCGGCCCCGTCGGCCGCAAAAACGGCTGGCAACTGGCCGAATACGCAGGCCACCGCACCCCCGACGGCCTGCAACGGCTACTGAACGGAGCCACCTGGAACGCCGACGACGTCCGCGACGACCTGCAGGCATACGTCGCCGACCAGCTCGGTGAGGCCGACGCAGTCCTCATCCTCGATGACACCGGCTTCATCAAGAAGGGCACCACCTCCGCGGGGGTGCAGCGCCAGTACTCCGGCACTGCCGGCCGCACCGAGAACTGTCAGATCGGCGTCTTCGCCGCCTACGCCACCACCCGCGCACGCGCCCTGGTGGACCGCGAGCTGTATCTGCCCAAGTCCTGGACGGAAGACCGCGGACGCTGCCGTGCCGCCAAGATTCCTGATGAGAGGGGCTTCGCCACCAAACCCGAGCTGGCCAGGGTCATGGTGCTGCGCGCACTGGCCTCCCCGCTGCCGATCGCCTGGGTGACCGCGGATGCGGCCTACGGCCAGGAGTGGCGCTTTCGCCGGATGCTGGAAGAAGCCGCAGTCGGCTACGTGCTCGCCGTCCCGAAGTCCCAGCCGGTGCCCCGCTTCGGCCGGATCGACCATCTGTTCAGCCAAGCGCCGCATGAGGCGTGGGAGCGACGTTCGTGCGGCGACGGCGCCAAGGGCCCACGCGTCTATCACTGGGCGGCCGTCCAGCTTTCGGCGATCGAGGACTTCGACGGTGAGCGGCCCACCCATCAGCGCTGGGCGCTGGCCCGGCGCAGTATCAACAGACCCGATCAGATCGCCTATTACTTCGCATACGCGCCAGCGGGCACCGACGTTGACCGGCTCGTGCGCGTTGCCGGGCGCCGGTGGGCGATCGAGGAATGCTTCCAGGCCGCGAAGAACGAGTGCGGCCTGGACCAGTACGAAGTCCGCGGCTACGTCGGCTGGATGAGGCACATCACCCTGGCCATGCTCGCGCATGCTTTTCTCTCGGCCACGGCGGCCCAGGCGGCGGCAAAGGGGGATGCAGAAACGGTTCCATCCTGGTTCCGCTCACCGTGGCAGAAGTCCGCCGGCTCCTGGCAACTGGCCTCACACACCGGCCCCGCCCGCCACGTCGCATCCATGCGCTGAGTTGGTCGCAATGGCGGCGAAAGCGTCAGGCCGTGGCCCGGCACTGTCACTACCGACGACGACGTCATTCGTTGGAGGGGCGGTCCGCCAAGACCGCCCCTGACGTGCCAGCAGCCAACTACACTCCCCGACGATGCCTCTGACCAGGCCAGATAGCGAAACGCTGCTGGAGTACTAGGGGCTGTCCGGCGGATCATGTGACCGTTCTGGGGTCGGCTCGTTGGCATGTCCATGGGGCGGGGAGATCTGTCGAACGATGAATGGGTCCGGTTGAGGCCACATCTGCCGAAGTCCGGCAAGCGGGGCGGTCGTTGGGCGAGCCATCGCAGGATCATCAACGGGATCCTGTACCGGAACCGCACCGGTGTGCCGTGGCGGGATCTGCCTGCGCGCTTCGGCAAGTGGAAGACCGTGTACGAGAGGCACCGACGCTGGTCGGCGGACGGCACCTGGGGCAGGCTCTTCGCGGCCGTCCTGGCGGACGCCGACGCCGAGGGCCGTATCGACTGGTCGATGGTGAGTGTGGACTCCACCTCCTGCCGGGCCCACCAGCACGCCGCCGGAGCCCGCAAGAGACGCCCGCGGGTGTCGGGAAAAGAACAACGCCCCGGCAGCACCGCCCCGATGAGGGACTCGGGCGCTCTCGGGGCGGCCTGACCTGCAAGATCCATCTCGCCGGGGAAGGCGGACGCCGCCCCTGGCCTTGCTGATCACACCGGGCCAGTGGGGCGACGCCCCGCAGTTCACCCCCGTCATGGACCGCATCCGAGTGGGCCGTCTCGATGGCGGACGCCCGCGTACTCGGCCCGACCATGTCGGTGGGGGCTGGATCCCGAACCCGAGGAGATCAACGTGGAAGAGCAGAGGAAGCAGCGGGACTGGCGGGTGGTACGGAGACGTATCCGCCTGTGGCTGGCGCCCGTGACCTCCGCCGTGTACTGGGTGTCACGCATGTTCAGGGAGTAGGTCTTTCCCCAGACGTGACTGTGCCGCCCCGGCTCCGAAGATCTGGACCGCTACTGAACCGGGCCAGCCAGGGTGCTGATGGGCAGCGGAGGGCATGTCTCCGGCGACCGGGTGAGGTCGACCAGTTCCTCCGGCGGTTCGTCTCCGTCCCGGACGGCCATGACATAAGCCTTCGCCTGCTGCAGCCCTGCCGTACCGTGCCACCTACGGCGTGGGCTCCGGGAGGCACGGGTTCGTCGCCTACGACGGCGAAGGTCGATGATGCGGGGGTGACGTGCTGTCCGCCGGACAGCACGTCACCCCGGACGGTGTGCCGTTCAGCGCTCAGGCGGTGTGCAGCCGGAGCCCGTATCTGTTGAGGATCTCGTTGACGGGCTGGTGCCAGGTCTCGCCGCCGCTGCTGCAGTTGCCCCAGCCGCCGGAGGTGACGCCCTGGGCCTGGTCGCCGCTGATGAAGGCGCCGCCGGAGTCACCGGGTTGGGCGCAGACGCTGGTCTTGGTCATCTGGTGGACGGCACCCTGGCTGTAGTTCACCGTCTCGTTCTTCGCGAGGACGGTGCCGCAGTGCCAGTGGGTGGTGGAGCCCGAACGGCAGACGGAGGCGCCTGTCGGGGCCTCGGCGGAGCCGCGGACGAGCTGGTCGGGAACGGTGCCCCAGCCGAGCACCACCGGTACGGTCCACCAGCCGCTGCCTACGTTCACCCAAGCGTAGTCGTTGCCCGGGAAGGACGACCCCTGGAAGTTGCCGATGTAGGACCGGTCCCAGCCGTACACGGCCGCGCTCGGCGAGCCGCAGTGCCCGGCGGTGACGAAGCCGCCGTGCACGGAGAAGCCTATGGAGCAGCGGACGTTGCCGGTGTAGTAGGGGTCACCGCCCACGGTGCCGGCGGCGAAAGTACGCGGTGCGGCGGGGGTCTGTCGCACCGTTACGGGACCGGCCTGACGGGCTCGGGCCAGGAAGGTCCGGACATCGTTGTCGTCCCGGTGCTCGGCGACGACGTTCACGACGACCTTGTTGGCCTTCGGATCCACGTGCCAACTGCCGACCCCGGCAGGCGCGGACAGCGCGTCGATGCGCTTCTTCGCCGCGTCGAGTTGCCGCGCGTCGTACCGCACGAGGCGTACGGTCGCTCCGGTCGCGCGTACGGCGTCGGCCTGCGCGGCACGTGTGACGGCGACGGTGAGTTCGCCACGGTCGGCGTCGAACCACGAGCCGCCGTAGGAAGAACCGGCGGCGCTGCGCGCTTCGCGTTCGACGGCTGTCGCGGTCTTCTCCGCGGCCAGGCGCGCTTCGGCCTCGTCCAGGGTGAGCCCCAAGTCGCGCTGCATCGCGGACAGGAGGGCGGGGGAGGCGGGTGCTTCGGTCGAGCGTGCGGAAGTGTCCGCCGCGGAAGCGGGCAGGGCGCCGACGGCGGTCCAGGTGCCGAGCAGGAGGAGCGCGGACAGAGCGGTACGCAGAACTGTGGTGCGTCTCAAGGGATGCCCCTTCGTTGTTCCAGCAGAGTGGGGGTGGAACAGCAGAGCTTGAGAGCGCTCTCGGGTGCGCGCGGCAGAGCCTAACCGTTGATCAGGAAAAGGTCTAGGCCATGGTTGGCCGTACGTCATCCGCTGTGCGGGAATGTCAGGGTTTTGGAGCCCACTATCCCCTCGCCGCCCCTCAACCTCGCAGCGCTGGTGACGACATCGCGGCCCCTCGCGTTGAGGCGCACCACCGCGCAGGACCGGGGAGCTGTCGGAGCCTGGGGTTGACTCCCGGTGTGGGGATCCCGGACCGGTTCGGGGAGGGGGTCACCGCATTGCCTCGCTGATCGCGAAGGCGAGTTCCGGCAGGTCCCAATACACGGAGTGGGTCCACAGCCCTGCGGTGGCGGGGTGAGACAGCGCCAGGTCGACCGGTGACGTGCCGTCGGCGAGACGGAACACAGGGGTGGCGGCGAAGGCGAGTACGTCCAGTGGTTGCCAGAGGTTGGTCCAGCGGGCCAGAGAGTTCGGCAGGGTGACGGGATGGTGGCCGACGTAGGGGGAAAGTTGGCCCCCACGGGGGTCACAGAGGTGGAAGAACGCGGGTTGAGAGCCGAAGGTGAGCAGCGACGAAGTCCACAGCGGTTCCCGCGCGGTGGCCATGTCGACAGCGATCACCCCGCCGAGACTGTGTGCGACCAGCCGTACGGGGCGGCCCGGGGTGCGTCCCAGTTCGGGGTCGACGGCGGCGACTTGCTCCCATACCCGGGCATGGATCTGCTCGCGATGGCGTTGATAGACGAGTGCATCGCCCAGGAACCTCGTGGCGCCTGGTCCGAGGCGGTGGCGCAAGCTGTGGTTCATCCTGCCGGCGACCGCCTTCATGGCCGCGCCTGCGATGCGGTCCAGGTCCGCGAGCCGACGTCGGATCAGCGAGCGGAGAGTGCCGTCAACGGGTGCCGCGCCACGGAGCCCGGCCCAGGAATCATCCGTCTCCTGCGTGTAGGTGACCGCATGCGCGATGGCCCTTCCCGTCTCGTTGAGAAGTGACGGGTCATCGGAGCGTGACAGCCACTGGGTCATCGGCCATTCCTCGGCGAGCGCTGCAATCACCTGGTCGGCGTCCGGACTTTCGCGGTCCTCACGCAGGCCGCTGTTCTGCGAGGGGTCCAAGCCGTGGCGGATCGCGTCTCGCAGGGACGTCGGCAGGTCTGTTGGCGCAGGCTCGACGGTTTCGCCCAGCAGCGTGGCCAGCAGCAGCTCGGACGGTGCGTCAACGGTCTCGGCCGTATCGCGCAGCCCGGTGGAATGGGAAGGGAGTGCAACGTCGATGAAACGGTCATCCGCACCGAGGTCCCCCCAGTAGACCGGCACCAAGGTCGTCCCCGCAGCAGCCTGAAGGGCCGCCACGGTAGCGGTGAATGCCTGTGGGTCACGATTGCCGACGCCGTGGATGACGAAGACCGGCTCGCCCATGCCTCTCCTGTCCGGGAGTGTATCCGTGCTTTCTAACGTATGTCGGCATACGCCGCGGGACTGCCGTATACGGCGTAGGCGAGCCAGGTGGGATCCCCGCTCTGGTCGCGGATCGCTCGACGCGCATTCAGGGATGCCTGCCCCAGAGTCTGGCCCTCAGCGACCAGGCACTCGTAGAACGAGTCGGCGAAGAGCAGCGCGGAGTCGGACCGTACCGGCCACAACGTGCCGACGAACGCCCCTGCGCCCGCCTGCAGAAACTGCGGCGCCCAGCCCAGGCCGGTCGAGAACCAGTCGATCTGGCCGGCGCTGCGACAGGCGTTGAAGAAGACCAGTGGGTGGGTGGTACGCAGGGCCCCGGAGTGGGTGGCGTAAGCGAGATCGATCGGATCGAACGGGCCGTCCGCCATCGTGACGTGAGAGCCGGCACTCGTGAACGAGTTGTGGCAGGCGAAGTGCAGCAGTCCGTTGAGCCCTTCGTCCATGAGGTCGCTCACGGCGGCGCCGTGGGTCAGGGTCCCGCCGTTGGATACCGCGTCACCCAGTCTGGCCCGAAGCGCCACCACCTCACGCTCTGCTTCGGGCGGCGAGCCGGGCGGCACCACGAAAGCAGCGCGAGACAGGGACAGTTCGCGTACCCGGTCCTGCCCGAAGACCCGGCGCACCACGGGTAGCCACTCGGCGAGGAATCCGTCGCCCTTCCTCTGGCCGTCCAGGGGATACAGCAGCTCCCAGGGCACGACATCGTGCTCACCGAGCACGGTCAGAGCGGTGACGTGCCCGACCTCCTCCCAGAACTGCTGACGCACGGCATCGGGCACCGCCGTGGCCCACAACTGCACACCGAGGTTGATCAGCCGCCGTCGGGCCTGGTGATGGTCTCTGCCTCCGCCCTGCCCGGCCGTTGCTGCCGTACGCCGAAGCTCGTCGTAGATCCGTTCCCTCGCACCGTGGGAATCGCCCGCTACGAGGCGGAAGGACTCGGGAGCGTAGGTGGTTTCACTGAGGAGCTGGAAACTGTAGACACCGTCCGCGCCTTTGAGGACCTGCAAGGTCACCTCCCCGGGATCGAACGCGAGCGTGGTGAGCGGTGCGGTGCGCGGCGGGCCGTCCCGGGCCGGGGTGTCGGGCTGTACGGAGACCTGGGAGCGCAGTTCGCCGAGAAACGTGCCTTTGTGGAAGGCCCGTACGGTAACGGTGTGCAGTCCGGGTGTCATGGTGCGCAGGCCGAATTGCAGCCAGTGCGAGTCCCGGCCGGGAGGAACAGTCAGCTCTTGCTGCAGGTCTCCCAGGGCCACCAGGCCGGGCGCGTGCACGGTGATCAGAAGCTGTGCTCCCCCTGCCGGGATGCGAAAGCTCCGAAGTGCCACGCCTGGACCATCCGTTCCCCGGGTGACCCGCACGTGCAGGGGCACCTCCCGCCCGGGAGGCGCCTGCTCAACCAACTCCGCTTCCAGGAGCCTCGGCTCCCTGCCGAACGCATCACCGCCGCTGTGCTGCGGCCTGTGAGGGCCGTTACCCCCAGGGCGAAGCAGCCTCGTGGCGTCCTCGGTTCCCACCGCACCGGGGCTCCCGGCCGTGCGGACCGTCTTGGTCGACCGTGTCGCCAGGGTCATCTCGTCAGCGTCCGCGACCTCTGCCTTCAGTCGCACAGTGCCGGTAGGCGCATCGAGGACGTCCACCACCCTGGCGAGCAGTCTCGTGGTCTCGTCGTTCCCCAACGCGCCGGCGAGCCGAACCGCGCGGCCCAGTTTGGCCGTCGCCCCCTCGTGGTTACCCGCCCTGCGGGCATCGAGGCCCTCCTGGATGGCCTCGGCCAGTTCCACCTGTCCCGTGTAGTGGGCGACCAGCGGATCGATCGAGGCGATCGCCGCCATGTCGTCGGTCCACACCGCGCGGACCAGGCCTTGGCCGGAGGTGTGAACCCTGTCGTTGTCCCGCGCGACCAGCGAGATGCGGGCAGCGAGCATCTCCTGGCCGATGCCCGCCTCTGGGACGCGGACGCAGATGTGGTAGTCGCGGGACTCATCACCCCAGGAGCCCGTCGGATAGTCATCGGCGCGCGGTCCCGCCGGGGCACTCCGGTCGGTCAGCACCTCGACGGTGGGTGCGACCTGCTTCACGAACGTGGTCTCGACGCCCACGGGAGTCCACAGGCGCAGCGCGACGTCGGCGACCCTCTTGCCCATCGCCTTCTCCACCAACTGCGTGAAGTCGTCCACCAGATCTGCCGGGTCGGGCACGATGTCCGCGGTGCCCAGCAGCGCCGAGGCGATGCTCATGACCTCCTTCACCTCCCAGTCCGTACCCACCCCGCGCGCGTCGCAGGTGAATCGGCCTGAGCAGGCGTCCAGCGCGGCTTGGAGGTCCTCTGGCGGCTCGTGCTCGTTCCGTCCGTCGGTGAGCAGGATCGCGTGCCGGATCCCCACCTCCGCGGAGTACAGCAGCCTGTCGGCGAGCCGTAACCAGGTACTGATCGCGGTGCCACCGCCCGCGGAGATCTTGCGTAGAGCCTGTTTGGCCTCTGCCCGGGAGCGGGCGTCGGCGACGGCGAGATTGCCACCCGTCGGATAGACCTCCGTGGCCTGGTGCGTACCGGCCACGACTGCGAAGTGCACGCCGTCGCGCAATGCGTCGATCGCGGCGGCCGTCGCCTCCATGACTTCGCGCATCTTGGTCGGCGGATAGTCCATGGACCCGGAGCAGTCGACCAGGACCACCACCGCCGCCGCGCCCTGGCCCGGCCCGGCGCCGGACAGGTGCGTTCCGGTGTTGAAGCCACCGGTGCTGACGCCGGCCGCCGTGACCGTGACGATGGCGTTGACCTCCCGGCCACCCTCCGGCAGATGCTCGTTCTGGTGGACGTCGACGCTGAACTGCGGCGAACCGGATTTCAAGAAGTTGGCCATGGAGACCGCTCCCCTTCAGACTTTCCGCGGCAGCTGGGTGACATCTCATCGCCGGCCGTATCGTGCGTCCCTGTCCAACGGCAGTCGTGTCTCCCGCTGATCTGGCACGCAGTTCAGGCGCTCCGAGTTCCAGGACGATACCGCCACTGGCGGCTGGTCCAGGGGGCAGCCTGCTACAGGGGCAGGTCGCCGCTGCCGCGCTGGAGAAGGTGTTGCTCACCCGGCTAAGACGTCATTTCAGTTGGCGTGATCTTGCGGCAGTCTGGGGTGATGACTGCTGCGCTTGTCGAACGGTTGGCGCCGGAAGACCTGTGGGAGT
>NZ_JBITGX010000026.1:0-113272 GCF_044457425.1 Streptomyces sp. NPDC050546
TCCTCCACGCCTACAACCACCACCGCTGCCACACCGCACTCGCAGGTCAGCCACCCATCAGCCGTGTGAACAACCCCGCGGGTCAATACACCTAGGCGCGGGTCGCCCACACGTAACGGTGTTCCGGGCGGCCCGCGTCCCCGTACTTGAGGGTCAGTCTGGCCCGTCCCGTGCGCTCCAGGAGCTTCAGATAGCGCTGGGCGGTCTGGCGGCTCACCCCGGTGCGCTCGGCGATCTCCTGGGCCGACAGGGGCCCGTCGGCGTGCATCAGGGACTGACGGACCAGCTCGGCGGTGGTGGGGGAGTGCCCTTTGGGCAGATCGGGCTCCGACGGGGTCGACAGCGCCCCGAAGATACGGTCCACCTCGGCCTGCTCGGCCTCCCCGCCGCCGTCCAGGGTGCGGCGCAGCTCCGCGTACGCCTCCAGCTTGGCCCGCAGGCCGGCGAAGGCGAACGGCTTGACCAGGTACTGCAGTGCGCCCTGCCGCATGGCCGCCTGCACGGTGGACACGTCCCGGGCCGCCGTGACCATGATCACGTCGGTCTGGTGGCCGCGCCGCCGCATCTCGTGGACGACCTGCAACCCCGTCTCGTCGGGCAGGTAGTGGTCCAGGAGCACCAGGTCCAGCCGGGGCAGCGTCTCCAGCTGGAGCAGTGCCTCGGCGGCGCTGTGGGCCTCGCCGGCGACATGGAAGCCGGGCACCTTCTCGACGTAGGCGGCGTTGACCCGCGCGACTCTGGTGTCGTCGTCCACGACCAGGACCTCGATCATCACGACTCCTTCTTGGCGGTCTGCGGAGCTGACGGCACGGTCAGGGCCGGTTCGGGGCCCGGCTCGGCGAGCGCTTCGGGCAGGACGACGGTGAACTCGGCGCCCCCGCCGTACGCCTCGTCGACCGTCGCGCTGCCCCCCTGCCGCTCGGCGAGCCTGCGTACCAGGGAGAGGCCGATACCCCGCTCGCGGTGCGCCGGCGGCTTCTTCGTGGACCATCCGGCGGTGAAGATCAACTCCCGGTGTTCCGGCGGTATGCCCGGGCCCGTGTCGCGCACCCGGAGGATCGCCGTACGCCCCTCGGCGCGCAGTTCGACCTCCACGCGCGCGTGCGGCTTGCCCGCCACGGCGTCGAGGGCGTTGTCCACCAGGTTGCCGACGACGGTCACGAGCCCCTGGGGGTCGATGAGCCGGTCGGGCAGCCGGGTGCGGTCCGACACCCCCAGGGCGACACCACGCTCGGCCGCGACGGTCGCCTTGCCCACCAGCAGCGCGGCGAGCAGCGGGTCTTCGATCCGCTCGGTGACCTGCTCCGCGGTGGCCCGGTGGTCACCGACGACTTCGCCGACGAACTCGACGGCGTCGTCGTACATCTCCAGTTCGAGCAGCCCCAGAAGCGTGTGCATACGGTTGGCGTGCTCGTGGTCCTGGGCGCGCAGGGCGTCGATCAGACCACGGGTGGAGTCGAGTTCGCGGCCCAGTTGCTCCAGCTCGGTGCGGTCGCGCAGGGTGGCCACGGCGCCGCCGTCGTCGGTGGGCATGCGGTTGGCGACCAGCACGCGCTGGCCGCGCACGGTGAGCAGGTCCGTGCCGGTCACGCGCCCGGCCAGTACATCGGCCGTGCGGCCGGCGCCCAGCGCATCGTCGGGGGAGCTCCCCACCGCCGCGTCGCCGATGCTCAGCAGTCGCTGCGCCTCGTCGTTGAGGAGACGGATGCGGCCGGTGCGGTCCAGGGCGACGACGCCCTCCCGGATGCCGTGCAGCATCGCCTCGCGCTCCGACAGGAGTGCCGCGATGTCGGAGAAGGCCAGGTCCCGGGTCTGCCTGTGGACCCGCCGGGAGATGAGCCACGCGGCCAGCGCACCGACGGCCAGGGCACCGCCGGCGTACGCGAACAGTCCCGGGATCGCGTGGATCAGCCGGGCCCGGACGCTGTCGTAGGCGATGCCGACCGAGACGGCGCCGACGACGGAGCCGTCGCTGTCGCGCAGCGGGACCTTGCCCCGGGCGGAGCGGCCCAGGGTGCCGCTGTCGATCTCCATGACCTCCTTGCCGGCCAGGGCCTGGCCGGGGTCGGTCGAGACGATGCCGCCGATCTGCTTCTTGTCGGTGTGCGACCAGCGCACACCGCGCCAGTCCATCACCACGATGTACTCGGCCTGGGTGGCCTTGCGGATCCGCTCCGCCTCCTGCTGCACCGGGCCGGTCGGGGAGGGAGGGGTGTCCCGCAGGTCCTGTGCGAGGTCCGGCTGCTGTGCGGTCGTCTGCGCGATCGCGAGCGCGCGGCGCATCGCCTGGTCGTCCAGCTGGTTGCTCAGAGGCGCGAGGAACAGCCCGGTCGCGAGGACCGCGACTCCCGCGGCGATCGCCACCTGCATCAGCAGCACCTGCGAGAACACCCGCCGTGGGAGGCCGAGGCGCAGGCGGCGAGCGGGGGGAGTGGGGCTCATACCCAAGACGGTACGTGCGGCTGCCTACCTGCCGTAACGGGTGTGGCGTGGATCTCTTGATCAATGCTTGCGACGGCGGGATCGGGCGGAGGTGGCATCAATGCTTGATGGAGACGGCACCTCCCGGAGGCCGGCCGGTCAGCTCGCGAGTGCCGTCGTCACCCTCATCTCGCGCACCGCCACGACGTCCATCCGCGCGGGCGAACCGAGGACGGACGCCCCGCAACTCTCCGGACGGGGCGGCAGAGCCGCGCCCTGGGCCACCTCGACCTGCCAGCGGCGCCCGTCGGTGTGGGCGACGGTCACCTCCCAGCGCGGGGCGGCGCCCGCCGTCCGTACGACGCTCAGCGCCTCCGCGGCATACTCGCCGGTCGCGGTGCGCACGGCGAGTTCGGCCGCCTGACCGGGCCGTTCCCAGGCCGAGCTGCCCCGGCAGCCCTCCACGACGATCCGCCCCTCCCCGGCGCCGTGCAGGACCTCCTTGAGGGTGTGGGCCTCGGCCCGGCCGTACGCGTATCCGTACGGCAGCACGAGCACGGTCGGGGAGAAGCGGTGACCACCCAGATGGGTGACCTCCCAGACGCCCTCGACCCCCGACGTGGCGAGCTCGGCCGCCAGAGGCCGGCCCAGGAGGGCGCAGCAGCGGTCCCGCTTGCCGTTGGTGCAGACGAGGGCGAGCGGATCACCGTCGTGGGGCCGGCCGCCGAGCACCGCGTCGAACGTGTGGTGGTCGCCCCGGCCGAGCGCGGCGAAGTCGAGATCGAGCAGCTGCTCCGGGTCCGGGGTCGTGGCGCCGTGCAGCCACACCTGTCCCGGAACGGTGTGGGCCGCGTACACCCGGCGCGAGGCGGGCATGCGGCGGTCCGCGTGGCGCCCGGGGCGGCGGATGAGCGCGATCCGCACGCCCGTGTCCTTGGCCGCCGCCTCCAGGGCACGGCCCAGCGCGGGGTCCAGGTGGCTCGAGGTGAGCGCCTTGGCACCCCACGGACCTGGCTGTTCCAGCAACAGCCAGGTCCTCGCGGTGGCCGCGGTCGCCGAAACGGGCTCGTCGAAGTCCCGGGAGACGCTCGTGCACGTACTCACACAGGTGAGCCTAACCTGAGTTGGTTCTCGGCGGCGTCCGGGCCCGCCCTGCCCTACTCCGGCAGTGGCCGAGGCGGCTTCGGACCCCCGTAGAGACCGCTCGGACGCATGCGCAGGGGGCGTTCGCCGTACTCCTCCAGGGCGTGAGCGATCCAGCCCGCCGTACGGCCCACGGCGAAGATCGTCTCGCCCGCGGTCGAGGGCATGCCGCAGGACGCGGTGAGCACGGCGAGCGCCAAGTCGACGTTGGCGTGCAGCGGGGCGTGGCGGGCGGCGGTCCCGACGATGTCGCGGGCCGCGAGCAGGGCGGGCTCCGCGCGCGGGATCTGTTCCAGGAGGGTGAACAGGGCACGCGCGCGTGGGTCCTCACCGGGGTAGAGCCGGTGGCCGAGTCCCGGGATGCGGCGGCCGGCGCGCAGTTCGTCCGCGATCACGGGCGCCGCGTCGCCCTGGTCGAGGACGTCGAGGAGCAGCCGGTGGGCGAGCCCGCTGGCCGCGCCGTGCAGCGGGCCCTCGATCACACCCAGCCCCGCGGAGACCGCCGCGTAGGCGTGGGCACGGGCCGACGCGGCGACACGCACCGCGAGCGTGGAGGCGGCCAGATCGTGGTCGACGAGGAGGGCGAGAGCGGCGTCCAGGGCGCGCAGCGACGCCTCATCGGCGTCCCGCCTGGTCAGCCGGGTCCACAGGCGGTGGGCCAGGGGGCCCTCGTCGTGGCGGTCGTGCCTCACGGGTGGCAGAGCGGCGACGAGCGTGGGAATGAGCGTGCGCGCCGTGCCGAGCACGGCCTCCTCGGACAGGTCGAACCGCAGCGGGTCGGCGGTCGCGGCGGCGATCGTGGCGACGCGCAGCAGATCGGTGGGCGCGGCGTGTTCGGGCAGTGCGTCGACGGCGCGACGGGCCACGGCGACGGAGGCGGGGGGCGCGGTGAACGTGCCGCCCGGGTGCATCCGGCCGGTCCACAGCCACTCGGCGACCTCCTCGTAGGTGTGCCGTGCGGCCAGGTCCACCGCGTCGACTCCGCGGTAGTAGTAGCGGTCGCTCTCGATGAGCGTGATGCGGGTCCGTACGGACAGCTCCCCGCCGGATCCGGAACTGCCCGTGCCCTCTCGCCTGTTGCGCCGGGCGAGCGCCTCGACCTCCCCGGCGTCGAAGGTGCTGCCCCGGCCGCCGGCCACCCGCCGGCTGCTGAGCTGACCGCGGCTCACGTACGCGTACACGGTCTCCGGCTTCACGCCGAGCAACTCGGCGGCCTCCTTGGTGCTCAGCCGCCTGTCCGCGTCACGGGTGGCGGGTTCTTGATCGCGCATGGGGGTCACCGTATCCGCCTAGCGGCCCATTGACTGATGTATTGATTGAATCAATATTGACACGACTCAAGTCAATCATGGACAGTCGAATCAAGTCCAGGGAGGAAGACATGTCCGTCAACAGGTCCGCAGCCACTCTTCTCGACGTGCCACGAGGACTCGCCGGGGTCGTCGTCACCGACACCCGGATCGGTGACGTCCGCGGTCTCGAGGGCTTCTACCACTACCGGCAGTACTCGGCCGTCGACCTCGCGCGGGCCCGCGGGTTCGAGGACGTCTGGCACCTCCTCGTGCACGGCGAACTGCCGGACGCCGGGCGCGGCGCGGCCTTCGCCGCCGAGACCGCCGCGCTGCGGCGGCTCCCCGACGAGGTGCGAGCCGCTCTGCCGGCCATAGCGGCGGCCGGCGGGCGCTCCGGCCCACTCGCCGGGATGCGTACGGCACTGTCGCTGCTGGGTGCGGCGAAGGGGTTCCGTCCCGTGTACGACGTCGATGCCGAGCAGCGCCTGCGGGACACGCTCGAGGCGGCCGCCGCCGTACCCACGCTGCTCACCGCGCTGCACCGGCTGGGGCGAGGGCTCGAGCCCGTGGAGCCGCGCGAGGATCTGTCGTACGCGGCGAACTACCTCTACATGCTGACCGGTTCGGTACCGACCGAGCGGCACGCGCGGGCGATCGAGCAATACCTGATCTCAACCATTGATCACGGATTCAATGCATCAACCTTTACGGCCCGGGTCATCGCATCAACCGGCGCGGACGTGGCGGCGTGCCTCGCCGGTGCGGTGGCGGCGCTGTCCGGGCCGCTGCACGGAGGTGCGCCCAGCCGCGCCCTGGACACCCTGGACGCGATCGGCACCCCGGACCGGATCGACTCCTGGGTGCGTCAGCGGGTGCTCGCGGGAGATCGCATCATGGGCTTCGGACACGCGATCTACCGCACGGAGGACCCGCGGTCCCGGATGCTGCGCGAGGTCGCCCAGGCGTTCGGCGGGCCGCGCGTGGAATTCGCCGTGGAGGTCGAGCGTCACGTCGAGGCGATCCTGGCGGAGCTGAAGCCCGGCCGTGAGCTCCACACCAACGTCGAGTACTACGCGGGCGTGGTCATGGAACTCTGCGACCTGCCCCGAGAGATGTTCACCCCGACCTTCGCCGCCGCGCGCGCTGTGGGCTGGAGTGCCAACATCCTGGAGCAGGCGGAGGACACGAAGATCATCAGGCCGGTGGCGCGGTATGTGGGGCCGGAGGCCCCGGTGTCCGTGCCGACTGCATAAACGGCAACAACTGCCTTATACGGGCTGATGATCGATTCTTCGCTGCCTTCCGTCACTCTTGCGGATGTTCTCCAGGATCGCGCGTGGCTCCACCCTCGCGGGTGATAAAACAGGGCCGCATAGATGCCTTGCCTCCTTGGGGCGTGGGGGCGGACTGTGTGCGTGTCGCGCGGCGGCCAGGGCTCCGGCCTGCGAGGATGCCTCCGCTCGCGCGGCCGCGGGCGCAGGCGCTTGTGCCTTGAGAACAGAGGGAATTCAACAGTGAGTCAGATCATCCGCCGCCTTGGTGTCGCACCCCGCTATCGAGGCAGTACCGGTGGCGGGACATGTCCCGACATCTTTGAACTGGCCGACGGGAACTTCGCGGTCATCGGTACGGATGTCACTGACTCCCTCGACGCCCAGCTGCCCGCCGACGCCGGACGCGCCGACTACGAACGCATCGTCGTCATCACCCGGGAGACCCTGGTCAAGGCGAAGAAGGACATCCCCGACGCCTAGTGATGTCGTCGTGATGTCGTCGTCGTGAAGGAGCTGTCCCGTCTCGGCACTGCCGTGTGGGCCGGCTCCTTTCCTCATGGGTCGGTGGGAGGCTCACCGACCACCCACCACTCATCGGTGTCCGCTTCGTCGAGTTGTAGTAGCAGGTCGTCGACGAGCCGGCCGAGTTCCGCCTCCTCGGTGCCTGTGAGGCTCGCGCGCTGTCCCTGGGTCGCGTACCAGTACTCCCTGACGATCGGGTTCTGGAAGATGCCCCGGACGTGCTTGACGAACTCGTCCCTGCCCATGTTGCCGATGCGGTAGTAGCAGAGCAGGTTGGTGTACAGGGCGTTGGCGAAGAGGTACTGCCGACGCCGCTCAGGGGTGACGGGCCTCTCGAAGATGTCCAGGACCTCGGCGAGTTCGGTGTCGTCGATCGCCTTGCTCAACAGCTCCCAGTGCTGACGCTGCTGCCTGGCCAGATTGGAGCGCTGCTGCGTGCGGGCGTGCTGTTCCAGCTGCTCCAGGCGTTCGTGCAGTGTGTCCATCGCCTGCTTCTGTGCCGCCATGGCGACGAGGGCGCCGGCCACCACGCCGAGGCCGGCCGCGGCAGCGGAGCGCAGTCCCTGTATCCCAAAATTTCGTGTGGCCATGTCAACCCCCGAGTCAGGCGGCCGTCCGCCGGTCGTCGGTATGCGGGTCGACTGGAGGGGACCGGCGAGCAGTGGGCGGCGCTTGCCGTCTCCCCAGAGTGCCGAGCGGCGCTGATCGGCGGGGAGGCGGAGAGGCGGCGCACGGAGGGAAGCGAGGGTCGCACGATCCGGCGCCTTGCCGAACGTCTGCCCCGCAAGTGCTGCTAACAATCGTTCACTCAGGCGCGATTCCTGCGGCTCGTATCCTGGTCCGGCATTCATTCTTCGTCCCTGTGCCGAGAACGCGAGCCGGTGCACGCGTCGGCGTGAGAGAGGTCGCACGGTGAGTCAGCCGAGCCCGAGTCCGCGGCAGATCCCGGTCGTGGTGCTGGCCGGATTCCTCGGATCCGGAAAGACCACGCTGCTCAATCATCTCCTGCACCGCAGCGGAGGCAGCCGGATCGGCGCGGTCGTCAATGACTTCGGGGCCATCGAGATCGACGCGATGGCCGTCGCGGGCGCGCTCGGCGATTCGACCGTCTCGCTCGGCAACGGATGCCTGTGCTGTGCGGTCGACGCCGGCGAACTGGATCTCTACCTTGAGCGGCTCACGGAGCCCTCCCTCGGCATCGACGTCATCGTCATCGAGGCCAGCGGTCTCGCCGAGCCGCAGGAGCTCGTGCGGATGGTGCTCGCGAGCGAGGATCCGCGGATCGTGTACGGCGGGCTCGTCGAGGTCGTCGACGCCGCCGAGTTCGACGACACCCGGACCAGGCATCCCGAGATCGACCGGCATCTCGCGCTGGCCGACCTCGTCGTGGTCAACAAAGTCGACCGGGCGGCGGACTGCGAGGGTGTCCTCGGGCTGGTCCGGTCCCTCGTCGACCGCGCGGCCGTCGTCCCGGCCACCTACGGCCGGATCGACCCCGAGTTCCTCTTCGACTGCCGGCCGAGCGAGGAACGCGTCGGGCAGCTGTCCTTCGACGATCTGCACGAGACCGGCGCGGACGGCCATGCCGGGCATCTGCACAGCGCGTACGACAGCCTGTCGTTCGTCTCCCGGGAGCCCCTCGACCCACGCCGGCTGATGGAGTTCCTCGACAGCCGCCCCGAGGGGCTGTACCGGATCAAGGGCTACGTCGACTTCGGCCCCCATGACGTCCGGAACCGCTACGCCGTGCACGCCGTCGGACGGTTCCTGCGCTTCTACCCGGAGCCCTGGCCGGCCGGCGACGAACGCCTCTCCCAGCTGGTCCTCATCGGCTCCGGCATCGACACCGCAGCCCTCGACAAGCAACTCGATGTGTGCCGCAGCGAGGCCCCACACGCCGACGAGCACGGCATGTGGGGCGTCCTGCGGTATGTACCGGGCACCGAGGAGGATCTCGCGGAGCCTGCCTAGGTGTGCTGTCCGGACCCGCCGGAGTCTGCCTAGACCGGGCCTGCCACCACCCACACGGTCTTCGCCAGGGACACCCCCGAGCCGTCCCGCCGCGGGTCGATCTCCGGAAGGTCGACCGGAGTGCCGTTCTTCTGCGCGGCGAGGGCCGGGACCGGGCCCGCCCAGGCCAGGGACAGGCAGTCCTCGCCCTTCAGGAACCGCTGGCAGCGGACGCCGCCCGTGGCGCGGCCCTTGCGCGGGTACTGGTCGAACGGGGTCAGCTTGGCCGTCGTCTGGACGGAGTCGTCCAGCGTGCCGCGTGAGCCCGCGACGGTGAAGACGACGGCCTCAGCGGCCGGATCCACCGCCGTGAAGGAGATGACCTTCGCGTCCTCCGTGAGCTTGATGCCCGCCATGCCGCCCGCCGCGCGGCCCTGGGGACGGACCACCGAGGCCTGGAAACGCAGCAGCTGGGCGTCGTCGGAGATGAAGATCAGATCCTCGTCGCCGGTCCGCAGTTCCACCGCGCCGACGATCCGGTCGCCCTCCTTGAGGGTGATCACCTCGAGCTCTTCCTTGTGGGACGGATAGTCCGGCACCACACGCTTGACCACGCCCTGCGCCGTGCCGATCGCCAGACCCGGCGACGACTCGTCGAGGGTCGTCAGGCAGACCACCGTCTCGTCGTCCTCCAGGGAGACGAACTCCGCCAGCGGGGCACCCCCCGCGAGGTTCGGCGTCGGCATCGACTCCGGGAGCTGGGGCAGATCGATCACGTTCAGCCGCAGCAGCCGGCCCGCCGAGGTGACCGCGCCCACCTCGCCACGGGCGGTGCCGGGCACCGCCGAGACGATCACGTCGTGCTTCACGCGCTCGGCGCCGGCGTCCTCCGTGAACGGCTCGCCGTTCGCCGTACGGGCGAGCAGACCCGTCGAGGACAGCAGCACCCGGCACGGGTCGTCGGCCACCTGGAGCGGCACGGTCGCGACCGGTGTGCCGCCCGCCTCCAGCAGGTCCGTACGCCGGTCCGTGCCGAACTTCTTGGCGACGGTGGCCAGTTCGGAGGAGACCAGCTTGCGCAGCTCGGCGTCCGAGTCGAGGATCCGGGTCAGTTCCTCGATCTCCGCGTTGAGCCGGTCCTTCTCCGTCTCCAGCTCGATGCGGTCGAACTTGGTCAGACGGCGCAGCGGTGTGTCGAGGATGTACTGCGTCTGCACCTCGCTCAGCGAGAACTGCTCCATCAGGCGCTGCTTCGCCTGCGCGGAGTTCTCGCTGGAGCGGATGAGGCGGATGACCTCGTCGATGTCCAGCAGGGCCGTCAGCAGGCCCTCGACCAGGTGCAGTCGGTCGCGCTTCTTGCCGCGGCGGAACTCCGAACGCCGCCGTACGACGGTGAAGCGGTGGTCGAGGTAGACCTCCAGGAGCTCCTTGAGGCCCAGCGTGAGCGGCTGGCCGTCGACCAGGGCCACGTTGTTGATGCCGAAGGACTCCTCCATCGGCGTCAGCTTGTACAGCTGCTCCAGGACCGCCTCCGGCACGAAGCCGTTCTTGATCTCGATGACCAGGCGCAGGCCGTGCTGGCGGTCGGTGAGGTCCTTGACGTCGGCGATGCCCTGGAGCTTCTTCGAGCCGACCAGGTCCTTGATCTTGGCGATCACCTTCTCCGGGCCGACCGTGAAGGGCAGCTGCGTGACGACCAGGCCCTTGCGGCGCGCCGTCACGGTCTCCACGGCGACGGTCGCCCGCATCTTGAACGTGCCGCGGCCCGTCTCGTACGCGTCCCGGATGCCGGGCAGGCCGACGATGCGGCCGCCGGTGGGCAGGTCGGGGCCCGGGACGTGCTTCATCAGCGCGTCCAGATCCGCGTTCGGATACCTGATCAGGTGGCGGGCGGCCGCGATGACCTCGCGCAGGTTGTGCGGCGGCATGTTCGTGGCCATGCCGACGGCGATGCCCGAGGCGCCGTTGACCAGGAGGTTCGGGAAGGCGGCGGGCAGGGCCACCGGCTCCTGTTCCTGGCCGTCGTAGTTGGGGTTGAAGTCGACGGTGTCCTCGTCGATGGAGTCCGTCATCAGGCTCGTCGCCTCGGCCATCCGGCACTCGGTGTACCGCATGGCGGCCGGCGGGTCGTCGTTGCCCAGCGAGCCGAAGTTGCCGTGGCCGTCGACCAGGGGGACGCGCATCGAGAAGGGCTGGGCCATGCGCACGAGGGCGTCGTAGATCGACGCGTCGCCGTGCGGGTGCAGCTTGCCCATCACCTCGCCGACGACGCGGGCGCACTTGACGTACCCGCGCTCGGGACGCAGGCCCATCTCGCTCATCTGGTAGACGATGCGGCGGTGCACCGGCTTGAGGCCGTCGCGTGCGTCCGGCAGGGCGCGGGAGTAGATGACCGAGTACGCGTACTCGAGGAAGGAGCCCTGCATCTCGTCGACGACGTCGATGTCGAGGATCCTCTCCTCGTACGAGTCGTCGGGCGGCGGGGTCTTCGTGCTGCGGCGGGCCATCGCTGCCGGCTCCTTGCCTCTGCGATCCGGATCTGACGCCGACCATTGTGGACCGCCGCACTGACAACCGGGACCAGGACCCGGTCTCTGACGCCCGCCGCGCCGTCCGGCCCGGCACAGCGGGTCACTCGATCTCGCTCTCCGCGTACGCGCCCGGGAACTTCACCAGCGTTCCGCACGCTTGCATACAGTGGCAGGACCGGCAGGAATCCGCGGTCGGAACGACCGCACCGCGATCGAAGGGACGTACATGCCCATGGGTCACACGGCCACAGCCCAGGCAGGCTCCGGGGGCCTGACAGCGACCGAGCACCGCCTGGCCAACGGCCTGCGCGTGGTGCTCTCCGAGGACCACCTGACCCCGGTCGCGGCGGTGTGCCTCTGGTACGACGTCGGCTCGCGCCACGAAGTCAAGGGGCGTACCGGCCTGGCTCACCTTTTCGAGCATCTGATGTTCCAGGGTTCCGCGCAGGTGAAGGGCAACGGCCACTTCGAGTTCGTCCAGGGCGCGGGCGGCTCGCTGAACGGCACGACCAGCTTCGAGCGCACCAACTACTTCGAGACCATGCCCGCCCACCAGCTGGAGCTCGCCCTCTGGCTGGAGGCCGACCGGATGGGCTCCCTGCTGTCCGCGCTCGACGACGAGTCGATGGAGAACCAGCGGGACGTCGTCAAGAACGAGCGCCGCCAGCGCTACGACAACGTGCCCTATGGCACCGCCTTCGAGAAGCTGACCGCCCTCGCCTACCCGGAGGGCCACCCCTACCACCACACCCCGATCGGCTCGATGGCCGACCTGGACGCGGCGACCCTGGAGGACGCGCGGGCGTTCTTCCGGACCTACTACGCGCCGAACAACGCCGTGCTCTCCGTGGTCGGCGACATCGACCCGGAGCAGACCCTGGTCTGGATCGAGAAGTACTTCGGCTCCATCGCCGGCCACGACGGCAAGCCCGCGCCGCGTGACGGCGTGCTGCCGGAGACCATCGGCGAGCAGCTGCGCGAGGTCGTCGAGGAGGAGGTCCCGGCGCGCGCCCTGATGGCCGCCTACCGGCTGCCGCACGACGGCACGCGCGCGTGCGACGCGGCCGACCTGGCCCTCACCGTCCTCGGCGGCGGCGAGTCCTCCCGTCTCTACAACCGTCTCGTGCGGCGGGACCGTACGGCCGTGGCGGCCGGATTCGGCCTGCTGCGGCTCGCCGGGGCGCCCTCCCTGGGGTGGCTGGACGTGAAGACGTCCGGTGATGTCGAGGTGCCGGTCATCGAGACCGCCATCGACGAGGAGCTCGCCCGGTTCGCCGAGGAAGGCCCCACGGACGAGGAGATGGAGCGCGCCCAGGCCCAGTTGGAGCGCGAGTGGCTGGACCGGCTCGGCACGGTCGCCGGCCGCGCCGACGAACTGTGCCGGTACGCCGTGCTGTTCGGCGACCCGCAGCTCGCCCTGACCGCCGTGCAGCGCGTGCTGGCGGTGACGGCCAAGGAGGTCCAGGAGGTCGCCAAGGCCCGCCTGCGGCCCGACAACCGCGCGGTGCTCGTCTACGAGCCCGTCGCGGACGAGACCGGCGAGGACGCCGACAGCACCGAGGGCACCGCAGCCGCGGCCACGAACGAGAACGAGGAGGCGGCCAAGTGACCGAGCTCGCCACGATGGACTTCCACCCGCAGCCGCAGGCGGGCGACGCCAAGCCGTGGGCCTTCCCGGCCCCCGAGCGCGGCACGCTCGACAACGGCCTCACCGTGCTGCGCTGCCACCGCCCCGGCCAGCAGGTCGTCGCCGTGGAGGTGCTGCTGGACGCGCCCCTGGACGCCGAGCCGGCCGGCCTCGACGGGGTGGCCACGATCATGGCCCGGGCCTTCTCCGAGGGCACCGACAAGCACTCCGCCGAGGAGTTCGCCGCCGAGCTGGAGCGCGCCGGCGCCACCCTCGACGCGCACGCCGACCACCCGGGCGTCCGGCTGAGCCTGGAGGTGCCGGCCTCCCGGCTCGCCAAGGGGCTCAACCTGATCGCCGACGCCCTCAGGGCGCCCGCGTTCGCGGACAGCGAGGTCGAGCGGCTGGTCAACAACCGCCTCGACGAGATCCCGCACGAGCTGGCCAACCCCGCCCGCCGTGCCGCCAAGGAGCTCTCCAAGGAGCTGTTCCCGGCGGACGCGCGCATGTCGCGGCCCCGGCAGGGCAGCGAGGAGACGGTCGCCGCGATCGACTCCGCGGCCGTACGCGCCTACTACGAGAAGCACGTCCGCCCGGCGACCGCCACCGCCGTGGTCGTCGGCGACCTCACCGGCATCGACCTCGACGCGCTGCTCGGCGACACGCTGGGCGCCTGGACCGGCTCCTCGGCCGAGCCGCGGCCGGTGCCGCCGGTGACCGCCGACGACACGGGCCGGGTCATCGTCGTGGACCGCCCGGGCGCCGTCCAGACGCAGCTGCTCATCGGCCGGATCGGCTCGGACCGCCACGACCGCGTCTGGCCCGCCCAGGTGCTCGGCACGTACTGCCTCGGCGGCACCCTCACCTCCCGTCTGGACCGCGTCCTGCGCGAGGAGAAGGGATACACCTACGGTGTGCGGGCGTTCGCCCAGGTCCTCAGGTCCGCCCCGGACGGGACCGGTGCCGCGATGCTCGCCATCAGCGGCTCCGTGGACACGCCCAACACCGGCCCCGCCCTCCAGGACCTCTGGACGGTGCTGCGTACCCTCGCCGCCGAAGGGCTGACCGACGCCGAGCGGGACGTCGCCGTGCAGAACCTGGTCGGCGTGGCGCCGCTGAAGTACGAGACGGCGGCGGCCGTCGCGAGCACGCTGGCGGACCAGGTCGAGCAGCACCTGCCCGACGACTACCAGGCCGCGCTGTACCGGCAGCTCGCCGCGACCGGCACCGTGGAGGCCACCGCGGCGGCCGTCAGCGCCTTCCCGGTGGACCGTCTGGTGACCGTCCTGGTCGGAGACGCGGCGCAGATCAAGGGCCCGGTCGAGGCCCTCGGCATCGGTGAAGTCGCCGTGGTCGCCGCCGAGTAGCGGGAGGCGAGCGCCGCGCGCGTAGGGGCCCTGGTTGTCTTCTAAGGCACCAGGGCTCCTTTATGCCCGAATTGGGATGGGAGTTGCCCGTCTGCCCTGTGGGATGCGCTACAAAAGCCGGGATCCGTTTGGGAATTGAAAGTGGCGCCGCTTAGCGTCGTCCGGGCTGTTCGTCAGGCAGTGCGCCGCACCCGCGGCACCGGACAGTCATCGCCGAGTCCCCGTACGGCGCGAGCCAGGGGAGCCGGGGACCCACCGCAGTCCCTGGGGTGAATCGGACGCCCGCGCGAGTCGCGAGGGGGTCCGTAGGAGACCTTCCTGCTCCGAACCCGTCAGCTAACCCGGTAGGCGAGAGGGAAGGAAAGGAACAGCCACCACATGGCGTTCACGCGCGCCACCGGGAAGCACCGTCGTCCCAGCAGGATCCAGCGCCGCACGGCCCACGCAGCGGGCGTCGCGGCTCTCGCCACCACCGGCGTCGTCGGCACCGTGGCCGCCCCGGCCTTCGCCGCGGAGCCCGCCGCCGAGCAGACGGGCCTCACCCCGGTCGTGACCATGGGCGACACCGTGGCCCAGAAGATCGACGCCCAGGCCGTCGCCCAGAAGCAGGCGGCCGAAGAGGCCGCCGCCAAGAAGAAGGCCGAGGAGGCCGCCCGCAAGCGGGCAGCCGAGGCGGCCAAGGAGGCCAAGGAGAGGGCCGAGGAGGCCCGCGAGGCCAAGGAGCGCGCCGCCCGCGAGGCCGAGCGCAAGCGTCTCAACACCTTCGTGTCCCCGATCTCCGGCTCGTACGTCTCCACCGGCTACAAGTCCGGCGGTGCCGTCTGGTCCTCCGGCAGCCACACCGGTGTCGACTTCCACGCCTCCAGCGGCACGGCCGTCCACTCGGTCGGCATGGGTGAGGTCGTCGAGGCCGGCTGGGGCGGTTCCTACGGCAACCAGGTCGTGATCAAGATGAACGACGGGACGTACACCCAGTACGGCCACCTGTCGTCCAGCAGCGTCTCGGTGGGGCAGAAGGTCACGCCCGGCCAGCAGATCGGCCTGTCCGGCGCCACCGGCAACGTCACCGGCCCGCATCTGCACTTCGAGGCCCGCACCGGACCCGACTACGGCTCCGACATCGACCCCGTGGCCTACCTCCGCTCGCACGGCGTGGACGTCTGAGCGTCCGGCGGCGACTGCTCCGCTTCCCGAAAGCCCCGGCTCCCCGAGCCGGGGCTTTCGGCGTTCGCCACGGCCGGCTGTCCAAAAAATATCCCTGGATTCCTGTACGCCGTCGGAAATTCCGGCTCATTGCAATAGAGTCACGGAACACACGTCACCAGTCGACGTTTCACGGGGATTAAGCGGAGGTCGGTCATGCGTATTCCCGCGCACGCGGTGTGCACGGCCATCCGGGACGACATCGTCGCGGGTGTCTACGAGCGCGGCAGTCGGCTCACCGAGGAGCTGCTCGCGCGCCGCTACGGCGTCTCGCGTGTCCCCGTCCGGGAGGCCCTGCGCACGCTGGAGGCCGAGGGCTTCGTGGTCACCCGGCGGCACGCGGGCGCGTGCGTCGCCGAACCCACCGAGCAGGAGGCCGCCGACCTGCTGGAGATGCGCATGCTGCTGGAGCCGCTGGGTGCCGCCCGCGCCGCCCAGCGCCGCACCGAGGCTCATCTGAAGGTCCTGCGCGGCCTGGTCAGGCTCGGCCAGGAGCGCGCCCGCCGGGGCAACAGCGACGACCTCCGCTCGCTGGGCGGCTGGTTCCACGAGACGCTCGCCCAGGCCTCCGGCAGCCCCGCGCTGACCTCGATGCTCACCCAGCTCCGGCACAAGATCGCCTGGATGTACGCCGTGGAGGCACCGGCCGGACCCGTGGAGTCCTGGGCCGAGCACGGGGCGATCGTGGACGCGGTGGCGCGCGGGGACGGCGAGCGCGCGCGGGCGGTCACGGCGCTGCACACCGAGCGCGCGACGGCCGCGCACCGGCTGCGTTTCGGCTCCGCCGGGGAGCGCGCCGAGCGTGTGAGGAACTCGCAACATGCCGTAAACACGGCAAGCCTGCGGCATTAACACGGGAGCCGTATACAAAGAGCGGGGAATTCGTGGGGGATTATTTCCGCTGCCCGCCGACAGGAAATGCACGGAAAAAGCGAAGGGCTCGCCCGGTGAATTCGGACGAGCCCTTCAGGGTGCGCCGGGTCGGGCGCGGGGAAATACTCAGACGGTCTCGGGAAGCTCCTCGAGACCCTCGGAGACCAGCTTGGCGAGCCGGTCCAGGGCGATGTCCGCGCCCTCGGCGTCGGAGGCGAGGACGATCTCCTCGCCGCCCTGGGCGCCCAGGCCGAGGACGGCCAGCATGGAGGCCGCGTTGACGGGGTTGCCGTCTGCCTTGGCGATCGTCACCGGGACGCCTGCGGCCGTGGCGGCTCGGACGAAGATGGAAGCGGGGCGGGCGTGGAGGCCCTCGGCCCAGCCGACGTTGACGCGGCGCTCAGCCATGTGTTGCTGCCCTTCGGTGTTCAGGGTTGTCTAGACCAGTTTCCCATAACGTGAAGCTGTGCCGGAGCGGTCCTGATGACCCGCCCCGGGGTGCCGTCGGATCGCGGCCTCGACCCGACTGACGCCCTCCACAGACTGCCTCGCGCCCGCTGTCGGACGCTAGCCGTACTCTGGGGCCCATGCAGACCTCGCCGGACCGGCACGAGTATCCCGCCCACTGGGAAGCCGACGTGGTGCTGCGCGACGGGGGTACCGCGCGCATCCGGCCCATCACCGTTGATGACGCCGATCGCCTGGTCAGCTTCTACGAGCAGGTCTCCGACGAGTCGAAGTACTACCGCTTCTTCGCGCCGTACCCTCGCCTGTCCGCCAAGGACGTCCACCGCTTCACGCACCACGACTTTGTGGACCGGGTGGGACTCGCGGCCACGGTCGGCGGCGAGTTCATCGCCACCGTACGCTACGACCGGATCGGCGCCGACGGAACGCCCGCGTCGGCACCGGCCGACGAGGCCGAGGTCGCCTTCCTGGTCCAGGACGCCCACCAGGGCCGCGGCGTCGCCTCCGCCCTGCTGGAGCACATCGGCGCGGTCGCCAGGGAGCGCGGCATCCGCCGCTTCGCCGCCGAGGTGCTGCCTGCCAACAACAAGATGATCAAGGTGTTCACCGACGCCGGGTACACCCAGAAGCGCAGCTTCGAGGACGGCGTGGTCCGTCTGGAGTTCGACCTCGAACCCACCGACCGCTCCCTCGCCGTGCAGTACGCGCGCGAGCACCGTGCCGAGGCCCGCTCCGTGCAGCGGCTGCTCGCGCCCGGCTCGGTCGCCGTCATCGGCGCCGGGCGCACACCGGGCGGCGTGGGCCGCAGCGTCCTCGGCAATATCCGCGACGCCGGGTTCACCGGCCGCCTGTACGCCGTGAACAAGGCCCTCCCCGAGGATCAGAAGGAGCTCGACGGGGTTCCCGCCCACCGTTCGGTGCGCGACATCGACGGCCCGGTCGACCTCGCGGTCGTCGCCGTACCGGCCGAGTACGTCCCCGAAGTCGTCACCGAGTGCGGCGAGCACGGCGTGCAGGGGCTCGTCGTGGTCTCCGCCGGGTACGCCGAGAGCGGCCTCGAGGGGCGCGAGAGCCAGCGCGCACTCGTGCGGCAGGCGCGCACGTACGGCATGCGGATCATCGGGCCGAACGCGTTCGGCATCATCAACACCTCCCCGCGGGTACGGCTCAACGCCTCCCTCGCCCCCGAGACGCCCCGCCCGGGCCGGATCGGCCTCTTCGCCCAGTCCGGCGCCATCGGCATCGCGCTGCTCTCCCGGCTGCACCGCCGCGGCGGCGGCGTCACGGGCGTGACCGGCGTCTCCACCTTCGTCTCCTCCGGCAACCGGGCCGACGTCTCCGGCAACGACGTGCTCCAGTACTGGTACGAGGACCCCGACACCGACGTCGTCCTCATGTACCTGGAGTCCATCGGCAACCCCCGCAAGTTCACCCGCCTCGCCCGCCGTACGGCCGCGGCGAAACCGCTGGTCGTGGTCCAGGGCGCGCGGCACGCGGCCGCTCCCCAGGGGCACGCCGTCCGGGCGACCCGGCTGCCGCACGAGACCGTCTCGGCCCTGCTGCGGCAGGCCGGAGTCATCCGCGTCGACACCATCACCGACCTGGTGGACGCGGGCCTGCTCCTCGCCCGCCAGCCCCTGCCGGCCGGGCCCCGGGTGGCGATCCTCGGCAACTCCGAGTCGCTCGGCCTGCTCACCTACGACGCGTGCCTCGCCGAGGGCCTGAGGCCGCACCCCCCGCAGGACATGACCACGGCGGCGTCCGCGGCGGACTTCCACGCGGCCCTCTCGCGCGCACTGGCAGACGACCGGTGTGACGCGGTCGTCGTCACGGCCATACCGGCGGTGGGGGAGGTCTCGGTCGCGGACGCGGCCCTCGCCGAGGCCCTGAGGTCGGCATCGGCCGCCGCCCCGGCCAAGCCGGTCCTGGTCGTGCACGTGGAGCTCGGCGGCCTGGCCGAGGCCCTGTCGGCGGCGGTGAGCACGGCACCCCAGGCAGAGTCGGGCCCCCCACCGCAAACCGCTCCCCGGCCGCCGCTCACCGACGAGCGACCCCCCGCTGTCGAGGCCCCCGAAGGCGCCCATCTCATCCCCGCCTACCCCGCCGCCGAACGCGCCGTCCGCGCCCTCGCCCAGGCCGTCACCTACGCGCAGTGGCGGCGCGACGCCGCCGAGCCCGGCAAGGTGCCCGAGTACGACGACATCGACGAGAGGGGCGCCGCCACGCTGATCGACGGGCTGCTCGCGCGCGGGCAGGGACTCACGCTGGGCACGGAAGAGACCTGCGACCTGCTCGGCCACTACGGCATCCACGTCCACCGCGCCCTGCCCGCCCCGACCCCCGACGCCGCCGCCGAGGCCGCCCGCGCCCTCGGCTACCCCGTGGCCCTCAAGGCCACCGCCCCGCACCTGCGACACCGCGCCGACCTGGGCGGCGTCCGTCTCGACCTCGCGGACGAGGAACAACTGCGGCGCTCGTACACCGAGTTGACCGAGCTGTTCGGCGCACCGGACGAGCTGCGCCCCGTCGTGCAGCGGATGGCGCCACGCGGCGTGGACGTCGTCGTACGGGCCGTCATCGACCCCGCGGCCGGAGCGGTGCTCTCCTTCGGGCTCGCCGGCGCCGCCTCACAGCTGCTCGGCGACACGGCACACCGGCTGATCCCGGTCACCGACCGGGAGGCGGGCTCGCTGGTGCGGTCGATCCGCACCGCACCCCTGCTGTTCGGCTGGCGCGGCTCCGCACCGGCCGACACCCGCGCCCTGGAGGAGCTGCTGCTGCGGGTGTCCCGGCTGGTGGACGACCATCCCGAGGTCGTCGCGGTCACCCTGGAGCCGGTCGTCGTCGCCTCGCACGGCCTGAGCGTCCTGGGCGCCTCCGTCCGCCTGGCGACACCGCCCGCCCGCGACGACCTCGGCCCCCGGACCCTCCCCGCGTACTGACAGGGGGCGAGCTGTGCCTCGCAGTCAGTGGGCCCCCGTAGGATGGGCGTCATGGCCAAGACCAGTACGACGACCCAGGGGCTGCGGGCGGCGATCGAGCGCAGCGGCTACTACCCGGCCCTCGTGGCCGAGGCGGTGGAGGCCGCCGTGGGCGGCGAGCCCATGCGGTCGTACCTGGTCCACCAGGAAACGACGTTCGACCAGAACGAGGTGCGGCGGCACGTGACGGTGCTCGTCCTCACCGACAACCGCTTCATCGTCAGCCACACCGACGAGCAGGCCGCCGACAGCACCTCCCCGACGCCGTACGCCACGACCTCGACGGAGTCCGTGAAGATCGGCCGCATCTCGTCGATCGTGGTCAGCCGGGTCGTCGCCAACCCGGAGTCGTACAAGCCGGGCACCCTGCCCCGTGAGGTCGTCCTCACCATCGGCTGGGGCGCCGTCTCCCGCATCGATCTGGAGCCGGCCGCCTGCGGCGATCCCAACTGCGAGGCGGACCACGGCTACACCGGCAACTCGACGGCGGACGACCTCAGCCTGCGGGTCAGCGAGGCCGGGGACGGACCGGAGACCGTGCGCCAGGCGCTCGCCTTCGCGCAGGCCCTCTCCGAGGCGACCGCGGACGCCACCCGCTGATGGCACAGCCCGACACGGTGTGGGACCACTACCCCGAACCGCTCGCCGTCGCCTCCGCACCGGTCCCCGAGTACGGCAGCGGCTCCCTCGCCGACCTGCTGCCGACCCTGGCCGCCGGCCTCGGCGTGCCGGGGATGAGCGCCGCGATCTCCGAGCTGGCCCCCGCCGACCGGAACTGCGTGTTCCTGATCGACGGCCTCGGCTGGGAGCAGCTGAGGGCGCACCCCGAGGACGCCCCGTTCATGACGTCCCTGCTCGCCACCTCGCGCGGCGGCACCGGGCGCCCGCTCACCGCCGGCTACCCGGCGACCACGGCGACCTCCCTCGCCTCCGTCGGCACTGGCCTGCCGCCCGGCGCGCACGGCCTGCCCGGCTACACCGTGCGCAACCCGGACACCGGCGAGCTGATGAACCAGCTGCGCTGGCAGCCGTGGGCCCCGCCCGGCCCCTGGCAGCCGTACCCGACGGTGTTCCAGCTGGCGCACCAGGCGGGCGTGCACGCCGCGCAGGTGTCGTCCCCGACCTTCGAGAACACCCCGCTGACCAAGGTCGCGCTCAGCGGCGGAACGTTCCTCGGGCGACTGCCCGGCGAGGACCGCGTCGACCTGGCGGCCGAGCAACTCGCCGCGGGCGACCGCTCCCTGGTGTACACGTACTTCGCCGAGGTCGACGGCGCCGGCCACCGCTACGGCGTCGACTCCGACACCTGGCGCGGCCAGCTCATGTACGCCGACCGCCTGGTCCAGCGCCTCGCCGAACAACTGCCGCCCCGCAGCGCCCTCTACGTCACCGCCGACCACGGCATGATCGACGTGCCCTTCGACGAGCAGCACCGCATCGACTTCGACGAGGACTGGGAGCTGAGCGCCGGTGTCGCCCTGCTCGGCGGCGAGGGCCGAGCCCGGCATGTCTACGCGGTACCGGGTGCCGCGAACGACGTCCTGACCTGCTGGCGCGAGGTGCTCGGTGAGCAGTTCTGGATCGCCTCACGCGACGAGGCCATCGCGGCGGGCTGGTTCGGCCCGCGGATCGACGAGCGGGTGTACGGCCGTATCGGCGACGTCGTCGCCGCCGCACGGGACGATGTCCTGATCATCGCCTCCCAGCGGGAGCCCAACGAGTCGGCGATGGTCGGCAACCACGGTTCTATGACCCCTGCCGAGCAGCTGGTCCCCCTGCTCGAAGTACGCTCCTGACGTCCCGCCACATCCCCGCTTGACCGAAAGGTGCTCACCTTCCCATGCCCGAGCTGGTGTTCTTCTCCGGAACGATGGACTGCGGGAAGTCGACCCTGGCTCTGCAGATCGAGCACAACCGCTCGGCGCGCGGCCTGGCAGGCATGATCTTCTCGCGTGACGACCGCGCCGGCGAGGGCAAGCTGTCCTCACGCCTCGGCCTGGTCACGGACGCGGTGGAGGTCGGGGACGGGCAGGACCTCTACGCCTACCTCGTGGACCACCTCTCGCAGGGCGGCCGCGCGGACTACGTCATCGCGGACGAGGCGCAGTTCCTCGTGCCGGAGCAGATCGACCAACTCGCGCGCGTGGTCGACGACCTGGGCCTGGACGTCTACGCCTTCGGCATCACGACCGACTTCCGCTCCAAGCTGTTCCCGGGCTCCCAGCGGCTGGTGGAGCTGGCCGACCGGGTCGAGGTGCTCCAGGTCGAGGCCCTGTGCTGGTGCGGCGCCCGTGCCACGCACAACGCCCGCACGATAGGCGGCGCGATGGTCGTCGAGGGCGCCCAGGTGGTCGTCGGCGATGTCACCCACTCCGCGGACGAGGTCGGGTACGAGGTCCTGTGCCGCCGTCACCACCGCCGCCGGATGACAGCGGCGACCGCCCGTGCGGCGGCCCTGTCACCGGACGTGCTGCCGATGTCGTCCGCGTGACCGCGTGACCGCGTGACCGCGTGACCGCGTGACCCTGTGACGGTCTGACCGCCTGACCGGACGTCGGCACGTCAGCGCTGCCGTTGCAGCAGAGCGAATCGTGCCCCCTCCGGATCCGCCACGGTCGCCACCCGGCCGTGCGCGGTGTCGTGGGCCGGTCTGAGGACGTGCCCGCCCAGGTGGACGAGATGGTCCAGCGTGTCGTCGAGGTCGGCTGCCTGGAAGTACGTCACCCAGTGCGGACCCCGGTCACGGGGCAGGGACTGCCCCAGGCCGTGGATGCCGGCGACGGGCTCGCCGTCGCTGAGCAGGGTCACGTAGTCGAAGTCGGTGGAGACCACCGGCTCCTCCTCGTAGCCGAACACCGTCTGGTAGAACTTCGCGACGCTCGCCGATTCGAAGGTCAGCAGCTCGTTCCAGGCGGGTGTCCCGGGGACGCCCGCCACGGCTGTGCCGAGGTGCGCGGCGGCCTGCCAGATGCCGAAGACCGCGCCCGAGGGGTCGGACCCGATCGCGAGACGGCCGGCGTCGGAGGCGTCGAGCGGGCCGACGCCGATCGTGCCGCCGCGGCTGCGCACCGTCTCGGCCGTCAAGTCCGCGTTCCGGGAGGCGAAGTAGGGCGTCCACGCGATGGGCAGCTGGCGGTCGGGCGGCAGCTGGCCGAGGCCGGCGACCTCGCGCCCGTCGAGCAGAGCACGCACATACGGGCCGAGTTGCTGGGGCCCGGGCCGGAACTCCCAGCCGAACAGTGCCCCGTAGAACTCCTCGGTCGCGGCCAGCCCGTGCACCATCAGGCTCACCCAGCAGGGCGTGCCGGGCTTGTGCCGAGCGGGCGCTTCGCCGTTCGGGCCGGCGGACTCCCGTGCGTCGGTCATTGTCACTCTCTTCTCGGCCTCGCGGTGGCCGTGCTCTCCGCAGCCCTTGTGGGGCCCGCCCTGTGGGGCGACCCGTGTCCGGGAGAATGCCCGATGTGCGGGGCGCTGTCCCTTGCGGCGCGCTTATCGGCACGTGTCGTTCAGCTGTACAGCATGTGCTCGATCCCGTACGCCACGTGATCGTCCCGGTCCGGCCGAGCAGAGTAGCCGGACACGGACGGCTCGGCCACCCCCGTGCGCGAGGATGGGGTCATGAACGCCATCATCTCCGCATCCGACCTCGCGAACGATCTGACGGGCGCCAATCCGCCGGTCCTGCTCGATGTCCGCTGGCAGCTCACCGCGGCCAGGGCAGCGGGGGAGCCGCCGTACGACGGCCGGGCCGACTTTGAGAGGGGGCACCTGCCCGGGGCCGTCTTCGTCGACCTGGACCGGGAGTTGGCCTCCGCACCGGGCGAGGGCGGGCGCCATCCACTGCCCGGTCTCGCGCAGTTCGGCGCCGCGATGCGCCGGGCGGGCGTGTCGTCCGGAACGCCGGTGGTCGTCTACGACGGCGGCCAGGGCTGGGCGGCCGCCCGGGCCTGGTGGATGCTGCGCTGGACGGGTCACCCGGACGTGCGGGTCCTCGACGGCGGGTTGCCGGCCTGGGAGGGGCCGTTGGAGAAGTCCGTGCCCGCCCCGGCGGAGGGCGACTTCGTGCCCGAGCCCGGGGCGGGGCTGCTCGACGCCGACGCCGCCGCGGAGTTGGCACGGTCCGGGGTGCTGCTGGACGCACGGGCGGGGGAGCGCTACCGGGGCGAGGTGGAGCCGATCGATCCGGTGGCCGGTCACATTCCGGGCGCGGTGTCGGCGCCCACCACCGAGAACGTGGGGGCGGACGGGCGCTATCTCCCCGCGCCGGAGCTTCGGGAGCGTTTCAAGGGGCTGGGAGTGTCCGAAGGCTCGCGGGTCGGCGTGTACTGCGGGTCGGGGGTGTCCGCGGCCCATGAGGTCCTGGCACTGGCGGTCGCGGGCATCCCGGCCGAGCTGTACGTGGGGTCGTGGTCGGACTGGTCCTCGGACCCGGACCGGCCCGTCGCGGTGGGGCCGGATCCCCAGTAACCCGGGGCGTACAGAAGGGCCGCGCCCGGAAGGCGCGGCCCTCTCATGACCATACGGTCGGCGTCAATGCCGTGTGGTCCGGCTACTCCTGCTTCTTGCGCCGCGTCCCGAACACGATCTCGTCCCAGCTCGGGACGGCGGCTCTGCGACCCGGACGGACACCGTCGGCCTCGGCCTGGCGGTCGGTGGAACCGATGAGCCGGTCGCGGTGGCTGCCGACGGAGCGCGGCATGAGGACGTCCGCGTAGGCGGAACCGGCCGAGGCGGCGGGGGCCGGAGGCTCCTCCTCCTCGGGCTCGATGACGAGGGGCTCCTCCTCCTCGGGCTCCGGCGCCGGGCGCTCCGGCACGACCAGGTCGCCGCGGAAGCTCGGCACCGCCTCCAGCAGGCTGGTCAGCGAGTCCCGCTCGCCCGTGGCGGCCGTGCTCTCCTCGAGCGGTTCGGACGCCTGCGCGGGCAGGGCGGGCCGCTCACGGTCGGCGGGCCGGTCCAGCGGCCGGTCGCGCGGCAGCCTGGCGATCCGCGGGACGAACGGGAAGCTGGGCTCGGGCGCGGCCAGGTCGTCGGTCTCGCCGATGAGCATGCGCGCCTCGTCGTCGACGGCCTGGACGAGCCGCCGGGGCGGGTCGTAGGTCCAGCTCGCCGAGTGCGGCTCGCTCGCGACGCGGTAGACCAGCAGGACCTCCCATGTGCCGTCGTCGCGACGCCACGAGTCCCACTGGACGGTGTCCTTGTCGACGCCGCGCACCATCAGCCGTTCCTGCACGGCCTCGCCCAGCGGCGGACCGGAGTTCTCGCCGGGGCGGCGGACCGGGGTCTTGCGGGCCCGCTCGGCCATGAACGCACGCTCGGCGAGCACCGGGCCCTCGAAGCGGCGCACCCGGTCGACGGGGATGCCAGCCATCTGCGCGACCTCTTCCGCGGTCGCGCCGGCTCGTATACGCGCCTGGATGTCGCGGGGGCGGAGGTGGCTCTCCACCTCGATCTCGATCTGGCCGAGGCGGGGACGGTCGCCGCGCACGGCGGCACGGAGACGTTCGTCGATCGGAAGCGTGTACTCCGTGCTGTCCGCAGCCTTCAGCACCAGCCGTGTGCCGTCATTCGAGACGGCCACGACACGCAGTTCGGGCATGGGGACCTCCCGGGTGGTGCCTGCCGACGTCACGTGCGTCGCTGCTTCCGCTAGTCGAGTGTGGCCTGCCCGGGTGCAGCCTGCCACAACCTTGCCGAGTTGCCCGGCGTGTCGGGCACGGGCCCTGGATCGCCGTTATGGCACGGTTACCTATTCGCAACGCTAAGTGACGAACTCTGTCACCCTGTGCAACTAGCCCCCTCCCGGCGGTCCTTAAAGGCCCCGTACACCCTGGTGGGAGACCGGACCCAGGGCTCGCCACAGTACTCCATTTGGGCCACGTGCGTGGATTGGCACGCCGCCCAACTTCTGACAAGAGGGGGGACTTGGTCGCCCCATGCCCCCAATTCGTGATCTTGAACGTGGGGAAGTTCACGTAATCACCAGAAACGGAACTATCGCTTTCGGTCAGCCGTCCCCTTCTTGTGCAGTTGAACGACCGTGTACGGGAAAGGCAGGCAAGATCCGGGGATGCGTGAAAGGCCCGATGGTGTCGGTGGAACGAGCGATCCGGAGACGGAGGGGCGCAAGCGGATCGACCTGAACATGCCCCAGGTCGCGGGCGGCGCCCTCGCGGCGGTCCTGGCCGCCAAACTGGCTTCCTGCTTCGGGGTGTACGGCACGATCCTCGGCGCCGGCGTCGTCAGTGTCGTAGCCACCTGCGGCGGCTCCCTCTTCCAGCACTTCTTCAAGCAGACCGGCGAGCAGATCTGCGGCGCCACGACCGTGCCTGCCAGGCCGGCGGCCGGGCCTGCGGGACAAGCACCTCCGGCACCCGGCGAGTTCACCGAGGGCACCGTCTACCGCGCCCGGGTCAGGGGATGGAAGCGGCCGGTGCTCGCGGCGTCCGTGGTCTTCGGCGTCACGATGGCCGGAATCACCACCTACGAGCTGGTCTCGGGCCACAACCTCAGCGGGGGACGCAGCACGACCGTCGGAGACGTCTTCACCGGTGGCGGCAATGCGGCGTCGGGCTCCGGGCGTTCGGGCGGCAGGGGCGTGGGGGACTCCGGGACCGCCGACGACTCCCAGGGCTCCGATTCCGGCGGCGACACCACGACACCCAGCCCGTCAGGCACGGACGAGGCCACCAGCACCCCGCGGGGTGAGGAGGAGGCTTCACCCTCTCCCGGCGAGGACACCGGTACCGCGACCGGACCGGCGCCCACGCCGAGCGACGAGGGGAGTGAGGACCCCGGGAGCACCACCCCCAGTGCGTCGCCTACGCCCCCAGAACCCGCCGCAAGTAGTCGTTCTGGAACCGCCGATCAGGGTCGAGACGGTCCCGCAGCGCCGTGAACTCGCCGAAGCGCGGATACACCCGGGAGAAGTACTCGGCGTCCCTGGAGTGGACCTTGCCCCAGTGCGGACGGCCCTCGTGGGCGGTGAAGATCCGCTCGGCCGCGGTGAAGTACCGCTGGTAGGGCGTGCCCTGGAACATGTGGACGGCGATGTACGCGGTGTCGCGGCCGGAGGCGGTGGACAGCGTGATGTCGTCGGCGGGAGCGGTGCGCACCTCGACGGGGTAGCTGATCCTTAGGCCGGACCGGTCGACCATCGTCCTCAGCTCGCGCAGCGCCTCCACGACGGACGCGCGCGGAAGGGCGTACTCCATCTCCACGAAGCGCACCCGGCGCGGGGACGTGAAGACCTTGTAAGGGGTGTCCGTGTAAGTCCGCGTGGACCATGCCTTGGTGGAGATCCGGGCGATCGCGGGGATCGTGGCGGGCACCGCGCGGCCGACCCAGTTGGCTACCTGCCACGCGCCGTTGGAGACGAACTCGTCCTCGAACCAGCTCTTGAGCTGCGGCACGGGCTTCTCCGGGCCCGCGCTGCGGTTGTTGCGCTTGGTGTTGGTGCTGCTGGTGTGCGGGAACCAGTAGAACTCGAAGTGCTCGTTCTCGGCCCAGAGTTCTTCGAAGTCGGCGAGCACCCTGTCGAACGGCATCGGCTCCTCGCGGGCCGTGAGCAGGAAGATCGGCTCGACGGCGAACGTGATCGCGGTGACGATGCCCAGAGCGCCGAGGCCGATCCGGGCGGCCGCGAAGACGTCCGGATTCTCCTTCTCGGAGCAGCTGAGCACCGAGCCGTCGGCCGTGACCAGTTCCAGGCCCCGGATCTGGGCGGCGATCGAGGCCGAGTCGCGGCCGGTGCCGTGCGTGCCGGTGCTGGTGGCGCCGGAGACGGTCTGCACCATGATGTCGCCCATGTTCGTGAGCGACAGGCCCTCCCGGGCGAGGGCCAGGTTGAGCCTCTTGAGCGGGGTGCCGGCCTCCACCGTGACCGTCATGGCGTCGCGATCGATGTCGCGTATGCCGGTCAACAGTTGAGGGCGGATCAACACACCGTCCGTCGCGGCTATGGACGTGAAGGAGTGCCCGGTGCCGACGGCCTTCACCCTGAGGCCGTCCTCGGCGGCCCGCCGCACGGTGGCGGCCAGCTCGTCGACGGAGGCCGGGGTCACCTGCCGCGCGGGACGCGCGGAGACGTTGCCGCCCCAGTTACGCCACGTGCCGTTCTTTCCGTTCGCTGTGCTGCTCAACGGAGCCTCCCCGACCCGGAGCCGGCCGCTTGAGCCGGCGGAATCCCAGGAAACCCACCGCGACCGCGACGGCCCCGGCCACCGCCGGAACCCCGTACCCGGCACGCGCCCCGGCCGCGTCGATCACCCAGCCGGCCGCGGAGGAGCCGAGCGCGACCCCCACCGCGAGCCCGGTGCTCACCCAGGTCATGCCCTCGGTGAGCTGCGCACGTGGTACGTGCTCTTCGATGAGGGACATCGTCGTGATCATCGTCGGAGCGATGGACAGTCCCGCAACGAACAGCGCCACGGCCAGAAACGGCAAGTTTCCGACCAGTAGGAGGGGGATCATACTCACGGCCATGGCGCACACGCCCAGCAACCACCTACGTTCCGGTGCCCCGGCGAAGTGCAGGAGCCCGAAGATCATGCCCGCCACACAGGAACCCGCCGCGTACAGCGCGAGGACGATGCTCGCGGCCGCCTTGTGCCCTTCCTCGTCGGCGAAGGCCACGGTGACGACGTCGACCGCCCCGAAGATCGCCCCGGTCGCCACGAAGGTGGCCACCAGCACCTGAAGGCCCGGCGCGCGGATCGCCGAACCACCGCCGCCGTGCCGCTCGCGCGGGTGCGGCTCGGGCTCGGTGGCGCGCTGCGCGGTCAGCCAGAACACACCCGCCGCCAGGAAGTAGGCGGCGAGCAGCGGACCGGCCTCCGGGAACCATGCCGTGGAGAGACCGATGGAGACGATCGGGCCGAAGACGAAGCACACCTCGTCCACCACGGACTCGAAGGAGTACGCGGTGTGCAACTGCGGCGTGCCCCGGTACAGGGCCGCCCAGCGGGCCCGGATCATCGCGCCGACGCTCGGCACGCAGCCGATGCCGGCGCACGCCAGGAACAGCACCCAGTCGGGCCATCCGTAGTGCGCGGCGCACAGCAGGAGGGCGGCCGCGGTCAGCGAGACGAGCGTCGCCGGACGCAGCACACGGCGCTGCCCGTACTGGTCGACCAGCCGTGAGACCTGCGGTCCGGCCACCGCGGCGGAGAGCGCGACGGTGGCCGACAGGGCGCCGGCCAGGCCGTACCGCCCGGTGAGCTGGGAGACCATCGTGACCACGCCGATGCCCATCATCGACACCGGGATGCGACCGAGGAAGCCCGCAGTGGAGAAACTCTTGGAGCCGGGTGCTGCGAACAGAGCGCGGTAGGGGCTGGGCAACGGGGTCTCCGAAGGGCTCAGTAAGCTGCGAACGCAGTCGACACAGCTTACGGCCCGGAACACCCCGGTCACACCTGTTCGGCCGAGCCCCGGATCCGGCCGCGGCTCAGGTGTCACCCCGCCGTTTCCCGGGTGTCAGTGCCGGGTGGCAGGATCGACCCATGCCAGACGCGCGCGATGTCACCCCCTATGACGCCCTGCTGCTGCTCTCCTTCGGCGGCCCGGAAGGCCCGGACGACGTGGTCCCGTTCCTGGAGAACGTGACGCGCGGGCGTGGCATCCCCAAGGAACGCCTCAAGGAAGTCGGGCAGCACTACTTCCTGTTCGGCGGGGTCAGCCCCATCAACGACCAGAACCGCGCCCTGCTGGACGCCCTGCGCAAGGACTTCGCCGACCACGGCCTCGACCTGCCGGTGTACTGGGGCAACCGCAACTGGGCGCCGTACCTGACGGACACGCTGCGCGAGATGGTCCGCGACGGCCGCCGCCGCGTTCTGGTCCTCGCCACCAGCGCCTACGCCTCGTACTCGGGCTGCCGTCAGTACCGCGAGGACCTCGCCGCCGCGCTCGCGGCTCTGGAGGCCGAGGGCCTGGAGCTGCCGAAGATCGACAAGCTGCGGCACTACTTCAACCACCCGGGCTTCCTTGAGCCCATGATCGACGGGGTGCTCCGGTCCCTCGCCGAGCTCGGCGAGGACGTCAGGGACGGGGCGCACCTCGCCTTCTCGACCCACTCGATCCCGACGGCCTCGGCCGACACCTCCGGGCCCGTCGAGGACCACGGCGACGGCGGCGCCTACGTCAGGCAGCACCTGGACGTGGCGAAGCTCATCGCGGACGCGGTCCGCGAGCGCACCGGCGTCGACCACCCCTGGCAGCTCGTCTACCAGTCCCGCTCCGGCGCTCCGCACATCCCGTGGCTGGAGCCCGACATCTGCGACCACCTCGAGGAGCGGCACGCTGCCGGTGTCGCGGCCGTCGTGATCGCCCCCATCGGGTTCGTCTCCGACCACATGGAGGTCCTGTACGACCTCGACACGGAGGCCAAGGCCAAGGCCGGGGAGCTGGGGCTGCCGATGCGCCGCTCGGCCACCGTCGGCGCCGACCCGAGGTTCGCCGCCGCGATCCGCGAGCTGGTCGTGGAGCGGGCCGCCGCCGAGCGCGGGCAGGAGGTCACCCCCTGCGCCCTGGGCGCCCTCGGCGCGAGCCACGACCTCTGCCCGGTCGGCTGCTGCCCGGCCCGCGCCCCCCGGCCCGCCGCGGCGGGCGCCGACAGCACCTACGCGTGAGGAGCCCCGTGACCGACCCCCTGCACACGGACCTGCTCGAACTCGCCCAGGAGGCCGCCCGCCGCGCGGGCACGCTGCTGCGGGACGGGCGCCCGGCCGACCTGGCGGTCGCCGCGACCAAGTCCAGCCCCATCGACGTCGTCACGGAGATGGACATCGCGGCCGAGAAGCTGATCACCGGCCTGATCGCCGAGCGCCGCCCGGAGGACGGCTTCCTCGGTGAGGAGGGCGCTTCCAGCGACGGCACGAGCGGCATCCGCTGGGTGATCGACCCGCTCGACGGCACGGTCAACTACCTGTACGGCCTCCCCACCTGGGCGGTCTCCATCGCCGCCGAGCGGGACGGCGAGACCGTCGTCGGAGTCGTCGCGGCCCCGATGCGCGGCGAGACGTTCCACGCCGTGCTCGGCGGCGGTGCCTGGGCCACCGGCGCCTGGGACGGCGAGCGCCGGCTGGCCTGCCGCCCCGCGCCGCCGCTGGACCAGGCGCTGGTCTCGACGGGCTTCAACTACGTCGCCGGGGTCCGTGCCCACCAGGCCGAGGTCGCCCAGCGGCTGATCCCGCTGCTGCGCGACATCCGGCGCGGCGGTTCGGCCGCGGTCGACCTGTGCGACGTGGCCGCGGGACGCCTGGACGGCTACTACGAGCGCGGTCTGCACCCCTGGGACCTGGCGGCGGGTGACCTCATCGCCCGGGAGGCGGGCGCCCTGACCGGTGGACGCCCCGGAGAACGCCCGTCCGGTGATCTGGCGATCGCGGCGACCCCGGGTGTCTTCGAACCCCTCCAGCGCCTCCTGGAGGACTTCGGCGCCTGGCGCGACTGAGGACGGCCCGGACGGGCGTACGACGGACGGTGCTGTGCTGAACACCGGGTGAACAGGCCCGCACGACGACGAAGCGGGCCCCGGCGCTGGATTCGCCGGGGCCCGCTTCGTACGCCCTGATCAGACGCTCGCTGCGCTGACCTCCACACCGTGCTCGGCGGCGAGGCGGCGCAGGTCGTCGAGTTCGCCCTGCTCCACTTCGACGAGGAAGTCGTCGCCCTCGTCGCGAGCCCGGGACAGATCGGACTCGGTCGCCCTTATGCGCTGCAGAAGTCCTGCGGTGAATGCGTCCATGCTGCGCCCCCTCGTCCTGGGTCGTGGGTCGTTGGCACGGGGGTGTGCCGTTCGGAAGGGACGATCACGTCTCCGGTGGATGCCCAGCGCCGCTCAGCTGGGCGGCGACGGTGCCGGACACCCACGCCCGCCCTGCGGAAAAGCGGATTGATGCGCACCGCATGGTGGTGCGGTACCAGCAGAGTGTGATCGTGGGATGTAAAGCCGTCCTCCCCAAGCTCCCTTCCGTGGAAACCTAACCGGAGGAGAAAATCTCCTATTCCCCGCAGCCACACCCGCGTCCGACCTCTCCCTCACCCGCCTTACCTCCGACTTATGGCCGAAAAGGGCAGGATGGAGGGCAACACACCAACAGACCGTCGAAGACCCCTGCCCGCATGCGCCCGTGAAGCGCGGTGCGGGTGGACATGAGGAAGGACCAGGGACGTGCGCGTACTCGTCGTCGAGGACGAGCAACTGCTCGCCGATGCGGTGGCCACCGGACTGCGCCGGGAGGCCATGGCCGTCGACGTCGTGTATGACGGCGCGGCCGCTCTGGAGCGTATCGGCGTCAACGACTACGACGTGGTCGTCCTCGACCGTGACCTCCCGCTCGTGCACGGCGACGACGTCTGCCGCAAGATCGTCGAGCTCGGTATGCCCACGCGCGTGCTGATGCTCACGGCCTCCGGTGACGTCAGCGACCGGGTGGAGGGCCTGGAGATCGGCGCCGACGACTATCTGCCCAAGCCCTTCGCGTTCAGCGAGCTCATCGCGCGCGTGCGGGCCCTCGGCCGGCGCACCAGCGTGCCCCTGCCGCCGGTCCTGGAGCGCGCCGGGATCAAGCTCGACCCCAACCGCCGCGAGGTCTTCCGCGACGGCAAGGAGGTCCAGCTCGCGCCCAAGGAGTTCGCCGTCCTGGAGGTACTGATGCGCAGCGAGGGTGCCGTCGTCTCGGCGGAGCAGCTGCTGGAGAAGGCCTGGGACGAGAACACCGACCCGTTCACGAACGTCGTGCGCGTGACCGTCATGACCCTGCGCCGCAAGCTCGGCGAGCCGCCCGTCATCGTCACCGTCCCCGGCTCGGGCTACCGGATCTGATACCCGTGGCAGCGACTCCCGCGCCCCCGCAGGCGCCCCCGAAGCCCACCTGGGACCCCAGGAGGCCCGCGCCGCCCTTTCCCTGGCTGCGCCCGACCATCCGCATACGGCTCACGCTGCTCTACGGCGGCATGTTCCTGATCGCCGGCATCCTGCTGCTGTCGATCATCTACCTGCTGGCCGCGCAGGCGCTCAACGTGGGCAGCGAGCTGCCGTTCAAGATCGTCGAGGGCAAGGTCACCAGCGACATCTGCAACCTCCCCAGCCAGGCCTCGCCCAGCGAGTTCAACGACGCGATGAACCAGTGCGTCAACGACCAGCGCCAGCACGCCCTGGACAACCTGCTCAGCCGCTCGCTCCTGGCGCTGCTGGGCCTTGCGGTCATCGCCTTCGCCTTCGGCTACGCCATGGCAGGCAGGGTCCTGTCGCCGCTGGGCCGGATCACCCGCACCGCCCGCACGGTGGCCGGCTCCGACCTGTCCCGCCGGATCGAGCTGGACGGGCCTGACGACGAGCTGAAGGAGCTGGCGGACACCTTCGACGACATGCTGGAGCGGCTGCAGCGCGCCTTCACGGCCCAGCAGCGCTTCGTCGGCAACGCCTCGCACGAGCTGAGGACGCCGCTGGCGATCAACCGCACGCTCCTGGAGGTGCACCTCTCCGACCCGGGCGCGCCGGTGGAGCTCCAGCAGCTCGGCAAGACCCTGCTGGCCACCAACGAGCGCAGCGAGCAGCTCGTCGAGGGCCTGCTGCTGCTCGCCCGCAGCGACAACCAGATCGTGGAGCGGGGGCCGGTGGACCTGGCCGAGGTCGCCTCGCAGGCCATCGACCAGGTGCACGGCGAGGCCGAGGACAAGGGCGTGCGGATCCGTGGCGAACAGAAGCCCGCGGTCGTCCAGGGCAACGGCGTGCTGCTGGAGCGGATCGCGCTCAACCTGGTGCAGAACGCCGTGCGCTACAACGTGGCCGAGGACGGCTGGGTCGAGGTCACTACCGACGTCCAGCACGGCCAGGCGGTCCTGGTCGTCTCGAACACGGGCCCGGTCGTGCCGGCGTACGAGATCGACAACCTCTTCGAGCCGTTCCGGCGGCTGCGAACGGAGCGCACGGGCAGCGACAAGGGTGTCGGACTCGGTCTGTCCATCGTCCGGTCCGTGGCCCGGGCGCACGGCGGGCACATCTACGCTCAGCCCCGCGAGGGAGGTGGGCTCGTGATGCGAGTCACGCTGCCCATCTGAGATCATGTCGCCGATCAACTCGGCGGTGCACGGGGATGTTCGCTTTGCGCGGAATTTCTGAGGCCTCACCTCGCGCGCCCCGTGTGTGATCGATCACAGGGGCGTCTTTCCGGCCATCTACTCTCCGTGATCATGAGCCCAGTCGGAAAGCCGGGAAAATCCCGGTTTTCGGGGGTCTTGATCACGGGAAGTACAGGGTGAGACGCCTTTGAGGTGCGGCATTCGGACCGTGTACGGTCCCCATCGCCATCCAAGCCGATCACTCGTGAGGAGTCCGGTTGGGTGTCGATTGAGTAACAGACCTTGATGTGAGGCAAAATCTCCGCCTCAGGTCGGGCACAAGTCCGGCCTCTCACGCGTTACGTGCGCTGGAGACACCGCAGACACCCAGAGGGGGAGAGCGACCATGGCAACCGATTACGACACTCCACGCAAGACCGATGACGACGTTGACTCGGACAGCCTCGAAGAACTGAAGGCCCGGCGGAACGACAAGTCGGCATCCGCAGTGGACGTCGACGAATTCGAGGCCGCCGAAGGCCTCGAGCTGCCCGGAGCCGATCTCTCGAACGAGGAACTGGCCGTCCGGGTGCTCCCGAAGCAGCAGGACGAGTTCACGTGCATGAGCTGCTTCCTGGTGCACCACCGCAGCCAGCTGGCCCGGGAGAAGAACGGTCAGCCGATCTGCCGCGACTGCGACTGAGGACGGGTCGGCCGTGACTGGCTCGACCCCTCCCTGGAAGCGCCGCTTCTCCAAGCGGAAAGCGGACGAAGGGCCGATGGACGGCCCGCAGTACGGCGCGCGTGACGACGAGCGAGGCCCAACCGGTACGGGGGCGGCCTCGCTCGAACCGGCCGCGGACCGGAGTGACCTCCCGGCGTCCGTGGACGTCCCCGCACCCGTCGCCCGACGGCGGGCGGGGACGATCCGGGAAAGGGCCAGGGAGAGCGCCCGCAAGGGCGGCGTCCGGGCCCGTGCGGGGCTCGCGTACCTCGCCGACCGGATCATCGAACTGGCGCCGCGGATCCCCGTACGGGACCTGGCGACGCTCCGCAGGCAGTTCCCGGGCCTCGGACCCGAAGAGCTCGCGGACAAACTCGTGGCGGGCGCGGCGAGCGCGACGGCCACGGTCGGAGCGGGCATCGGCGCGGCCGCGATGCTTCCCGTACCGCCCGCGTTGCCGACGGAACTGGCCGCCGAGGTCACCGGCGTCGCCGCGATCGAGCTGAAGCTGATCGCCGAACTCCACGAGGTCTACGGCGTACGGCCGCCCGGCAACCTCAAGCAGCGCAGCACCGCGTATCTCGACTCGTGGTCGGGGGAGCGCGGGATCGACGCGACCAAGCCGTCGACGCTGAGCGTGGCGCTGAACAGCCGCATGAAGCGGGAGCTGCGGCAGCGGATCATGAAGCGGATGGTCCGCAGCATGCCCAACCTGATCCCGTTCCTGGTGGGCGCCGCCGTGGGGGCGGCCATGAACCGCAGCGAGACGAGAAAGCTCGCCGCGCGGATCCGTGAGGACCTGCGCAAGCTCCAGGTGCCCTGGGAGGCACTCGAGGAGCTTCCCGCCCTGGAACGTCCTGCGGACGCCCTGGAGATGGGCGAGATCACGAACGACCCTCTGGGCCGCGACGCGGACGCGAGACGCGACGACAGGCACAAGCGTGACGACGGACGCTGAAGCCGCCCGTCCGCCGTCGGGTGAGGCCCCGCTCGGATGTGCTACTCCGGCTTCGCCGGCTTCGTGGCCCTCAGCGCCTCCGCCAGCCGCTCCGGCTCGCGCGTGGACAGATACAGGTACGGAGTCGGGTCCTCCGGGTCCGTGACCTCCACGCGCAGGGCCGTGGGGATGTAGGCGCGCAGCAGCAGGAAGGCGCGCGGGTCGGCCTTGTGGGTGCGCCAGGCGCGCGCCCCCTCCGCGTCAAGAATCTCCGCCTCGCCGAGCGCCGCGAGCGGGATCTTCGCCTCGCCCGCGATCAGCGAATCGCCCACCACACGGATACGCACCGAGCCGTACGAACTCGCGGCGACGGCCGCGACCGCGGTGCCTCCGGCCAGGCCGCCGAGCATGGGCAGCGTGCCGAACGGAAGCAGGATCAGGGCCATCGAGACGCCGACGAGGAACGAGATCAGCCACCAGGTCCGGGGGGCGGTGAGACGTTCTTCGTACGGGGCGGCGGAGAGCTGCATGGAGCCAAGCTTGACACGGTGTCCGGAACGGGCCGACGCGCGGGTAAGGTCTCCGGCTGTGAGTCGTACTTCCGCAGCTCTTCAGCCTCCGGCCGACGCCGTGCAACCGGTGCGCCATCCGGACGCTCCGGCGCCCGGTGAGCTCCTCGGCGCGCACTACGGCCAGTGTTTCGGCTGTGGTGGTGACCAGCCGCACGGGCTGCACCTGGAGGCGCGGGCCGGCGAGGGCGTGTCACTCACCGCCGAGTTCCTCGTGCGCCCCGCCCACCAGGGCGCCCCCGGTCTCGCGCACGGAGGGGTGCTCGCCAGCGCCCTGGACGAGGCCCTCGGCTCGCTGAACTGGCTGCTGCGCACGATCGCCGTGACCGGGCGGCTGGAGACCGACTTCATGGGGCCCGTACCCGTCGGCACCACGCTGCATCTTCAGGCGGAGGTGACGGCGGTGGCCGGGCGGAAGATCTACTCGACCGCGACGGGCCGGGTGGGAGGCCCCGACGGTCCCGTCGCCGTGCGCGCCGACGCGCTCTTCGTCGAGGTGAAGGTCGACCACTTCGTCGAGCACGGCCGCCAGGAGGAGATCCAGGCGGCCATGAACGACCCGGACCAGGTCCGGCGCGCCCGTGCCTTCGAGGTGAACCCGTGAGCCTGGAAGGCCCCGTGAGCACCACCGGCGCCATGAGGCCCACCGGACCTATGGGTCCCACCGGCCCCATGAGCCCAACGAGTGCCATGAGCCCCACTGGCCCCATGGACCCTACCGACCCCGCGAGCCCGGACACCCCCATGACTTCCACGAGCCCCGTGAGCCGTCAGCCCCTCGACGTGCTGATCCGGCGCGTCGATCCGGAGGTACCTCTTCCGTCGTATGCGCAGCCCGGTGACGCGGGAGCCGATCTGCGCACCACCGAGGCCTGCCAACTGGAGCCGGGCGAACGGGCCGTGCTGCCCACGGGCGTGTCTGTGGCGCTGCCGGAGGGGTACGCGGCCTTCGTGCACCCGCGCTCCGGTCTGGCCGCCCGCTGCGGCGTCGCCCTGGTGAATGCCCCGGGGACGGTTGATGCCGGGTACCGTGGGGAGATCAAGGTGATCGTGGTGAATCTCGACCCGCGCGAGTGCGTGCGGTTCGAGCGCTTCGACCGGATTGCCCAACTGGTAGTCCAGCAGGTCGAGAAGGTGCGCTTCCAAGAGGTGGCAAAACTTCCCGACTCGGCGCGGGCCGAGGGGGGCTTCGGGTCCACCGGAGGCCATGCGGCGGTGGACGGGACGAGCGGCACAAGCGGTCAGGCCGCCCTGGGCGGTCGGACGGGTGGGAATCGATACGCTTCGGTCGTATCCGACCGGGAAGGACAGTGACGTGTTCGGACGTCGCAAGAATAGGGATGCCGCCGAGGACGCGGCCGGCGAGACCGAGCAGGTCGTCGACGGTGTCGACAGTGAGGCGGATGAGGGTGAGCGCCTGAGGCTCGAGCCGGCGCCGCGGCCCGACGGGCCCTGGGACGACTCCGAGGTCCACGATCCGGCCGAGGGCCGGGTCGACCTGGGCGGTCTGTTCGTGCCGGGCGTCGAGGGCATGGAGCTCAGGGTCGAGGTCGCGGGCGACGCGATCGTGGCGGCGACGGTCGTGCTGCGGGACAGCGCCATCCAGCTGCAGGGCTTCGCCGCACCCAAGCGCGAGGGTATCTGGGGCGAGGTGCGCGAGGAGATCGGCTCGGGCATCACCCAGCAGGGCGGCATCGTCGACGAGGTCGAGGGGCCGCTGGGCTGGGAGTTGCGGGCCCAGGTGCCGGTGCAGCTGCCGGACGGCACCGGCGGCTTCCAGGTCGTGCGGTTCATCGGCGTGGACGGCCCCCGGTGGTTCCTGCGCGGGGTCATCTCGGGCCAGGGCGCGGTGCAGCCGCAGGCCGCCGGGCTGCTCGAGCAGATCTTCCGGGACACGGTCGTGGTGCGTGGCGAGGGCCCGATGGCGCCCCGCGACCCGATCGTCCTGAAGCTGCCGAACGACGCCCAGATGGTTCCCGAGGGCGTCCAGCAGGAGGAAGGCTCCCGCTTCGCGGGCGGAATGGGCCAGCTCCAGCGCGGACCGGAGATCACCGAGGTCCGCTGAGGCTCGTAGCGACAGCAGGGCCGTACCCCCAGGGGTGCGGCCCTTTCTCATGCGTTCTCATGTGCTCTCATGCGTGAAGCCTTGACGGGTTATTGGTCTGTACCTACCGTCTCCGTTCACCGCGTCTGTTCATAAAGGCGCTTCACGTTCACATACAAGAACGGAAGGCTCCTGCGCATGTACAGAACCGCTCTGTTGGCCGCCACGGCCTCCCTCGTCGCCGGCCTCCTCGCCTGGCCCGCGAACGCCGCTCCCAGCAGCTTCGTCCACCCCGGAGTCACCGTCTCCAAGGGGCAGCTGGACTTCGCCCGCTCCAAGGTCGACTCCGGTGCCCAGCCCTGGAAGGGCGCCTTCGACCGGATGATGGCGAGCAAGTACGCCGACCTGAACCGCACGCCCGCGCCCCGGGCCGTCGTCGAGTGCGGTTCGTACTCCAACCCCAACCACGGCTGCACCGACGAACGCGAGGACGCGATCGCCGCCTACACCCAGGCCCTCGCCTGGTACGTCACCCGCGACGAACGGCACGCGCGCAAGGCGATCGAGCTGATGGACGCCTGGTCGGCCGTCATCAGGGACCACACCAACAGCAACGCGCCCCTGCAGACCGGCTGGGCCGGCTCCTCCTGGCCCAAGGCCGCCGAGATCATCAAGTACACCTACACCGGGACCTGGGCGAACTCCGCCCGCTTCGCCACCATGCTCCGCGATGTCTACCTCCCCGAGGTGATCAACGGCTCCCACTCCAACGGGAACTGGGAGCTGTCGATGATGGAGGCCGCCGTCGGCATCTCCGTCTTCCTGGAGGACAAGGCGTCGTACGACAAGGCCTTGGCGAAGTTCCGGACGCGTACGGCCGCCTACGTCTACCTGGCCTCCGACGGTGAGCTGCCGAAGACCGTGCCGAGCCAGAACCTGAACACCCGGGAGAAGATCGTCCGGTACTGGCAGGGGCAGTCGACCTTCGTCGACGGGCTCAGCCAGGAGACCTGCCGGGACTTCACCCACACCGGCTACGGCCTCTCCGCCATCTCGCACGTCGCCGAGACCAGCCGGATCCAGGGTCAGGACCTCTACCGCACCGACGTGGGCGAGCGGCTGCGGCACGGGCTCGGCTTCCACGCCAAGTACGAGCTCGGCGCCGCCGTCCCGGGCTGGCTGTGCGGCGGCTCGCTCAAGCCCGGGCTCGGGCCGGTCCCCGAGGTCGGCCACAACGCCCTGGCCAACCGCCTCGGCCACGCCATGACCAACACCGAGACGCTGACCGTGCGGGGCCGCCCGGCCGCCAGCAACAACCTCTTCGTCGCCTGGGAGACCCTCAGCCACGGCGACAATCCCGCGTGAGGCCCTGACCCGCCGGGCGCGTCAGGGTTCCGTCAAAGACGGTCCGCGGGCACGCCCGGCACCCAAATGCCGCATTTGCTGGCCGTAAGGTCGACGCTGCGCAAGCAGCAGACCGGAAGACAATGAGGCCATGGCACGCGGCAAGTTTCGGATCTACCTCGGTGCGGCACCGGGCGTCGGCAAGACGTACGCGATGCTCTCCGAGGCGCATCGCCGTGTCGAGCGGGGCACCGACTGCGTGGTGGCCTTCGTCGAGCACTACGACCGGCCCCGCACCGAGGTGATGTTGCACGGCCTGGAACAGGTGCCGCGCAGGCGGCTGGAGTACCGCGGTGGCGTCTTCCCCGAGATGGATCTCGACGCCGTCCTGCGGCGCGCCCCCGCCGTCGCCCTGGTGGACGAACTGGCCCACACGAACGTCCCCGGCTCCCGCAACGCCAAGCGCTGGCAGGACGTGGAGGAACTGCTGGCGGCCGGAATCGACGTGATCTCGACCGTCAACATCCAGCACCTGGAGTCCCTCGGTGACGTCGTGGAGTCGATCACCGGGGTGCGGCAGCAGGAGACCGTGCCGGACGAGGTGGTGCGGCGGGCCGACCAGATCGAACTCGTCGACATGTCGCCCGAGGCGCTGCGGCGGCGGATGGCGCACGGCAACATCTACCAGCCGGACAAGGTCGACGCGGCCCTGTCGAACTACTTCCGGCCCGGCAACCTGACCGCCCTGCGCGAGCTGGCGCTGCTGTGGGTGGCCGACCGGGTCGACGCCTATCTCACCCAGTACCGCAGCGAGCACCGGGTGTCGAGGATCTGGGGCTCGCGCGAGCGGATCGTCGTCGGCCTGACCGGAGGTCCGGAGGGCCGGACGCTGATCCGCCGCGCCGCCCGGCTGGCCGAGAAGGGCGCCGGCGGCGAGGTACTGGCCGTCTACATAGCCCGCAGCGACGGGCTGACCTCGGCCTCGCCCAAGGAACTGGCGATGCAGCGGACCCTGGCCGAGGACCTCGGCGGCACCTTCCACCACGTCGTGGGCGACGACATACCGGCCGCCCTGCTCGACTTCGCCCGAGGTGTGAACGCCACCCAGATCGTGCTGGGGTCCTCGCGCCGCAAGACCTGGCAGTACGTCTTCGGGCCCGGTGTCGGCGCGACGGTCGCCCGGGAGTCCGGGCCCGACCTCGACGTGCACATCGTGACCCACGACGAGGTCGCCAAGGGCCGCGGCCTTCCGGTGGCCCGGGACGCGCGCCTCGGGCGCTCCCGGCGGGTGTGGGGCTGGATCGTCGGCGTCGCGGGCCCGCCGGCCCTGGCGGCGCTGCTCAACACCGTCGACCTCGGCCTCGCCAACGACATGCTGCTGTTCCTGGCGCTGACGGTCGCGGCGGCCCTGCTCGGCGGGCTGCTCCCCGCGCTGGCCTCGGCGGCGGTGGGATCGCTGCTGCTGAACTACTTCTACACACCGCCGCTGCACCGGTGGACCATCGCCGACCCGAAGAACATCGTCGCCATCGTGATCTTCGTGGCCGTCGGTGTGGCGGTGGCCTCCGTGGTCGACCTCGCGGCCCGCCGCACCCACCAGGCGGCCCGGCTGCGGGCCGAGTCCGAGATCCTGTCCTTCCTCGCGGGCAACGTGCTGCGCGGCGAGACCGGTCTGGAGGATCTGCTGGAACGGGTCCGGGAGACCTTCGGCATGGAGTCGGCGGCCCTGCTGGAGCGGGCGAGCGACGTCGAGCCGTGGACCTGCGCGGGCCGCGTCGGGCAGGGACCTCCCGTGGAGCGGCCCGAGCAGGCGGACGTGGACATGCCGGTCGGGGACCATATGGCGCTCGCGCTGACCGGCCGCGTCCTGCCCGCCGAGGACCGCCGGGTGCTGGCCGCCTTCGCCGCACAGGCCGCCGTCGTACTGGACCGCCGCCGGCTCCAGGAGGAGGCCGACCGGGCCCGCGCGCTCGCCGAGGGCAACCGCATCCGTACGGCGCTGCTGGCCGCCGTCAGCCACGATCTGCGCACCCCGCTCGCCGGGATCAAGGCGGCCGTGTCCTCCCTGCGCTCCGAGGACGTCGAGTGGTCCGAGGAGGACCGGGCGGAACTGCTGGAGGGCATCGAGGAGGGCGCGGACCGCCTCGACCACCTCGTCGGCAACCTGCTCGACATGTCTCGCCTCCAGACCGGCACCGTCACCCCGCTCATCCGCGAGATCGACCTCGACGAAGTGGTGCCGATGGCGCTCGGCGGGGTGCCCGAGGGCAGTGCCGGCCTGGATGTGCCGGAGACCCTGCCGATGGTCGCCGTGGACCCGGGGCTGCTGGAGCGGGCGATGGCCAACCTGGTCGAGAACGCCGTCAAGTACAGCCCGGCCGGCTCGCCCGTCCTGGTCGCCGCCAGCGCGCTCGCCGACCGGGTGGAGGTGCGGGTGGTCGACCGGGGTCCGGGCGTCCCCGACGAGGCCAAGGACCGCATATTCGAACCCTTCCAGCGCTACGGCGACGCCCCGCGCGGCGCCGGTGTGGGTCTGGGGCTCGCGGTGGCGCGCGGCTTCGCCGAGGCCATGGGCGGCACCCTGAACGCCGAGGACACGCCCGGCGGCGGACTCACCATGGTCCTCACCCTCCGCGCGGCGGGAACACGCCCGGAACCGCTCCACGCGGCAGAACCCGAAAGGCAGGTCTCATGACCCGCGTCCTGGTGGTCGACGACGAGCCCCAGATCGTGCGCGCTCTCGTGATCAACCTCAAGGCACGCAAGTACGAGGTCGACGCGGCCCACGACGGTGCCGGCGCTCTCGAGCTCGCCGCCGCCCGCCACCCCGACGTGGTCGTCCTCGACCTGGGGCTGCCCGACATGGACGGCGTCGAGGTCATCAGGGGCCTGCGTGGCTGGACGCGGGTACCGATCCTGGTGCTCTCCGCCAGGCACTCCTCCGACGAGAAGGTGGAGGCGCTGGACGTGGGTGCCGACGACTACGTCACCAAGCCGTTCGGCATGGACGAGCTGCTGGCCAGGCTGCGGGCCGCCGTGCGCCGGGCCGAGCCGGCCGGAGGAGGTGAGGACGACGTGATCGTGGAGACCGACGAGTTCACCGTCGACCTGGCCGCGAAGAAGGTCAACCGCGCCGGGAAGGACGTGCGCCTGACGCCGACGGAGTGGCATCTGCTGGAGGTCCTGGTGCGCCACAGCGGCCGCCTGGTCGGGCAGAAGCAGCTGCTCCAGGAAGTGTGGGGGCCGTCGTACGGGACGGAGACGAACTACCTGCGCGTGTACATGGCACAACTGCGACGGAAGCTGGAGGCGGATCCCTCGCATCCCAAGCACTTCATCACGGAGCCGGGGATGGGCTACCGGTTCGAGCGGTAGGGCCGTTCGCGGGTGGCTGGGAGGCGCCGATTCGGGCCGTCGTCCCACGGGTACGGAGATGTCAGCACGCCCCGGTACGCTCTAGTCATGAGTGCTGTTCCTCGTTCGCAGAAGCCGGCGGGCCGGTTCCGGCGCATGCTCGACCGGCTCTCCTCGTCGCAGGAGGACCTGGAGTCCGAGGAGCTGCGGGAGGACACCGAGACGGCCGGCTGTATCCGGATCGGAGACTGTCAGGACCGGCAGGTAGTGACGGTTACTGGTACCTTGCGCACGGTCACCCTGCGGCCGCGCGCGGGAGTCCCGGCCCTGGAGGCCGAGCTGTTCGACGGCTCCGCAGCGCTGGACGTGGTGTGGCTCGGCAGGCGCTCCATCGTGGGCATAGAACCGGGGCGCAAGCTGATCGCATCGGGCCGGATCTCGATGAGCCGGGGCCGCCGGGTGCTGTTCAACCCCAAGTACGAACTGAGACCCCTCGGACGGGAGTAGCCGGTGACGTCGCTCGACAAGCCGACCGAAGAGACATCTGCGGACGACAACCGGGCGGTGACCGAGGCCGCCCTGTTCGAGGCGTTCGGCGGCGTCCGGGGCATGGTCGAGACGGTGCTGCCCGGCCTGCTCTTCGTCAGCATCTACACGATCAACAAGGATCTCCATCTGTCGGCGATCGCGGCACTGGCCGTGTCGCTGGTGCTGGTCGTGGTCCGGCTGGTGATGAAGGACACCGTCAAGCACGCGTTCAGCGGTGTCTTCGGCGTGGCCTTCGGTGTCGTCTTCGCGATGATGACCGGCAACGCCAAGGACTTCTACCTGCCCGGCATGCTCTACACGCTGGGCCTCGGACTCGCGTACATCGTCACCACGCTGTGCGGTGTCCCGCTGATCGGGCTGATCCTCGGCCCGGTCTTCAAGGAGAACCTCTCCTGGCGCACGCGGAACCCCGGCCGTAAGAAGGCCTACGCCAAGGCCAGTTACGCCTGGGGCGCGATCCTGCTCGCCAAGTGCGCGATCCTCTTCCCGCTGTACTGGTGGGCCGACACCACACAGCTGGGCTGGGTCCTGATCGCCCTGAAGATCCCGCCGTTCCTGCTTGCCGTATGGCTGACCTGGGTCTTCCTGGCGAAGGCGCCCGCGCCGATCGATGTGTTCGCGGAGATGGAGGCGGAGGAGAAGGCCGCGGAGGAGAGGGAGCGGGAGGCTGCCGCCCGATCCGCCCAGCAGTGAGTCCCCAGAGCTGAGAGAAGGGGCGTCCCGAGTACCGGGGACGCCCCTTCCGGCTTGCTCCGCTCAGCTCTTCGCGCTGTCCTTCCGCACCGACAGCAGGTCCTCCAGCTGTTCCTCGCGTGCCTGCGCGGCCACGAAGAGGAGTTCGTCGCCCGCCTCCAGGGAGTCCTCCCGGGAGGGGGTCAGGACGCGGTTGCCGCGGATGATCGTGACCAGGGACGTGTCCTCGGGCCACTCGACGTCGCCGACCTGCGTGCCGGCCAGGGCCGACTCCTCCGGCAGGGTCAGCTCGACCAGGTTGGCGTCGCCGTGGCTGAAGCGGAGCAGGCGGACCAGGTCGCCCACGCTCACCGCCTCCTCGACCAGGGCGGACATCAGACGCGGGGTGGAGACGGCGACGTCCACGCCCCAGGACTCGTTGAAGAGCCACTCGTTCTTCGGGTTGTTCACCCGCGCGACCACCCGCGGCACGCCGTACTCCGTCTTGGCGAGGAGCGAGACGACCAGGTTCACCTTGTCGTCGCCGGTCGCGGCGATGACGACGTTGCAGCGCTGGAGCGCCGCCTCGTCCAGGGAGGTGATCTCGCAGGCGTCGGCGAGCAGCCATTCGGCCTGCGGGACGCGCTCGACCGAGATGGCCGTCGGCGCCTTGTCGATGAGCAGGACCTCGTGGCCGTTCTCCAGCAGTTCGCCCGCGATCGAGCGGCCGACCGCGCCGGCTCCGGCAATGGCGACCCTCATCAGTGACCGCCCTCCTCTTCGGGACCCTTGGCGAACGCCGCCTCGACCGTGTCGACCTCGTCGGTGCGCATCATCACGTGCACCAGGTCGCCCTCCTGCAACACCGTCTGCGAGGTGGGCAGGACCGCCTCGCCGAGCCGGGTCAGAAACGCCACGCGCACGCCGGTCTCCTCCTGGAGCCGGCTGATCTTGTGGCCGACCCAGGCGGTGGAGGCGTGCACCTCGGCGAGCTGGACGCCGCCGGTGGGGTCGCGCCACAGCGGCTCGGCGCCGGACGGGAGCAGCCGGCGCAGCATCTGGTCGGCCGTCCAGCGGACCGTCGCGACGGTGGGGATGCCCAGGCGCTGGTAGACCTCGGCGCGGCGGGGGTCGTAGATGCGGGCGGCGACGTTCTCGATGCCGAACATCTCGCGGGCCACGCGTGCGGCGATGATGTTGGAGTTGTCACCGCTGGAGACGGCGGCGAAGGCGCCGGCCTCCTCGATGCCGGCCTCCCGCAGGGTGTCCTGGTCGAAGCCGACCCCGGTGACCCGGCGGCCGCCGAAGGAGGATCCCAGGCGGCGGAAGGCGGTGGGGTCCTGGTCGACCACGGCGACCGTGTGGCCCTGCTGCTCCAGGTTCTGGGCCAGGGCGGAGCCCACCCGCCCGCAACCCATGATGACAATATGCATCGCGTCACACCGCGCTTCCTGCAGGCCCTCTGACCTTCATGAATGTCGTGATCATGTCTCTCTTTCGGCTCGCCGGGCATCACATCGCGGCCTGCGTGCGGACCGCCGGGCAACATCATGCCGGTGGAATCAGGCCATGATGCCCTGCGGGGGCGGTGCCGCGTTCGACTGCCCGACTCCAACGTATCGGCAAAGTCGAGGGGGTTGCCCAGGGCCCTGCCCGGGCCGGAGCCGGCTTCGACCGGGGCCCGGGCGGCGGCCCTCGGCGAGGGGAGGAAGAGAGCATGAGTACCGAGATCGACGTGCTGGTCTTGGGCGGCGCGGGCGTGGACACGATCGTGCACGTGCCCGAGCTGCCCGTGCCGCTCGCCGACAGTCACATGATCCGGCCCGGGATCGTGACGCGCGCGGGCCAGAGCGGGGACTTCGTCGCCCTCGGGACGAGCGCACTGGGCCTGCGCACCCACCACCTCGACATGGTGGGCGACGACCCCGAGGGCGACCTCGTCCGGGCCCTGCACCGCGACCGCGGCATCGCGCTCACCGCCGTCCCCCAGCCGCTCGGCACCAAGCGCGCGGTCAACCTCGTCGGCCCGGACGGCAGAAGGCTCTCCCTCTACGACGCCACGCGCTCGGCGGAGACGGACCGGCTGCCCGAGGCCACCCTGCGGGAGCTGGCGGCCGTCAGCCGGCACGCCCACGTCGTCATCACCCAGCCGTGCGGCCACGCGCTGCCCGCCCTGCGCGAGGCCGGCGTGACCGTCTCGACCGACCTGCACGACTGGGACGGGTCCAACCCGTACCACGAGACCTTCGCGCACCAGGCCGACCTGGTCTTCCTGTCCAGCGCGGCCCTGGCCGATCCGGAGCGCACCATGCGGCGGATCACCGAACGGGGCCGGGCCCGGATGGTCGTCGCCACCGCCGGGGCCGACGGTGCCCACCTGCTGGCCGACGGCGAGCTGACCCACGTACCCGCCGCCACACCCCCGGCGCCGGTGGTCGACTCCAACGGCGCGGGCGACGCCTTCGCCGCCGCGTTCCTCTACGCCTGGCTGAACGGTGAGCCGCCCCGCCGCTGCGCCCTGTACGGGACGGTGGCGGGGGCGTACGCCTGCACCGTGCCGTCGACCCGGGCCGGCGGCATCGGGCGGGCGGAACTGTGTGCCCGGGTCGCCGACCTCGTCAGCGGCGGTTGATGCTGCGCACGCTCGCGAGAGTCAGGATTCCGAGGGCGACGACGGCGGCCGCGGCGCCGATCAGTTCTGCGGGCGTGTGCATGGGACCTCCGGGGTCGACAACGGCCGGGTGACGGACGGGGCTTAGTCATATAGGCATGGGAACCGGGTGACCTGCGGAATCCGCAGCCGCGGCGGCCTCCGAATTCACTCGGAGAGCAGATGGGAGGCCGATGAGGGGTGGCGGGTGGGCGAGCCCGCAATCGACCGCTTACGATCCTCTGTTGTGTCCAAACTGACCGACGTGCCCAAGCGGATCCTGATCGGGCGCGCACTGCGCAGTGACCGGCTGGGAGAGACGCTCCTGCCCAAGCGCATCGCACTACCCGTCTTCGCCTCCGACCCGCTGTCCTCCGTGGCGTATGCGCCCGGGGAGGTGCTGCTGGTCCTGTCCATCGCGGGCGTGACGGCGTACCACTTCAGTCCGTGGATCGCCGTGGCGGTCGTCGTACTGATGTTCACCGTGGTGGCCTCGTACCGGCAGAACGTGCACGCCTACCCCAGCGGCGGCGGCGACTACGAGGTGGCGAACACCAACCTCGGCCCCAAGGCCGGCCTCACCGTCGCCAGCGCGCTGCTCGTCGACTACGTCCTCACCGTCGCGGTGTCGATCTCCTCCGGCATCGAGAACCTGGGCTCGGCGATCCCGTTCGTGGTCGAGCACAAGGTGCTCTGCGCGATAGGCGTGATCGTGCTGCTCACGCTGATGAACCTGCGCGGTGTGAAGGAGTCGGGCTCGCTGTTCGCGATTCCGACGTACATCTTCGTCGCGGGCGTCTTCACCATGATCGCCTGGGGTGCCTTCCGCGGACTGGTCCTTGACGACACCATGCGCGCCCCGACGGCGGACTACGTCATCAAACCCGAGCACCAGGGACTGGCCGGCTTCGCCCTGGTCTTCCTCCTCCTGCGCGCCTTCTCCTCCGGCTGTGCCGCCCTCACCGGCGTCGAGGCGATCTCCAACGGCGTTCCGGCCTTCCGCAAGCCCAAGTCCAAGAACGCCGCGACCACCCTCGCGATGATGGGCCTGCTGGCCGTCACCATGTTCTGCGGCATCATCGCGCTGGCCGCGGCGACCGACGTCCGCATGGCCGAGAACCCGGCCAAGGACCTCATCCACAACGGCGTACCGCTCGGCGCGGACTACGTCCAGAACCCGGTGATCTCCCAGGTCGCCGAGGCCGTCTTCGGCAAGGGCAGCTTCCTCTTCATCATCCTGGCCGCGGCCACCGCGCTGGTGCTGTTCCTCGCCGCGAACACCGCCTACAACGGCTTCCCGCTGCTCGGCTCGATCCTCGCCCAGGACCGCTACCTGCCCCGCCAGCTGCACACCCGCGGCGACCGCCTGGCCTTCTCCAACGGCATCGTGCTCCTCGCGGGCGCCGCCGGACTCCTGGTCGGGATCTACGGCGCCGACTCCACGCGCCTGATCCAGCTGTACATCGTCGGCGTGTTCGTGTCCTTCACACTCAGCCAGACCGGCATGGTCCGGCACTGGAACCGCCACCTGGCCACCGAGAAGGACCCGGCCAAGCGCCGCCACATGATCCGCTCCCGCGCGATCAACGCCTTCGGCGCGTTCTTCACCGGCCTCGTGCTGGTCGTCGTCCTCGTCACCAAGTTCACGCACGGCGCGTGGGTCGCCCTGCTCGGCATGGTGATCTTCTACGCGACGATGACGGCCATCCGTAAGCACTACGACCGCGTCGCCGAGGAGATCGCCGCCCCCGAGGGCCCGAGCGACGACAGCGTGCGGCCCTCCCGCATCCACTCCGTCGTCCTGATCTCCAAGATCCACCGCCCGACGCTGCGCGCCCTGGCCTACGCCAAGCTGATGCGCTCGGACAGCCTGGAGGCGCTGAGCGTCAACGTCGACCCGGCGGAGACCAAGGCGCTGCGGGCCGAGTGGGAGCGGCGCGGCATCGACGTACCGCTGAAGGTCCTGGACTCGCCCTACCGAGAGATCACGCGGCCGATCATCGAGTACGTCAAGGGACTGCGCAAGGAGTCGCCGCGGGACGCCGTGTCCGTGATCATCCCCGAGTACGTCGTCGGCCACTGGTACGAGCACCTGCTGCACAACCAGAGCGCGCTGCGGCTCAAGGGCCGGCTTCTCTTCACCCCGGGGATCATGGTGACCTCGGTGCCGTACCAGCTCCAGTCCTCCGAGGCGGCCAAGAAGCGGGCCCGCAGGCAGCAGGACTGGAACGCGCCGGGGTCGGTGCGGCGGGGGCCGGCGCAGGTGCGGTCGAAGGAGTCCTCGGAGCACAAGTCCTGAGCGGGCTGTTCGGGCAGCGGGGGTGATTCGGCCGGGCGGCAGCCACGTAGACTGGTGGGCTGTTGTCCGGCCGCTTCCGTTCGGCCGCACCCCTTTGATCGTTCCCCTCACGCTTTTGGAGTCACCCCGCCATGCAGGCAGAACCGAGGAAGTCGCTGGTGGGGGAGGAGTACGAGGTCGAGGTCGGCCCCGTCGCCCACGGTGGTCACTGCATCGCCCGTACGTCCGAGGGCCAGGTGCTGTTCGTCCGGCACGCGCTGCCCGGTGAGCGGGTCGTGGCGCGGGTGACGGAGGGCGAGGAGGGTGCCCGCTTCCTGCGCGCGGACGCGGTCGAGATCCTGGACGCCTCCAAGGACCGGATCGACGTGCCCTGTCCGTTCGCCGGGCCCGGCCGCTGCGGAGGCTGTGACTGGCAGCACGCCAAGCCGGGCGCGCAGCGGCGCCTGAAGGCCGACGTCATCGCCGAACAGCTCCAGCGGCTCGCCGGGCTCACGCCGGAGGAGGCCGGCTGGGACGGCACGGTGCTGCCCGCCGAGGGCGACAAACTGCCCGCGGGCCAGGTCCCCGCGTGGCGCACCCGCGTCCAGTACGCCGTCACCGCCGACGGCCGGGCGGGCCTGCGCCGGCACCGCTCCCACGAGGTCGAGCCGATCGACCACTGCATGATCGCTGCCGAGGAGGTCAGCGAGCTGGGCATCGAGAAGCGCGACTGGACCGGCATGGACTCCGTCGAGGCGATCGCGGCGACGGGTTCGCAGGACCGCCAGGTGGTCCTGACGCCGAAGCCGGGCGCGCGCCTGCCGCTGGTCGAGCTGGACCGCCCCGTGTCCGTCCTACGGGTGGACGAACGCTCCGGCGGTGTCCACCGTGTCCACGGACGCCCCTTCGTCCGCGAACGCGCGGACGGCCGGACCCACCGGGTCGGGGGTGGCGGCTTCTGGCAGGTCCACCCGAAGTCGGCCGACACCCTGGTGACGGCGGTCATGCAGGGCCTGCTCCCGCGCAAGGGCGACATGGCCCTCGACCTCTACTGCGGCGTCGGCCTCTTCGCGGGCGCCCTCGCCGACCGGGTCGGAGACGGCGGGGCGGTCCTCGGAATCGAGTCCGGAAAGCGGGCGGTGGAGGACGCGCGGCACAATCTCGCCGAGTTCGACCGCGTCCGTATCGAACAGGGCAAGGTCGAGAGCGTGTTGCCGCGTACGGGCATCACGGAGGTCGACCTGATCGTCCTCGATCCGCCGCGGGCGGGTGCGGGCCGGAAGACGGTGGAGCATCTGGCGTCGCTGGGGGCCCGGCGGATCGCGTATGTGGCTTGCGATCCGGCGGCGTTGGCGCGGGACCTGGGGTACTTCCGGGACGGGGGGTATCGGGTGCGGACGCTTCGGGCGTTTGATCTGTTTCCGATGACCCACCATGTGGAGTGCGTTGCCATCCTTGAACCGGCGGCTAAGGGCTCCTGACCTGCTGTTTCGTTCGTGCGCATTATGTGCGGTGTGGGCGTTACGGGCGATATCTTGACGCTGAAATGACGCTCGTGACGCTCATTTGACGCTCGTTCTGATGGGGTGTCAGACACCATTTCGGACAGGTCAAACCTTGTCAGGGTGCCGAGCACCGCTGGTGCGACGAGGGAAGGCGACGCTGGGTGCAGACCGACTGAGTTCTGCTGGTCAAATGTCCCGGGAGAGACCAGGGAACGCGGTGACCTGCCGCGATGAATGACTGATGGTCGCTGACCTGCGCAATTGACCTTTCAGCTGTTTCACACTCGTGCCGGTTGATGGAGCCGGAAGCCCCAGAAAAGTCCCATCCGACCGGGGGCCACCACGAGACCGGCCGGGACAAGCGGCATGACTGACAGTGCGGCACGATGACAGCCGCATCAACATCTGCGCGCCGACCTCCGCCATCGCGATCGACGGCAGGGTACGGATCGATGGATCGACGATCGTGTTATGGACGCCCGCGCGCCGAGGAGATCGCTGAGCACGCGCACCAGAGACGTCGGTGACAGGGCCAGTCGGGCGTCGAGCGCTGTCTCCCACTGCTCGGTCAGCCCGATCATGAGGCGTTCGCGCATGCCTGGGCTGACGTGGGCGTAGCGCGCCGAGACGGAGCCGTCCATGTGGCCCATGCGACCCACTGTGGTGAGCGGAGGCAGCTCGTCAGTCGCCTATGGCCGGCACAAGGCGCCAAGTTGTCGTTGGGTGATCAGGCAACAGGCGAGTTGAGGAACGCTTCGTGGATGTCGGCCCGCCGTTCCCAGCGGATCCGCAGACGTCGGAAGCCGTGCAACCAGGCGAACGTCCTCTCGACCACCCACCGGTAGGTGCCCAGACCAGTGCCGTGCCGGGTACCACGTCGAGCGATCGCCGGCACGATGCCTCGATCGCGGATCTGGTCGCGGTAGATGTCGTGGTCGTAGCCGCGGTCGGCGAACAGCGAATCCGGTTTGCGGCGGGGACGGCCGACCCGGCCGCGAACCGGCGGGATCGCGTCGAGCGACGGCAGTAGCTGAGTGACGTCGTTGCGGTTGCCGCCGGTGAGCACGACCGCGAGCGGGGTGCCGTGCCCGTCGGTGATCAGGTGGTGCTTCGAGCCGGCTCGGCCCCGGTCGACCGGCGATGGGCCCGTGTGGATCCCCCTTTTAGGGCCCTGACGTGGGACGAGTCGACCACGCAACGGGACCAGTCCAGTCGAGAAGCCGCGTTGAGGTCGGCAAGCAGGACTTCATGCAGCGCTTGCCAGACACCCGCCTCGTTCCAGTCCCGCAAACGCCGCCAGCAGGTCATACCCGAGCCGAAGCCCAGCTCCTTGGGCAGGTACTCCCACTGGATCCCGGTGTGCAGGACGTAAAGAATCCCGCACAACACATCCCGGTCAGGCAACGGCTTGCGGCCCGGGTGCCGGAAGCGCCGCTCGCGCTGCGGTAGCAGCGGCTTCAGACGGTCCCACAGCTCATCCGGCACGATCCACGGCAACATCTCCACACGGAACCGAACGCTCAACTCCTGCCGTAGGCACGGCCATCAGCAGCGGTCCATCTCATTGTGTTAGCCGCTGTAACAGCCCATCCTCATCTGCACCCGTGGTCCTCACCCCAACAAGCCGTCAGTGATCAGCGTCCCTTTGGCTGGGGCTCTCCGTGAAGCGGTCCCACTGCCCTGACAGGGCTGGTTGACCGCCTTGGACCGGACGATACTCCGGCTGCCGACTCGCCGGGCGCCCAGCCCACCCCACCTCAAGGTCTCCTTTATGCCCGCACGCTTGCTGTCCATCCCTGCCGTCGCCGCCGCTTTGGACGTCGATCGCCGCACCGTCTACCGCTTCATCGCTGCCGGCGACCTACCTGTCGTCGACCTCCGTACCGGACCAGGCCGGTCCCGTGTACGCGTCCCTGCTGCCGGCCTCGACGAGTTCATCAGCCGCCGCGCCGTCGTACCGCTGGCAGCCCGCCGCTGACCCTGGCCCATCCCGGCCCCGTCACCGTTGAACAGGGAGTAGAGCCTCGTACCTCCGTAAGTTGAAGTCCGGCAAGTGGCAGGCGACCGTACGCAACCGGGCCGGAGACCGGTTCAGCGAGTCGTTCCCCCTAAAGGCGCAGGCACGAGCCTGGGGCAACGAGATGGAGACCCAGTTCGCCCGCGGAGGCATGCGCGACCCGCGTGCCGGTGAAATGTCGCTCCGCGAGTGGCACGACCGGTGGTGGAACGCCCGAATCGTTGAGCCCCACACGCTTCGCGGCGACGCATCCAACATCAAGAACCACGTCATGCTCTACTGGGCGGACTGGGAGATGCGGGCCATCACCCGCATGGACGTCCAGAGCTGGCTCCGGACCCTGGTTGAAAAGGGGGCGGGGGCCGCTGCGATCAAGCGGGCCTACAACCTGACGTCCTCCATGATGCGCGCTGCCGTCGACGACGATGTACTGGCGGTGACCCCGTGCCGCAACATCGACTTGCCCCAGATCGCGGTCAAGCCGCCGCAGTGGTTCACGCTTGACCAGGCACAGAGCATCCTGGACGAACTCCCCGCCGCGTGGCGGACGATGTGCTTGCTCGGCTTCTACACCGGACTCCGATGGGGAGAACTCTCTGGCCTGCATCGGCACCGCATCGACCAACGCCGCTCGCGACTGTTTGTGGTGGAGGTCAACAGCAAGAGCGGCATCAAGGAGTACCCCAAGAGCTCCAAGAGCCGTAGAGAGGTCCCGCTCCCGCCTCACGTCCTGGAGGCCCTCGAACGCCACATTCACCGGCTCGACCGGGAGGCCGTGGTGTTCACCACCATCACCAAGGGCCGTGCCGGACGGCTCCTCGCCGACAGCAACTGGCGTCGGCAGACCTGGTGGCCCACCGTCGAGGCCGCCTACTACTTCGACAGCGACGGCGAGCAGCTACTCGTCCCGCACTACCCGCCGCACTCCATGCGTCACACCTGCGCCTCGTGGCTGGTCCAAAAGGGAGTGTCGCTCTACGAGGTCCAGCACCTCCTGGGCCACGAGAGCTTCCAGACCACCCAGCGCTACGCTCACCTGCAGCCGGACACGCACAAGGCCGTCCTCGGAGCATGGGAGCGGATGGAAGCCCCGCTCACCGTCGCAGCATGAACGTTCCTTCTCCTCTGTCCGCGCCGGACGGGGGAGAAGGCGTTTGACAGCAGGTGACGCCAGAACGGGCTGGGGTCCGCCAGCGGGTGTTACCTCGTATGGAGGAAGTCCCTGGCGCCGCGGAGCCTGATGCCCAGCCGTTGCGCGGCGCGGCTGTCGAGGCGTACGTCCAGTGCCCCCGGTAGCCGGGTGTCCGCCCGACGGCCCGCGGGCAGCAGGGAGGGTGCGATGCCGTCGCGGCGGGCGATGAGCACGCCCAGCGAGTAGCGGCTGAGGGCGTCGGTGCCGGCGAGGTGGAAGACGCCTGCCTCGTTCGAGGCCGCGAGCTTCCACAAACCGGCCGCAAGATCGGCGACGTGGACGGGGCAGCGAATGTCGTCCGTGAACAGGGCTCCCTCCCGCTGGTTGGCAGCCAGTTCGTGCACCACCCGTTCGTGGTGGGATCCTCCGTCGCCGATGATCAGGGAGGTGCGGACGACAATGCCGTCCGGGCACAGCAGTCGCACAGCGGTCTCAGCGGCGGCCTTCGCGGCCCCGTACGGGGTGATCGGGTCTGGGGTGCAGGTCTCGTCGTAACGGGCCTTGCCGATGCCGGAGAACACGGCATCAGAGGAGACATGTACCAGGCGGATTCCGAGCTTCGCGGTGGCCATGGCGATGTGGATGGAGCCGTCCGCAGTGATCGCCCAGTCCGCACCGCCGCTTGTCATGTTGATCACCGCGCGAGGTGCCACCGTAACCAGGAGCGCTTCCACCTGTGCGGGATCACGGACGTCAAGCTGGTGCCAGGCGCCAGCCTGCGCGGCACTGGGGCGGGAGTGGAACGTAGCATCCGCCTCCCAGCCCCGTACTTGCGCTTGGCGCAGCAGCTCCGTCCCTAAGAACCCGCTGCCACCAATGATCAGCATCCTCATGCCGCACACGCTAAGGCATGCTGTCGCGGCGGCGGAGAGTACGGAAAATGCAGCAGGAGGCCGGGCCCGTTCGGCGTGAGCATCCCGCAGGGGACCGCAGCACGGTCGTGCGCTCACCCAAGTTCGAGTCAGGGTCTGTGTGGTGAGTCATCGTGTAACTCCTCAACAGAGAGCATCAGTTAGAACTGAGTCTCCCGCGGAAGAGCGGCATGAAGTAGAACACGTGTGCGAGTTAGTCGGCAGTTGAGGGCGGTCTGCTGGCGCAGTTGACGAAGCTGGTGGTCGAAGGGCCCTAAGGGTGAGCTCAACGATCATCTCGGGCGGGAGAGCAGGGGCGGGCCGACGAAGGACCCGCGACCGTCTTGTCGGCGTCGCTTCCCTGGCTCCGGGTGGGGAGGCTGGTGGAAGTCTTCACGCTCTGTACGTCGATGACACAGGCCGACGGGCTGGAACTGTACGGCCCTCCATCTGCCCCTCCAGCTGCATCAGCAGGCCATGGAGCTGGGCGAACACTTGCGCCGCTCGTGAGGCTACCAACGGTGATCAACTCGTTGCCCGAGGTGTGCCCTTGGTAGTGCGTGCCGACTCCGGTCTCCCGTTACACGCGTTCAGCGTGCTGCGGATCCCCTTGATGAGCCGTCAGTTCGTGACGCCGGGCTCCTCGCGGAGTCATCTATGCTCGCGCCCAGTTGGTATGACCAGTTCGCTTCAGGGGGCGGGGAGCCGCATGGCCGGTGAGGTCAAGTACGAGTACAAGGCCGTGCAGACGGTTCGGGGCACCGACGGTTTGGTGATCTCGAAGATGCAGAAGGACGGATGGGAGCTCGTGGAACAGCTCCCAGGCAGACTTCGCACCACCCTCAACTTCCGTCGGCCGAAGAGGCCACTGCCTTGGCGTCTGATCGGGGCGGGGGCTGCCGGCCTCGTGGTCTTGGCCGCCATCATCGGCACGGGCGTTGCGCTCGGCGACGGCGACGAGGAGAAGGGCGCGTCGGCCAGTTCGACAGCCGCCAGTGAGAAGCCTTCGGCTACGCCGCCCGCAGACGAGCCGACCACCGCTGAGGTGATCACGGCGCAGAACAGTCCCGAGTTCGCTATGTTGTTGAAGGCGGATCCGTGTGGAGAAGGGAACGTGAACTTCGCAACCAAGCACGAGGGGCAGACGGTCGCCTTCGACGGGTCAATCAGGCACATGGCGGCCCACGCGGATGACCGGACCCGCTACGACTTCCTTCTCGGCCCGGGCGACAAGGGGCCGCAGACGACGGACGGCCCGAACTTCAAGTACGAGGACGTCAACACCGGCAACCTCCACCTGACCGGCAAGGAGGTCCCTGCCACCATTGCAGTTGGCGACAAGTTCCGCTTCATCGCCGAGGTGATCGAGTTCAACACGGTCCAGTGCCTATTCCGCCTCGCCCCGGTCTCGACGGAGACCCGGTAGCCGAAATGGGCAGCCTTCCCAGCATGGAGGGAGCTGCCCGATGGAACGGCCCCCTGCTCCATCCATTCGAGAGTTTTGAACTTTCCCACCAGCTTGCCAGACGGCAGCGCCATCCTTGACCCATGCTCGCATCCAGCCCTGCCCAACGGCTCGCCGGCCACGTTCGACACCTCCTTGGCGGCGGACCGTTTCTCCAGCCCGGCGGATGGACCCACATGGGTGCTGTCATCTGCGACGTCAGCTTCCAGCCACGGTGCAACTACGAGAGGACTCTCCGACCGCGGCTCCTCCATTTGCAACTGAGCTGGGCTGATGCAAGAACAGTCCGCGGCTTCCAGCGCCGGCTCGTCACGGAAGACCTTGCCGTGGCCATGAAGTTCAACCACGCACAGAAGGTCGCGACGGCTCACGCCATCACCGACCTCCTCGCTGCCGACGGGGTCGATACCCGCGAGGACCTTTACACCTGGCTCGATCATCAGGCCAATCGCGCCGCTCTGCGCACGGTGAAGGGAGTGGGGCCGAAGAGCATCGACTACATAGGCAATCTCGTCGGCCGTTCGCACGTCGCCGTTGACGTACATCTGCGCGCCTTCGCCGTGGATGCTGGTGTTCCGGACCTCCCATACGACCAGTTGCGTGCAGTGTATGAGGAAGCCGCCGCGCTTCTCGGGCACGACAAAGGCGGACTGGAGCATGCCGTTTGGCGGCATAGGTCGAAGGCCACGTAGCCACCCAGCGGGCCTAAAGGGTGTTGCAGAAGGCTTACTGGCGGGCGCGGTTGAGTGGCGACTGGCGTGCTGTTTTCACCCGGCCAGGGCGAGGTTGTGCATGGTGGCGACGGCCTGGACGGCGTGATGGAGGCCGTCGCCCCGTTGACGGCAGTCGCGGAGGATCTTCCAGTTCTTCATCCGGGCGAAGGTGTGCTCGACGCGGGCACGGACGCGCCGGTGTTCGGCGTTGTCTTCCTCCTGGCCGCGCAGGAGGGGGCGTCCGGCTCGTCTGCGGTGCGGGACGATCAGCCCGGTGCCGAGGTAAGCGCCGTCCGCGATCACCGTCGTGCCTGCCGCGAGAGCGGGCAGATCGGACTCCCGCCAGACATGCGCATCCGCCTTGTTGCCGGCTGCCGGCCGGGCTGATGCCACCACCAGGCGGGTGTCGGCATCAATGATGACCTGCACATTCGCCGAGAACCCGTAGTTGCGCGAGGAAGCACCGACCGTTCGGTCACGGACCGGGATCAGGGTGCCGTCGACGATCCATAACCGTTCCACGCCCGCCACCGGCCTGGGCGCCGGCTCCAGCGCAAGCAAGGGCCGCAGACGCTGGATGACCCGGCAGACTGTGGCGGGCGAGCAGCCGAAGAGCGGTGCGAGCTGCCGCATCGTGAGGTTCGTGCGGTAGTACACGGCTACCAGCAGCACCCGCTCGGCCAGCGGAAGACACCACGGCCGGCCACCACCGGGACCGTTGCCGCCTCGCTCCCGCACCACCCTCAGCAGCTTCTCAAAGCGCTCCATCGGCAACCCGGTGAACGTCTCCACCCACACCGGCTCGGCCCTCAACACCCCACCCATACAGGCAAAATGCCCGCTACCAAGCCTTCTGCAACACCCTTTAGCGTTGTAGGTGCGGGTTACAGCAGGCTGATCGCTCGTGGATGATGCGCGGCCGAGTTCGCGGACCATGTCTCCGGTCTTCTCCTCCCACCAGCTAGCGAAGATCCTGCGGTGGCACCATCGAGGCCAGGCGGAACCGTCCTGTGGCCGGGGAAATTGCCGTGATCCCGTGCGTCGGGTTACCTGTTCGATTCGTCATGCAGCTGGAGTCGCGAGACCTGCCCGTTCCCGGCGGGCAAGGGCACCACGGAGCAGTCGAGCCGGACCCCGTGGACGGGCGTTCAGTCGAGCGGACTGGACGCCCGTCCCGGCCATGGCTTGGGTCCGGGCGAACGTCAGCAGCGGAACCCGTGGGTCGTGCCCCGGGGCTCGACGTCGGTGTAAGGCTTGAACCACTCGTCCCACAGGTCGTCTTCGGCCACGTCTGCTTCCAGGAAGTCGTGCGCCCTGTCGCTGACGTCGAGCAGCCTGCTCTCATTAGCGAGGAACTCCCAGTCGTAGTCGAACCGAGAGGCCGGAAGGGTTTGGTAGACCTCGTCCGCGCATACGGATTCGATACTGAACCCGCCGATGCTGCTCACGGCATGGCCGAATAGCACGCTCTCGGCCAGGCAGCGCGGTTCCGGGATGCCACCGGCGAGCAGATCGGCCGCGAGGTCGTAGTACGCGCGAGCGCAGTGAAGCAGGAACCAGTTCGACTGGGCCTCCGCACTGACCGGAACGCTTTCTTCCCAAAAGTCGGGGTCATAAGCGGCGAGGTACGTCTTGTCCGCAAGGTCCTTCAGCTGCCGATGGAGAACGAATGCGGTCCTGGGCGTTACACCAACACCGCCGCAGTCCCCACAGCCGCGCCCCCGGGGGGACGAGTCGCAGACAGCGCACTTTGCGCAGTCCTCGTCCACAGCGCAGCCGCAGTTCCGGCAGTTCCCGCAGTCGGTAGCGCTGAAAAGCGAGAACACGGCCGCGTTGCGCTGTCCCAGGCTCTCCGTAACGGCCCGCGCGGTTCTGCGCGCAGCCTGGGCCCGTGGGGCGTCACCATTTGCGTCCTCGATCTCCTCCGCGATGTCAGTGATTGCCCTCCTGAGGGGGCCAGGCAGGGAAGCCGAACACCGGTGAACCTTCGCGAGGGCGCCTGTTCCTCCCTGGAGAGCCGCATTGAGTGTGTGGGTGAGCAGCTGGGATTCGTCGCGATCCTCGAACGTCCCGATCTTCGAGAGCTCCGGTCCGCGGGGTGTCCCCCGCATGCTGAACAGGATGGCGCCGTTGCCCTTTGGCTGGGTCAGGAAGAAGAGATGCGACGGTGCGGAACGTGCCGGCATGGCTGAGCCTCCGAGTGGTGCGCGCGGGCATCGAGCGCGGGCACGGCAGGGAACACCGCCGCAGGCTCGTGCCTACTACGTGAACGATGAGGTGAGAGACAAGCCGGTGGTCCGGGTGCGTCCGCAGACTCCTTGGCTGAAGCGCAGCTGGTGATCTGGCTACGAGCGAGACCCCGTTGCTGGCACGCGGAAGCCTGCCACAGAAGGTGCCGGGAATGCCAGTGAGTTCACGAAACCTGAGCTGGGGTGAACATTGTTCGATCCCTCAACTCCTACCCCCTCCACCCTGATGTCCTGGTTCCCGGCGTTGCTCTGGCCGTTCGGCCCCGTTTTGCAGACCGTGTCGTAGCAGCGCCAGAGCGGCGGCGCAGCTTGATGCTCGTGCCGCCGCAGCGGGCGCACTTCGGCGGGCGGGTGAACAGCTCGGCGTGCTCGTGTTCCAGGGGCTTGCGGGCGAAGTGGTCGCCGCGCATCGTCACCATGACCTCGCGGGTCCACGCCTGGGACAGGGTGTTGAGGCTGCCGATCATCACCGTCCGCTCGTCGATCACCGCGATCTTCTGGTGCATGACGTTGACGGAGACGACCATGTGGACGACGGCCCGCAGGTCCACGATGAGGCTCTGGCTGTCCGGGCGGGCCTGGAGCTGGTCCTGTCGTCGCGGATGAACACGGTCACGCGCACGCCGCGTCCGGCCGCCTCGTGCAGCAGTGGCAGGATGCCGCGCACCCGGTTCGCGACCCACGGAGCCCACAGCCAGACCGAGGTGCGGGCTTTGCGGATCTCGTCCTCGAAGGTGCTGAAGAATGTCGTCTCGTCGTCGATGCCCGTGACCTCGACATGCCGGGCCAGCACGTCGGCGAGGACGCGCCGAACTCGCCGAGTTTCCGCGCATCCTCGTAGGGCGGGGTGATCAGGTGCCCAGCCCGCAGGCGCCGGACGCCGGGGGTGCCAACCAGCGCGGCCATGGGTACCGGGTTCTCGGTGGCGACATCGAGGTCCTGACGTATCCGCCGGTGAGGACCAGCGGATATGGGGAGCCGAGGGCGATCACATTCGCCAGGAGCCGCGTGTGCAGCTCTGGCATGTCCGTCACGCGGCTGCCCGGCTGCGGGAGGCGAGCTGGGGGAAGGTGTCCTCCCACACAGTGCGCACGGTGCGACCGACCAGGGCGTGCAGCACCGGCCACAACTGGAGGAGCAGATCCTGGTTGAGGTAGCGGGGCAGGTCGTCGCGCAGTCCCTCGTGCAGGACAGTGCGGTACAGGCCCATGCGCTGGCGAGGCTTGCTCATGTCATATGAGGTCATCCCCGACCAGGCCATGTGCAGAGGCAGCTCTACGACCCCTTGGATCGGGCCGTGCAACTCCTCCAGCGACTCCGGCAGACGCCGCCGGAACTTCTCCCGGTACAGCGCGAGGTCCTCGGCCTCCGCCCCCGAGAGGTTCTTCGGCATGGGTGCGGGGTATTGTGGGCTGGAGGGCATGCCTCCATTCTGGGGCCGGAGTAGTGGCGGGTCATGATGAGCCAGCTGGCCTCTGGAGTGAGCGGGACGGAGGCTGCTGAGGCAACTGGTCGTGGCAGCTCGCTCTGGCCCGAGTGGGCGGGATGGGCTATCGACCGTGACGCTCGTTTGACGCTCTGGGCGCGCTCACGCTGCGCGGCGAGCCGAGAAAGCTGCTCTGACCTGGTTTTCCGTGACTCGCTCAGTCCGACATCTTTCCGATGACACCAACAGAAGTGGGCAGCTCGTCATCGGATTCTTTGGCGACCGCCTGTACAACGCCGGAACCAGCTGAGCCCCTTCGCGCCGCTCCACCTGGAAGACCTGGATCTGGCTCCCCAAACGGAACGGTGCCGACCCACACGGGTGGGTCGGCACCGGGTTCTAGTCTCAGACGTCGACGCGGGCGACTCTTACGGCCACCTTGAAGTACAGCTCGGTGCCGTCGAATGCCCCGACCTCGCTCACAACCACGCCGAGCGCCTGCTGCACGGACGCCTCCATGAGCTGCGTGGTCAGCTGGTCTCCGTCTGATTCACGAATGAGGCGAAGGCGGTTCTGCTGAACCACGCGGCGCACAGCTGTGAATACCGCACCGTGACTGCGGCAAAGGTGCGCATCAGCCCGCTGATCTCCTGCCTCTCGGCCCTTCTGCGCGACCTTGGGAGCGAAATCGTTTCTCAATGTACATACGTTCGTCGGCCGAACTGAGCACTTCGTTCGCGGTCATGCCGCAGTGTGCCCACCCGATGCCGAAGCTGGCGCCCACCCGGACGGCCCGGCCCTCGGCGCGGATCGGCTGGATGATCTCGTTGCGCAGGCGCACGGCCAGGTCCTGGGCGTCGGCACGGCCGAGCCCGTCGGCGAGGATCACGAACTCGTCGCCGCCAAGCCGGGCGACGGTGTCGCCGTCGCGGACGCCTCGGGAGAGCCGGCGCGCGACCTCGATGAGCACCGCATCGCCTGCGTTGTGCCCGAACCGGTCGTTGATCGACTTGAAGCCGTCGAGGTCGCAGAAGAGGACCGCGAGCCCCTTGGCGGTTTCGTCATCGGGTTCAGGCGCGACGACGTGCATGTGTGGTGACTCGGCCTCGGACATCTCCACGTCAGGCTGGAGGTCGGAGACTCGTCCGCGCAGGTCGGAGACCATGGGAGAGGCATCGAGCCCACCCGAGTCCGCCTGAGGTTGCTGGCAAAGGCGGGAGGACAGGAGCCTGCGTACTTCGGCGGCGTTCACCAGGTCGGTGAGCGCGTCGTGGGATGCATGGTAGGCCAGCTCGGCCTTAAGGCGCCTGCGCTCTTCGTCTTCCTCGGCATTGGCGGGCCCACCGGGCGATGGGAACATGGCATTCCGCGAGGCGGCGAGTTCAGTCTGCGCTGCCCTGGCCATCTCTTCGCGAGGCGCTTGCTGCTCAGGCCCGGTCGAACTGTCCAATAGCCTGGCAAGAGCGCGGAAATGCCGCGCCAGGGTGCGGTAGAGCTCCGCTGCAGTGAGGGCGTCCTCCGCCGTCGTCGGAGTGTTCGGGCCGGAGCGGCTTTGCCGTGTGCGTGACGCTCTCCCTTGACGGCTGTGGGTGTGGCGGCGCCCGGTTTCGGGGAGACGATCCGCCGGCTCGATTCCCAACAGCCGCGCCGTGGTAGCCGCCGCGAAGGCGATGGGGCGGATGCCGGTTGGCAAGGTCTCCTGAGCGTCGGGTGAGTGGAGGACGACCGGCATTCCGTGAGGGGCCTGAATGCGCTCGGCTAGATGGTCGCTGAGGGCGAAGTAGGTGTCCCACAACTGGTCGCGGGTGAGTAGATCGGTCAGGTGAGAGGAAGCCGCGGGATGGAAGTGATAGATCGTGTCGGCCGATGCGCGGCGAGTGGCGATGAGGAGTCCGGCGGTGAGGAACTCGGCGGTGTCGGCGAGGGAGGCATCCGGGACGAGGCGGTCACGGAGGACGTCCAGGACGGGGAGTGTGAAGGAGCCGAGCGGTGCGGCAGCGATGGCGAGGCGGACGGCTAGGGACCGGCGGTCGTCCGTGAACGCCTCTGCTTGGGTGCGCACTTGGTCGTATGCGGGCATCGCGTCGGGCGGGACGGTCCGGCCGGAGCGACGGTGACGCATAGGCAGCCGACCGGTGGCGGGGAGGAGGACAGCTTCACACCCCGACGGATCGGTGCGCATTAGGGCGCGGGCCCACGCGAGGACTTGATCCGGGTCGAACTGAAGGACGGGGAGCGCTTGCCATGGTTTCGTCTCCTGGGTCTCGCGGAGAAGCCGTGGGCGGCGGTAGGAGAGGAGCCGGTTGGCGGCGGCGGGGACGGACGCGGTTGCGGTGGTCCTGGGAAGATTGAGTCCCGAGCGTTGCCATAGCCGCTTGGGCAACGGGTTGACCAGGGCGACCGGTGCGGTGCGCCCCCACGCATGAAGCATCCGCCACAGGCTGTCCTGTCGCCAGGCCAGTGCCGCACAGTCGGAGACGACGAGAAGGAGGCGGCGGGCCGGCTGGGTGGGGTGCACGGTTTCCGGGTGCAGCGGCAGGCTGGCGCCATGGTGGTCGTACAGCACGGGTCCGTCGCCGGGCGGGTGCTCGAGATGCCAGACCCGGACGTCACGTAAGGCGGCAAGAGCGCGGAGCATCCGGGTGAACACGCGTACCGTCTCGTCCCAGACTGCCATAGCGGTGCCCCGGTCCAAGACGACGACCACCTCAAGCCATGGCTCCGGCGCTGGAGTGAGTAGGGGCACGAGCATCCCGGTACGGGTGTAGTGCTCGACCGTAGCGTCCACATCCAGCCGACGGCGGACCCCTGAGAGCCAGGGGCGGCGAAGAGGACGCAGCGCACGGCCGATGTCGAGGGCGTCGGGGAGGGCGGCCCCGCGGCCGACGCTCACTCGCTTGCCTGGAACGGCGTGCGCCCCGGCCTGCCCTTCCAGCCACACCGAGGCGGCATCCGTCGCATCTCCGTCTGCCGAGGCGTGGGTGCTCTTCGTGCGTCCTGTCGTGTCCTGGTCTTGCTTCCGGCGCTGCGTCTCATGGTCCGCGGCATCGGGAGGCGAACCGTTGGCGCCCCGGTCGGCAGCCAGCCAGGCGGAGGCGAGGACGACGGCGTCGAGGAGTTCCTCGACTTCGATGTCGTCGCCTCCCAGAGCGAGCCGGGCCAGACGCGTGGCGGCGTGCTCAGCCACGCCCCAGCCCCTGCAGCAGCATGTTCTCAAGTGTCTTTCGTTGGCCTGGGCGCGCAACGAGGTCACCGCGCAGCAGATAGACGGCGTTCAGGAGTTGGTCGATCGCGACGTACTCGCCGGCGTTCAGTTTGGCGAGGAAGATTTCGACGAGGTCGGCGGTAGCACTGTCCTCCAAGTCGCCGAGATGCGCGGTCACGATGTCGGTGAGTGTCTCCTGGGAGAGTGGCGGCATCTCGAAGCGGATGCAGCGGCGCAGGAAGGGAGCGGGAAAGTCGCGTTCCCCGTTGCTCGTCAGCACGATGACCGGGAACTCAGTGCACTGAACCCACCCCTGCTCGATGGTGCTCGTGCCGTTCCTGTCAGCGGTGCGGACCTGGACGTCGGGTTTAGGGTGCCTGGACAGCTCGGGGATCTCGAAGCCGCCGCGTTCCAGGACGTCGAGCAGATCGCTGGGCAGGTCCAGGTCGCTCTTGTCGATCTCGTCGATAAGCAGTGCGCGGGGACGGTCATGGGGGAGGAGGGCGGTGCCCAGGGGGCCGAGCTGGACGAATTCGCCGATGTCGTCCGCGTGGTCCTTGCTACCCGCGGGGTACTTCCACCGGGCCGCCTTCCAGAGCGCCCGGCTCCCGCCATCCAGCGTGCGCAGGTTGTGGGCGTGAATGCGGCCCAGGGCGTCGTAGCGGTACAGCGCCTCGGCGAGGGTGCTGCGTGAGGTGATGTGCCAGTGCAGTACCTCTCCGAGGTCGAGCTCGGCGGCGATCTGGCGGATGACGGTGGATTTCCCCGAGCCCGCGCGGCCGGTCAGCAGCAGGGGGCGGCGTAGGTGCAGGGCCGCGTTCACCGCGTCGACGAGGCCGGGGACGGGGCGGTAGGTGGTGGCGGCCTCCTTGCGCGACGCGGGTTCCCGCTGCTGGGCGGGGGTCCGCCATGGGGGAGGGTCTGGCAGCTTGGGCAACTCGGCGCGGTTCTTCGGCGGGACTCCGGTGCCCCGGTAGTACGGGGTCCAGCTCATGCGCGCTCCTTGGAAGTCAGCTCGTCCGGTGCTCTCACGACTGCCCTGGCACGTTTCCGGCAGAACGCCTGCCAGTCCTCGTCATGCCAGGCGGCTCGCACAGCAGCAAGAGGACCGAGATCGTCATCGTGGCTCCGGCACGCGCCACTCACATGCCTCCGATAGGCGTCCGCGATCTTATGGGGCAGAGCCTGCCAGTACCTGACCACGGATGCTTCGACGCCCTGTTGATCGGCGATGGCTCGCTGTCGCGGCCAGACCAGCGCCGGCGTGTGCTCGAGGAGTTCCTGCGCCACGAAGTCCCAGTCGGACTCCGGCACGGTGGCCAGTGCCCATACCTGCTGTCCGAGACCGTGCTTGCTCAAATGCTGTCGCAGGTGGTCGATGGTCTCGAGTTGCGCGGCATGGACCCATCTGGGGCCGCAACAGTCGCCGTCGTCCAAGGAGACCAGCAACTGTTCGCCCACTTGGAGCATGTCGTCGACGGTGAGGTCAGGAGGGGGCGTAAGCAGGCCGGACCAGCGGGTGGTAACAATGTAGTTGACGCCCAGCTTCTCCTTCTTCCGGACCATTTGCTCCTCCGGTGGGTGGTCTAGAAGCATCAGGGTGGGCGCCGCCACGTCGATGTGCCGCAACCGCTTCCCCGCGATGTTCGCCCACGGGGCGGCCCAGGCGACGGCCTCGGTCAGGGCCCTCTCGAGACCCTCGGCTCTGGGACCACAGAGGAAGCGCTGGCTGCCGAGTAGAGCGCGGCCGAAGAGCAGCCAGGCGTCCACGCGCACCACACTTTCGCCTCCGTCGTCGGCCAGCACCAGAACAAGACGTGGGGTCCGTTCACCGTCGGGCTGGTGGTTCAGCTCGCGCAGGCGACTGTTGACCGTGATGGTGAGCTCGAGATCCTGCGCCCAGCCGACGACATCGTCCGGCAGCTGGTCTCCGTGTCCCGTCACATGGGCCATCGCAGCGACCAGGTGAGCCAGTGCACGGTGCCGACCTTCCGCGGCACCTCCGTGGTGAGCGGCGTAGTCGACCATGTCCCGGAGCGCCGGGGGCTGTTCGTACCGCACAAGGTGAAGCGGAAGGCCCGCCAGCATGCCGACCAGCCGGAGGCTGTCCTCGGTCAAGTCCGGACCGAACACCTTGCTGACGATGGTCAGCGTCTTTCGGCCGGCCTCGAGTTCCGTCAACACTTCGCCGAGGCGGTGCACGGCGGCTCGAGAGTGGCCGCTTGCCGTTCGCTGGTTCTCCCTCAGCCATGTGGCAACCTCGTCCTCGGTGGACAGACGCAGATTGCTGTCGACGCGCAGTACCGCCTCCCGTACCGCATTGCTTGCGATCGACCCGAGTGCGTGGTCGAGGAAGGCGGCGCGATTTCGGGCCAGCCAGAGGGCCTCACCGAGGTACGCGCCTCCGTCGAAGACGATCCGTCCCGGCTGCTGGCCATTGATCCGCTTGCGGAGCTGCTCCAGCAGGTCGTCGTCGACCTTCAGAAACTCCCCGGCGTCGGGCAGACCCTCCTCCATCAGACGGGTGAGTTCCGTGCTCAGCCGCATGTCGTACGCCTGCTCCTTCGCGGTGGCCGCGAAGAGGAGCGAGAACCGCACATTGCCTTCCTGGCGCCCGGCGGTAATCACGGGCGTGTTCGGTACCGCACCGCCGGAGAGACAGGTGTCGACGATGGCGACAAGCCCGGTCAGCCCAGGATGGTTGAGAACGCCACCGAGCAGGTCGGGAACGTTGACGTTGGACAGCGACGGCGCGTTCCTACTGCCGGACGTCACGAAGTACAACGGAGCGCCCTCGGCGCCCTCGCCGTGACCGAGCAGGGCCAGTACGAGAGGACCACCGTCACGCCGTGAGATCTCAGCGGCCAGCTCCACTGCGTCGAAGACGCGATTCCTGCCCAGGCCGGTGCCGATCAGCAGGGAGTCCTTACCCCGGTCCACACAACCCCCCGCCTTCGGGTCGACCAGGGCAGCATGCAAGGCACGGGCAGCGTCCTCCAGGCCTTCCAGTCGTCCGCCGCCCTCACACTGTGCACCCACGACAAGCACGTGCCGGGGCGGATCCGTCGGGGCGATCACGGGCGGAGGGCCTCGATCACCGGACGCGCCACAGCACCGTGCCGGAGGTACTTCGTGGCAGTGTGCGTCCAGAAGCCGGGGGAGTCGACGCGCTCTGTGACTGCCTTGACACCGTTCCTGCTCGGGCGGATCCAGTCGGCGAGCTGCGGTCGCCCGACCACGATGTCGTCGCGGTCCCAGAAGTTGAGCCAGGATGCGACGTTTTTCGGACAGGTCGCGGGGGCCGGTACCAGACGGTCGAGAACCACGGTTCCCAAAGCCAGCGGCGACCCCAGGGTCACCCAGAGAGGCACAGTTCCCTCGTACTCGTGTAGCGCCTCGTAGGCGACGACCGTGCCGAGGCTGTGTGAGACCACCACGAGGGGCCGCGCAGGGTCGAGGTCGTCGAGTACACGTGCCCGGACGGTCGAACCCAGCTTCGCCTTCGTGGGGCGGCGGTCCAGGTAGCGGCCAACCTGGGCGAGTTGGAACAGGAGGGCCCAGCCGTTCATCCACTGTGCCGCTTGACGCACTCCCGGCAGGCGGAGCAGGGTCGTCGTGACGCCGACCAGCCGACGGCCGATCTCTCCCGGGCCTTGGGACTGCCGCCCCTGGGCAGCGGCATCGAGCTGGAAGCGCGCGTCGCGGATGACCCTGGCGTTCTGGGGGTTGCTCTCGGACGGGAACTCCTCGGCGAGCTCATCCAGCATCGAGCCAAGCAGCTCTGTGAGGAAGGGAACATCGTGGTCGTCGAGTTCTCCGGCTGCGTCGCCCTGTGCGCCCTTGCGGTTGAACAGATCGCTGTAGTTGGCGAACGTGACGTCCGCCAGCCAGCCCTGGGTCAGCGCGGAGATCACGTCAGCCATCTCGGCGTCCCGTGCTCCGCCGGCCAGTGACTCCAGCCACCCACGACGGTCGATCGCGGTGTCCCTAAGACCGCCGATGCCATGCACTAACAAGAGTTGAGGCTTCCCCGTTGCCATGTCGCTCTTCCTCGTTTCCTCGGCGACGAACATTGTGCTGGATCCGGGATCATGTGGCAGCCGAACCCCACGTCCCACCCGCGACAACGTGAGGGAAGATACCCAGCCTGAGCCCAACAGCTACTCATCGAAGCTGCGTTCAGCCGAGGGTGGTCTTCATGATCCGCACGTCCGCGTAGGGCGGCGGAGTTCCTCAGGGGGCATTCCGTCGGCGGAGGGCTGTCGGACGGCTCGTGCGTTGCCACTTGCCCGAGCCCAGCCGCTCTCGCGTGACTCATCAGTGACAGGCGGGCGGTCACGGCAGGAGCTTGCCCTGAGGTTCGCCAGCGGCAGCCGGCGGGAAAAGCCCCGCCGCCTGGGCGAGCCCCTCCGCGCACGACGACGATCTGCGCGCCCGACAGCGCGGCGCTTTGGCGGGTGATGGGACGGTTCATCCATAAATTCCCTGACGTCTCATAAAATGACAGCCCGTCAGCCCGACGGTCATGCCACCGTGGGGCCCGTCGCGGGGTTATCGCCAGCCCGTGCCGTAGCTGCACTGGAGGTGTTCGCGGCGGTGCTGCCAGGGCTCGGGCGACCAATCAAGAGGAGGACCACTGCAGAGTCCCGTCCAATCCCCCGCCCGCCACCCCCACCCCTCGGATGGCGGCGGCACCGGCAGGGGCAACGGCTAACGACTGCGGAGCCCTTACGCGATGACGGATTTCTCCGTCGCGGCTTTCCTGGGCGAGGAGTTCCTCGCCCAGGAACTTTTGCCCCGGCTTCGCAGAAGAACCTGTTGTTCTTCACGACGACGGAGTCATGTGCACCGGGCCTGTAAGCAAGGTGAGCAGTGTACGGAGCTTGCTGGGCTGCCAACGAGGGCTGTCATTGCCCCGTGTGCGGCGCGGATCGGTGCAAGCGTTCTCCTCGGTCCTCAAGTCTTTTAGCTGTGCGTCCAGCTCTTTCATGCTCATATCAGACAGCACCCATCCTAGTGGAGCGGCGATGCCTGGTCGGTCCGAAGGTGCGACAAAAAAACTCCGCATGTGAGAGCACCGCAAGGAATTCACCTCGATCTTCGGTGATCCGCTGACCCCTGGGGGAGGCCCCGAGAAGCGGAGTAGTGCCAGCTGTTCGAGGGTCGTGACGTCCACTGCGGTGCGGGGGGCCCGGGTCCCGATGATCGGTGCGATGGCCTCGGGTTGCCGCTCTGCGGCCGGAGCTGCTCCTCGTGACTGGTAGTGATTATCGAGAACAGCGATCACAGGGAGCACATAGCGCTGGGAGGGGGCGCATGCCGTTCGCGGTGCTCGCCTGGCCGTGGGAGCGCATCCCGAAGGTCCGTGACGCCGAGTAGGGTTGGTGATGTTGCGGTTGTGTTGGGCGACGCGTGGCTCGAGTTTCTCCCATAGCTCGAGCAGAACTGCTAGGCCGCTGCCTTCGAGTAGTCCTCCGTCGAGGTCGACCGCGGACTGGCTTCCTCCGCTTTTCTGGGCAATGCAGCGATGCATCCGCCCTGTCGGTGAGATGAAGGGAAAGCGCGCGGACAGATGCACTGCCGTGGACAGCCGCAGGCCCTGGTTCCTGGTTTGCGTCTGGCAGTTCTGATCATCGGTGAATGCCGCCGCGTCGATGGCTCCTGCGGCAAATGCAGGGGTAATCATCGCCGCCTCCCCGCTGCCGCTCACAGTGGTCACTTCCGCTCGTCGACAGTTCAGGGATGGCGCCGCGTCGTCGGTCAGGCCGCCAGTGGCCCATTGGGAGGAGATCACGATTCTGCAACCGGTATTGACGTCCGTGCCGTTCAGTAGGGTCACGGGGCGCCAACGGGATTTTTCTGCCTTGGAGTAGGGGCGCGTGACTTCAAAAAAGTCCTGCTTGAGGTCCTTTTCGAGGCCTTCCCAGGAGCGTTCAAATACCGTGGCCCGATCCCCCGGGTGCAGGGCGCCGAGTTTGTTGATGCCGTGCAGCGCGCGCGGCAGATCGCGGTAGAACCAGGCTGCCATGTTCGCCGAGAGAGTGTCCTCTCCCGCCAAGCGTTCGGCGAAAACGCGGCCGGCGTTTGGGGCGGGGCGAAAGTCTTCCTGACCGAGCAGATGGCCGATGAGCCCCAGGCTGCCCCCGGAGACACCACTGATGCCGTAAACCATCTGTTGGCCGCAGGGACTCTGTGTCAGCTTGTCCATCACTGAGCCGGTCCAGTAGGCAGCCCGGATACCCCCACCAGGGGCTGCGACGAAGAGCATGGGAATGGAATTGGCCGGCTTGAGTTCGGGCTGTCTGTCGAGGCAACGATTGGCGGCGGCCAGCCAGTCTTTGAAGGAACTGCCCGGTTGGAAGACGCCTGCAGGAGCATGATCTGGCGGCGCGGGGTCGAGTGGCCTTTCACCATGCCCAGGGACCGTGGTGGACCCAGTTCTCGACTTGAGCCTCACCTCGTGGTATCCCCCGACCGTGTCCAACTGGGCTTGCAGTACGAGAGCTGCAACGACGAGTAGCCAGAACGGCGTCAGCCGGAAGTGAAGGTAGCGGAATACTGGTAGGGGGAGGCGGTATTCCGAACGCCGCGCGATCCAGCTTCCGATGAGAGTGAGCGTCGTCAGAAACAGGAGGAGAACGCCAAGGCTGCGCACAAGGGGTCCCCCCACTAGCGGTTTCCAGGCCATAAATGCCCCAAGTGCCACCGCTACTCCGAACAGAACGCTCCCCAGCAAACCCGGCAGGCGAACACGATTGTCGCTCCACGGCAGACGTGTAGAGGCATCAGCCGACGCAGGGGTGTCGGCCTCGGCAGCGGCCGGGGAACTGGAGGGCACGGACCCCCGATGCTCCGCAGGCCTAAGGGAAGCCGCCGCCTCCTCACCGTCGAGCCAACGGTCCTCGACGAAGCGGATAGCCCTGTGGGCCAGCGGTGCGGCGAAAACTGCGGCTGCGAGACCAACGCCGAACCAGACAACGACCTCTGTGTAAGCATCGAGGCGCACGGTCCGGTCGTGACTGGTAGCGATCGTTGGCCCGAGGAGTAGAGGGCGGGCGTAGGCACGGGTGAGGGCCAGTCCGGCGATGATGAGCGGAATCACGGCCAGTACCCGTCCGACGTTCCGGACCTGGCCGCGCAGCTGGACCGGGGGAATTCCTGTCCGCATCTGTGCTGGCGCAACCAACCGAGCCGAGTCGCTGGCCGAGGTCTCCTCGCCCCCGCTCCAGGACACGGTGAGTAGGAAGCTCCATGCAGCTAGGACCACGACAATTACAGGCACGGAGAGGGCCCCCGGCGTGGCCTGTTTCGTCACGATGAGCGCCACGGCCGCAACTGCGACGACCAACGCAAGAGCCGCCAACCCGAGCAGGCCCCTCCGGCCCCTGCCTTCCCGGGTGTCGGGCACACCATCGAGCAGAGCCCAGCGTCCTGCGACCCATAGGGCCAGACAGAGTCCGACAAGTGTGGCGGCCGGCCCCGCTACATTCCCTAGCAGGGCCATGAGGTCGTCGCTGCCCGCCCATGATCGTTCGATGTCAGGAATCTGTTCCAGCGGTCCTTCCCCGGGCATGACTGCCAACAGTGCCAGGAGGAGCAGCACTCCGAGCTGATTGCGATGGCGCGTCCACACGCGGCACCCTGACATGGTTCCGGCCTTCCACCTGGTCAGCCATCGCTTCAGGGACAGCGGTAGCGTCCGGGCAAAAGCCATGCCGCCGAAGAGGACAGCGATGGCGAAGAACGCCCACTTCAAGAACGAGAAGGTTGTAACAGCGACTGCGATAGCGTCGTTCCTCGGCAGCCTCGTGAGACCGTCGACTAGACACCCAGTGAGGATCGTCTCACCCCAGTCGCAGACCAGTACGGTGAGGCAGAGCCACTTAAGCCATTTGGCGGGAAAGGGCGGACTTTCCAACTTGGCAACTACGGTCCAGATCCTGCGCAATACGAGGTACAAAGCAGCCACGTAAGCAGGGGCGAAAATCAGAATATCCAGTAGGAGATGAGTGTCGATCCAGGCAAGGACGAGTCCGCTGCGCCCGCCCTTGCTGGCGGCGGTCGCCCATACGTCGATCGCGTCGACCGGATTTTTGTGCTTCCACCAAAGAAAGCCAGGCCACCCGCTGAGCGCATCGGCTGCGTACGCCTGCTTGTTGTCGACCTGCAGCGACCTCAGAAGACTGGAGATCTCCTTCATCACCAGGGCGGCGGCGATAGCGAGAGGCGGCACTGTCCACCATCCCACCCGCTTTCTGTTCCGCCATGCTGCAGACCAGGCACTTGTCGCAGAGCCCGGCAGCCAACGGAATGCCCTCATCGGGATCTGAGATTTTCGCACGCGATCATGTTGGGATACACGCAGCACGGAGAGCACGCCAACACGCCCACTCTGATGGCGGCGACGGCTGAGTTTACCCAATCCCTACAGCCGGCCCCGACTAGAGATCTTCAATGGCTGAGGTTACGGCGGTTGGAAGTCGAGGCCGGTCTTGGCGATGAGGCCGTCGATGAGGCCGGGTCGGTACTGCATCCGTTTGAGCCGGGTCTTCACCAGCGCGGTGAGCTGGTCGAGGCTGTGTTTGGTGAGGTTGGCCAGCGACCGTTTCAGGTGCGACCACACGCCCTCGACCGGGCTGAACTCGGGCGCATACGTTGGCAGTTGGTAGACGGTCAGCCATAATCGGGCTTCGACCAGCTTCCGCATTCTGCGGCTGACGTGCGTATTGAGATTGTCCCAGACCAGGACGATCGGGCCGCCGAGTTGCTGGTGTGCGGCGTCGAGCAGGCGGGCGTAGTCGGTCTCGGTGAAGCCCCTTGCGCCGGCCCTTGGCGGGGGACCGCGGTCGAGGTGGATGCGGTAGATCAGCCGGGGCCGGTGGCCGGGCTTGGTGCAGATCAGTGCCGCCATGGAGACGCGTTTGGTGCCCGCGGCGGTGACCCGTATGACCGGGGTGCGGCCTCGCCGACCCCACGTGCGGCCTTTCGGCGGCCTCAGGCCCTGGCCGGCTTCGTCCTCGAAGCAGAGCCAGGCACCCAGTCCGCCGCCGTCTTTTTATGACGGGCCACTGCTCGTCCTTCCAGGCTGCGATCTTCTCCTCATCGCGCTCGGTGGCCTTGCGGGACGGGACCTGCACGCTCCAGCCGATGCGGTGCAGCAGCAGGTCCATCCCCGCCAGGGTGTACTCCACCCCGAACCGGCGGCGCACGACCTCGGCGATCCTCGCCAGAGTCCAGCACTGGTCGCTCCAGCTGGCAGCGGCCGCCTCGGTGTCCGGATCGAGCATCGCGGTGGTGACGGCTTCGTCGAGGGCCCGGATCAGATCAGGGTTGAGGGAGTTCCGGCTCTCGGGTCAGTTGAGCGGGATCCAGGGCACGGCTCCCGCCTGCAGGGAAACAACCGCGGTCGTCACGGGCGGACCTCCGGACCGTTCTGCCGCTGCTGACGAAGGACGTAGCGCTGGATCTTTCCGCTGGGTGTCTTCGGCGGCAGGTCGACGAAGTGCATCGTGCGGGGGTAGGCGTGCGCGGCGAAGCGCTTCTTCCACGGCTGAAGCTCGGCGGCCAGCGCGTCGGAGACCTCCGTTCCGTCCTGGAGGACAACGAAGGCTTCCAGGACCTCGCCGCGCACCTCGTCGGGTGCGGCGATCACCGCGCACTCGGCCACCGCGGGATGCGTCACCAGCGCCGACTTTTTCTCCGGACCGATGCGGTATCCGGCCATGATGATGACGTCGTCGTCCCGGGACGAGAAGTGGGAGTAGCCCTCGTCGTCCACCCGGCCGACATCACCCGTGTGATACCAGCGGCCGTCCGCACTGAACTTCTCCGCGCTCTTGCCGGGATCGCCGTCGTAGCCGCGAACCAGGCCAGCGCACTTGCGGAGAGGTCGGCGGCGATACGGCCGACCGTGCCGACGGGCGCGATCTCGTCCCGGCCCGCGTACAGCACGTCTAGGCTCCACCCGGGCATCGGATGACCCATCGACCCGGGACGCACCGGCCGGCGCAGCGTCGGGAACTGGTGGTTGTTGATCAGCATGCCCGCCTCGGTCTGCCCGTAGTGGTCATGGACTTCAAGGCCGAACGCCCGATCGGCCCAGGTGTTGACCTCAAGGGGGATGGACTGTTGGTCATGACGCTCGGTTGACGCTCCGGGCGCCCACACGCGGGACAGTCAGACCCAGAAAAGGGCTCTGACCTGGTCTTTTTCGAGACTTGCTCAGGCCGACATCATTCCGATGACCTCGCACGTGGAGTGCGTGGCGATTCTTGCGCCTGCCCAAAAGGGTCTCTGACCTGCGGTTTTATCGGGTTCTTCAGGTGTGCTCGGCGGTGCTTGACCTGTTTCCCGAAGTTCACCGCGTGGAGCCTGTTGTAGGTAGTCGCCGCGTGGCTCACCTGCGGTTTCACAACGGGAGCGTGAGTCCAGAACGCTCTGCTCAACTCCGTCAGGGACGGGTTGAAGAAATGTCTTGACGCTCGTTCGACGCCGTTCCTGACGGAGTGTGAGGTGGTCGTGCTAGGACCGGATGGCGCGGGCCAATCGACTTTTCGGGCTCAGCCCGTCGAGTAGCGCGTTAGGTCTGTTCTATGGACTTGAGCTATACGGCGACAGGTCTCGGATAGACGTGTGCTGATTGCGCTGGCCTCGTTACCCTGTGTCGCAGGGAGTGCCGAGGTGCGTGGGGGCGGAGATGAGCACGGGGGATGCGGTGCGTCGAACGGCTGCGGTGGAGCAGGCAATTGCGTCCGCCGATGCGCTCTTCTCCATGGAGGGCATCCCAGAAGGAGCCGTCGTACCGGAGCCGGAGGGTGAGGCGGCGACTGAGGCGGCGGTCGAGCGACTCGGCAGCCGGTTCGCGCGACTGGACGGTCAAGTACGGCACGCGTTGAGACGTACCCGAGATCACGCGGGGAATCTGTCGAGCGACCGTCTCCAGGGACTCTCGGAGATCGTGCAGAACGCCGAGGACCTCGGCGCCACGGACGTACGCATTCTGATGTGGGGATGTGAACTCCTCGTCGCCCACAACGGCAGTCCCGTACGGTTGCCGGACGTTCTGGCCCTGGCGATGCCCTGGCTGACGAGCAAGGCAGAGCAGGCGGAATCCACCGGTAGGTTCGGGATCGGCCTGATGACCCTCCAGTCCCTCTCCCCGCATCTGGAGGTTCACTGCGGGCATTACCGGTTCCGGGTCGGCGATCCTGACATCGCCGTGGCCAAGCCGTTCCCGTTGCCTGACTGGTTCGCGGGCGACACCTGGACGGTTCTACGGGTTCCACTGGAGCCGGGCGTGCTCGGCGCGGACGAGGTGGACGCGTGGCTTGCCGAGTGGGGAGACAGCGCGCTGCTCTTCCTCGGCAGTGTCGGCAGCGTCACGCACTTGGACGAGCAAGGTCGTGTCCGGCGCCGGCTGGCGCTCGACCGTGAGACCGGCGAGCCGTTCGAGGCCGTGGTGGGCGGGCAGAGCGCCGACGTGGAGACCGGCGGGGCACGCGCCGGCGACGGGTCCCGGTGGCTGATCTGCCGTACGACCGTTCCCAGCCCCTCCGGGATCACCCGGTCTCACAAGGCGGTGGGGTCCACCACCGCAATCGCTGTGGCTCTTCCTCTCGGACCCGATGACGCCGGGCGGATCTACGCCGGTCTTCCGGTCGCGGACACCGCTCTGTCCCTCTGTATCAACGCCCAGTTCGATCCCATCGCCAGCCGTCAGGCGCTCGACGACACCCCGTGGAACAGCGCACTGATTGAACTGGTGAGCGACCTGTGGAAGGTCGCCGCCCTGTGGCAGTTCCGGCGGGATCCGGCACGGGCCTGGCGCACCGTGCCGCTCCCTGACGACATGCGCGACTCCCGCGACCCGGTCGCTGCGCTGGAGCGACTACTCCTCGACCGTGCCAGGGCGGGCGTGTCCCACGGTCTCGTCCTGGACGTCCCGGGCTACGGGCCGCTCGGCCTGGATGATCTCGCGGTGGAGGACGAGACGCTGGTGGGCGTGGTCACCGAAGAAGAGATCTCCCGCGTCGCCGAGCGGACCGCCGTGCTACCCAAGGTGGCGCGGGACGAGGACGGTCGATGGCGCGAGGTGCTGGCGGACTGGGAGAACCACGACAGTGCGGTTCCCGTGGCGGTGGGCCTTGACGACGCGCTACGCCTCCTCGACGACGAAACCCGGTCGCCGCAGTCGAACATCAGCCTCGCCGCGGTGGGACTTGCCTCGAATATCTACTCCTCCTTGCTGTCGAGCCGCTGGCTCGTGGACAGCTCAGGGGGCCGCCACCGTGTGCCCCGGCCCGCGGAGCCAGCGGTGTTCACCGACGCCCCGCGTGGCCTCGGCGCCAGTCTCGGATTCTCCCGGGAAATCCATCCGGCATTCCTCGCCGACACCGACGAGGCGCGGTCGGTGAGGACATGGCTCCGTAAGCGGGAGGCGCTGCTGACCGACGCGGACGCGGTGGCCGTGATCCGGCGCCTCGCGGCCATCGGCGCGGCGGGGAGCAGCGGCCCGAACGTACTGCGGCTGACAGATGACCAGCTCATCGAACTGCGCGACGGGTTCGCACGAGTGCCGGACCATGAGCGTGAGACCTTGGGGCGCGACGTGGGCCAGGCAATCCGGCTGCAGGGGCATCGCTACGACCGGGCCGGAAAGCGTGAAGACATCGACGTCGCTCCCGCCCGGGCGTACCTACCCGCCCGGCTGGACAGTTCGGAATGCGAGGAGAGCTTCGCCTTTGCCGCCGGTCGCACGGCCGGGCTGGTGTGGCTGCGGCCTCGGTACGCCGAGGTCCTGCAGCGCGGCGGCGCGGGGATGGGCGCCCGTAAGTTCCTGAGGCTCCTGGGCGCGGAGACCGCGCCGAGGTTGCGCAGGCACCCGGGGGCGCGGGAACGCTTCACGCAGAGCCCGAAAGGGCTGCCGGCGGCGGTCATTTCGGGACCTCGAGCACGCACTGATGCCCTGCGCGTTCTGGAAGCGACCTTCACGCTCGACGACTACGAAAGCCCCGACCTACGTGCCGTCGCCTCTGGCATAGCGGCGGAGCAGGACCCGCAGCTCCGCAGGCGCAGGGCGTCAGCGCTGTTTCACGTCCTCGGGCGAACATGGAGCCGCTTCTCCGACCACGACGAGGTGGATGCCGTCCACGACTACTACGCATGGCAGAACCGGGGCAGGACCGCAGCTTTCTGGCTCTGGCAGTTGCGCGACACACCATGGTTGGACGCCGGTAACGGCGCACTGTCTGCCCCGGCTCGACTCCGCATGCGGACCACCGGCACGGTCGCGGTGTACGGGGCGGACGACGAGCGATTCCTCCATCCCGAGATCCAGCAACTGGTCGGCAGACGCAGTGATGTGCTGCGCGCCCTGGGCATTTCTGCAGAGGCCCGCACGGAGGACCTCGTGGAATGTCTGCAGCGCCTGCGCCGACGGGAGGAACAGGGCGGCGACAGGGATGTGCCCGCGGCGCTGATCCTCTACCAAGCCCTGGCAGAGCGCGCCTTCAGCCGTGGCGAGAGAGCCTCCGGGGAGATGTCTCTGGGCTCGGTCCTTCGGGTATTCGGTGAGGGGAGCGGCCTCGTCCTCACGGACTCCGGCTGGCGCCGGCCGAGCCAGTGCCTGCGCGGAGCGCCGCTCTTCGGTCCGCTCCGTGCGTTCGCTCCCACGTTTCCAGGCAGCGAGGAGTTCTGGCAGCGGCTCGCAGTGCGCCTGCCGACTGTGGACGACGCCACGGCCGTGATCAAGGAGCTGGCACAGCAGGACCGGAAGCAGGATCGGGACGAGCGGGACGGGACGACCCAGTCCATCGTCCTGGAGACTCTGAAGATGCTCGCTGCTCTGGGCCGTACTGATCCCGGCGCGTTGACGGCCAGGCGCTTGGGACGCCTCCCTCTTTGGACGAGCCAGGGCTGGCGAAGCAAGCGGCCCGTGTACGCCGTCGAAGACCCGGTGGTAGCCGAGGCGCTGGGCCGGGAACGTGCGGTGTGGTGCCCGCAAGTCGAATTGGAGCAAATCCAACCGTTAATCGGAGCCCTGCGCGTGAGCGAGCTCGATGCAGAGCATGTCACCGTGTACAGCCCTGGCCCGGCCCCGGCGGACCCGGACGCCACAGCGCTGGTCCGGTCAGCCGTCACCCACCTCCGCGAGGACCTGCAGCGCAACGCCGCGAGCGTTGCGCAGGCCCTGGACTGCTCGTGGGACCAGCTGGCCGACCTGACTGTATGCATCGCCCCTCACCTGGCCTGCTGCCTCGATCTTCCGGACACGGGCGAGACGGTGCACGTGCCCGTGGACGCCGGGATTCACTGGCCCTCGGGCACGTTATATGTACGTGACACTGCCGCTCTGACACGCACATCCGGGGTGGGCCGGTCGATCGCCGCCCGGTTTCCGGGCAGCCGCCGCGAGGTGGCCCTCGCCTGGGGAGCAGCGTGTGACCAGGCCGAGAAGGGCCATACGGCCGTACGACTGAGCCTTGCCGACGACCAGGTGCGGCGCGACCGGGAAGCGGCGGAGGCCGAGCGTGAACGACGGCTCAGAGAACTCGGTAGCGAGGTGGACCAACGCCGCACCGCGACCGAAGCGCAGGCCAGCACAGCAGCTGGTACCCCACGGACGGCAGTGATCCTCCCGCCTGTCCCCAGCACACCACCGCCCGTAACTGGGCCGTCAGTCCCGCCGGTGCCTCCCGCTCCACCGCGGAGGCTCGTGGACCCTGGCAGACTCCGGCTCGTCGACCCAAGCGGCATCATCACGCCATTGAAGCCCTCGGCCTCGGGCGCGCCCACCGCGCGGTTAAGCGGGTATAGCCCGGGTACGTCCGGCCTGCCGCAGCCCCGCGCCGGATCGGCGATCCCCCAACAGCACACGCCACCGCGCCCCTACACGGGCACGGAGCAGGAAAAGGTGGCGCTGGACGTCGTGCGCCAGGCACTCGCCACCGACGACGACTGGCTGCGCGATCTACGGGCCCAACGCGGCCTCGGCGCCGACGCGGTGGATGCACTATCGCGATTCTACGAACTCAAGGCATATAAGGACGCCGAGCCGGACACGGTGTTGCTGACGCCTGCTGAGTTCCAGCGAGCAGCGGAGAACGACGATTTCTTCCTCGTCATCGTCTCGGGGCTGGAGGCCGGAACCGGTCCCATCTCCGTACGCATCATCCCGCAGCCGCTCCAGCAACTGACTTGCCGTCCGAGCAGTAGCGTGACGGTCACGGGAATCAGAGGGGCGCACAGCCGGGTGTACCAACTTGAGGAGGATAGATAGGTCATCCAGCCGTGGCGTTCCGAGACGTGGCGCCCGAGGCGATCACATCCGCCATGAGCCGTGTGTGTAGTCCGGCGCCGGCTCGCGGTCTGGCATATCGGCGCCGTGTGCTGTGGCTATGGTCGAACGGGCGTTGATCTGGCCGAGGACGCGCAGCGTTCCCAAATTTTAGGCATCGCCGGTCTGGTAGTTGCCGTTCGGGAACACATCGGGGAGTGGTCGGGCCGAGCAGCCAACTAGAGGCGGACGTCTCGGAATCGAGCCGGCTGAGCTGCGGACAGTCGATTTCACCTTGTTCATGCTTGTGTCCATGGCCGCAACGAGGCGTATACGGTGTCGCTTTCCAGCTCATGTCCCCGGTCAAGGCTTTTCAGCAGTGCCGTGGAGGCGGTGAGCCGGTCCGGGTAATAGAGTTCGGGGGCCAGGCAGGTGGGACAGTCCTCGAGCAGGCAGAAGGGCGAGAGCTGTATCGGCTCGTTCTGCGGCGTCAGCATGTAGAGGCTGCCATCGACCAAGGGGACGTCAGTCTGGAAAGTGATGGGCTCGAAATCAGGGTGATCGCCCATGAGTACGAGGCCCGAAACTTCGAACTTTCCCACTACGGGAAGCCAACGAAGCCTGTCCATGTGCACCCACCGGGCTCGCGCCAAGAATGTACACCAGGACAAACTGCTGAACATCAGTCGCTCCAGTTTTTCCAGGCTCCTGTCGAATTCCGCCCGCGTCCGCGGCCCCGCACCGTGCCTGATCTTGTTTCTCAGGGTCACAAGAGCGGAGAGATCCGCCATTAATCCCATTTTCCCTTTCTTTTGGGTTGCGGCCTCAGCCAGCCCGGATGCGGGATCGCCGATTTCCTTGGCGTCTGCTCCTACGGCTCGAATGACCGCTACCCAGTGCCCCAGTGCCACACCACCGCCTCCTACGGCCTGCTTCCACTGAACGATCTCGGGCAGATCCTGTCGCCCACGGTTCGCGGCAATGGCATGGGCGACGATGCCGAGGGAAAGGATGAGCGACTCCACACACTGTAGGGCAGCCTCATGCTTCTCCGCGTGCGACGTGCTGTGCCGGAACTTCCGCACCGCCCGAGCAATTCCATAAGGATACGTCTCCTGGAAGATCCTGTATGGCTCGCTCTGCTTTCGGAGATTCTGGGCGATCAGCGAACTCAGTTCCGCCGCTTCGTCGAGTCTCGCGCGACGCTCGTTGCTCGACCCCTTCTCGAAGATACGCAGCCGTGCGGCGCGAAGCTGGTCCCGGATCTTTTCCGACTCGACCTGCCCCTCTGCGAGTCGGGCGATGGATGTACGAACTTCCTCGAAGTCTCCTTCGCATATCGGGACACGGATATCAGCTAGGCCAGCGCGCCTGATGCGAGGAATGACATCGTAAAGCTGAATCTGCTGCTCTGCTTGAGGGCTCGAAAGATAGGTGACGAGATATTCGGAAGGTACTGGATTCTCCAGGGGCCTGATGACGATCAGGCCCTGGCCGGGCTGCACGCCCTCATATTCCGCGGGGAGAATCGTCCAGTGCCGTACGTTCGCCAGGTCGCGACCGACTATGTCGCCTTCTCGTAGCCTCCACCGGGGCTCGCGCCGGTCCTTGCGCACCGGAAGGGTCTCGACGGGGCAGAGATGGGAGGCCAGCAGAGAAGGTTGCAACACTCTTCTCCGCACGTCCGGGTCGCCCGAGGGCGCTGCTGGACCCGTCTCCCTTGCTGCGACCGAACCGCCGCAGATTTCGGCGAAGTCCCCCAGCCGCACACTGTCTCGAGCCAGCTCCTTCGTCTCGTGGGCCTGCCTGTAGTAGTTCAGGGAAAGGTTGTAGCCACTCTTGGCGATCTCCTTCTTCGAAACCAGAAAGCTCTGTTCGCTCGGCCTGCGGCCGCGTTCGCTCGTGTGGCGCAGCAGCCAGCGGCTCACTACGTCAGGAAGGTTGTTCTTGGCGTGCTCAGACCGATCAAGCCTTTCGCTCGGGGTCGGGCCGAGCTTTTCCGGGGAGAGGAGCGGTGTGCGCCGGTCATCGAGACTCCGCCCGTCCGCCGTGACGTCGTAGAACCAGACGCTGTCCGTGCCCCTGCCGCTGGTCTTCGTCAGGAAGAGGATCGACGTGGACACACCTGCGTAGGGCCTGAACACACCGCTGGGAAGTTTCACCAAGGCATCGATTCGGTGATCCTCGACAAGGATTCTTCGTAGTTCTTTGTGGGCCTTGGTTGAGCCGAAGAGAACACCGTCCGGGACGATGACCGCCGCCCGCCCGCCGGGTTTGAGCAGTTGCAGCACCAGGGCCACGAAGAGCAACTCGGTCTTCTTCGTCTGGATGACTCGCTGGAGATCGTCAGCAGCGGCGTCGTAGTCGAGGCTGCCCGCGAAGGGTGGGTTGGTGAGGACCAGCGAGTACCGCCCGCTGTCCTCGACCGTGTTCTGCGCGAGCGAATCGCGATAGCGGATGTCTGGGCTCTGTACCCCGTGGAGCCACATGTTCATCGAGCCGATTCGCAGCATCGTGGTGTCGAAGTCGAAGCCCTGGAACGTGGTTTCGCCGACCTGCTCGTGCCGGGCTGGCCCCTCCGGCGTCTCGGGCCGGTTCCGGTTGACGTACTCCGCTGCCGCGACGAGGAATCCGGCACCCCCGCATGCGGGGTCGCAGATGACCTCTCCGGGCTGGGGAGCCGTCATTTCCACCATGAGCTGGGCGATGTGCCGCGGCGTCCAGAATTGCCCGTTGTGGCCCGCTTTCGCGACTTTGCCCAGCATGTACTCGTACACGTCGCCGCCGATGCCCACCGCGTCGAGGGGTACGCCCTCAAGCGTGTCGACAACCTTTGCGAGCAATCCAGGTGTGGGGATGCTGAAGCGCGCGTCAGCGAAGTGCCCGAGGAATTCCGGGTTGTCGTTGCCGTAGGTGCGGAGCAAGGGGAAAATCTCGTCGCGGACCGTGGCGAACATGTGTTGCGGCGCCTCGTCCAACAGGCGTGACCAGCGCAGCCGTTCGTTCAGCAGCGGCGTACTCACGGAGTCGACCGGTGCGCTGGCGGAAGCGGCGTCCCGTTCCTGAGAAGTATGCCGGACGTCGAGCATCCGTATGAACAGCAGGTACGTGATCTGTTCCAGGATCTCCAGCGGATTCGACAAACCGCCCGACCAGAAAGCGTCCCACAACCGGTCGATCCTGCTCTGGAGTTCACGTGAAAGCACGGTCCAGAGGCTATCCGACTATGCCGTCCGACGGCGGCGGGATGCCGTTCGCCGTCGCTTCGCAGGGGTCCGCGATAGTCTGCGTTCCGGCTGTTGCGCCGTGGCTGTGCGGCGCACCCGGCGTCAGCTGGGGACGACCGAGAGACATACGAGGAGAATCGTGGAGCACGGCGATGCGCGAGCTCGCTGCGAGGAGCCGACGGCCCAGTGCGACGAGGGCGGGATGATGACCCGTCCTGTCTTCATCGTCAAGGACGCCGGCGCCGCCGAGCACCGCCGATGACCGCCGGCGTTCCGCCGCTCGACGACGTCACAGGAGCGCGCCAGGAGCTGACCGTCGTGCTGCCCGTACGGCTGCTGCGCGTCCCCGAGTGGTCCGAAGGGCCCTTCCCCTTCGACATGGGCAACCGCAGCACCGACGCCCGGATCCGGTCGACGTACTTCACTCCCGCTTCCGCCCGTGCGCTGTACGGGGCGCCGGGAAAACCCTGCCGCTGGCACCTGCCGCTCGACGTCAAGCACGACGGCATGCGTCTGCTCGGTATGGAACTGCTCCGCGCGGCCACGGCCCGCAAGCCCCAACACGCGCTCGCCGTTCTGCACTTCACGGTGGAAAGGCCCCTGCTGCCCGTGGTGCGGGCCCTGGCCGGGCGGCTACCGCGTGAAGCCGACGCACCGCTCTCCGGACCGTTCGACCCGGCCCGGCTGCTCGACGGGGTCGCCGACCTTCGCGCGGCCGACGCGCCGTCCTTCGACGCCCGGCCCTACACCATCGCCTTCCTGAGCCCTGCGGCGCAGCACACCCCGGCCCTTCGCGCCGGCCTCGAAGGTGAACTGCCCGCCACCGCGGACCGTTGGCTGTGGCATTTGGCGTCACGCTCCACTCCGGAGGACTTCCCCCTGCCGCCGGAGACCGCTGGTGAGCAGCTCAAGGACACGGTCAGGATCTCGGCGGACTGGAGCGCCCTGGTACTGCGTCAAGGGACCGCTTTCCTCGGCCACCGGACAGACACAGGGGAGGGTGACTTCTTCACCTACGGTGCGCTGCACTCCCGTACCGTCTATCTCGACGCTCTGCTCCTAGGGGCTTTGCAACGCGATCACATCGACGAGCTCACCGACGAGCTCTCCGAGATATTCGTCTCACCCCAGCCGGCACGTCGCCTCTCGGCATTGGAGAGGAACATCGCGGTCTTCCGCAGCACCTACTGGCGGCAGCACCTCACCGCCCACGGCACGGCGAACGATCTGTTGCTCGCCTTCCAGAACCAGCACCGGCTGCCCGTGAGATTCAACGAGATCCTCGCCGAAGCAGCCGACTACAGCAGGCTCGTGCAGACGCAGGAGAGCCAGCAAATCAGCGGAGCGCTGGGCGTCCTGACCATTCTCGGCCTGCCTCTCGGTACGGCGCTCGGCATCCTGCAGGTCCTCGACGACCATTCCGTGGCACACCTGTACATCGCGCTCGCCCTCTCGATCGCCGTCACAGCGGCAGTACTCACCACCCGGTACGGGCGCCTGGTCCTGTCGTCACTACGTGGCAGGGAAGGCAAACCAAGGCCGTAGGGGGTCCCGTTGCATACGGTCGCCGGGCCTTCCGCGCGGGAGGGGAGTCGACGTGGGTGGCGGGGCCTTGGAGGCGGGGCCAGGGGCCGTGGATCACGGCTGGGTCATGGACGCCAAGGTGGGGCGGCTGTCGTCAGGGCAGTGGCTGTTCGGTCCAGATGATCTTGCCGTCGGAGGTGTAGCGGGTCCCCAGCGTGCGGTGAGCTGGGCGACGAGGAGAACCACGTCGTCGCTCGGGCGGGTGGGCAGCAGGGCGTCGAGGACCGCCTCGCAGGTGACCTCCAGGGACCGGCCGGCGCAGGCCAGGACGGTACGGAGCTGGTCCAGGCCGGTGTCGATGTCCTGGTGCCGGTCCTCGACGAGGCCGTCGGTGTAGAGGACCAGCTGGCTGCCCTCGGCCAGTTCCCAGCTCGACCGTCTCGAAGGGCATGCCGCCGAGGCCGGGCGGCGATCTCGAGGGCAGGTCGACGAAGTCCACGTCACCGTCGGGGCCGACGATCGCGGGCATGGGGTGCCCGGCGCGGGTGAGGGTGCAGTGCTGGGACGCCGGGTCGTAGACGGCGTACAGGCAGGTCGCGCCGATGACGCTGGAGTCCTGGTGGGTGATTTTCACCGCCCAGCCCTCGCCCCGGTCGAGACGTGCGACCAGGTTGTCGAGGTGGGTGAGGAGGCCGTCCGGGGCAGGTCCAGGGAGCAGAAGTTGTCGACGGCGGTGCACAGCCGGCCCATGGTCGCGGCGGCGTGCAGACCGTGGCCGACGACGTCCCCGACGACCAGTGCGACGCGGGCGCCGGAGATCGGGATCACGTCGAACCAGTCACCGCCTACCCCCGCCTGCGCGGACAGGTAGCGGTACGCGACCTCGACCGCGCTCTGGTCGGGGCGGCCTCGGGGCAGCAGGCTGCGCTGCAGGGCGAGGGCGGTGTTGTGTTCGCGGGTGTAGCGGCGGGCGTTGTCGATGCAGATCGTCGCGCGGCCGACCAGTTCCTGGGCCAGGGACAGGTCGTCGTCTTCGAACGGGGCCGGCTGCTCGGAGCGGTAGAAGCTGACGACCCCGAGGGTCACGCCGCGTGCTCGCAGGGGCACCGTGATCAGGGAGTGGATGCCCGCCACCAATGCCCGTTCGAGCCGTGCGAGGTCCTGGGCGAGCCAGCCGCCTGCCTCGGCGAGGACGGGTTCGAGCACCGACCGACCGGTCTCCTAGCTGCGCGCCTGGGGTGCGGAGGCGACCTACTGGACCGGGCCGCTGTACTTCGGGGTGGTCGATCGGCACCTTCAACGACAGTTCCACGTTGGCGTTCGGTACGCGTCCAGTGGCTTTGCCGGTCAGGTTGGCGGAGCTGACCAGACAGCGGCCGTCAGCACGGTAGAGCTTGGCGTGGAGAGACGGACACAAGGCAATGGAAATGCGTTCGTCACCCTTGGCAGCTTCGATGATCTCCGGGTCGGAGACCCCGGCGGCTAGCTCCGCCGGGGCCCAGCTCGTGACACACGTGATCTTCGGGACGGCGTGAAGTTCCTCCTCCAGCTCGACGCACACCAAGCAGCGTTTCAACCTGCAGATACTGCGGTGTTGCAGCGTGCGGACTGCACCAACTCGTAAGCACACCCGGCAACTTCGTTTGCGACCGATCCGGGTCGGCGCAGGTCAGCGGGACTCCAGTGACTAGACCGAGGCCCTAGCGTTCTCGATGGATTGCAGAGGGCCCGACTTCATCGGGTGCGCCAGCCGGTCAGCCCGAAAGCCCACAAGCGCGCCTGCCGAGCCAATGGGCCCTGCTGGGGCACTTGGCTGTGGCAACCTTCCGTTCCGGAGAGGAGGGATGTGCTGTGCGTCATGACGCTCGTTTGACGCTCTGGGCTCCTGCAGACGGGATAACGAGCCGAGAAATGGCCTCTGACCTGGCCCTTTCCGAGACCTGCTCAATCCGATAGCTTTTCGATGACTCATCATGTGGAGTGTGTGGCGATTTTGGAGCCTGCCGCGAAGGGCGCCTGACCTGCGTCTTTCTCTGGCGCGCTCGGCCCTTGACGGTGCGTACGGACCTGTTTCCGGGTGCGCATGACGTGGAGCCTGTCAGGTGACTGACGAGCGCCTTTGACCTGCGGTTAGTGCATAGGCATGTTGGATGAGGGATCCGTGGCCTGATCTTCGCGGGGACGGCGAGAAGTCATTTCGACGCTCATCTGACGCTGATCCTGACGGGACGTCAGCGCATTTGCCCGTTGCTGTCGGGACGGGTGCTCTCGAGGGTCCGTCCGCAGTCAGTTGTGCGGTGGCGGTGCCTGTGCTGTGGTCAGTCGTGTCGCCAGGGCGGTGAGGCGTTCGGCCAACGCGCCGGGGTGGGATCTCGTCATGGCGGTGAGTTCGATGGTCGCCGTAGCGTGGCGGAGTGGTCTGAACCGGACGGCGGGGTGTGACGCGGACGCGGTGGCAGGCACGACGGTGACGCCGAGGCCGCATTCGACCATGGCGATCTGTGAGGTCACCGACCGTGCCCAGTGGTTGGGGACGGGGCTGAAGCCGGCTGCTCGGCACAGGGCCGCCATGGCGTCGTGGTAGTCCGGCGAGATATGGCGGTGCAGCCATACCCACGGAGCGCCCGCAAGGTCCGCCAGGTCCAGCGATCCGGAGGCTTCGGCGGCTGGATGGCGGACCGGCAGGGCGGCGACGAACCGGTCGGCGTAGAGCGAGGTTGCCGTAGTGCCGCGGACGGGGGCGGTCTGGCGCACGATCGCCCAGTCGAGCGAGCGGTCGAGGAGCCCTGCCGCGGCCTCGTGGGTGTCGATCTCCTGAGTGCGGATCTCGACGTCCGGCAGAGCCTCGTGGAACCGCTCCAGTACGAGCGGCAAAGGCCAGGAGAAGGCCGAGGCGACGGCGCCCAGGCTCAGTCGTCCGCCGCGCCCGGTGGCGGCCTGTCGGGCGGCGGTCTCGGCTTCCTCGGCCTGCCGGATCAGGGTGCGGCAGTGGTCCAGGAACACGGCTCCGGCGGGGCTGAGGGCGGCCGACCGCTGGGTACGGTGCAGCAGTTGACAGCCGAGCTGCTGTTCAAGCTGCTTGATCGCCTGGGACAGCGGTGGCTGGGACATATGCAACCGCTGCGCCGCGCGGCCGAAGTGGAGTTCTTCGGCGACCGCGACGAAATAGCGGGCCTGCCGGATCCCGACCATGATTCGCTCAACCTCTTATTGATAGAGGAAATCAGACCTTCCGAATATAGCTGGTGGCTGTTGAAGTGGAAGCCATGAGCAACTCATCTCTCCTGGACCGCTTCGCGGCGCTCGACTCCGCCGCGGTCAGCGACGCGCTCGACCAGCTCGGGCTTCCTCCCGGAGTCGGTGGCGTCCGTCCGGTGTGGGGCCCCGCGGCAGTGGTGGGATTCGCCGTCACCGTGGGCCTCGAACCGCGCGCCGAAGGCCCGGCCGGAGCCCACATCGCCACCACGGCCATCGAGAACGCGGACGACCGGAGCGTGATCGTCGTCGACAACCAGGGCCGTACCGACGTGTCGTGCTGGGGCGGCATCCTGAGCCTGGGCGCTTCCCTTCGTGGTGTGCGCGGCGTCGTCGCCGACGGCGTGTGCCGCGACGTGGCGGAGGCCCGTGAGCTGGACTTCCCTGTGTTCTCGCGGGGGGCGATCCCGGCCACGGCGCGGGGCAGGCTGCAGCAGCGCTCCACCGGCGAGCCGGTAGGCGTCGCCGGGCTCACGGTCGCGCAGGGCGACGTCGTCCTTGCCGACGAGACCGGACTCGTCGTCGTCCCGCGGGACCGGGCCGAGGAAGTGGCCGAGATCGCCACCGCGACCGTCGCCCGGGAGCGCGCCATCGCGGACGAGGTGCGCGCGGGCGCGCCCCTCTCCCAGGCCATGCACGACGCCCGCCTCGCCGGAGAGAAGGAGTCGGTCCGATGAGTGACCCCACCGCCACCTCGAACCTCGTCACCGACCTGTCCACCGCGTCGGTCTCCGACGCCCTCGACTCACTCGGGCTCCCCGGCTCACTCCACGGCATCGGCGCGCTGCGCCAGGGCCAGCGGACGGTTGGACCGGTCTTCACCGTCACCTACGAACCGGTCGACGAGGCCGGCGGCACGGTGGGCGACTTCCTGGACGACGTCCCCGCCGGCGCGGTGATCCTGATCGACAACGCCGGCCGCACCGACTGCACGGTGTGGGGCGGAATCATGAGCCAGGCCGCACACGCGCGCGGCATCGCGGGCACCGTCATCCACGGCACCTGCCGAGACGTCGCCATCGCGACCGACGTCGACTACCCGATCTGGTCGGTCTCCCGGTTCATGCGCACCGGCAAGGACCGCGTCCGGGTGTCCGCGGTGCAGACGGCCGTCACCGTCGACGGCGTCCTCATCCGTCCCGGTGACATCCTCGTGGCCGACGACGACGGCGCCGTGGCCGTCCCGGCCGCCCGCTGGGACGAGGTCGCGGACATCGCCCGCCGTATCGATGGAGTGGAAGAGGTCATCGTCGAGGCCGTCCGCGACGGCGCCACACTCGCCGAGGCGCGTGCGCGGCACGGCTACCACTCGCTTCAGACCCCGAAGGACCAGCCCCGGAAGGACCCCTCGTGAGCACGCACGACCTCGCCCGCGGCCACTCCAGCGCGACCCTGTCCGAGGCGTCCGGACTGCCCGTGGCCCTGTCCCCCCAGATCCGGTCGCTGTGGGCCGGTGCCCGGCTGTGCGGCCCGGCGTTCACCGTGCAGGGCGCCGGCGGCGACAACCTCGCCCTGCACCACGCCGTACTGCGGGCCCGGTCCGGGTCGGTCCTGGTCGCCGACCTCGGCGGCGCCCGCTTCGGCCACTGGGGCGAGATCCTCACGGTGGCCGCCCAGAAGCGCGGGATCGCGGGCCTGCTCATCGACGGCGGCGTCCGCGACGCGGCCGAGACAGAAGCGCTCGGCTTCCCCATCTTCTCGCGCAACAACTCCATCCTCGGCACCCGCAAGGACTTCCGCGGCGTTCTCGGGCGCCCCGTCAAGGTCGGTGGCGTCACGGTCCACACCGGCGACCTCGTCGTCGGCGACGTCGACGGAGTCGTGACCCTCCCGGCGTCCGATACCGAGCGGATCCTCGACCGCGCCGACGCGCGCGCGGCCTACGAGAACGAGCTGATGAAGCAGCTTCGGGAAGGCCGCAGCACCCTTGACCTGTACAACAACTTCGAAGCTGCCGGGCGGTGACGACACCGATGACGGACAACCCGATCTTCGCTGTGGCCGCCCGGGCGGAAGCGCTACGGGCTCAGGGCGCGGACGTCATCACGCTCGCCGCCGGTGAACCCCAGGCGGCCAGCAGTGCCGCGGTGGTGGAGGCAGCCGTGGCCGCGGTCCGCGACCCCGCCACCCACCACTACGGGACGGCCCAGGGCGACCCGGCCCTGCGCGCGCTTGTCGCCACCACCGTCGCCGGTGCCACGAGGCTCCCCTGGAGCGCGGACGATGTGCAGATCGCCCTCGGAGCGAAGCACGCACTCTTCCTCGCCGTCCAGGCCCTGATCGACGCCGGTGATGAGGTCCTGGTCGCCGCGCCCGGCTGGCCCGGGCACGCCGAGGTCGTCACCGCCGCCGGCGGTGTCGCCGTCCCGGTCGCCACCGACGAGGCGTTCCGGCTCTCGGCCGAGGCTCTCGACAGCTGCCGTGGCCCGCGCACCCGGGCGGTGATCCTTTCCAGCCCCGGCAACCCCAGTGGCGCCGTCCATCCCGAGGCCCGGCTGAGGGAGATCGCCGACTGGGCGCAGCAGCACGGCATCTGGGTCATCTGCGACGACATCTACCGGGCGTTCGACTACACGGGGACCTACCAGGCGGTCCTGCGGGTGGCTCCGCGGCTGCGTGGCCATACCGCCGTCGTCGGCGGAGTGTCCAAGGGACACGCCATGACCGGCTGGCGCGTCGGCTGGCTCGCGGCGCCGCCGGAGGTCATCGCCTCGGCGCGACGGCACGTGTCCCGCACCATCACCCATGTCCCGACGGTCAACCAGCGGGCCGCCCTCGCCGCCCTGGGCGACACCGGCACCCCTGTCGAGGCCGCACGCGACTACCGCCGCCGGCGCGCGCTGCTGGTGGAAGCGCTGAACGGGATCGACGGCATCGACTGCCCACTGCCCGACGGCGGCATGTTCGCTTTCCCCGACGTCAGCGGACTGCTCCGCGACCGCGGCTGGACCAGCAGCGCCGACCTCGCCGCGTGGCTCCTCGACACGGTCCATCTCGCGGTCGTACCCGGCGAGGCGTTCAACGCCCCCGGACACATCCGGGTGTGCTTCGCTGTCGACGACGACACGCTGATCACCGCGATCGAGCGACTGCGGACCGCCTTCGGATCCACGGTGCATGAGACGGCCGCACAACAGCTGGAGGAGGTCCGATGAGCCCGGTGCGGAAGCTCGAACGCTTCACGCTCCCGCTGACCGTCGGCGCGACCCGCGTCGAGGTGTCCGGCCTCCACCGCGGTGGGACCGGCACGCCCCTGGTCTTCCTGCACGGCTTCGGCTCGACGAAGGAGGACTACGCGGATGTCGTCCACCAGACCGCGCTGGCCGACCGGCCCGTACTGGCCTACGACGCGCCCGGCTGCGGCGACAGCACCTGCGCGGACCTCGGCGCCGTCTCCATCCCCTTCCTCGTCTCCGTCGCCGAACGGGTCCTGGAGGCTCGGCAGATCGACCGGTTCCACGTCGTCGGGCACTCGATGGGCGGCCTGACCGCACTCATGCTCGCCGACGGCGACCCCGGCAGGGTCGCGAGCTTCACCAACATCGAGGGCAACGTCGCACCCGAGGACTGCTTCCTCAGCCGCCAGATCGTCACCCACGCCCACGACGATCCCGACGAGTTCCTGGCCCGGTTCGCCGAACGTGTCGGCGGCTCCCGCTTCTACGGTGGCGCCCTGTACGCGTCGAGCCTTCCCCACAAGGTCCGGGCCGCAGCGGTCAAAGCCATCTTCGAGTCCATGGTCGACCTCTCCGACCACGGCAAGCTGCTCGACCGGTTCCTCGGGCTTCCCGCGCCGAAGCTGTTCATGTACGGGGAGCAGAACTGCACGCTGTCCTACCTCCCCGCCCTGGCCGAAGGCGGCGTGGAGCTCGCCGAGATCGAGCACTGCGCCCATTTCCCGATGTACTCCAACCCGCCGCAGATGTGGGCCCGTATCGCGGACCTCGTCTCACGCGCGGACGCCGACGCCTGACGGCTCGGGCCTCGGGACGACGTCGGCTGTACGGGCGGCGACGTCCAGCCGCCACAGACCGCCACTGCGCGAACCGCGACGACCCCGTCGACTTCACCGTCGACGGGGCCGTCGCGTCGGGCCGGAGCCCTGAGGGAAAAGGGTCCGGCCCGACAGCCTCCGCCTCGTGAGCAACCCGGCAGCCCAGCAGCGTGCGGTTCCCGGCCACCAGGCCACGGTCAGCCCTACGAGCGAGGCGGCGCAAGCGCACGCGAACCCCACTGACTCCACCGCCGTGGCCGGGCACGCGCGTCGCCCTGCGCCGCACCCTGCTCGGAGCACCGGCCCCGTCAGGCTGCGGTGTGCGGTCCGTGTGGTCCGTGGGCCAGTGCAAGGACGTGTCGTGCGCGTTCCAGCACCGGCTTGTCGACCATCTGCCCGTCGACCGTGGTGACCGAGTCCCCGGCGCCGAGGACCGCGCGTGCCCACCGCACTTCCTCGGCCGACGGGGCGAACCCTTCGGTCACGGGGAGGAGTTGGTACGGATGGACGCAGAGTTTGCCCGTGAAGCCCAGCCGTCGGGCGTGGGCGATGTCGGCGGAGAGCGTGTCCATGTCCCGTACGGCGGTGGTGACGCCGTCGACGGGCGGGGAGATGTCTGCCGCGGCCGAGGCGACGACCAGTCTGGAGCGTACGTGGGCCAGGGCCGTGTGATCGTCCTGTGCGATGCCGAGTTGGGCGGCCAGGTCGACGTTGCCGAAGGCGGCACGGGCGACGCCGGGTGTGGCGCACACCTCGCGCGCCCGTTCCACGCCCAGTGCGGTCTCGACGAGTGGGACGAGGTCGCACCGGCCGGCCGTCCGGGCAGCCAAGTCGGCCAGTACGGCGGAGTCCTCCGCCTTGGGCACCATGACCGGGCAGCCGTGGTCGGCCGCCACACGCAGGTCGGCCTCGGACCACGGGGTCCCAGGCGCGTTGATCCGTACGATCGCGCGGTTGCCGAGGGCGAGCCAGGCTGCGGCGTTGTCGCGGGCGCGGTCCTTCTCCTCGGCGGCGACCGCGTCCTCAAGGTCGATGATCACCACGTCGGCGCCGGAGGAGGCGGCCTTGTCGAAGCGGTCGGGACGGTGTCCCGGCACGAAGAGGAGGCTGCGAGCGGAGCGGATCGGGGTCATGCGAAGGTCACCTCCCCCTCGGCGTGTCGTTCCTCCCGATGGGTGGAGACGCGCAGTTCGGCGCGGTCGCCCCGGGGCGTGCCGCAGGCCACGAGGTGTTCGCCGGCGAACACCGGCCGACGCAGCCGGTACGACAGGGAGCGCACCTGCCGGTCGGGGGCGTGACGGCGGGCGAGTTCCAGCATCAGCAGAGCCAGCAGGGGGCCGTGGACGACGAGTCCGGGGTAACCCTCCTCGTCCCGGCAGTACGGGGCGTCGTAGTGGATGCGGTGGGCGTTCGCGGTCAGGGCGCTGAATCGGAAGAGCAGGGCAGGGTCAGGGCGCAGGGGAAGCTGCCACGGCTCGCCCTCGTTGGCGCGGGCCAACTCGTCGACGACGGACGGGTGTTGTCCGGCGCTGCGTCCGGATCGGTAGACGATGTCCTGCTCCTCCACGAGGCAGGTCCGCCCGCGCTGGCGAAACTCGCGGCGCTCGGTGACGAACAGCATCTCCCCGGTGCTTCCCCGCTTGGCGGTCACGGAAGCGAGGGAGCTGACCCGTTCGGCGAGTTCGCCGAGGCGGAGCGGCTCGGTGATCGTGCAGCGGCCGCCGGCCCACATGCGCTGCCGGTGGGGTAGGGGCGGCAGGAAACGGCCGTTCGACGGGTGGCCGTCGGCGCCGAGTTCCTGCCCGGCGGGCCAGTTCAGGAAGTAGAGCCACTGCCACAGCGGGGGGAGCGGTTCGCCGGCCTTGTGGGCGGGGTCGGGCAGGTTCAGGACGGCCGACAGGGCCGCCGCCGGGCCGGCGCCCAGCGGGTCCTCCTCCTCGACCGGCCCCGGAGTCCACGACTCCACGTAGGTGCTGAGCGGGGGTGGGGTGGGCTGCATCGTCCTTCTGTCCTTGAGGTCTTGCGTGCGGCTGGGCTGTGGTCAGGTGAGCGGTGCTGTCTTTGGCAGGGGACGCGAGGCGGGGGTCTCGGCCTCCAGAAGCGACGTGCGGGACGGCTCGGGTACGAGGAGAGTGGCCAGGAAGGTCAGCGCGATGCACCCGGTGACGTACCAGAAGAAGACCATTTCGTGGCCGCTGTTCTTCAGACCCAGCGCGATGGGTTCCGTCATCCCGCCGAAGGTGGCGGTGACCAGGGCGTGCGGGAGGCCGACGCCCAGGGCCCGGACCTTGGTGGGGAACATCTCCGCCTTGATGACGGCGGCCAGAGCCGAGTAGCAGCTCACGATGGTGAGGGCGATCGTCATCAGCAGGAAGGCGATCCACGGATTACCGGTGTGGCCGAGGACGGTCATGATCGGGACGGTGAGCAGCATGCCGCCGACGGAGAAGACGAACATCACCGGGCGACGTCCGACGCGGTCGGACAGATGGCCGGCCACCGGCTGGAGCACCATGTACACGAACAGGGCGGCGAAGCCGATGACGGAGACCGTCGACTTGGGGATGCCCGCCGTGTTCACCAGGTACTTCTGCAGGTATGTGGTGTAGGTGTAGAAGGCGACGGTGCCGCCGATGGCCAGCCCGAACACGGCGATCAGCTCGCGCGGGTACTCGGCGAACAGAGCCCGCACCCCCTTGCGCTCCTTGACGGCCGGATCCTGTACGGCGGCTTTCGCCTGTTCCTCCTGGAAGTGCCGCGACTCCTCCATGGCGCGGCGCAGGTACATCACGACCAGACCGGAGACAGCGCCGATCACGAAGGGGATACGCCAGCCCCAGCTCTGCAACTGCTCCTCGGTCAGCAGGTTCTGCAGCACGATCATCACGAGCAGCGCGGCGAGCTGGCCGAGCACGATGGACACGTACTGGAAGCTGGAGTAGAAGCCCCGTCGGCCGGGCGGGGCGATCTCGGCGAGGTAGGAGGCGCTGGAGCCGAACTCGCCGCCGACGGAAAGCCCTTGGGTGAGCCTGGCCAGCACCAGGAGAGCCGGTGCCCAGAGACCGATGGCGTCGTGGGAGGGGGTGAACGCGATGGTCAGCGAGCCGATGCTCATGAGTGTGACCGACAGGGTCAGCGCCCGGCGGCGGCCGTGCCGGTCGGCGTATGCGCCGAGCAGCCAGCCGCCGAGCGGACGCATCAGAAACCCGACGGCGAAGACGACTGCTGTGGACAGGAGTTGGGCCGTCGAGTTGCCCTTGGGGAAGAACACGGACGCGAAGTAGACGCTGAAGGTGGCGTAGACGAACCAGTCGTACCACTCGACGAGGTTGCCCAGACAGCCGCGTATGACGTTGGCGGTGACCCGGGTCGGTGCGGGGACGGGGGTGCTGGACTGCGACATGGGAAGCTCCGTTGCTCTTGTCGCCGGGGAGAGTCCTTGGGGGCCTTTCAGCGCAGGACGAACGGATTGCCGGTGGCCGCGCCGGTGTTGATCCAGACGCTCTTGTCCTCCAGGTACGCCGCGATGGCGCCGATGCCGTTCTCGCGGCCGATGCCGGAGTCCTTGAAACCGCCGAAGGGCGTCAGGTAGCTGACCGCGCGGTAGGTGTTGACCCAGACGGTGCCGGAGCGGATGCGGTCGGCCATGCGGAAGGCGCGGCCGATGTCGCTGGTCCAGACGCCGGCGCCGAGGCCGAAGCGGCTGTCGTTGGCGAGGGTGACGGCCTCGGCCTCGTCGTGGAAGGGGATCACGGCGAGGACGGGACCGAAGACCTCCTCCTGGGCGATGCGCATGCTGTTGCGTACGCCGGTGAAGACGGTCGGCTCGACGAACCGGCCTCCGCCGTTCGCGGCCTTGCCGCCGAGGGCGAGCCGGGCGCCTTCGCGCTGCGCGATGTCGATGTAGTCGAGGACCTTGGCGTACTGGGCCGGAGTGGTGATGGGTCCGACCTGCGTGGCCTCGTCCATGGGGTCGCCCATCCGGGCGGTGCGTGCGAGGTCGACCAGGTGGCCCACGACCTCGTCGTGCACGCGCTGCTGCACCAAGAGCCGTGAGCCGGCGATGCAGGTCTGTCCAGTGGCGGCGAAGATGCCGGAGACGGCGCCGTTGACGGCGGCGTCCAGGTCGGCGTCGGCGAAGACGATGTTGGGCGACTTGCCGCCGAGTTCGAGGCTGACGCGCTTGAAGTCGCGTGCGGCGGCCTGGTTGATACGGCGGCCGGTGGCGTCCGAGCCGGTGAACGTGATCTTGCGAACGAGAGGGTGCTCAACGAGCGCGGTGCCGACGTCCTGGCCGAAGCCGGTGACGACATTGACCACGCCGGGCGGCAGTCCCGCCTCGTGGAGGAGCCGGACCAGTTCGAGGGTGGAGGCGGAGGTGAACTCCGACGGTTTGACCACCACCGTGCAGCCGGCGGCCAGGGCCGGGGCGATCTTCCAGGCCAGCAGCAACAGCGGGGAGTTCCACGGTGTGATGACCGCGACGACCCCGACGGGCTCCTTCTTCGTGTAGGCGAAGTAGCCCTTCTTGTCCAACGGGGGGACGGTGCCCTCGACCTTGTCGGCGAGGCCGCCGTAGTAGTGGAACCACTGGGGCAAGTAGGTCAGTTGGCCGTACATCTCCGTGAACAGCTTGCCGTTGTCGCGGACTTCGGTCTCCGCGAGGCGGCGGGCGTTCGCGGCGAGGGTGTCGCCGAGCCGCCGGAGCAGCGAGCCGCGGGCGCTGGCGGTGAGCTCGGCCCAGGGTCCGCTGTGCAGCGCGTGGTGGGCGGCTCGGACGGCGTCGTCGACGTCTTCCGTGGTGCCCCTGGCGATCTCGGCCCATGGGGTGCCCAGGTAGGGGTTGTCGGTGGGGAACCATTCGCCTCCGCCGGGCTTCCGGCTCTCCCCGTCGATGAACATCTCGTAGCGCTGCATGGCGAGTCCCGTCGGCTAGAAGGTGCTCAGGCCGAGTGCGGCGCGGAAGGAGTTCTTGTTGGCGACGCCGTCGCGGGGCGGCAGAGCGCGCGGCGGCTCGTCGGTGGTGATCAGCACCTGTGCGTACGTCGTCGCCGCACGCGCCTTGATCCGCAGGGCGAGGTCTTCCGTCCGGCCGAGGTCGGTGATCCGCACGGCATCGCGGATGCCGAAGCCCTGGGCGACGGCCACGAGGTCGGTGCCGAGCCCGGTGTGGCTGGGCTGCATACCGGTCTCGCCGAAGTGGGCGTTGTCCAGCACCACAACCGTCAGGTTGTGCGGGAGTACGGCCCCGATGGTGGCCAAGGCGCCGATGCCCATGAGGTGTTCGCCGTCGCCGGTGATGGCGACGACCGGGTGGTCCGGCCGGGCCAAGGCGAGGCCGAGGGCGAGTGGGGCGGCGGCGCCCATCGCGCCCCAGAGGTAGAAGGTGCCGGGGCGGTCACCGGCGGCGAACACGTCGTAGCTGGGCGAGCCGAGGCCGGTGACGATCAGGGCGTCCTCGGGGAGGCGGCCGATCAGGTCGGCGACGAAGCGGCGCCGGTCGAGGCGGGGGAGAGTGACGGTCATCAGTTGCGCTCCCACTTCTTGCGGCCGATCAGCTTCTGTCCAAGGAGCACGGCGACGCGCTCACCGGCCTCGAACGCCGAGTCCAGGGCGGCCTCGACGGTCTCCGCGACGTCCGTAGGGTCGTCGGCCCGTAGGACGGTGATGCCCATGAGTTCCAGGGCCTGCTGGGTGGTGCGGCCCATGGGGCCCTGCCACGGGTTGAACTCGGCGTACTCGCCGCGCATCGTCACCAGCGTGAGGAAGGGGAACCGGGCCATCTCCAGCAGCGAGAACATGTTGACGCAGTTGCCGACGCCGCTGCTCTGCATCAGCAGCACCGCCCGCTGACCGCCCAGCCACGCCCCGCTGACCACGGCGACGCCCTCTTCCTCGGTGGTCAGCACCACGTCATGGATGGCGGGGTCGCGTCGGGCCTCACGGATGGTGTGGGAGTGACCGGAGTCGGGGACGTAGGCGATCTGCTGGACTCCGCGCTTCTTCAGCGCGGTGAACACGTCCTCCTGCCAGGAGGGTGCCGGGGCATGTGTCTGGCTCATCCGTAGCGACTCCGCTGATCGGTCGGCTCGAGGTGCCACACATCATGGGCGCTGATGGATGAGGTTGGACAATAGAAAGGTGTGATGCCCGCATGCCTCGCTCGCATAGCGGGGAGCCGCGGGCCCGATGACCCGTGGTTCGGCTACGACCATGCGTCTTCGCCGAGGAACGCCTCGACGAGCGGACCGGCCTCCGTGCGGCACTCCTCGAAATAGGCGTGGCGGGCGCCCGGAAACAGATGCGTCCGGGCGTCGGGGATGCGGGCAGCGAGCAGGGAGAGGTTGTCCGGCGGAGTGAGCCGGTCCTGGTCGCCGTGCAGGATCAGCGTGGGGGCGGTGATGAGGAAGAGGGCGTCCCAGGCATCGTGCCCGTTACTGGCGACCAGATGGCCGTGGCGGACGTGCGGGGGCATGCCGGGATCGCCGAGGGTGGTGTGAGGGCCGGGGTGGGTGGCGCGCCAGGCGGGGGAGTACATCAGGTCGGTCAGCGCCTGCCGGGCGGCGTCCGGGTCCGGCTGGGCCAGGGCCCGTCGTACGGACCTGTCGCGCTCGACGGCGTGCGGGCCGCCGGGCGAGGTGCAGCCCAGCACGAGCCGCCGCACACGGTCCGGATGGTGGGCGGCCACCCACTGGGCCACGCGTCCGCCCATGGAGGTGCCGTAGACGTCGGCCCGCTCGACGCCCGCGTGATCAAGGACGGCGATGACGTCCTCGGCGAACTGCTGTGTGGAGTACGGCCCTTGGGGCTTGCCGCTGTCGCCGGTGCCGCGCTGGTCGAGGGGGATGATGGAGTGCGTGGCGTGGAAGTCCCCGCGTACGGCGTCCCATCAGTGGTGGTTGTTCGCCTGCCCGGCCAGGAGGACGAGCGGATATCCGCAGCCCTGGCGCTGGTAGGACAGCGCGATGCCGTCCTGGGCGCGGGCGATGGCGGTCGACCGGGGGCCGGTGTCGTTCATGGAGGTTCCTTCGATGGTGTTCTCGGGATGCTGCGCGTCACTCGTCCTCGGCGGCAGCGTGAGTCACCTGGATCCGGGCGGACGGCCATTTGCCCTGGGCCACCGCCGAGTTGATCCTGCGGACCAACTCTCGCGCGACGACCTCCACGGCGGGCGGGGTGCGCCCGGACCGCGGAGTGCCGAGGACGATCGACCGCCACACGTCGGGCTCGCTCAGCGGCGCGGCGCTCAGGACGCCTTGTGCCACATCCTCGGCGATGCCGATGCCTGGCAGGACGGTCCAGCCGTGTCCCGCCTGGACGAGCTGCTTCTGCACCCGCATGGAGTTGGTCTGTACGACGACGTCGAGGGTGGATCCGGCGCGCACCGCCGCCGCGTCGATCAGCCGGCGCAGCGCATGCCCTGAGGCGGGCATGACGAGCGGATGCCCCGCCGCCTCCGTGAACGGCACCGGACGGTCGGCACGCAGGCCGGCCGAAGGCGGAGCGACCGCCCACAGACGCTCGCGTACCAGCGGGTGGGCATTGAGCGAGGGCGTGCTGTCCAGGTTGTAGAGCAGGGTCAGATCCAGGTCGCCGTCGTCGAGCCACTGCTGGAGGTGCCCCGAGTAGGCGGTCATCAGTCGAAGTTCGACGCCGGGATGGCTGCGGGCGACGGCGGTCACCAGCGGCTCGGAAAGCAGGTCACTGGTGCTTTCCAACAGGCCGACGGTGACGATGCCGGAGACCTCGCCCGGGGCCGGTTGCACCTCGGCGCGAGCCCGCTCCAGCTCGTTCAGGGCCCGCCGGGCACGGTCGACCATGATCTCGCCCGCCTCGGTGGGCCGCATGCCCGTCCCGGTCCGCTCGAAGAGGTCGACGCCGAGTTCCTGTTCCAGGGTGCGGATCTGCCGGGTCACCGCGGGCTGCACCAGATGCAGCAGCTCCGCGGCACGCGTGACGCTGCCCACCTCGGCGACCGTGACGATCGCCTTGAGCTGCTTGATGTCCAAGAGGGGGCCTTCCTTCCGCAGCCATCCGGTGTGCGCATGGGGGTATCACGCAATGTTATTTCACTGATATCACCATGAGCATTCATGATGGTAGCTCCGGTTCGGGACCCACATCCCCTGGAGGCCACCTATGACCGAGCCCACCGAAGCGCTGCCGCTGGCCGGCTTCACCGTCGTCAGCCTCGAACAGGCGGTGGCCGCCCCCTTCGCCACCCGCCAGCTGGCCGACCTCGGCGCCCGGGTCATCAAGGTGGAGCGGCCGGGCGGAGGTGACTTCGCCCGCCGCTACGACACCGCGGTGCACGGCGAGTCCAGCTACTTCGTGTGGCTCAACCGGTCCAAGGAGTCCGTCACGCTCGACCTGAAGTCGGACGCGGGAAGAGCCGTCCTGGAGCAACTCCTCGCAGACGCGGACGTGTTCGTGCAGAACATTGCCCCCGGCGCGGCCGCACGCATGGGCCTGGGCGCTGATGCGCTCGCCGAACGATTTCCCTCTCTCATCCCGTGTGCCATCTCGGGCTACGGTTCCAGCGGCCCGTGGGCCGACCGCAAGGCGTACGACCTGCTGGTGCAGTGCCAGACCGGCCTGGTCTCGCTCACCGGCAACGAGCACGGCTCCGCCCGTGTCGGAGTCTCGATCGCCGACATCGCCGCAGGCATGTACGCCTACTCCGGCATCCTCACCGCACTGCTCACCCGCGCCACCACCGGCATCGCCCGCGCCGTGGAGGTCTCGCTGTTCGAGGCACTGGCCGAGTGGATGAACCAACCCGCCTACTACACCCGCTTCGGCGGCACCCAGCCCCCGCGCCTCGGCACCCAGCACGCCACCATCGCCCCGTACGGCGCCTACACCGCCGCCGACGGCAAGGACGTGCTGTTCTCCGTCCAGAACGAGCGCGAATGGGCTGCTCTGTGTGACCGGTTCCTCGGTCTGCCAGGGCTCGCCGCCGATCCACGTTTCGCCAGCGGCTCCTCCCGGGTCGCCCACCGCGAGGAGCTGAACGCGATCGTGGCCGAGCGGTTCGGAGAGCTGGACGGCGACGAGGTGATGAAGCTGCTGGACGCGGCGGGCATCGCCAACGCCGGGGTGAACGACGTGACGGAGTTCCTGGAGCACCCGGTCCTCAGCGGCCGGGACCGCTGGCGGGACGTACGGATTCCCGGCGGAGCCACGGTGCGGGCGTTGCTGCCGCCGGCGGACCTGGCGGGCCTCGCGCCGCGTATGGATCCCGTCCCCGCGGCCGGCGAACACACCGAGACGGTCCTGGCCGAGCTGGGGTACGGCACGGCCGACATCGACAGCCTGAGGGCCGAACGCGTCATCTGAACCGCCCTTCGCCACCCGCTAGTTCAGCAAGGAGCCTCGCCCCCATGAGCACCCTCGACATCCTGTCCGAGGACGAGCAGTTCATCGTCCGTACGGTGCGCGACTTCGTCGACAAGGAGGTGAAACCGGTCGTCCGGGAACTGGAGCACGCGAACACCTACCCCGAGGCTCTGATCGAGCAGATGAAGCGGCTCGGCGTCTTCGGCCTCGCCGTCCCCGAGGAGTACGGCGGTACTCCCGTCTCCACCCCGTGCTATGTCCTGATCACCGAGGAACTGGCGCGCGGCTGGATGAGCCTGGCCGGCGCGATGGGCGGCCACACCGTGGTCGCCAAGCTGCTGTTGCACTTCGGGACCGAGGAGCAGAAGCGCCGGTACCTGCCCAGGATGGCCACCGGCGAGATCCGCGCGACCATGGCCCTGACCGAGCCGGGCGGCGGCTCCGACCTGCAGGCAATGTGCACGGTCGCCCGCAAGGACGGTGATCGCGGATACGTGGTCGACGGGGCGAAAACCTGGATCACCAACTCCCGCCGGTCCGGCCTGATCGCTCTGCTGTGCAAGACCGACCCGGACGCCACGCCGGTTCACCACGGCATCTCGATCCTGCTCGTGGAGCACGGTCCGGGGCTGACCGTCTCCCGTGACCTGCCCAAGCTCGGCTACAAGGGCGTGGAGAGCTGCGAGCTGTCCTTCGAGGACTACCGGGCCCCGGTCGATGCCGTACTCGGCGGGTGTGAGGGCAAGGGCTTCGCACAGATGATGAAGGGGCTGGAGACCGGCCGTCTCCAGGTCGCGGCCCGCGCCCTCGGCGTCGGCCGGGCGGCGTTCGAGGACTCCCTCGCCTACGCCCAGGAGCGGGAGTCGTTCGGCAAGCCGATCTGGAAGCACCAGTCGATCGGCAACTACCTGGCGGACATGGCGACTTCGCTCACAGCCGCCCGGCAGCTCACGCTGTACGCGGCCCGGGAGGCCGACGCCGGCCGCCGGGTGGACATGGAGGCGGGGATGGCGAAGCTGTTCGCCTCCGAGACCGCCATGCAGATCGCCCTCGACGCCGTGCGCATCCACGGCGGTTACGGCTACTCCACGGAGTTCGACGTCGAACGCTACTTCCGTGACGCCCCGCTGATGATCGTCGGCGAGGGCACCAACGAGATCCAGCGGAACGTCATCGCGAGCCAGCTCGTCAAGCGCGGTGGTCTGGACGCATGAGCCTGCTGTCTGAGCTGGGCGAGTACGAGGTGAGCGGGAGCTGGGGCCTGAGGAGGCCAAGGACGAGCTGCTCCGAGAACGAGCCCTGCGTCGGCGCCCGAAGGCGCTCGCCGTGTGCGAGGTGGTAGCGACCGTCCGCCGGAGGTATCGCGTACCGGCCGTGACGCTCATTTGACGCTCCGGACGTGCAACGATCCGTCGTGTGGCCTGGAGAGCCCTTCTGACCTGCTGTTTCTCTCGGCCTTGCCGACGTGACGCGTTTCCGATGACCCAGCACGTTGAGTGCGTCGCGATCCTTGAGCCTGCCGAAAAAGCTGGCTGACCTGCTGTTTTGGCGAGTGTGCGTTGTGTGCGTTACGGGCGATATCTTGGCGCATATCTGACGCACATGGGGCTCTTCTGACGGCCCGTCAGTTGATCATTCATTCGTCTGACAGGCCGTCAGGTATTTGTTCACTCGGTTGATGATTTGCCGGGTGCGGCCTGAGGATCTCTGCCTGCTGGCTTTGGGGCCGAGGATGGACCTCGGTTCGCGGCGGGCTTCATGGTGGCGAGGTACGGCTCAAGATCTGCGCGGCCGGGGTGCGGCGGCGTGGGCAGCTTCGGCGCCGAGGTCGCCTTCGTGAGCTGCTGAAGGTGGGCGTCTGCGAACGCGAGCCACTCCTCGATCTCGGCCCGTTCCTGCCCGGGTGGCAGGGATGCGGCGTGGTCGCGTACTGCTGTGACGAATTCGGTCAGGCGATTGGCTTCGTGCCACGCGTCTGCCTGCTTTTCGAGGCGCTCGACGCGATAGGCGTGGGCGAATGCGGCGTGGGCTTTGTGCAGGGCGTTTTCCCGGTTCTGTCGTGCCGCTTCCTGGGCTTGTTCGTCTGCGTGCCGACGTTGTTCCGCGGCTTCGCCTCGGAGGTCGACTTCCTGCGCGATTTCGGCGAGTTGGTCTTCCAGGAGGCGGCCGTCGAGGTCGGTCCATTCCCTGCCGCGGTGCGGGGTGCCGCCCCGGAGGATGAAACGCAGCCGGTTGGCGGGGGTGTAGTCGTAGCGGGGGATGCGCATCCATGTGTGCTTCTGGGCGTCGGCGCGTTCCTTGTCGGTGGGGATGTGTTTGCTGTGGTCGTGTTCCTGTAGGACGAGGATGTGGACGGATTCGTCTTGGGCGGTGATGGTGAAATGCGGTGGTGCCTGTCGGCGGTGGCGTGGCGGGGGAGTGTCTGGAGTGGGGCCGAGTGCGGTCGTGTGGCCGCATGGGGTTTGGTGAGCCTGGCGGGCACGGTGATGGGGGTGAGTTCGGTGAGCCGCCAGGCGGGGATGTCGACGAGCTTGATTTCGTAGCCGCTGTAGGACTGCTTTCCGCGCAGTTCCTGTGAGTGCGGGATCTTGCCGGACTGGCGTGCGGCGCTGATCCGCGATGCCCAGTTCACTGCGTGCGAGCCGGATTCGTTTGCCTTGACGAGGCGGTTGTTGTTGGCTGTCAGTTCTTCGAGGAGCTGGTCGGTGTAGTTCGTGCGGGTCTTCGGCGTGGTTTGGGGGCGTCGTGTCGCCAGATCCTCCGGCGCCTCAGGTGCTTCGGCGTCGTGGTCCCGTGGGCCGATACCGGTATCGGCGAGATACTGTCGTCCCTTATCGGTGAGCTCGGCGTTCCAATACCCACGCCGTTTGGTGACTTTGATCAGTCCTCGGCATTGCAGAGCCTGAGCGCTCACCTTGTACGTACTGTCCGGCCAAAACCCCGAGGGGCACCCTTGACTCACCCAGGAGAGTACGGCGTGCTGCCGCTCGTTCAGGTCCCCGCGCCCGCGGCCCTCCCACGGTTGTGCACCTGCGCTGCCCCGCTCACGATGCCCGTTCCCGTTACGGGAATTCAGGCAGGCTGAAGGACAGTGCTTCGTTCAGATGACATCTACGGGTGAGGGCCCGTGAGTTCGGCCGGTGTCGGGTACGGTGTCGGCGGCCGGGGCCGCTCGCCCGTGGAATGGGCGGGGCGGGCGGGCCTGTCACGGACCCTTCGGCGGTCCTCAGCGCGCGGCTTCGCACACCTAGACAACTCGTTGCCTTTTAGCGGCCCCCGATTGGCAAGTGCGATCATGCTGGTATCCAGCACTGGGAGTGCCCTGGTCTTCCCCAACGAACACCAGGGCTACAGTCTCTGCGTTGCCGCGCAGACCCCACTGTGGGATCTCAAATTCCGTGTCGGAATCTCACGGTCGGTGTCGGATGGAAGTCGGATCCGACACCATGCTGAGATTCGCCGGTCGCAGTAGGCAAGAGAGAGCGCGGTCAGTGGGTTGCTGCTTTTCTACGCTGGTGCCCACGTTCACTCGTTGGGGGACTCCGTTGCCAGCGGGATGCCGCACTGCAGGCAGCCGTTCGCGTGGTCGTCCCGGCAGACGTAGCCGATGGCACCATCCACGCACCATTCGGCGGCCTCCTCGGACAGCAGGTCGGGCCCGGCATGGAGCAGCCGACGAAGTTCCGTGGTGTCCGCAATGTCGACCGGGCGGTTGGTGAACCACTCGTCGAACCAAGGCTTGTCTCGGTGCACGTGCCAGTGCGCATTTTCCCGGTTGTCGACAGCCGTAGTGAACCGATCGACGATGCGCCCCCAACTCGGTGTTCCGAACCAGCCGTTGTCGGACGCGCAGAAGAATTCGATCAGGGTTCGCAGGCCGAACGTCTTCTCGCGAAGGCAGTACGCTCGCCCCCAAGCGATCGCGTCCTGTGCCATCTCCGCGAGTTCTTCGCGCGGATCAGCCTCGTGCGCCGGGTCGTCAGGATTGTGGCAGGCCAGCCCGAGCTCGAGAACAGACTGCCCGGTCGGTAGAACCCGGGACGGGTTGACGATCGCGAGACCGAGACCGATCCAGTCGACATGGTCGAACGACAGCATCGAGCGCACGAGTCGGGTGGTTGCCGTGTTGATCCGCATCATTGTGCCGTCGTGGAGCGGACTCTTCCCGGCATGCCAGTTCTCGACGGGTGTGTTGCGCCACACCGCGAGCGTGATGCGGGTGGCAGCGAGCCACAGCAGGGCGTCGTCGTCGAGGTGCCCGAACCGCTTGGCGCACTCCTGGGCGCCGTAGGTGATCAACTCTTCCGGTTTCGGCCACCTGTGGCTGTCGGGCCCTTCAGGCGCGTACTCGTAGTCGTCGGCGTACTCGTCGAGGATCGCGCTCAACTCGGCAGCGCTGTAAGCCTCGCTGTACTCGGAGCTGTCCGGCTCCTCGACGGTGTACATGTCGTGGTCCCAGGAGACGTACACGTCGCGCCAGAGCACTACGTCATCGCACTCGCCGGCGTTGTCCGTCACAACCGGCCTGATGGTGATCGGGGCAGTACGCCCGTCGGTTCGCTCGCCGTCCTTCTCGGCGGCCCATGCGGTGATGACCCCGAGCGGCTTCGGAAGGAGAGGACCGACCTCGGTGATGCTGAACGGCTCGTCGTCGTCATCGGTGTCGAACCGGCTGTTGACGAACGCGACCGCCTCGGAGGGCGTGCTGACGATGGACTGGCTACCACTCTCGTTGTCAACCACTCGCCACAACGGGCTGTTCTTCACGATGCTCTCCGATCGCGGTGAGTGCACCCGGGGCGGGTGCGATGCGCCGGGTCGCTCGGCACTGACTCCAATTATGGGCTGATCAACCCATCCGTAGTCCCGAAGACGCTTGTCGGCGACAACGTTCGGTACTTTGGCGTGCAACCTGCTTTTCGCGACCGCGGCAACACAGCAGAGTCCCACAGCGGAGGAGGCGAAGATGGCGCTGAACAAGAAGGGTTCCCGGCGCATAACCGTTGACGGGATCGAGTGCCGCTGGCGGATCCGCAGGAAGCCCTCCTACATGCAGGGCCTCTGCTGGACACCGCTGACCTATGCGGTTGAAGCGGCCAGCGGCAGCCAGCCGGGCACGACCTTGATCGTCACCAGCGGTCAGGCCCATCCCAGCAACTGGGTGGGCGTCGAGGCGGAGCCCATTCGTCCGGCTCACGTTGCTGCCAGCATTCGAGAGGCACGGGATCAAGGCTGGGATCCAACCCGGGTCGGTTCTCCTTCCCAGCTCGACCGACCCGCAGGATTCATCGCCCAGTCATGAGACAGAGCGGAGTAGGGCGGCGCATCTGGCCCGGCATCATGGCCTGGTGACCACATGGATGCGCTGCTACTGGGACGAGGAAGACACCTGGTTCTACTTCGAGGTCGACGCCGAAGGCTGGGTGATCCGGCAGGTCGAACTCGAAGGGCCAGAGCTGATCCCGATCGCAGCTGCTTCCCTCGCCGAGTGGCAGCGGGCCCGCGACGCAGGCCGCCTCGGTGATTACGACAGCAGATTCGGGATCACCGCCGAGCTGCCCGTCTCGGAATGGGAAGGCCACGACCCCGAACAACTCACCTTCGAGGAGTTCGAGGACGTCTGGGGCCCTGCCCGTCAGCAGATCGCATCCCGGCCCAGCTGACCTCTCGGCGCCGCACTGGCTTCTTGGCATCATCGCGACATGACCCCGACCCTTCCCCGCACCGTCCGAGCCGTCGACACCGCTCAGCTCCTGGACCTGGCCCAGGAGGCCGCCATGCATGGCTTCAGCCAGCGGCTCCCGGTCGACTGGCTACGAGAGCACCTCGCCGCAGAAGCGACGCACTACCTGTTCCCGACACTCATGCAGCGGCTCACGCACCGTCCCGAGGTGCCGCTGCAGTGGAGGTGCCAGCAACTGCTGACCGTCAGCACCGGCGAGCAGATCTGGGGCTCCTCGATGTCCTTCCTGACACCTTCGACAAGATCTCGGAGACCTTGGACACGGCGTCCAAGAAGGACATCGTCAACCGCATCGAGCAAGCAGTGAAGGTGCGGAAGTGGATGGAACGGACGGCCGCCGATGCAGGCTCATTAGGTCCGGCGCAGCCGGCTGGGCAGTCTGAGGAAATGACATCGATCTGAGACAGCCGCCTGCCGACACGTCGTGAGACTGGAGGGGAACGTCCAGGTCATAGCGCCGGCGCCTGACATCGAAAGTGAGAACCTACACCCACGAGGGCCGACGCCGTGTTCCATGGCATCGGCCTTCTCATGCGTGGGGCGGGTGGGACAAGGGCCGGGATTCAGAGCCGAGTCGCCGCCCCGCGCCGGGACGGTTTGCGCGGTGCGGGCAGTGCAGGCAGCAGCTCCCACAAAGGCCGGCGACCCCGGGCCCACTGCTCCAGCAGGTGCCGGTCGACCAGGTGCAGGCGCTGGTGGCGGGCAAACTGCTGCGCCGGGGCCGAGACCCGGCCGTTGGTCACCAGCACGACGACGTCGCCCTTGTGCACGGGCCGTCCGGTGCCGTTGAGGGTTTGCAGATCCGGTGTGCCGACCGCCGATCCGGTCAGTCCGTTGCGTCGGTGCTTGCACTGGATCACCCAGTAGCGGCCCTGCGGGTCGTGCCCCTTCACGTCAGCGCCGAGGTCACCCCGGCCGCCGCAGCGCAGAGCGTCGCGTGACCCGTCGCGCACCAGCAGATCGCGTATGGCGTGCTCGAAGGCACTGTGGTGCATCGCGTCGATCTGACCGAGCGAGTAGGTCAGGCCCTCTACACGCAGCTGCGCGGAACGGATCTGGTCGATCCTCCGGTAGCACCACGCGGCCAGCGTCGCGGCGGCCACCAGGCTGAGGACTACCAGGACCCACCAGTGCGCCCACACCCACTGGCCGACCTTGACCAGGACCAGACCGACCACGACCAGCACGCCCAGGGCGACCAGCAGCTCCTCATCGCCACCGCGGCGCCGGCGGCTCACTGCCCCTCCCCCGACCGCTGGCGCCCTCGCGGCAGGCCCCTGCCATCTTCCCGGTGTCCGGGCACAGCTCCCCCTCACTGTCGCAGATCCCCGCTACACCTTCATGAGAGCACCCGGCACTGACAGCCCGACCCACCACGAGATCAACCGGCTGAAAATAGCTCTGCGGCCTCAACCCGCATGAATTGTGGATGAGTTGGCTGCGACCGGATTGTCAGTGGGCGCCGCTAACGTCGAATGTTGCGCCGAGGAACACCCGGCCCCGCCCGGGGGTTTGACCACCCCCTCTCACAGCGAGGACTCCTCACCGTGCCCCGTGTCCGCTCATACGTCCGCAAGGACGGCGTCGTCGTCCGCGCCCACAACCGCAAGGCCCGCCCGCGTACAGCCGCGTGACTAGTTCGGCGGGTGTCGGCGAGAGCGGTACGGGCTGTCGGCCCGCATCGCTTTGAACGCACCGCCGCCCTCTTGCGTTTCATGGGTAACTGCACAGCAGTTGCAATAGGCCGGTCCCCGGGTCGAATCTCACACGCACCGTGGTGACCGTCCTCACCGCCTGCGCCGTCCGGGCCGGTCTTCTGCAACTGCTGTGCGGTCAAGGGGCGCTGAGGCTTCGGACGTCGGTCGGTGGACCGGGTCCGGCAGTGCCTGGAATCCGTACGAGTCATGCGGCCCGCCCGCTCGGGGCCCGCGGAACAGGAACGAACGTGACATCCCAGCGCATCGGCCGTCTCGCGGTACTCGCCGCGCTTCCCCTCGCCGCCCTGACCGTCACCGCCTCGCCCCCGGCGGTGGCGGCGGAGGACACCCCGGCCTTCCAGATCGACCTTGAGCAGCTGAACGACACCGGCTCCAAGGGAACGGCTTTGGTGAGCCTGCGCGGTGACGAGATGACCGTGTGGATCAAGTCCGAGGGGCTGGTACCCGGGCAGCCGTCGGCGCAGCATCTGCACGGGTCCACCGAGGGGCGTGACTTCCAGTGCCCGGACGCGAGCGCGGACAAGAACGGCGACGGTGTCCTCGACAACACCGAGGCCACCGTCCACTACGGCGACATCAACATCGCGCTCACCGTCTCGGGGGACACCGACGCGGCGACCAGCGGCTTGGCCGTGGACCGGATGCCGGTTGCCGACGAGGAGGGCAAGGTCACCTACAAGCGGACCATCAAGGTCGGTGAGGACGTGGTCGAGAAGATCAAGGACCTGCACATCGTGCAGCACGGCATCGACCGCAACGACAACGACAAGTACGACTTCGAGGGCGCCGGCAAGAGCGAACTCGACCCGAAGCTCCCGCAGGAGGCGACCGCTCCGGCCAACTGCGGCGTCGTCAAGGGCGCGGCGGTCGGGTCGGTTCCCGTGGGCGGGATCGAGACCGGCGGCGAGGCCGGAACGGGCGGGACGGCGTGGGGCACGGCGATCGGTGGTGCGGGCGCGGCCTCGGTCGCGGCGGCGGGTGTGGTCATGATCGCCCGGCGGCGGATGGCGTCCCGCGGCGTGGCCGTGGTGAAGGCCGGGGGTGCGGAGTGAGCCGGCCCGTCACCGGGGTGCGGCGTGGTTCGGCCGCGCTGGCAGCCGTCGCCACGGCTGCTCTTCTTCTGACCGGGTGCGGGGGACAGGACACGGCCGGGGCGCAGACCCCACCGGGGCCGGTGACCCAGGCCCCGGGCGCGGCCGGGCAGGCCGCCGCGGCCCTGGAGCGTTCGGTGCCGCAGCGGGTCATCATTCCGTCCCTCGGTGTGTCGAGCGAGCTGGAGACGCTGCGGCAGGACGCGAAGGGGGCGATGACGACCCCGAAGGACCCGGACCTGGCGGGCTGGCACGAGCCGGGCCCCACTCCTGGCTCCGAGGGGCCTGCCGTGATCGCCGGGCATGTCACCTGGAACGGCGCGGACGCGGTGTTCAAGGGGCTGAAGACCATGAAGGCCGGTGACACCGTGCAGGTCGCCCGGCAGGACGGGAAGACGGCGACGTTCACGGTGGATCGTGTGGAGGAGTATCCGAAGAAGGAGTTCCCCACGCTGGAGGTGTACAAGAACGTCGACCACGCGGGGCTGCGACTGGTCACCTGCGGCGGCGACTTCGACGCGGCTCGGCACTACTACCCCAACAATGTCGTGGTGTTCGCGAGCATGACCGGGGTCGCGTAAGCGGCCATCAGTGGACGCGGATCCGGGCCGCCACCCACGGGATGCTCCGGCCGGTGGCCGCCGCCAGCTCCCGCAGGGTGGCGCCCTCCGCGGTCCGCCCGCGCAGCCACGTGGTGATGTCATCGGCACCTACGCGCTCGGCGGCGGCCCGGTCGTTGAGCCAGGTACGCGAGCGCTTGCCGACGGCGGAGTTCTGCCCGGGCGGCCGGACGGCTATGCCGTACTCGCCCAGCAGACGGCGCACCCTGCCCTTGCCGAGAGCGAGGACGCGCGCCGTGTCCTCGATGCCGTGCTGCCGGTCGACGTACACGGTCCGCAGGGCCTGTTCGAGATCGGTGAATCCCCCGGCGCGCAGCGCGGCCGCCGTACGGGCGCCGGCGACCCGGGCCTGGGTGCGGCGGCCGGTGTCGAGAGCGGCCTGGCGCAGCCGCCGCAGCTCCGTGGATTCCGCGCGCTTCGTGGTCGTGTTCCAGCGTCGTCGGTTCAGTTCGCCCGTGCGCGCCATCGTCCGGCCCGTCGCGAAGTACGCCTGGGACTCCTCGGACGCCTGGTATTCGGCACGGCTTCTTCGGGACTGTTCCGCGGAGAGGGAGCGGGCGCTCAGGGCCCGGGTGCGCAGCAGGCCGAACTCCTGTCGGTATTCCTCCGCCGTCATCCCGTGCACGCGGAGGTGAGCCCCCAGGGAGCGGAACGACCGACCACACACATGGCAGGCCACCGTGTCGGTGGCCTCGTCCCGTATGAGACGACCGAAGTCGGGGTGTTCCCGGCCGCCTTGGTCACTCACCGTTCCGCGTGCACCGCCTCATCCGGTGTGGGACGACTCGACGCGGAACAGCCGGGGCTGGACGTCGGTCGCGATCTCGGCCGCCTGGTCCATGTGGACGCGGGCCTCGGGGTTGGCGAGCATCGCGCGGTAGTGCTGCTCGGACTCCCACTGGGCGTAGTTGATGACGCGTTCGCCGTCCTGGGAGGCGTGGAAGTTGGCGCAGACGAAGCCGGGCTGGTGCCTCATCGTCTGCTCGGTGGCGTGGGACAGCAGGGCGACGAGCTCGCTCTGGCGGTCCGGAGACACGGCGAACACGTTGATCAGCGTGGCCACCGGGCGGGTCGTGTCGATCTTCGCGGTAACAGTCATAGATGCATTTCTTCCCTTACGGCAGGAGCGGGGATCCGGCGCCGCTCCACATTCCGCCGAACGGACGCGCAGCCGCGCTCTCACGCCGTGGTGAGCACCGCGGGCAGGGACGCGAGCGTCTCCGCCAGGTCCCCGGTCGGCAGTCCGCCGCCCTGAGCCAGGTCCGGCGATCCGCCGCCCCTGCCGTGCAGCAGTCGTTTGACCAGGGCGGAGGCGTGGCCAGCTCGCCGGCCGTGCCCCGCACCTGATGCGCGACCAGTCCGGGCAACGGGCGCTGCACATCGAGGACTTCGGCCTCCACGGACGTACCGGACAGCCGCCCCGCGTCGCTGTCCTGGCCGCCGGACTCGGCGTAGAACGGGGTGCGGTCCAGCACGGCCGTGACGATCTCGCCCTCGCGGGCCACGGGCCACGGGCCACGGGCGCCGGGCCGGAGGGGCCGAGCAGGGCCAGGACCCGGGACTCGGTGGTCAGGGTGTCCCAGGCGCGCCAGTCGGTCGGGCCGTGCTCGTCCAGGACGGGCCGCAGGGCCGGGGTGTCGGTGCCGCCCGACTTGCGGGCGCGGGCGTCGGCCCTGGCCCGTTCGCGCTGCTCGCGCATCAGGGCCGTGAAGCCCTCACGATCGACCTCGACGCCCTGCTCGGCCGCCATCTCCAGGGTGAGGTCGATGGGGAAGCCGTAGGTGTCGTGGAGGAGGAACGCCTGGGCGCCGGGGAGTTGCCGCCCGCCCTCCGCCTTCACCCGCGTCACGGCGGTGTCGAGGACGACCGTGCCCTGCCTCAGCGTGGCGCGGAAGGCGTCCTCCTCACCGGCCGCCTGGTCTGCGATCCGGCCGAACGACTCGGCCACCTCCGGGTAGCTGGGCGCCATGCGGTCCCGGGCGACGGCGAGCAGGTCGCCCAGGACCGGCTCGGTGTAACCGAGTTGACGCATCGAGCGGACCGAACGGCGCAGGATCCGGCGCAGGACGTAGCCGCGCCCCTCGTTGCCGGGGATCGTGCCGTCGGCCAGCAGCATCAGGGCCGTGCGGACGCGGTCGGCGACGACGCGCAGGCGTACGTCCGTCTCGAGGTCCGCGCCGTAGCGGGCTCCGGTCAACTCCGCGGCGCGGTCCAGGACCGGACGGGTCTCATCGGTCTCGTAGAGGTTGTCGACGCCCTGGAGCAGCGTGGCCATGCGTTCCAGGCCCATGCCGGTGTCGATGTTGCGGCGCGGGAGTTCGCCGAGGATCGGATAGCCGGACTTGCCGGGACCCTCGCCTCGCTCGTACTGCATGAAGACCAGGTTCCAGAACTCCATGTAGCGGTCCTCGTCGATCGCAGGACCACCCGCACGGCCGAGCGCCGGGCCGCGGTCGTAGTACAACTCGGAGCAGGGCCCGCACGGCCCTGGTACGCCCATGGACCAGAAGTTGTCCTCGTCGCCGCGCGCCACGATCCGCTCGTCGGGCAGCCCGGAGATCCGCCGCCACAGGGCCCGGGACTCGTCGTCGGTGTGGTGCACGGTCACCCAGACGCGGTCCGGGTCGAGACCGTAGCCGCCCTCCGCGACCGGGTTGGTGGACAGCTCCCAGGCGAAGGCGATGGCCTCCTCCTTAAAGTAGTCGCCGAGGGAGAAGTTGCCGTTCATCTGGAAGAAGGAGCCGTGCCGGGTGGTGCGGCCGACCTCCTCGATGTCCAGGGTGCGCACACACTTCTGCACGCTCGCCGCCCGCGGCCAGGGAGCCGCCGCCTCACCCGTCAGGTACGGCTTGAAGGGCACCATGCCCGCGTTGACGAAGAGCAGCGTCGGGTCGGGCGTGGGCAGCGGGGCGCTGGGGACGACGGTGTGGCCGCGCTCGGCGAAGAAGTCGAGGAAGCGGCGGCGGATCTCGGCGGTGCGCAAGACGGGCTCCGGGTGCTCACAGAGGGAGGGCGACAAGGGGCCGGGCGGGGTGGCGGGGGCCGAGGAAGACGACGATGCCCTTGCCCTCGGGGGAGGGGTGGGTGGCCTGAGCCCAGCCCTGGCCGCGGTAGAAGGACATGGCGCGGGGGGACTGCACGGAGGTCAGCAGCCAGGAGCGGCCCCCTGGGGCGTCGGCGGTCACCGCCTCCAGCAGCCGGGCGGCGAGACCGGTGCCCCGGGCGGCCGGGCGGACGGCGAGCTCGTCGATCTCCAGGGCGCCGACCAGCCACTCGGTCGTGTGCTCGGCGCCGAGACCGGCCGCGGCCTGGGGATAGCAGCGGTCGGTGGGGAAGGGGGCGAGGGTGGTCCAGGCGGTGGCGAAGCCGACGACGTCCGGGCCCTCGAAGGCCAGCGCGGCGGTGAAGCCCGGCCTGCCCGCGTCCACCGGCAGCCGGTCCACGAATTCCGTGGCCTTCTCCTCGTCCTCGTTCCAGGGCGGGGCGCAGAACGCGTCGACGTAGACGGAGCGCAGGGCGTCAGCCTGGGACAGCAACTCGGCGCTCTTGAAGACCTGGATGTCCGTCACGCCGCCACCGCCCTGGCCGAGAGCGGATGCAGAGCGGCGTACTCCAGCGGTGCCGACGGGTCGATCGACACGTCCAGTGGGGCGGGTTCGGCCCCGGCCCGCACCAGAAGGTCGCCGACGGCGGCGATCATCGCGCCGTTGTCCGTGCACAGCCGCAGCGGCGGTACGCGCAGCTCGATGCCCGCGGACCGGCAGTGTTCCTCCGCCAGCGACCGCACCCGCGAGTTGGCGGCGACCCCGCCGACCACGACCAGCGTGCCCACGCCGTGCTCGGCGCAGGCCGCGACCGCCTTGCGGGTGAGCACGTCGGCGATGGCCTCCTGGAGGGAGGCCGCTCCGTCGGCCACCGGCAGTTCCCGTCCCGCATGCCCCTCGGCCCAGCGGGCGGCGGCCGTCTTCAGCCCCGAGAAGGAGAAGGCGTACCGGTCGTCACGAGGGCCGGTCAGCGGGCGCGG